>JAEZCA010000004.1 GCA_023412665.1 Bacillota bacterium
CTGATCAACTGGCTGTTTGAGACCAATGCAGTCAGAGTTTGCCCTGAAGGCAAGCCATTTTGGTACACCTCGGGAACAATAGGTCCGTATTACATAAATACGCATTTCCTTTATGGCAGCGAAAGCAAAGCACTAGAGCTGCTTGAGAAGATCGACGCCGAGAAAGCTAAAAAACTGACATGTCCAGAAAGACTTCTGTCGTCAGTGGAAGCAAATTATGCCTCGGATAGGATTTACAAGGGTCTTATAGATAGTATGCTGGACTTTATCAAGAGCAATATAGATGTTGAAAATATCGATTATGTGTCAGGAGGAGAAAGAAGGGATTGGTTCTTCTCGCTGCTTGTGGCAAAGGGCCTTGAAAAGCCCCATATTACAATATACAAGGACCTGTCTGCAGCTATAACGGAAAATGGGGAGACCAGGGTTGCAGAATCCATATGCGGCGCCAGGGTTCTGCATGTTGCAGATCTTATTACGGAAGCCTCGAGCTATGAAAGGGCCTGGATACCTGCGATAAAGAACATCTGCGGACAGATGACAGAGAGCATTGTCGTTGTAGACAGACTGCAGGGCGGAGCTGAGTTGCTTGAGAAAAATGATGTATGCTCATTTGCGATGGTTTCGATCAATAAAGAATTTTTTGATAAGGCTCTTGAGCTTGGGCATATCACAAAAGGTCAATATGATATGCTGCTTGACTACACCGCCGATCCGAGGGAATCCATGAGAAGCTTTATCAAAGAGCACCCCGAATTCATGGAAAATGCTTTGAAGGCAGATAGCCGCACCAAGGAACGAGCACAGATGTGCATTGATAAAGGGATATATGCATAAGAAAATTATCCTTAACGCTGCTCATACTCTTGTGACATATAGATACGATAACCCGCCGGAATTTTGGCGGGTTTTATCGTATCTTTGCTCAACATGGCAGCTATCACTTATTTATCATCACATAGAGCTTTTGAAGTGCGTTTATGCCCCAAACCCCTTCATCGCTTGATTCCGTAAACATATACTCTTGCATCATGCGGTAGCCGAACTTGATAAGGATCATTTCCAAAATACACGTTTCATTAACCGCAGGAACATCCATGTATTCCGAAAGACCTTTCAAGTAGGCAGGAACAAGCCTGTGATAATTCTCCTCAAATTTTTCAGCATCCATTTCATCCACAATCAGGCTCGCAATGTCCTCACCAAGGAAACCCCAGCCCGTGGTATCCCAATCTATAAGCCTTATATGTCCATTTGAAAAGAATATGTTTTCGATCCAGAAATCCCGATGGGACAGCACTACGGGGAGAGCTTTCAGCTTAGCGAATATTTCATCTTTACGGTCGTCAATATCAATGAGCAGCTGCTTCAGATGTTCAGGAATATCGCAGCCGGTTGAACGAAGGTAGCTGTATTCAAAGGATTTACCGTCGACTAATTGTATTTTGTCGTCTCTTAGCATTTGCTTCAAGAACATCGGTATACGGCATTGTTCGGATACAAGAAAATCATATGTAAATGTCTGAGTATGCCACTGGCTGAACTCTCTTTCCAGGAAATCAACATCTCCGAGGCATATGATTTTTTTAAAAGCCTCGGACTGGCTGGAAAGCCTGCCTTGAAAATGTCCCAGTTCCAACGCGGCTTGTTCAAGCATTTCGATAGTGAGATTGCTGCCTGATACTCCATCGATGTACTCCATCCAGATTTGTGTTTCATTATCGTTCATTTCCATGTGATAACACTCAGGCCAACGTAACAGATCGGTGAATGACTTGCCCATATCTGATGCGTAAAGGTCATATTCTCTTCGCCATGAATTCGGGTCACCTGGGCGCTCCCATTTTTGCTGTATCTTCAAAACGACCTTATATGGTATTTCTTTGTTGTCAACGGTTATGGCAATGCCTGTGATAAGCTGCACGTCGCCTAATGTCCCGCCATGCAGCTGCTTCGTCTGGTAATCGGCGCTGACTATACTTGTTTGAAATATTTTGTTCAAAACGTTTATCAGTGTTTCAAGTTCTATTTTATTCATTTCTTATAACCTCCGTTTTTCTTCATTTGCCTGCTCAGCTTCGACATCGACTTGCCAAATACTCGCATTTCACTAAAATAACCCGCTCTGTCTTCTACAAATTTGTTTTCCTGCTTCTGATCGAGGTATTGCTCCCATCGCTCCCGGGGCAGGGAGCCATCACTGAGTGCGGCAAGAACAGCACAGCCGGGTTCGGTTTTGTGGCGACAGTCAGTAAAACGGCATTGTGTGAATAATTCCTCCACATCGTTAAATACTGCGCTTATTCCTTCGTCCGCGTCAAACAGTCCAAGCTCACGCATCCCCGGCGTATCTATGACCATTGCACCGGATGGGAGCATTAAGAGCTGACGGTGTGTCGTAGTGTGGCGTCCGCGGCTGTCGTCCTCCCTTATAGCTTTTACAGCCATTACCTGCCGATTCATCAGAGCGTTGAGCAGCGAAGATTTGCCCACACCGGACATCCCAAGGAAAACTAAAGTCTTGCCGGGCTGTAAATATTCACTTAATGAGTTAAATCCAAAACCTGTGTGACTGGAAACTGCATGTACCGGTACATTTACAGCGATCTTCCGAACATCTGCAATCTTTGCGTCAAAATCAGGGCACAAATCAGCTTTTGTCAATATTATTACAGGCTGACTGCCGCTTTGCCGTGCCTGTGTCAGATAACGCATGATACGATTGACATTGAAATCCCAATTTAATGACGATACGATAAAAACGAAATCAAAATTCGCTGCAACCACCTGCTCCAAAACAGTCTTGACATATCCGGAAGCATGTCCTGAAAAATCACTGCGTCCGAATTTGGACCTGCGGGGAAGTGTTTTGAGAATCTGACTATCTCCGCTGAAATTATAGTTTATCAGCACAAAATCACCTGTTGTTGGAAACTCCTCAATACCACCATTATAGTAGGTGCTTGACTTCAATCTTCCATAGCACTCACCATGTTCACAGATTAGAGCATAACGCTCCTTGTGAACAGCAGTAACTCTTGCAGGTATAGAATTATCCTGTGCGATATCGATTGACGAAAGTATTGTTGGGTTAAATCCGTAATCTGTTAAATTCATAGCTCCTCCTTAAGAATTAGCAAATTGATACATTAACGATAGGCAGAAAAGAACCGCAGCAAGCAGCCTTCTTTAAGCTGCAAACTGCGGTTCTTAGCAGGTGATGCCAGTGTTGAAATAAACACGGGCATACCTGTTCGTATGCCCGTAGTAGTTAACAGTATTCACGAAAGGTTACTCAGAGCGGCACAACAATAAAAGGGTGTATATTACACCTTATAAATATTGTTCTGCCCGATATTCAGTTTTAGACGAAAACCACCTTAGAAACGATTGTCATTAACCAAACAGCTCCTTTCGTTCTCTGCGAAGCACAAAAATCATCACAGATAAATCGTTAAGCTTAGCATATCATAGCTTCGGATTTTTTTCTTTACATTTTTTAATTAAAAAAATATAATACTAATAAATGCAAAAATCAAATGCTTTGATGAGGGATAGTAAGTTATTGATATGCATCAGCAGAGAGCCCTGCCGGGTGGGAAAGGGTGTTGCAGCTATAGCTGAACAGGCCTCGGAGCATTGCACCGAAAAGCATTTTGCCTAGTAGGCTGCAACGGAAGCAACCGTTATTTCTGCAAGGTATTATCCAAGGGATTGAAAGCCCTTTGGACGTACTTATCAAGGCCTGTGCTGCAAAGCAATGGCGAACCGGGGTGGCACCGCGAAACACAGCTCTCGTCCCCAGGATATATTCCTGGCGATGGGAGTTTTTTTATTGTGAAATAATTCGACGAAAAAATGGAGGCAGGATCATGAACGAAGAGAGAACAGGTACGGCCGCAAGACCGTCATTCCCCAAAAGAGCAGTTGTTACAGCCGGAATGCCGTACGGTAATAAGGAACTTCATCTCGGGCATATCGGGGGTGTATTTGTTCATGCGGATACTTTTGCGAGATTTTTAAGAGACCGCATTGGAAAGGATAATGTAATTTTCGTTTCAGGCACTGACTGCTACGGATCTCCCATTCTGGAAAGCTACAGGCAGCTGGTGGCCGACGGTCAGTTTGAAGGAACCATAAATGACTTTGTTCTGATGAATCACAGCAAGCAAAAGGATGTATTAAAAAAGTACAGTATCAGCAATAACTTATTTGCGGCGTCAAGTATAGGCAGAGCTTCAGAGATCCACCTTTCATTCTCTGACTGGTTTATTACCACACTGTATAACAATGGGCATCTTCAAAAAATTTCAACTCTTCAGTTTTATGACACGGAGCGGCAGGTATTTCTGAACGGACGCCAGGTCACAGGCCGTTGCCCTATTGCGGGCTGCTCGTCAGAAAGAGGCTATGCTGATGAATGCTCTCTGGGACATCAGTATATGCCCTCCGAGCTGATAAATCCAATCAGTACCATTTCAGGAAAAACACCCGAAATGAAAGAAGTGACCAACTGGTACTTCAAGCTTGAGTATTTTCAGAAGCTGCTGGAAACATGGGTGGGGAGCTTGGAACAGAAGCCGGGTACCAGAGCGTTTGTGCCAAAGAGTATAAGAGAATTTCTGGAGCCACCTGTCATATATATAAAGAAGGAAATGACTGAGCTTCTGGATTCGATGCTTGACGATCTGCCGGAGCATCAAATAATAAATGAAGAAAACAAATCATCGGTCAAAGTAGTTTTCAAACGGCTATCAGACAGAGAGAAGGCTTGCAAGCTCCTGACTGAAAAATCGATACGCTTCAGGACAGGTAAAACTCTTGTCCCGTTCAGGCTTACCGGAAATATCGAATGGGGAGTACCTGCGCCGAAGCTTGAAGATATGGAGGGTCTGACTGTATGGGTATGGCCCGAATCCTTATGGGCACCTGTATCATTCACTATGGCGTATCTGGAGGAGAAAACATGCTCTGAATCAGATGCTTGCAGGAATAAAACAGGGAGCACATCAGCGAAATCTGACTTTGATATGAATGTATGGAAGGACTGGTGGTGTTCGAAGGAATCAAAGGTTTACCAATTTATCGGAGAGGATAATGTTTACTTCTACGGGCCTGCGGAGATGGCAATGTTCATGGGACTCAATGAGAATGGTCCTTCAGCCGGTCCCGAGGATGGAATGATGCAGCTGCCGGAGCTAATCGTTAACAATCATCTGCTGTTCCTTGACAAAAAGGCCAGCAGCAGCGGTAATGTCAAGCCTCCCAAGGCTGAAGAGCTACTGGAATATTATACTGCGGAGCAGCTAAGGGCGCATTTTCTTGGATTGGGTCTGGGTATCAGAAGTGTGGGTTTCCAGCCAAAGCCTTTTAATCCAAAGGCAAATGAAAGGGACAGCGATCCGGTGCTCAAAGAGGGCAATCTGCTTTCGAATGTTTTCAACAGAGCGGTGCGCTCATGCTTTTATACAGTGCAGAAGTATTATGATTCTGTGATACCGGTGATGGATATCAGTGCAGAAGTGCTGGAGAGTTCAACAAATGTCATATTGGAATATGAAAGACTGATGTCCCAATATCAATTCCATGTCGTAATGAATCTTATGGATGACTATATACGCAGTATAAACAAATATTGGTCGAGGTTCATGCGTGAGGCAGATGATAACAATGATTCCAACCTTAGGTCAAGAGTACTTGCTGATTCCTTCCACATGGTGAGAACGGCGGCAGTGCTTATGCATCCAATTGCTCCGGAGGGTACTGAAATGATCAGGGATTACCTGGGGCTTGGAGAAGAATGCTGGAGCTGGGAGCGAATTTTTGACACAGTATATGATTTTATGGATGACCCATACAAGCATAAGCTGAAATTCCTTGAGCCGAAGACGGATTTTTTCACAAAGCATCAAAGCCAGCTTAAGGTTGTTACCTAGGATGTCCAGATTTTCGAGGGAGTTCACATTACAATTATTGCTTAAATAATTCCTGTATGGTACTATCAAGAGCAGGATATTAGAGGTTTTATTCCAATAATATGTCATATAATGTGAGATCAGTATCCCATAACCTATTAAGGATGGTGTCAAATTGAGAAAGATAGTTATATTATTACTGGCAGCACTTCTGCTTACAGGCTGCACAGTGTCAATAAAAAATAAATCCGGCAATGAGGGTCAGAAGGATATTACAGTAAGTGTCCCTGACAGCGTACAGGATAAAGGTATTGAGTCCGATTATAACGACGGGCAAAATGCACAACCGGCATCGGCGCAAGAGAATAACACTGCACAGGAGAATGAGACTGAGCAGGGGGCAGATGTGAACGTTTCTGCCGAAACTGATGCGGAAAATTCTCCAGTTGTCCAGAGTAATTGGAATACTTCTGTCAGCAGAGATTCAATAACAGAGAACTGGTATGTCGGTATGATTGGAAATGCCAAAATACATGCAAGATTTGACATATCGGACTATAAGGTAACAGGCAGCTACTATTACGACAAGTATAAATCAGAAATCCCGCTGGATGGATATATTGACGATGGAATTCGCGGCATGCTTTGGATGCGTCTTACTGAAGATACTGATAAAAAAGGGTCTATATATGCTTTGTTCAGAGTGGATGAGTACATTCAGGGGTTCTGGAAATCAGGCGATACCATCTACCCCATGTACCTGATCAAAGAAGGCGCAAATGTCGAGCCTCCAAAGCCTGCAGGAGATGAAGCGCTGGCATACAAGGGCTTATGGTATGGCAGCCGGAGCTATTATTCAGGGGGAGAAGTCACCTTCACGCCACTTTTCAGCGACCTTTTATTCTACGATTTAAGTGCATACAGCGGAGCTCATTCAGGATCGCTTGAAAGCTTTGGCATTATCGAAAAAGACGGTCTGAATACAGTTTTTATTGATAATGCCTATGAAAGTAATGAAAATGTCGTTTTCAGCTTTAAGCTGAAGGATAAAGCACTTGTGCTTGATTCAAACATGTATGATTATATGTGTGGTATGGGAGTCGCATTCTCTGCAGAGTATACGAGGGAAAGGCCTGATGTGCCTATGCCGACTGCACAGGATGCCGGAATAGTTGATTCGGAAGAGATGGAAAAAGCATTCAGGGAGATCACCGGAGAAGATTTTAGGAACTTCATTGCATATACACAATTTGTCCAGTATGAGGATGTCACGATAGATGGCAGGCCGGCTAAAGCAGGGAAATCGTATCTGAGAGGGATGGCGGGTATGTGCTTCTATATTGTTGCAGATAATGAAATATATGCCGCATATACAGACTATGAAAATATCCGTTATTATACAAATGACAAGAAGTATGCCGATAATATGCCGGAACCAATGAAGGAGTGGGCATCAGTACAAGATGTAAAAATACAATACAACTATAAAGAGACCAAATGATATCAAAGGTGATTAATGAACAGGCTAATAAATACATCAGTCATTGTACTTCTGTTTTTTTCATTGCTGTTGTCAGGCTGCGGAGCAATAAGTGATCCGCGAGCGGGAGATTCCGGAATAAACATCCCTGGCAGTATTGACAGGGATGGTAATGGTAATGAGCAAGACAGAATAAAAGAACTTCAAAACGGTGACGGCGGTAATATTGAACCGGACAGCAGCAAGCCGGATGATTCAGAACCGGTCGATGAGCCGCCTCGAGACGCAGATGCTGATATTGCAGCCAGAATAAAAGAGATGACTCTGGATGAAAAAATAGGCCAGATGTTCATTGTTGGTTTCAAAGGTACCAAGATCACACAGGAGCTGCATGATATGCTGGAAACAAGAACACCCGGGGGAGTGATCCTCTTTCGCAGCAACATACAGACCCCTGAACAGACGCTTGAATTGATCAATTCAATAAAGGGTATAAATAGCGGCAGAGAGCCACTCTTTGTTTGTGTGGATGAAGAGGGCGGCAGGGTAAGCAGGATGCCGGAGGCATTGAGTGATATACCGTCTGCCGGATCTATCGGAGAATATGGTGATATACAAGTAGCATACGATATTGGTTCATTGCTGGCTGAGGAGATTTCTTCCTTTGGCTTTAATATGAATTTTGCTCCTGTACTTGACATAATGAGCAATCCGGACAATACTGTGATAAGTGACAGATCGTTCGGAAATACAGCACAAGTCGTAACTGAGCATGGAATAGAGCTCATGAGAGGGATCAGGGACAAAGGCATTATTCCTGTAGTAAAGCATTTTCCAGGCCATGGGGATACATTGGCAGATTCCCATAGTGAGTTGCCGGTGGTGGAGCATGATATGAGCCGGCTGACAGCCTTTGAACTGATACCCTTTCAAAAGGCGGTCGACGAAAATGCTGACGCAGTCATGGTAGCACATCTGCTTATGAAAAAAATCGATCCAAAGCATCCCGCTGCAATGTCAAAGGCTGTAATAACGGATCTTCTGAGAGATCAAATGGGATTTCAAGGAGTAGTTGTGACTGATGACATGACAATGGGGGCTATAACAAAAAACTATGATATAGGTGATGCGGTTGTCAGCTCTGTTATTGCAGGAAGTGATATAATATTGGTCTGTCATGGCTATGATAAGCAGATAGAAGCTATTGATGCTGTAAGATCAGCTGTTGAAACAGGCTACATTGAAGAGGCCAGAATAGATGAAAGCGTTCTTAGGATATTAAGGCTCAAAGCCAAATACGGGCTGGAAGACAGGATCATTGAGAGCGTCGATACAGAAGGGCTGAACAAAAAAATTGATGGACAATTGGCCAAATGGTATAATAGGTAAGGGCAAGAGTATCAAAAAGGGACATTTCTCGTCCAACAGAGTCCTGCTACATGCAGAGAAGTGTCCCTTTACATTAGAAGGAGAAAAATTTGAGCACCAGAGAGAATATAATAGTCTCAGATGATGAAATGACCAGGCAGGAAGCATTCATGCACTCTGTCCGTGAAATGAATCCTGAAGCCGATAAAAAATATACGATCAGCACCTATGGCTGCCAGATGAACGAAAACGATTCGGAAAAGCTGGCCGGTATGCTGGAATCAATGGGATACAAGCATACCGACATATTGGAGGAAAGCGACCTGATCCTGTTTAATACCTGCTGTGTCAGAGAAAATGCAGAGTTAAAGGTTTATGGACATCTAGGATCGCTCAAGACGCTTAAAGCCCGCCGGCCGGATATGATCATTGCTGTATGCGGATGCATGATGCAGCAGCAGGATGTAGTCCAGCATATCCTAAAAAGGTACAGGCATGTTGATCTTATATTCGGCACCCACAATCTGCACAGATTTCCAGAGCTGCTGTATAAATCATTAAACTCTGACACTGCCATAGCAGATGTTAATGCTTCAGAAGGCTATATAGCAGAAGGCATGCCTATAAAGCGTGAACATGGAGTCAAAGCATGGTTGACTATCATGTATGGCTGCAATAACTTCTGCTCATATTGCATAGTGCCGTATGTACGAGGCAGGGAGAGAAGCCGCCGTATCTCCGATATCATTGATGAGGCAAGGCTTTTAGGACATCAGGGCTATAAGGAGATAACGCTGCTGGGTCAGAATGTCAACTCATATGGGCTGGATCTTAAGGATGGCACAAGCTTTTCGCAGCTTCTTCGCGGATTGGAGGATGTTGAGGGAATAGAGAGGATACGTTTCATGACCTCGCACCCGAAAGACCTGTCTGATGAGCTGATATATGCAATGCGCGACTGCAGCAAGGTTTGCGGGCATTTGCATCTGCCGGTCCAGGCAGGCAGCAACAGGATACTTCAAGAGATGAACCGCAAATATACCAGAGAGCACTATATTGACCTGGTAGGAAGGATAAGGGAGCAGATACCGGATATTTCGCTCACGACAGACATTATTGTTGGTTTTCCCGGTGAAGCGGATGAGGATTTTGAACAGACAATGGATTTGATCAGAAGGGTAAGGTATGATTATGCTTATACCTTCCTGTACTCAAAACGGACCGGAACCCCTGCCGCTAAAAAAACAGAGCAGGTTGGACAGGAGATAAAGAAAGCACGTTTTGATGCGCTGGTTGAGCTGCAGAACAGCATCAGCAGGGAATTAAACAGCGCTCTTGCAGGAAAGAAGCTTGAGATATTGGTGGAGGGACCGAGCAAAAACAATATAAATATGATGACCGGACGGACAAGAAGCAATAAAATAGTAAATTTCAAAGGAGAATCGGAGCTTATCGGAAGGCTTGCATTGGTGAACATCGAAAATACCGGCACCTGGTCCCTGGATGGAGTTCTGATCTGATTTGAAAAATATTAAAAGGAGGCTGAATATATGGAAGTTATGATGAAAGCAAAGGAACTCGGTGAAGCATTAGCCGCTTCACCTGTAATAAAAAGACTTAAAAGCGCTGAGACTGCCCTCGAAAAGGATGATCGCGGAATGTCGCTGTTGGAGGATCAAAGGCTGCTGCAGATGGAATTGATAAAAACGTCAAGAGAAAAGAACGCTGAAGTTGAACTGAAGGACATTAAAGATATGCTGCTTGACAAGCAAAAGGAAATTGAAGAATATCCATTGACCCGCGAGTATCTGCAAGCAAAGAATGAGTTCGATGATATGATGAAAAACATAAACGATATCATCACCTTCGCCGTCACAGGCGAAGCATGCTCGCCCTCAAAATGTTCTTCCTGCGGCGGGGGCTGCAGCTCACACCAGTAAATGATAAAGTGAGGTCGGTTAGTTGTGCCCTTATCTCCAATGATGCAGCACTATATAGATACAAAGGAGCAATACAAGGACTGTATCCTTTTATACAGGCTCGGGGATTTTTATGAAATGTTTTTCGATGATGCGACACTTGCATCACGTGAGCTCGAGATAACGCTGACAGGCCGCGACTGCGGTCTGGATGAGCGGGCTCCAATGTGCGGAGTGCCCTTTCATGCAGTGGAAGGGTATATATCCAGGCTAATCTCCAAAGGCCACAAGGTGGCAATATGTGAGCAAATGGAAGATCCTGCCCTGGCAAAAGGAATTGTCAGAAGAGAGGTAATCAGGGTCGTGACACCCGGAACGATCACTGAAACCTCAATGCTCGATGAAAAGAAGAACAACTATCTGGTGTCCATATACGCAAAAGGCCATATGTATGGCTTTGCCGCTGTTGACGTTTCCACCGGTGATTTTTCAACAACCAGGATCACCTGGGGAAATACTCTGGGAAAGCTTCTTGATGAAACAGCAAAGTATTCGCCGGCTGAGATCATTACAAATAAGGCGTTCCATGCTTCAACAGAAGCAATGGCACAGGTTAAAAAGCGCTTCAATTCATATATTTCCTCCCTGGATGACCAGTACTTCGATGACGGCTTCTGTCAGGACATTTTGCATCAAAGAATGGGGGATGGAATGCTGCCCGGTGAAATGGCTGAGCTCTCGATAAATGCCTGCGGCTCGCTGCTTTATTACCTGGAGCAGACACAAAAGGCAAGCCTGGAGCATATCCGACAAATAACGCCATATAAGCTCGAAGAGTTTATGATGCTTGATATAGCCACCAGAAGGAATCTGGAGCTGACTGAAACCATGCGGGAAAAGGCTCGCAAAGGGACATTGCTGTGGGTCCTGGACAAAACCATGACCTCCATGGGTGCAAGGACACTCAGACGATGGGTGGAGCAGCCTTTGCTCAACACAGGTGACATAAATGAGCGTCTTGATGCAGTAGAAGAATTAAATGACAAATTTATGGTTCGAGTGGAGCTGAGAGAGCTTTTAAAAAGAGTTTATGACATAGAAAGGCTCATAAGTAAAGTAGTCCTTGGAAACGCCAATTGCAGAGATATGATAGCTCTTAAAAACTCTCTGGAACAGGTGCCGTATATTAAAGAGATACTGAATTCCTGCAGATCAGAAATGGTTTCCGAGAACAACGGGCTGATGGAAGCAATGGGTGATATCACTGATCTGATCGAAAGGTCAATAATCGATGATCCGCCGATATCGGTAAAGGATGGAGGCATAATAAAGCCGGGTTTTAATGAGGAAGTGGACAGGCTCAGGGATGCAACCACCAACGGTAAACAGTGGATAGCTTCCCTTGAGGCCGCGGAAAGAGAAAAGACAGGCATAAAGAATCTGAAGATCGGATTCAACAAGGTTTTCGGATATTATCTGGAGGTCACCAAATCATATTTCGAGCTTGTGCCCCGGGAGTACATAAGAAAGCAAACTCTGGCAAATTGCGAGCGGTTTGTTACCCAGGAGCTCAAGGAAATGGAAGAGACTATACTTGGTGCCGAGAACAGGATAACAGAGCTTGAGTACCAGCTGTTTACTGATATCAGGGATACTGTTGCCGCGGAGGTCGGAAGGATAAAGAGGACAGCACATTGCATAGCCGAGCTTGATGTATTGTGTTCCCTTGCAGAGGTTGCAGACAGAGAGAAATACTGTAAGCCTGAAGTAAATAATGAGGGTCTGATCAGGATCGAAGGGGGCAGGCATCCGGTAGTAGAGAAAATGCTTGATTCGTGCGCCTTTGTACCAAATGATACAGTCCTGGATATGGATGAGAACAGACTATCCATCATAACAGGTCCAAACATGGCCGGTAAATCCACATATATGCGCCAGGTGGCACTGATAGTGTTTTTAGCTCAGTTAGGTAGCTTCGTTCCAGCGGAGTCTGCCGTGATCGGCGTTGCCGACAGGATATTTACAAGAGTGGGCGCATCCGACGACCTGGCAGCTGGACAAAGCACATTCATGGTGGAGATGTCGGAGGTGGCGGGAATACTTGAAAATGCAACCTCCAGGAGCTTGCTGGTCCTTGACGAAATAGGCAGGGGCACAAGCACCTTTGACGGTCTCAGTATTGCATGGTCAGTCATCGAGTATATATCCGACCTTGAAAAAGTGGGGAGCAGAACTCTTTTTGCAACCCACTACCATGAGCTTACAGAGCTTGAGGGCAAGCTGCCGGGAATCAAAAATTACTGCATCGCAGTCAAAGAGAAGGGCGACGATATCATATTTCTCAGGAAAATAATCCGGGGAGGAGCAGACGGAAGCTACGGCATCCAGGTGGCCAAGCTGGCAGGACTGCCTGTGTCTGTTACCGAAAGGGCAAAGGAACTGCTCAAGGAGCTTGAGGACGCGGATATAAGCAAGCATCGGGCAAGGCGCAAAAAGCAGCAGATCGATGGACAGGTTGAATTATTCATACCTGAGGGCAACAGCGACAAAATAGGCAAAGAAGTGCTGGAAGAGCTTAAAACACTTGATATATCTGCAATAACCCCGCTGGATGCCATGAATGTTCTATACAGGCTTCAGCAAAAGACAAGAAAGGGTTAAAAATGGGCAAGATAATTATCCTCGATGAAAATACTGCGAATAAAATAGCTGCGGGAGAGGTGGTCGAAAGACCAGCTTCTGTAATAAAGGAACTGATGGAGAACTCCATTGATGCAGGTGCCACAAATATTAGCGTAGAGATCCGCAATGGAGGCATCTCATTTATCAGGATAACAGACAATGGCTGCGGAATCGCCGAGGATGACGTTGAGATCGCATTTGAGCGCCATGCCACCAGCAAGATCAGAAGAGCGGACGATTTGGAATCAATAACAAGCATGGGTTTCAGAGGCGAAGCTCTCGCAAGCATTGCAGCAGTATCGACAGTGCAGCTGATGACCAGGGTTAGGGACTCGGTACAGGGTGTCTCTATCACGGTCAAGGGAGGCTGCGTCATTGATTTAAGACCTGTAGGATGTCCGGCAGGAACGTCTATAACTGTGAAGGAATTGTTTTTCAATACTCCTGCCAGATACAAATTTCTTAAAAAGGACATGACTGAAGCAGGATACATAATTGATATTCTCAGCCGTATTGCGCTGTCACATCCTGAAATATCTTTCACATTGGTAAATAACGGAACCAAAGCACTTCACACACCAGGAAACGGTGATCTCAAAAGTGCGGTTTTCAGCATTTACGGAGCAGAGACAGCAAGGCAGCTGCTGGAGGTAGATTACCGGGACGAGCATTTCAGGATCACAGGCTTTGTAGGAAAGGCTGAAATAGCCCGCTCAAACAGAAATCACCAATCAATTTACATAAACAAGCGATATGTAAGGAATAAAACTATCACATCCGCTATAGATACAGCCTTTTCAACATATTTAATGAAAAATAAATACCCGTTTGTATTGCTTGATATAGAAGTGAATCCTTCAAATGTGGATGTAAACGTACATCCATCGAAAATGGAGGTCAAGTTTTCAAACGACCAGGAGGTATTCAGGGCAGTATATCACGCGGTTAACAATGCGCTGCTGTCCCGGTCCGCAGTCAGGACCCTGCCTGATACCGACAGATCAGGGGACAGCTACAAATTCACTGATAGCAACAGATTTGAAGATACTGAAAATAAACAGGAAAGCATAAAACAAACTGAGATCAAAAGACAACCGGAAAGTATAAGGCAGCCGATGAACATAAAGCAGCAGGATGCCGTAAAAGCTTCAGACAGCGGAAAACCCTTATACGGCGGCAATGCTTCGTATGGTGCAAGGTCTCCGTATAGTGCAAAATCTTCAGAACCCTCATATTCCCAGCAGGAGTTTGAATGGGTACGAAGAGAGCTGGATAAAAAAAGAGAAGCTGCTATTTATGGCAACAGTACCAAAGCTTCAAATGAGTCGATTACTGACGTAACGAACACCGGTATTTTGGCGGGCCGGTCCGAAGAGTATACGGTAGTTGCTGAACGACCGCCTGAAACGGATGTAACTGATACTAAACCAGATTGCATAGAGACTGAAGCAGCTGCTGAAGGAAATGAGGCAGCAGGTGAGAAGAAAGCCGGCCATGACCTGTTTTCAAACACCCGGATCATCGGCCAGGCATTTTCGACATATATACTTCTTGAGGGAAATGATGAGCTTTATCTTCTGGATCAGCATGCCGCCCATGAGAGGATCAGATATGAAGAATTGAAAAAATCCTATGAGAATGGTCAACCGTTTTCTCAGATGCTGTTGTCAGTAGTTCATGTCGACCTTACAAGCAGTGAATATCAGTTTGCATTAAGTGAGTCGGACTTTTTTGAAAAGCTCGGGTTTACATTTGAAGGCTTTGGAACCAACTCTGTTATTTTGCGTTCTGCGCCGTTAATTGATAACGGTTCGGATATAAGGGAGGGCTTCCTTGAGATACTGGACTTCGTTATGAACGGCAGCGGCGGCGAGAAAAAGGCTGTAGCTGATGAAGCCCTTTACCGGATGGCATGCAGATCCGCTGTCAAAGCGCATAAAAGGCTGGATACCAAGGAAATTGAAGCACTGCTCAGCGATCTGTCTTCTCTTGAAAACCCGTTCACCTGTCCCCACGGCCGCCCTGCGATCCTTAAGCTGAGGCGCTACGAGCTGGAAAAATTATTCAAGCGGATTGTATAAATCCAAAGCATATGGTTACAATTGGTAGATAGAGAGGGGGTATGACCGTTTAATGGAGCCTGTTATAATTATCGCAGGCCCGACTGCATCCGGAAAGACCGGATTGTCTATAGAACTGGCAAAGCTGATAAACGGAAGCATCATTTCTGCGGACTCCATGCAGATATACAGATATATGGATATCGGTACTGCCAAACCGGATGAAAAAGAAAGATCGGGCATCAGGCATTTTTTGATCAATGAAGTAGATCCCGATGAGAATTTCAGTGTTGCAAGATATCGAGAGCTTGCTTTAGGGTATATTGAAGCCATAATAAAAGAAGGCAGGCATCCAATAATTGCCGGCGGCACAGGACTTTACATAAATTCTCTTCTGTATAATATAAATTTTTCAGAGGCTATATGTGACGAGGAGCTTAGATCCTTGCTCAGAAGTGAAGCAGAAGAGAAGGGAAACCGATATCTGTATGAAAAGCTGCTTGCCATGGATCCTGAAGCAGCTTCAAAAATACATGAGAACGATGTAAAGAGAGTCATTCGGGCAATTGAAGTTTTTACCCATACAAACAAACCCATATCAGAGCATGTAAAAATGTCCAGACAGGAACCTGTTCCCTACAGATATATGGTATTCGGCTTGAACTGGGACAGGGAAAAGCTGTACCGTAGAATTGATGCCCGCGTTGATAGAATGATAGAAGATGGTCTTGTCGACGAAGTAAGACACCTGGTGGAAATGGGTTACGACAAGGGAACAACGGCAATGCAGGCCATAGGCTACAAGGAAGTGCTGAGTTACCTTAAAGGTGAAATAACACTGGAGGATACTGTTGATATACTTAAGAGAGATACAAGGCACTATGCTAAAAGACAGCTGACCTGGTTCAGAAGGATGAGGGAAATAATCTGGGTAGATATGGACGAAAGCACAGATATCAAAGCGGCGGCAAAAAAAATTATTGATCAGTGTATTGCAACATATGGAATAATCTTGTAGAATTAAACTGATTCTTACTTGCAAATCTGCAGGATTTAGTAAGGATTATATGATTAAGGAGGATATTCAGGTGAATAAGGCTAACATTAATTTACAGGATGTATTTCTGAATCAGGTGAGGAAAGAGCACATTGCCGTGACCATTTACCTTACCAATGGATTTCAGCTAAAGGGCATGGTAAAAGGCTTCGACAATTTCACTGTCGTGCTTGATACCGATGGAAAACAGCAGTTGGTATACAAACATGCCATATCTACCATCAGCCCCATGAAAATAGTCAATTTTATTTTCAATGACAACAGGGAATGAGAACTTTTTTCACATTTCAGTACCTGTTGACCGGTGTTCCTTTAAATACCGGCCGGTATGATCAAAACGGATAACACTGTTTGTTTAGCATAGCAGCTTAAATATTATAAAGAGGTCTGCACATGGATATTTGTGCAAGACCTCTTTTTACGTTAGATAGCTTTATTTGCTGAAAGTCCGGAATATCAAAGTTTTCTGAACACGCCGATTACCTTGCCCAGTATCGAAAGATCCTCGCGAACTATGATAGGATCCATGTAGCTGTTTTGAGGCTGAAGCCTCACGTGATCCTTTTCCTTGTAAAAAGTCTTTACCGTAGCTTCATCACCAATGAGTGCAACGACTATTTCACCGTTATGAGCTGTTGACTGCTGCTTTACAAGAACAAGGTCCTTGTCGAGTATGCCTGCTTCGACCATACTGTCACCCTGGACTCTCAGCATAAATGCCGTTGAGTTCTGAACAAAATCAACAGGAAGGGGGAAGGTGTCCTCAACGTTTTCAACTGCCAGTATAGGCAGCCCGGCGGTAACCTTGCCGACTATCGGGATATCAACCAGCTCTCTCTTTGAGTAGTAGTCCTTTTCTATGTCAATATCCTTTCGGGGTGACTTCTTTTCTCCTCCGATGACTCTGAGAGCTCTCGGCTTTGTCGGATCCTTCATGATAAGTCCGTTCTTTTTAAGCTTTTCAAGATAGCCGTGTACGGTGGAGGTGGATTTGAATCCGACAGCGCTGCATATCTCTCGTACTGACGGCGGATACCCCTTTTCCTCGACCTGACTGTTTACAAAATCGAGTATCTGCTGCTGTTTATCGCTGAGTTTCTTATTCATTCCATACACTCCTTCATGTTACTGGAATATAGATTTTATTATTCCAAAATTATTATATTAGAAATAAATATAAAAGTCAAACAAATGTTCGAAAAAATATTGACACTGAACAAGTGTTCGTATATAATTAATTACAGAACAAATGTTCTGGGAGGTATTAGAATGAATAGAAGATACGTATTAAAAAATCGCAGACGATTTTACATGATTATAATGACACTTACAGTGCTTCTCACTGTTACAGTACTTGCAACAGTTGCTAACGGAGCTGATTCACACAATGAATTTGAAATGATCACAGTAGAAAGAGGAGATACATTGTGGGATCTGGCCAAAGAATACTCAAACGGTACAGATATCCGTATATACATAGAAAAAATTAAGGACATCAATCATATGTCTGACAGCAGCATCTATGAAGGAGATTTACTCAAGCTGCCGGTATAAACCGGCAGCTTGACCCTCTGACAGACTTTGGCATATGGACGGTCAGCTATCCATTACAGGAGTATTGGGTTCGATTTTGTTCAATCGTTCATTTACCTTTGCATTTTCATACGTCTTATTGTTTTCAACATATTTCATGTAGTACTTTCTTGCGTTTTCAAAATCTCCCAGCTCGTAATAAGTATCACCAATGGCTTCAAGTATGAAGCTGCTGCGATGATTATATTCATACCCTTCAAGAAAGGATGCCAATGCCTCATTGATTCTGCCGGTTTTGGCATATGCAGAGCCCAGATTGTAGTGTGCATATTCGGATTTGGAAAGTCTCAGCGCCAGTTTTGCTTCTGATATGCATTCAGGATACATGCTTTTGAGTAAATAAACTTTGGAAAGATTGCTATGCGCTACACTATTGCTTTCATTAATCTCCAGGGCTTTCTTGAATTCCTTTTCTGCAATCTCAAGGTTTTCAGTATTCTTTTTTTTCTCATCGTAATCATTAAGGTACGCAGTTGCAAGTGAATTATGGGCTCTGTCACTCATGGGCGCTTTTCTGACTGTATCGCTCCATAGCCTTATGCTATCTGAATATATATAGTTTCTGTATAATGTAAGCCCTGTATATATAGGAATAAGCGTTAGGGAGACAAATAAAAATATAAGAATAGGATGTTTCAACAAATTTGCGTGACCATTATCAATCTTTCTTTCATAGGTTGCAATCCCTGCCAGAATCAGATAAAAACCTAAGGACGGTAAATAAACCCTGTGTTCGAAATAGACATCCTTTATGGAAATAAAGCTGGACTCTACTGAAATACATATGAAAAACCATAATATACCGAATGTTATCAGACGATTTCGTTTGCAGCAGTATAGTGCGAATATGAATATGATCATCAGAACAGCTAAGGAAATATAAGAGTAGTTGTCCCATATGGAGGTTGATATAGGATAGTCATTGCTGTAGTCAAAATTCTGTCCGACAGGAATGATCAGAAGACGAATATAGTGCAGCAGGACATTGATCTGAGTATAAAAGTAATCCAGTCTGCCCATCAAGGTGCTTGCTTTGAACGTAATATCCGGATCGCTGAGACTATGTCCATGTAAAAATACATTTGTTGCGGGAATGACAGGGATAGTCAGGAATATCAATAGAAAGACCGGAATTCTTTTTATCGGCTTGAGCCTGGCATCACCTGAAAAAAACATGATTTCGATCAGCAGAAGCATAAATGGTATCGTGATCGTGTTTTCTTTTGTAAACATTGCTGCTATGGTGGATAAAATAACCAAAACAAGCTTGTATGCTCTGCCTGTGATCCTGTATCCCAAATAGAGATTTACCGATAATAAATAAAATAACGCAGCCAGTGATGCCGTCCTTTGTATTATATAGGTCACAGCATTTACCTGAATGGGATGGCATATAAACAATAATGCAGCCATCAGGCTTGTTAAGCGGCCATATGATGAAACCGGCTTGTTATCGAACAAGGGAAGGCCGAATAATTTTACTAAAATATTGAAAATAAGTATCCCGTTTAGTATGTGTATCAAAAGATTGACTGCATGATAGCTCCACAGGTAATTGCCGAACAAAGCATAATTCAAGGACAGTGTAAAATAAAGAACTATCCTGTTTGCATAAAATTCCCACATCTCAGAGAAAAGAAATAATTCATGAATGGAATAATTGTTGGCAATGGAACCGAAATCGTCAAGATTGAAAGGAGCTGTAAAGCTGTTGCAGTATGCAATTGATGCAGCCAGACCAATTATGATATAAGGAAAATACTTGTTTTTGCTATATCCGTCTAATCTATTCAGTAGCTTCGTTTTGAACAAACTCTTTCTGCTCCATTTCACCAAGCAGACTCTGCCAGACATCCATATCAAAATCCTTATTTCCTTCATCGGGATGATCAGGGATTAGCCCCAGCCTCCAGAGCGATATTCCCTGGATGCCGAAATATCTGGCAAGTCTTGTCTTTGCCATTACGCTTCTGCTGTTTTCATACCAAACTGTGTTTTCAGTGCCCTTATTATTGTCCGCATATTTTAAATATGGATTCTCATAATCATTTTGGTAATTATAGATTATTTCCGTATCACTGTTGAGGAGCTTCATGAAATTTTCAAGATTATAGCTCAACGGTGTTGAATTGACGGTCTTGCCGTCCTTTTGCTGCCATACGGTCCAGTCAAAAGAGATTTGAAGCATGATCCGGTTTTTGTCCTGGACGCCGGACTGTTTGTCTGTTACAGCCTTGAGAGCATAATATATATCTTCAATAGGAGTCAGGGGAGTTGTATTTATGCCTCTTTCCATTTCGGCCTTTGTAAGCCTCTTGGCATCATAGTCATGAGCCATCAGTATCACCTTGTCAGCCAAAGAACCTATGGTTCTGTAGTCGTAACCATCAATGCTCACAGCGCTTCTCTTTGGATGAATGAGCGGGTGCACGGCTACATACAGCTTCTTTCCATCGGTGTCCAGCGCAGTCTTCAGATCTTTAAGAAAGCTATTGAAGCAGCTTTTTAATTCGTCACCTCTGAGACCTTCAAAATCTATTGCCACTCCGTCAAAGGAGCCTGTTTCACCATCTCTTGACACTTCCTTCAATGCTTTTGTTATGTCGCTTATGACCTTGCTGTAAATATCAGGGTGTTCAAGGACGTATTCAAGGAGGTCATATTGTTCCCCTGTTGCAGGATCAGTGATCTTGGTGTCCCGGCTTGCATATATCATTAGAAAGGTTGGCACTCCTGCGGCTTTTGCAGCAGAGAGCCTGTCATTGAAGCCCACAGGAAGATAAAACTCATTAAAGCCTAAAGAGTTATTACTCATGTTCAATATTACGCTTTGACTGCTGTTGTCATAGCTCAATCTGCTCCAGCCAAAGCATACTGAAGAAAGATCCTTTATTTTGTCCCTTTGCGAGGAGGAACTGATCGCATAAAAACCATTCAGAGCGTTTATTTTTCTGTCCATTGCATCGAGCATCCTGAAAAGCATCGCGGCAGCCTGCTCCCGCATGATATTGCTTGAGGGACCAAATGTTGGAGCTGTACTGATTATGCCAAAATCCTCGGCAACAGTGATATGGCCCTTGTTGCTTGTGACATCTTCAAAGGAATTGTCAATATAGACAAGCCGCTCTGCAAGATCCTTGTAACCCAGCCCGTTGACGATCATAACAACAGCCTCTTCACGGGTTATAGGATCGCCTGGTCTGAAGGAATCATTTTCATTTGAAATGATTCCATGGCTTAGAGCTGTCTCCACTGGAGCAAAATAATATTTATTTGTATTCAAGTTATCTGTGAATGAGCCATTTACCGGAATCGACATATCCAGCCTCAGTAAATTGACCAGCAATGTTATAAATTCGCCCCGGGTCATTGTCTGTCCGTAACCGAAACGATTATCACCAACGCCGTTGGTTATCCCCGTACGGCGCAGTTCGTGAATTGCTTCATATGCATAGCTGTTTGAAGGAACGTCCGAGAATGGCTGCGAACTGTCGGAAGCAGGATTGTTGTTCGAAGCATACTGAGCATAGGATAGGGCTGACAGAGATATGATCAGTACAAACAGTATAAAACAGCTTATTATATTCATATGTTGCTTTATTTTCTCAATCATTATAGCTCCATAATATCTTATTTTTAGACATTTCTCATCATAAGTTTACCATACAGGAATGAATAACTGCAATATATCGGGGGAGTATGTTATAATAGGAAAGTCAGCCATAAAGTATGTATTTTAGTGAAATGACTTAATATAAGAGGTTTGAGATGGAATCTGAAATATATCTGGATAACAGCGCGACAACGAGGCAGTATGATGAAGTGACCGAATTGATCACGGATGCAGTATTAAATAAATATGGCAATCCGTCTTCACTCCATACAAAAGGTATTGAGGCCGAAAAACTGATAACAAATGCAAGGGAAACTATAGCACGCACCATCGGCGCTGAGCCAGCGGAGATATATTTTACTTCAGGAGGCACAGAATCAAACAACCTGGCCATAATAGGCTATCTTGAAGCTAATCCCAGAAAGGGAAAGCATGTAATAACCACAAAAATAGAGCACCCGTCTGTACTTGAAGTTTTTCGTAATCTAGAAAACAAAGGCTTCAGAGTGGACTACCTTGATGTGGATGAAAACGGACTTGTACGGATCGAACAGCTGAAGCAGAAAATATGTGATGAAACGTCATTAATAAGCGTGATGCTTGTCAACAATGAAACCGGCACAATACAGCGTATTGATGAGATTTCATCCGTCAGAAATGCCATAAACCCGCAGGCGGTCATACATGCCGATGCTGTGCAGGCATATGGCAAAATATCTATAGTACCGGCAAAATGCGGTATAGGACTAATGTCTGTCAGCTCCCATAAAATTCATGGTCCAAAAGGCATCGGCGCACTATATGTATCAAAGAAAATAAAGATTAAGCCGTTGTTTTACGGGGGCGGACAGGAAGCCCTGCTGCGATCAGGCACGGAAAATGTACCGGGAATAGCCGGATTCGGTCTGGCTGCTGAAATAACATATAAAAGGCGGGAGGAGAATTACAGACGGGTCGCATCGCTGAAGCAGCTGTTTACACAGAAGCTTGCCGATTCAAGCATAGCGCACCAAATCAACTCACCCTCCGATTCATTGCCGTATATATTGAATATTTCCTTTGAGAATGTCCGCTCAGAGGTTCTGCTGCACCATTTGGAGCAGAGAGGCATTTTTGTTTCTACGGGCTCGGCATGCGCATCGCACAAAAAAAATAAAAGCCATGTGCTCACTGCGATGAATATTCCTTCCCGGCTTATTGACGGCGCAGTCAGATTCAGTTTTTCCGGGCACAATACTGAAGATGAGATCAGCTTGACAGTAGATGCATTGAAGGATATTATTCCAATAATAGATATCAACAGAAACAGAAAAACCGGGAGGAAGCAATGAAAAGGGTTATTCTTGTAAGATATGGTGAAATAGCATTAAAGGGCTTGAACAGGCCTGTTTTTGAAGATAAACTGATGAGCAATATAAAAAAGTCGCTCAATGGCTTGGGAAAGATCACTGTAAATCGTTCACAGGCCAGAATATATATTGAGCCTTCAGAGGACGGTTATGATTTCGATGAAGCTGTTTCCAGACTTGTCAAGGTATTCGGCATAGTGTCTGTTAGCATTGTGCTCAAGATCAAATCAGACTTTGAAGATATAAAAAAGCATTCATTGATAATGGCACAGGAGCATATCGACACTCTAATACTCCGTAGTGCCATGAAGCAGGGAGCTGCACCGATGTCAAAGGATCTGCCCGCCTCGATCCGCTTCAAGGTGGAAGCAAAAAGAGGCGATAAGAGCTTTCCGATGCAGTCGCCAGAAATATGTAATGAGCTTGGCGCTTACCTGCTTGAGAATATACCTGCGTTGAGGGTAGATGTGCATGCTCCCGACTTTATTTTTTATGTAGAGGTCAGAGAAAGCACCTACATATATTGCGATATTATACCTTCAAACGGCGGACTGCCAATCGGTACCAACGGTAAGGCGCTGCTGCTGCTATCAGGAGGTATAGACAGCCCTGTGGCCGGGTGGATGATGGCAAAAAGAGGTATGGAGATAGAAGCTGTCCATTTTTACAGCTACCCATACACAAGTGAACGTGCAAAAGACAAGGTGATTTCACTGGCCAGGATACTATCACGCTATTGCTACCGTGTGAAGCTTCATATAGTACCATTTACAGATATACAACTGGAGATAAATGATAAATGCCCTGAAGATCAGATCACAATAATAATGAGAAGAGCAATGATGAGAATCTCTGAAAATATTGCGCAGAAGAATGGAGCTATGGCATTAATCACGGGAGAGAGCCTTGGCCAGGTAGCAAGTCAGACGCTTCACGGCCTTTCAGTTACAAATGCAGCAGTCACTATCCCTGTGTTCAGGCCGTTGATAGGAATGGATAAAAATGAGGTAATTGATATTGCCAGAAGGATTGATACATTTGAAACGTCTATACTCCCATATGAGGATTGCTGCACGGTATTTGTAGCAAAACATCCAAGGACAAGACCAAAGCTGGATGACATAATAAACTACGAGAAAGGTCTGAAGCTTGAGGAATTGCTGGATAAGGCTGTAAAAGATACCGAAACTATGATCATTACCGAGTAATTACCACGCATGTACTATATGTACATTTGACAACAATATAACGAGGCGATGCGCAGAGGTAAGAAAAATTTTCTACAATCAAAAATTTTTCTTTGAATGATGCACTATAATATACTATATGCGTTTCGGAGAGGTTGTTGTCAATGGCTGATGCTGATAGGAATAGCCTTCGCAAGGCAGTTGTGATTTTAGGGGCTTTATTAACGTTGATTGCCTCTGCTTTTATGATACTGACATATTACTATACAGGAGACACGATCAGAAAGGGCATCAGTATAGAGAAGACAGATGTATCATGGCTGTCGGCCGAAGAGGCAAAGCAGCTTGTCAGCGCCAGACTGAAGGAAAGTGTTCCGGAAAGCAAGATTACTCTTGTTTACGGCCAACGTAAATGGGAGGTAGATCTGGAGGAGCTCGAATATGCTTTTTTGATTGACGATGCTGTGCGGCAGGCATTTTATATGGGCAGGGACGGGAGCATATTCGAAAAGGTCTACAACTCTATATTGATCTCCAGAAATGGACAGCAATTTGAGGTAGAGGAGACTTTTAACAGAAAAAAGTTAAGGAATATACTTGAGTCAATAAAGAAGGAATGTGATTCTACAGCTAAAAATGCTGAAATGACATACAATAACGGGAAATTTACATTCAAGCGTGAGAGACCTTTTAGAAGCCTGGATATTGACAGAAACGTTGAATTGGTAGAAAATCAATTATTAGGCAGAGATTTTGGCGAAATCAATTTGATCATTGATGAGATGAAACCGGAAATCACATATGATAAA
This sequence comes from Bacillota bacterium, assembly GCA_023412665.1. Lineage (GTDB taxonomy): Bacteria > Bacillota > Clostridia > Acetivibrionales > DTU013 > DTU013. The sequence continues at coordinate 25,033 of JAEZCA010000004.1, forward strand.
ATAAAGGTTATCGATAGTGTAGTGTCGAGCTTCAGTACAAAATTCAACAAAAGTGACATTAACAGGACCGATAACATAAAACTCGCATGCAGCAGGATAAACAACAAGCTGCTGATGCCCGGTGAGACATTCTCGATGAATAGCATACTTGGACCACGAACCCATGAGAATGGCTACAAACAGGCGCCGATCATATTTAAAAATGAATTGGTGCCCGGTACGGGAGGCGGTGTCTGCCAGGTATCGTCGACCTTGTATAATTCGGTATTGCTGGCGGGACTGGATGTGATAGAACGGGAACATCACTCAATGACTCTAAGCTATATCAATCCAGGCAGGGATGCTACGATAACAGAGGACTCCATAGATTTCAGGTTTGTAAACAATTTGGAGCATCCAATTTGTATCAGCGCAAAGGTTAGCGGAAATACGCTAAATATAAGCATATTGGGAAAAAAATCCAATGACGGAGTCGAAATAAAACTAAAGACAAAAACAATTGGTGTATATAAACCCAAGCCGGAAAAATATGTTATTGATCACACATTGCAATCTGGCCAAAAGGTCATAGACCAAAAGGCGAGGAACGGAATACGCGTGGTTCTGTATAGGGAGTTCTACAAAGCAGGAAAGCTGCAGCTTCAGGAAAAAATATCGGAGGATTACTACAAGCCTCACCAGGGAATCATAAAAGTAAGCAGTGATCTATACCAGCAGTACCTGGTACAAGATATGGCAAATATGAGGAATATGACAAATATACAATAGAAAGATTGTAGAACTGGGGACGAGGGTCAATGAATGATAGTTTGTACAGTAAAGAGGTCGTTTGTCCGGTCTGCTCAAAGAAAATCAACGTAACCAAAGTAAAATCCAGAGCTTGCAAGGTTTTAAAGAGGGATTCGGATTTCTGTGTCCATTATGAGGGTATCAATCCGATCTTTTATGATGCCTGGGTTTGTGAAAACTGCGGATATGCTTCGCAGGCGGACAAGTTTCTTGATATAACACACAGAGAGGCCGACAAATTAAAGGCAAAACTGATGACCAAATGGAAGAAGCACAGTCTGGATGGTGAAAGAGATATCGATACTGCTATTGAAGCCTTCAAGCTAGTGCTCATAAGTCATCAGTTCCGTGATGTAAAGTCAAGCGAGCTTGCCAAGGTATGCATGCGTATAGCCTGGCTGTACAGGTACAAGGGAGACGAAGAGGAAAACAAATTTATCAGCTTTGCCCTTAAGCATTACATTGACACATTTGAGAAGGAAGCCTTTCCGGTGGACAAGCTGGATGAGTGTACATGCATGTATATGATCGGAGAGCTCAATTTCAGGACCGGCAGGTATGAAGATGCTGTAAAGTGGTTCAGCCGCCTCATAGGCTCCGCAGAGGCGCGTAAAAAGCCTACTTTGATCGAAGCTGCAAGAGACCAGTTCCAGCTGGTAAAGGAAAGGCTGAAATAAATGGATGGTGCGAATATGGAGATTGGAAAGGTGCCTAACAGCACGTTGGAAAGAATAGTATTCAATAAATTGATAAAAAATCGAAGCGAAGTAATGGTAAGGCCCGGTATAGGAATGGACTGCACTGCTATTGATTTCGGCGATTATGCCTGTGTTATGTCAAGTGATCCGATCACAGGAACAGCAAAGGAAATAGGGAGACTGGCTGTTCACATAAACTGCAATGATATTGCTTCCTGCGGTGTCGAACCTCTGGGGCTGCTCGTTACGATACTGTGTCCCGCGGGTTCATCTGAAAAAGAGCTTGATATGATAATGGGCCAGCTTGCATCGGCAGCACAGTCTATCAATGTTGATATACTGGGAGGACATACCGAGATAACAAATGCTGTTTCAAGGTTTGTAATTTCATGCACAGCCATAGGGCGCTGCCTGAAGGACAAGCTAATAACCACCGATGGCGCAAGGGACGGCGACAGCCTTGTTATCACCAAGCATGCAGGCCTTGAGGGAGCCTCCATAATTGCTCATGAAAAAGAAACGGAGCTTACAAGGGAATTAGGAATACATACAGTCAATGAAGCAAAGTCCTTCATTGAGCAGATCAGTGTGATTAAGGACGGTTTGACGGCAGCCGGGTTTGGTGTGAGTGCAATGCACGACGTTACTGAAGGAGGTGTTCTCGGAGCAGTCTGGGAGCTATGTGAAGCGTCAGGCACCGGTGCGGATATTCATGTTGAAAAAATTCCTGTGAATATGTCAACCCAAAAAATATGCGAATACTATAATATAGATCCGCTTAAATTGATTTCAAGCGGGTGCATGCTGATATCAGCCGCCGATGGAGAAGGACTTGTGAAAAAGCTCAATTCGGAAGGTATTATGGCATGTGTCATAGGAAGGCTGAATAATACAGGAAGAAAGCGGGTTGTATCGGCAAACGGCATAAAAGATATAGAGACACCGGGAAGTGATGAGCTATATAAAGTTTTGTGAAAGCATAGGTCAAAACTTGACAGATTTTTTCAATATGTTTATAATCATTCTAGCTGAAAAGCTAAATTGAATAAAAGCGGATGATTGCCATGGAAGGGAGACCGACTGTGTCAGGACGCACCTCTGGAGAGACCGTCAAGGCGCCGAAGGGGCAAATTCCCAAAATATCAGGGAAGCAACTCTCAGGCAAAAGGACAGAGTAAGGTCATATCATATAAGTATATGAGTTTCAGAGGTCAAATCAGGTTGATTTGGCCTTTAATATTTAAATATCAGAGATTGCGGAGGTAGGATATGTATCAGCTTGATAAAATTAAATTAGTGGACCCGGAAGTAGCTGAAAGTATTGAAAATGAAGTTAACAGACAGAGGAACAATCTGGAACTGATCGCTTCTGAAAATTTCGTGGAAGAAGCGGTATTGCAGGCTCTCGGAACTCCCCTTACCAATAAATATGCGGAAGGCTATCCAGGAAAAAGATATTACGGTGGATGCGAGCATGTCGATGTTGTTGAACAGCTGGCAATTGACAGGGCAAAGGCGATTTTTGGAGCAGATCATGCCAATGTACAGCCGCATTCAGGCGCACAGGCAAATTCGGCTGTCTACTTCGCGATGCTGGACCCGGGCGATACCATACTGGGTATGGATCTCTCCCATGGCGGTCACCTGAGTCATGGTATGAAAAAGAATGTTTCCGGCAAATATTACAGATCAGAATTTTACGGTGTCAGGGAAGACAGCGGATATATAGACTATGATGCGCTTCATAAAAAGGCTTTGGATATCAAACCGAAAATAATAGTGGCCGGCGCCAGCGCATATCCGAGAATAATCGATTTCAAGGCATTCAGGGAAATAGCGGATGAATGTGGTGCATACCTTATGGTAGACATGGCTCATATCGCCGGTCTTGTTGCTGCAGGACTCCATCCAAGCCCAGTACCATATGCTGACTTTGTCACTACTACGACCCACAAGACACTGAGAGGACCAAGAGGCGGCATGATACTCTGCAGGGAGGCATATGCCAAGGTGATCGATTCCGCCGTTTTCCCGGGAACACAGGGAGGCCCTCTCATGCATGTTATTGCTGCAAAGGCTGTAAGCTTCAAGCTGGTCATGGGTGAAGATTTTAAGAAATATCAGCAGCAAATACTCAAAAATGCCAAGGCTTTATCAGAAGCATTGGTGAGCGAGGGCTTCGTACTTGTTTCAGGAGGAACCGACAATCACCTGATGCTTGTGGACCTGAGCAATTTTGATGTGACCGGCAAGCTGGCGCAGCATTTGCTGGACGAGGTTGGTATCACCGCAAATAAGAATACTGTTCCTTTCGATAAGCAGAAGCCGACGGTTACCAGCGGAATAAGGTTAGGTACACCCGCTGTTACGTCAAGGGGAATGAAGGAAGAGGATATGAAGGAAATTGCGAGGCTGATCAAGCTGACGCTGACTGATTTTGATAATTCTTCGGAACAAGTGAGACAGGGGGTGGCAGCCCTTTGTGAGAAGCATCCTTTATACCGTTAATTTAGACAATATTGTGCAATAATTATTGAATAAAAACTATCAAGGGACTAAGATAATAAGAGCAGGATGTTATCTTAGTTCTTTTAGTAGTATGCAGGAGCACTGAGGGAATTTGGCTAAAGCGGCATGGTAAGCGCCTTCTGCCGATGTATAGTGGCAGGGTTGCTTATTCCGATCATATTTTAAAGCACCTCCTGCCGATGCTCGTGATCTCCACAAGCAAGCCCTGCCGCTTTCCTAGTACAGCAGGAAAGTTTAAAAGAGCACAAGATCCGGAAGACCGGCGACGCTGTTTGTGGAGGCTGGGTTTCCTGCTTCGCAGCCCTTCTGCCACGCAGGTTGTTGTGAGGGAGTAGCTGCAATACCCGTGAGACAGGACCGCTTTTGTGGAATTAGTTATTGTTCAGGGGCAGCACTTTAGCAGGTGCTTGGAAACACAGCCGGAATAAACAGTGTTGACGGTCCAGATAATAGCATTATGGCGGCAGGGTTGCTTGTTCCGATCATATTCTAAAGCATCTTCTGCCGATGCTCGTTTTAAGTAATACAGAGTTTTACTTGGAAGTCCTGTCTCACGGGTCTTTCCAGTAAGCTCGAACCGACTGTAGCTATAGGCAGTATTGCTCTGGAGTGTAAAATATGATCTCCACAAGCAAGCCCTGCCGCTTTCCTGGAATAGCATATAAGTGTCAGTGTTGCCGGTCACGATAGCATTATAGCGGCAGGGGTGTACATCATTAATACCGATCATGGAGGAAACATGGCGCAGAAAAAAGAGCCTCTGGCTTACAGGATGAGTCCAAGAACAATAGAAGAATTTGTCGGCCAGGAACACATCACCGGAAAAGGCAGACTGCTATACAGAATGATAAAAGCCGACAGGATCTCCTCAATAATACTATATGGTCCTCCAGGCACAGGCAAGACCTCACTTGCCAGGATAATCGCCGCTACGACCAAATCGAGCTTCGAAAAGCTCAATGCAGTCACGGCAGGAGTCGCCGATATAAAAAGAATAGTATCCGACACACAAAACCCAATGCTAAATCCAAGCGGCAGAACAGTACTTTTTATAGATGAAATACACAGGTTCAACAAAGCTCAGCAGGACGCATTGCTGCCATATGTTGAAAACGGCACTATAGTGCTGATCGGCGCGACTACTGAGAATCCTTACTTTGAGGTAAACAAGGCACTGATCTCGAGGTCTTCGGTATTTATGCTGAAGCCTCTGAACAGCACAGATATTGAAGATATCATCAGAGCAGCGCTGGCAGATAAGGAAAGAGGTCTTGGAAGCTACGACCTGGCGGTGGATGATGAAGCTGTCAGCTATCTTGCCGAAATATCAAACGGCGATGCCAGAAGCGCTTTAAATGCTATCGAACTGGCGGCAGTAACCTCCGAAATCGAAGGTGACGGCCATATACATATCACACTCAGGACAATTGAAGAGTGTGTACAGAGAAAGGCGATAGCATTCGATAAATCAGGAGAAGCCCACTATGACAACATCAGCGCGTTCATAAAATCAATGCGCGGCAGCAACCCGGATGCAGCTCTGTTCTATCTTGCCAGGGCGCTTTATGCAGGGGAGGATCCTGAGTTCCTGATAAGGCGGATCATTATTTGTGCATCGGAGGATGTAGGAATGGCAAACCCCACTGCATTGCAGGTCGCAGTCGCCGCAGCCCAGGGGATACATATGATCGGCATGCCGGAAGCCAGGCTGCTGCTGGCGCATGCGGCCGTCATGGTAGCAACAAGCCCTAAAAGTAATTCGTGCTATAAAGCTCTTGGTAAAGCAGCGACGGATGTCGAAACAAAAAGAACAGGAGAGGTTCCAATGCATTTACGAAATGCTCCTGTAAAGGGCATGTCGGATCAAGGGTATGGAAAAGGCTATAAGTACGCCCATGATTACCCAGGAAATATTGTAAAGCAGGAGTACTTTCCGGAGGGAATGGAAGGCACTGTTTATTATGAGCCTACTTCCAACGGATATGAAGCCAAAATTAAAGAATGGCTTGAAAGGTTCAGGAACAGCTGAACGGACAATTTCGTTCAGTGAAATCTATAGATACTGCGCTAGCTGTAAAGCGGCAGGAAAACGGAGGATTTGATATGAAAAGAAGAATTTTCGCATGGGTATTGCTGGCTGGATTTGTTCTGCTGCTCTTAAATGTTATGTTCATTAAGTTTTACTGGCAGCTCAGTATGGTAATTTATCTGATAATTGCTTTTGCATTTCTTATATACAACGGCAAGGCAACCAGAGAAAGAGAGTTGGAAGATCTCAGAAAAAAGATAGATGGCGAAAAAGGCGGCAAATACGGGTCAGAAAACGACATGAGCGAAACCGGCAGCAACAATGAAAACGAAAGTAATGAAGAATGACAAGGAGGCTGTTATATGCATTTTAAATATGGATACGGAAAGAGTTTTAAGGAATTTGACATAAAAGATGAAAATATAATGGCTGAGCTCGGTCAGAATAGTGTCAAATATGAGCTTACAGGGATCGATGAAGTCAGGAGAGCGCTTCGGGAGCCTGTCGGAACACCGAAGCTCTCTGAAATTGTTAAGCGGGGAGAAAAAATTGTTATTATAACCAGCGATATTACAAGGCCTATGCCAAGTAAAACTGTGCTTCCTGCAGTTATAGACGAGCTTATGGCTGCCGGAGCCGAATACAAGGACATAACGGTAGTATTTGCTCTTGGGAGCCATAGAAAGCACACCGAAGAGGAAAAAAGATATCTTGTCGGTGATGAGGTTTATGAAAAGGTAAGCTGTATCGACAGCGATGTGCAACAATGCAGGATGCTTGGAACAACATCCCGTGGGACTCCCGTTGAAATATTTGATAGGGTTGCCGATGCAGAGCGGATCATTTGCCTGGGCAATATAGAATATCACTATTTCGCAGGTTACAGCGGCGGAGCAAAGGCTATAATGCCGGGAGTTTCAACAAGGGCGGCTATACAGGCCAACCACAGCGCCATGGTCATGGATGCTGCCAGAGCCGGAGCGGTAGACGACAATCCGGTACGACAGGACATAGAAGAAGTTACTCAGTTTGTCAAAATCGATTTCATACTTAATGTGGTCCTGGATGAGAATAAAAATATCATTAAAGCAGTTGCAGGTCATCATGTGCTTGCCCACAGAGAAGGCTGCCGCTTTCTTGACGGGCTGTACAAAATAAAAATACCTGGAAAAGCTGATATAGTTATAACCACCCCGGGAGGTTTCCCGAAGGATATCAACCTGTACCAGGCGCAGAAGGCTCTCGACAATGCAAAGCATGCGGTACGCGACGGCGGGATAATAATTCTGCTTGCTTCCTGTACAGAGGGCTACGGAGAAGAAGTATTTGAGCGCTGGATCAAGGAAGCCTCATCTGTTGATGATCTGGTAACAAAGATAAAAGCCAACTTTGAACTGGGAGGGCATAAAGCCGCAGCAATCGCACTAGTGGAAAAGAAGTCAAGAGTGTTCATAGTTTCAGATATGGAACATGAAATGTCCGAGAAATTGTATATGGAACCGTTCGACAGTATGGAAGAGGCTTTGAACAAGGCTTTTGAGGTAATGGGACCCGATGCCCGTGTATTGCTGATGCCCCATGGAGGCTCCACATTACCTGTAGTATTATAGCGATGAAAATCCCCCGACTTTGAGGCGGGGGATTTCTTATGAAGGCTATAAATATTTTTGTTGACAAATACAGAACATAGTGTTATCTTTAAAGTGAAAACCAAGTAATTTACTAGGAATTGATTATCAGCAAGAAATGTGGAGGGCAAGGGATAATGAAGCTTTCGACAAAAGGCAGATATGGCTTGAAAGCAATGCTGGACCTGGCTGTTCACTGTGATGAAGGGCAAGTAGCATTGAAAAGCATTGCCGAGCGGCAAGGATTATCAGAGAACTATTTGGAACAGCTATTTGCGGCATTGAAAAAAGCAAAGCTGGTCAAGAGCGTACGAGGTTCACAGGGAGGTTATTCTCTGGGCAGAAGTCCGGAAAACATATCAGTTGGAGATATACTGCGTACATTGGAAGGTTCAATGTCACCTACTGAGTGTGTATCGGAAAATTGTGAAAGCCATCATTGCGACAACTTAGACTGTTGTGTGACAAGGAGTGTTTGGGAGAAGATCAGGGACGGCATTAATAACGTAATAGATAATATAACACTGCAGGAATTGGTTGATGATTATTTCGCAACGGCTCAGAAGGAAATTTGATCTATAACTCGTTATAACACTTCGGTTTCAAAGAAAATTTTTCGTTTGTAGAAAAATTTTCTTACCTCAGCAGTGTTTCAACGAGGCGGGAGATATGTTCACATTGTTTTCTTTCGATTAATCGAAAGAAAATATCTGAAAGGCAAGTCGGTACCCGCCACCAAGCGTTTTCAGCCCGAGGGCTGAAAATACGTAAAGAGGTGGGACTGTGGGCCCATTACTCGCCGAGTTATATTGAAAGTATATTTGATGCATAATATTCTGTTGACAGAGTTTACTGAAGGCTATTAATTTATTAAATACATGAAGGAGTAAATGATCATGAGTGACAGGAATATCTATCTGGATCACGCGGCGACTACGCCGGTCAGGAAGGAAGTAATCGATGCGATGTTGCCATTTTTCAATGTGAAATTCGGCAACCCTTCATCCATATACTCAATAGGCAGGGACAGCAAAAAGGCAATAGAAGAATCGAGAGAAAAGGTAGCAAAAGCTATTGGAGCTGAGCCTAGAGAGATGTTTTTCACCGGTTCCGGCACCGAGGCCGACAACTGGGCAGTAAAGGGTGTCGCATACGCAAACAGACAAAAGGGAAAGCACATTATAACCACAGCTATAGAGCATCACGCAGTGCTCCATACCTGCCAGTATCTTGAGAGCGACGGTTTTGAGGTTACATACCTGCCCGTTGATGCAGACGGATTGGTCAGCGCGGAACAGGTCAGAGCTGCAATAAGACCGGATACGATCTTGATAACAATAATGTTTGCAAACAATGAGATAGGCACTATCCAGCCAATTGCTGAGATAGGCAGAGTTGCAAGAGAAAAAGGCGTGTATTTTCATACAGATGCCGTGCAGGCAATGGGAAATGTCCATATAGATGTTTCTGAGATGAATATCGACCTTCTGTCTATGTCATCTCACAAGTTTTATGGTCCAAAGGGTATAGGAGCGCTTTATGTCAGAAAGGGTGTCAAGTTGACCTCGTTTATCCATGGAGGAGCCCAGGAAAGAGGGAGAAGAGCCAGCACTGAGAATGTGCCTGCCATAGTCGGATTTGCTGCAGCACTTGAGATCGCTGTGGCGAATATGGACCAGTATAATAAGAAGCTCATTGCGCTGAGAGACAGAACAATAAAGGAGATTGAGCAGAAGATCCCCTTTATTAAGCTTAACGGACACAGAGAAAAAAGACTGCCTGGCAATGTCAATTTTTCCTTTGAATTCATAGAAGGTGAATCGCTGCTTCTGATGCTTGATATGAAGGGGATTGCGGCATCGAGCGGATCAGCGTGCACTTCAGGCTCATTGGATCCATCCCATGTACTGCTGGCCATAGGACTTCCGCACGAAACAGCCCATGGTTCGTTAAGGCTGACCTTTGGAGAAGAAAACACCGATGCCGATGTGGACTCCTTGATGGAAGTGCTTCCGGCTATAGTAACAAGGCTGAGAGAAATGTCTCCGCTGTATGAGGCAATGTGCAAAAGATGACAGGCAGGCCAGATGACGGTCTGTTGAGGCAGATTGTCCAAACCAGGATCAGATGTAATGAAAAAATAGATCAGAGGAAATGAACTTTAGAAAGAGGGAATGTATATGTATAGCGAAAAAGTAATGGATCACTTCTCAAATCCAAGAAACGTAGGAGAAATTGGTGACGCTGATGGTGTAGGTCAGGTTGGTAATCCTAAATGCGGAGATATAATGAAAATGTATCTTAAAATAGAGAACAATGTCATTGTCGATGCCAAATTCAAGACATTTGGATGCGGCGCCGCTGTAGCTACCAGCAGCATGGCAACCGAACTGGTGAAAGGAAAGACCGTTGAGGAGGCACTAAAGATCACAAATAAAGCAGTCGCAGAAGCTTTGGACGGTTTGCCGCCGGTAAAAATGCATTGTTCAAATCTCGCTGAGGAAGCAATCAGAGCAGCAATAGAGGATTATCAAAGGAAGAACGGTCTGATCGAAGAAACCAGCGGATGTGATGCATGCTGTAAAAGATGCGAAGATGTGCATCACATTATTGACGAAGAATAGGTGAAACATGTCAAAGGGCAGTGTAATGCTTGGTATGAGCGGCGGTGTTGACAGCTCAGTGGCTGCCGCCGTTTTAAAAGAGCAGGGATATGAAGTTGTGGGCGTAACTATGCAAATATGGCCTGATATGCAGGAGGAGAGAAAGCAGACCGAAGGCGGCTGCTGTTCGCTTTCTGCTGTCGACGATGCCCGCAGAGTAGCGGACAGGCTTGGTATTAAGTATTACGTGCTTAACTTTAAGGATATATTTCAGGAAAAGGTCATTGATTACTTTACCGCTGAATACCTTAAGGGACGGACTCCAAATCCCTGTATTGCCTGCAATCGTTTTGTCAAATTTGAAGCGCTGCTGATGAAAGCTGTTTCTATGGGAATGGACTATATCGCCACCGGACACTATGCCCGTATAACATATGATGCTCCGTCCGGCAGATATTTGCTCAAGAAATCGGCAACTGCTCAGAAGGATCAGACTTATGCACTGTACACAATGACCCAGGATCAGCTTTCAAAAACTCTGTTCCCGATAGGAGAATTTGAAAAGGACCAGGTCAGAGCCATGGCCAGAGAATTGGGGCTGCCTGTGGCATCCAAGCCTGACAGTCAGGAAATATGCTTCGTTGAGGACAATGATTATGGCAGGTATATCAGTGAGAATACCGATGCTGAGATCAAACCGGGCTATTTTGTAGATACAGAAGGCAACAGGCTTGGAATGCATAAGGGAATTATCCACTATACCGTAGGGCAGAGGAAGGGCCTTGGCATTTCCTTCGGCAGACCCAAATTTGTTGTTGCTATAAAGCCGAATGACAACACGGTTGTGCTTGGAGATGCGGATGAAGTGTTTTCTGTAGGACTGACCGCCTCTGATCTTAACTTCATTTCTATAGATGGATTAAAGGATGAGATGAGGGTCACGGCAAAGATCAGATACTCGGCCAGAGAGGCATCTGCAATAATCAATCCGCTGCCGGGCAACAAGGCCGAAGTGAAGTTTGATGAACCGCAAAGAGCCATCACACCCGGTCAGGCGATCGTATTCTATAATGGCGATGCCGTTATCGGCGGCGGAATAATAGATTGAACACAGCGTCAGTGATGACGGTCACGATAGCATTATAGCAGCAGGGTTGCTTGTTCCGATCATATTTTAAAGCACCTTCTGACGTGGCTCGTTTTAAGTAATACAGAGTTTTACTTTGAAGTCCTGTCTCACGGGTCTTTCCAGTAGGCTCGATCCGACTGTGCGATAGGCAGTATTGCTCTGGAGCGTAAAATATGATCTCCACAAGCAAGCCCTGTCGCTTTCTAGGTACAGCATGAATGCCAAAAGAGTTCAGTTTTATGGAATAAGGGGCAGCACTGCAGCAGGTGCTTGGAAACACAGCCGGAATAAACAGTGTTGACGTCCACGATAGCATTATAGCGGCAGGGTTGCTTATTCCGATTACAACTTGTCAAATACGGGTTTTCTGTCTTCAAAATGCACTGTGTATTTAAAACCGGCTTCACGGATAAGCTGAGCATAATAATCGAACCTGGCAGCTATGTGCTCTGTGCGATGTGCATCAGAGCCTAGGCATATCAGCTCTCCGCCCAATTCCCGGTATCTTTTGAGGACATTTATATCATATTCGGCGTCAGGACGGCCGCTTCTAAAAGTGGCAGTATTAAGCTCAAAGCCGCGGCCTAGTTCAATAAGTTTTCTGAATATCAAATCAAATAAATCGGAATGGTCAGCATATCTTAACGTCCTATCAGCATAATTAGCACGCCTTATGATATATTCAAAATGACCAACCATATCAAAGGATTTCATATTGCTAATCATAAAATGAATTTCTTCAAGATACCGGCCATAGACTTCCGTCTTTGCTTTGCCTGTGTAAAAGCCTTCTTTGTATGGATCAGCACGGTCTACGATATGAACTGATGCCAGTATATAATCGAAAGGATAACTGTTAATAACATTTATGGATTTATCGATGACTTGCGGCTGTATACCGACCTCAATGCCTTTAATTATTTTCAGCCTGCCTTTATATTTTTCGGTGATGGGTGTAATCCGGCTGAAGTACTCATCAAAATCAATAAGAAAGGATTCTTCACCTGGATAATCATAATCCAGATGATCAGTAATAGCTATGCCCTCCAGCCCCAGCTTTATTGAAGCGATGCAGGCTTCTTCAGCTTCCATGTGACCATCTGTTGAAAATCTTGTATGCATATGGCAATCGAACATTTACGCACCTCCGGGGTGTTTTATAGTACAAAACAATATTATCATTGAGCAATACCAAAAGCAAATACTGGTTTATAAAATGAAAATTAAGGTATATAATAGTAAAGTCCGGTAATATCTGAATGAACTAATACAAACGGGAGGATGCAGAACAATGAGTGATACCAAGACAGAAGGACAGAAACTTGAAGAACAGCTTTCATACAAGCAAAAAAACATATGGGAAAAGGTTAATGATGACTTTGTTGCAAAGAGCTTTGATTTCTCTGAAGAATATAAAAGCTTCCTCAATAAGGCAAAAACAGAGCGGGAATTTGTGGCTGAAGCCGAGAAAGCTGCAGTTGCTGCAGGCTTCAAGGCACTGGACAGATTGATAGCTGCAAATAGCAAATTGAAGCCGGGTGACAAGGTTTATTATATCAATAGGAAAAAGTCAGCTGTATTTGCAGTAATCGGCAGTAAGCCCGTGGCAGACGGCGTAAACATTCTGGGTGCACATATCGATGCTCCAAGGATAGATTTGAAGCAAAATCCGCTTTATGAAGATACAGAACTGGCATTTTTCAAGACCCACTATTATGGAGGCTTGAAAAAGTATCAGTGGCTGACCATACCACTGGCGATCCATGGAACGGTGATAAAGGGTGACGGAACAGCCGTGGATATAGTAATAGGAGAAAACGATGATGATCCGGTTTTCAATATAACAGACCTGCTGCCTCATCTGGCGCGTGAGCAGATGCAAAAGAAAATGAGCGAGGCTGTGACCGGAGAGGGACTGAATTTATTGCTGGGGTCAATACCTTACAAGGATGACAAGGTTAAGGAAAAGGTAAAGCTCAATATAATGAGCATACTTTACAAGAAATATGGCATAGTTGAAGAGGATTTCCAGTCTGCGGAGCTGGAAATAGTTCCGGCTCAAAAAGCGAAGGACGTGGGCTTTGATAAAAGCATGGTGGGCGGTTACGGTCAGGACGACAGGGTCTGCGCATATCCGGCGCTGAAGGCAGTTATGGATATCGGCACTCCCGAGCGCACAGCGGTTTGCCTGCTGACAGATAAAGAGGAAATAGGAAGCATGGGAAACACAGGCGCCCAATCGAACCTGCTACAGGATTTCCTTGCAAATATTATAGCTTTGACAGACGACAATTACTCTGATCTTAAGCTGCGCTCATGCCTGTCCCAATCAAAAATGCTGTCAGCCGATGTGAATGCGGCAGTAGACCCCAACTATGACAACGTCTTTGAAAAAAGGAATGCTACTTTCCTCGGACACGGTATAGTACTGCAGAAATTCACCGGCTCCAGGGGAAAATACGATGCAAGTGATGCAAGCGCAGAGTTTGTCGGAGAAGTTAGAAAGCTCTTCAATGACAATGATATTATCTGGCAGTCAGGTGAGCTCGGAAAGGTGGATGAGGGGGGAGGAGGCACAATAGCCCAGTATGCAGCCAATCTTGGTATTGATGTACTGGACTGCGGTATTGCTGTTCTCTCAATGCACTCTCCATTTGAGATCACCAGCAAAGTAGATATTTATACTACGTACAACGCATACAAAGTTTTCTGTAGTATAAAATAAAACATATTTCATTCTCATACGAAACATGAAGTCAGTCATTTTGACCTGACTTCATGTTTTTTGTGAATCAAAAATATTGATAAATAATTAACATACTGAATGCAACACATTATTACGGATCCTGATCGGAGCCGGTGATAGATGTTTCATCATTGGAAGGGTTATCCACTGCTTCGTCCTTTGATACAGGCTTCGGAGGTGAATATTTAGCTGCTTTGGTCAGATAAAAAGCCTCATTTTCGCTGTCGGCAGTGATAAAGCTATCATCACATTTAAAGCTTTCAGCCATTATCTCTCTGGTCGCCGGAACATCGCAAATATAATACCAGGGTGAGGCGTCGTAGGTTGTACCGGGCATAGGTATGAAATTTATTTTCTCTGCATTGAATCTGCTGACATAACCAGTCATCTTTACTATTTCATTCAGTGTAAAGTTGGTGTTGACATTATCAAATACAGTGTTAATAACACTTGTAAGCTTGGGAAGATATTGAAGAGTAAGCTTCTGACGCATCAGCTCCCGGATGAAATTCTGCTGAGCTACGTTTCTCTTCAGGTCACTGCCGTCATAATATTGCTTTAATTCCTTGGTCCATTTATTTGGCTTGCGGAATCGTACATATTGCTCGGCCTGAGAGCCGTTCAACGTCTGCTGTCCCTTTTTCAGATGGATATGGAGATTCTGGAGGGGATCGTCATAATCCATATTAACCGGTACGTTATAATCCACACCGCCCAATATATCGATTATTTTCCTAAATGCAGATGTATCAACGAAGGCGTAATATTTAATATTGACATCCAGGAGCTCAGATACTGTTTGAACTGCCAGATCCACTCCGCCGCTGGCATATGCAAAATTGATCTTTCTTTCCTTGTTTTTTATAAATACTCTTGTATCTCTCGGTATGGACATTATATTTATATTAAAGGTTTCAGGATCGAAATTTGCAAGCATCATAGTATCTGAGCTGTTGCTGACCTTGTCACCGCCAAGCAGCAGGACATTAAACGGTTCCTTTGACTGAAGCAGCGGCTGGATTATATCATTCATAGTTTCATTTGTACCTGCAGATGCAAATACATCCTGGCTGATAGATTCTAAATGATTATTTATGTAATACAGCATGCCGGACCCTGAAATAAAAAGTACGGATGCAACGAATATTGTCAGAATAAAATAAAACTTTCGTGAATTCATTTGATTAACCTCATTATCTAATAACCAATATAATTATCAGTGTATTTATTATGACTGACATAAAGTACAGTCAGTTCCATAACTAATGTTAACATTGTAACTTTATAATTATAGTTTTCTTTGCAGCATAAGTAAATATCAGCTTTGTGAATTCTTCTTAAAATCGGCCAACGGATTACTTTCAACAGCCGTCTTCAGCTGATTGCTGTCCAGATGAGTATATATCTGCGTTGTGGAAATACTTTCATGGCCCAGCAGCTCTTGAAGAGAACGAATATCTACATGTCCGTATTTGTACATCAGAGTTGCCGCCGTATGACGGAGCTTATGGGTGGAGTAACGGTCCGGGTCAAGACCTGCGGCCTTTATATACTTTTTAACTATCTTCTGAACAGACTCCTTGCTGATGCGCTGCTTGCGCTCGCTTATAAAAAGGGCATTCCTATCCTTGACTCCATTGACGGGACGGACCTTCATATAGGCCTCCAAAGCCTTGATACAGGCTTGATTTAGAGGAACGCTGCGCTCTTTGTCGCCTTTTCCTATAACATTGAGGGACGTACCTTTGATATTGTTCAGATTTATACCAACCAGTTCGGATAATCGCAGGCCGCAATTAAGAAAAATGGTAATTATTGCATAATCACGCTCTGAAAACTGGCCATCTATGGAGTTCAACAATTGTTTGCTTTCTTCGACATTTAAATACCTTGGCAGACGCTTGAGTATCTTTGGAGATTCCAATTCCGCAGCAGGATTGATATCCAGTAGTTTGGCTTTTAATGTCAGATATTTGAAAAATGATTTCAAGCTGGCGACTTTTCGGGCTCTGGCATAGGATGAATTATCACGGTTATTGCTGACAAAGGCAAGAAATGCATATAGATCGCTTAAGGTGATAGACCTGATGAAAGCCAGATCGATATCAGTAATTGAGATTTTTTCAAATTCGGTTTTTTTATCTGTAATATTTCTATGAAGCTTCATAAAACGAAAAAAAACTCTCAGGTCATAAAAATATACCTGGACAGTATTTTGAGATTTTCCTTTGATAGTCAGCATGTAGCTGAGGAAATCCTGTAAAACAGGAAACATTTCAAAATCATTGATATTTTTCATATGTAAGACCTCGCAAAGCTATTTATATCAATATTATAACAATAATCCAAATTATTCAATAACACCCCTCCGGATTACGCGAAATTTATATTTCGCGTAATCATGTATAAAAAAATGGAAGCTTCCCCAATAGTCAAAAAGTTTAGAATTTACTTCTGCATTATTATGCTGTCGGTTTTGCAATTTATCAGACCAGTAAGATCTGTTGGCGCAATTTTGATCTGGTGTCCGATTTTGCCCGCGCTGATTACTATATAGCTGAGCTTCTCGCAGGAATTGTCCAGTACTGTTGTATAGCTCTTTTTCATACCTATTGGCGAACAGCCTCCGCGAATATAACCTGTGACCTTGTTTATGTCAGCCACTCTGATCATTTCAACCGATTTCTCGCCTACAGTTCTTGCAGCAGCCTTTAAATCAAGTTCTTCTGCGACTGGTATAATAAACACATAAAAATTCCTGCTATGACCTTGAGTTACCAATGTCTTATAAACGTTTTCAACTGGCAGTCCCATCTTGCCTGCCACTGATATACCGTCGATCATACCGTCGCTGGCATCGTATGACAGTATTTCATACTTTATATTTTCCTTGTCAAGTATCCTCATTGCATTTGTTTTTTGTTTATCCATAGAAACCTCTGAAAATCTATCGATTTATAAGCATTATGTATACTTGGAAAACCAATATGGTAAATACAGTAAAGTTGTAGAGCAATTACCGGTAGTTTTATTTAATCATACCTGTATTATTATCTTTTAGTCTGATTTTCAAATGTCCAGCCATAATCATTATGATATATCATTTGCTTTGTCATACCGCCGTCGACAGTAATATTTTCTCCTGTAATAAAATCATTCTCATCATCACACAAAAACATTACCGCCCTAGTGATATCCATAGGATTGCCTACGCGGCAGACAGGATGCTGGAGCTTATCACCTTCGCTATGGTATTTTTCATAATCAGGGTCATTATTTGCGTTTGTATCTATCCAGCCGGGACTTACGCTATTTACTTTGACCCTGCCGGCCAGGCTGATTGCCAGTGCGTGAGTAAGTGCAATTATTCCGCCTTTTGCTGCGGAATAGCTTTCTGTATCGATCTGTGACATGAATGCACGGGTAGATGCAATATTTACTACTGATCCTTTGGGCGCAAAATAGTCGAAAAATAGCTTTGTGAGCATGTACGGAGCTGTTACACCAACTTTGAGCACATAATTGAAGTCATTATAGGTACATCCGGTCAGTATGCCCTTTTTGCTAAGGCAGGCATTATTAATTAGAATATCAACATAACGGTATTCTTTTATTACTTTATCAGCAAAGGACTTAAGCGTATCCTCTTCAGAGATATCTCCATGAAAAAACAAACCGGTGCCGCTCTCAGAAAGGATGTTCTCAAGCAACCTCTCCCCTCCTGCCCTGTCAATATCAATAAAAGCTACCTTGGCGCCTGCTGCGGCAAATTCCCGTACCATGCACGCGCCTATACCGTTTGCGCCGCCTGTAATGACACATACCTTATCCTTAAATCTCATAACACACCTCAACTTTAGTATTTATTCGGCTGAATTATAAAAAATCATTACGTAAATTTACATAAATAAGGATAAATAAATAAAAGGGCCTGCCAGGCCGTCAGGCTCAGCAGACCCTTTGGCGGCCATCAGATGATGGCCACCTCCGTTTCAATCTTCAACTCAGACCACTCCTTTCTTCAAAAGAGTCGGCTCCGGAAGCCGCATCGTACAGGATATCCGGTACATTTTTATTATAATGCGGACGAGTGTGCCATATCCAGATAATAAACAAGTATATCAATTCTTTATTCGTGCAGCTTTTTTTGCCTCTAATACCCTTGCTGAGAGGTTTCTACCGGCTGGGCAGATATAGCTGCAAAGTCCGCAGCCGATACATAATTCCGGACTGAATTTTGAGGTTTCCTTTTCAAAGCCTTTGTCTACCAAGTCTGCGATCCTATTTGCTAAAAGTCCCTGAGGACAGTTTGATACACAGGCTCCGCAGCTGGAGCACAAGGGAGATTCCTTGTAACGGGGCATAGGTGCTGCAGCAATAAAATTAGTACTATTCTCTATCCGGTCATCCTCCTGTGCCATCCTTGTCTGCATTAAGCCCCCTCCTGAAAATACCATGTTTTTGCCGGGATAAACAGCATTTATTGCTTCCATTACAAGAGAGCCTGTTCTTACCTTTGCCACTACACAGGTGCCTTCAGTGATATCAGCAATTGTTATATATTTGCTGTCGGCCATTTTATTCATGCAGACAGCTTCATATACGGAAAGTACGGTCTGAACGTTAAGAACGAGTATACCAAGCTTGGCAGGTAGGAAACCCGTGGGTACTTTCCTTCTCAGAATGCTTTTTATCAGGTCGTTTTCATACCCGGCAGGATAATAATCTCTTACCTTTCTGATGCTTATGCCCTCCGGCGGTTTAATGCGAAAATTATCTTTTGCTGCTATGACAACTCTTGAAAAATGAATGCATCGCGTGATCACTTCGATTCCCTTGATAATGTCTTCATATCTGTTTTTAAGCAGCCATTTGTCATGTACCAGGCCTGGATCGCATTCTGCTGCATTGATTATGAAGTATTTTTTCTGCACATTGGAGTCCAGTATGGTCTGAAGCTTCCTGCCTGTAGGGAAAGCACCTCCGCCCATACCATATACGCCCAAATCGTACAGTTTCGATATCAGATACTCTGGATCCGTATCTTTATCACTGTTGCCGGATAATGAATCCATGCAATCAGTACCAGTGCATTCTGAAGTCTGCAGCTGCGTAAGGTCCAGGACTTCTATATCCGAACCCTTTTTTCCATATAGCTTTTTCACGCTGACAGGAGTAAAAAACAAACGCTTTCTTGGATAGTGGACATATTCGTCCAACAGGTGTGAAATCAGATTAAAAACAAGTATTACCAGCGGGATAGTAATATCAGGCTGAACAGTCAGAAACGGAAGAAAGGCGCATAGAAAGCCCCCCGCCAGTCCAGAGATTTTCAAAGGTGTTACTGTAACGGGATCGGTAAGTATGATGCTGCCAAAAAAAATACCGTTTATGATCAACAGCTCTCCGAATAAAGCATTTCCGCTCAGGCTTGCAGCAAAAAGCCCTGCAAAGTAGCCTAAAGAAACAAAAGGCCTGAAAAGAATGAAGGGCAGTGACAGAATGGCAGCAGGAATCAGCAATAAAGACGGTTGTACAGGCATTTGACTGCCATCAAAAAGAATGCGCATAAATAAATAGCCAAGAATAGCCGGATTGATCGCATTCTTTCCAGTCCCGCCCCATATCTGCTTTCCAAGGATTATCCCTGTAAATACGCCGAACAGTTTGCCCCACAGCGGAATGCCCGGGGTGATAAAATGAAGTATTGCAGCAGTAACGGCTGCCGACACTGAACAAATAGCTCTTTTGTACCTTAGAATACCTGCAGCTTCATCCAGTATAAGGGCAAAAGCAAGTACAGCAAAAAAGACTGCAATGTCCGATGGATTTTTCATCCATTGCGGCAGCATATACAGCAGTATTACAAAAAAGAGGCCTGCCATTATATGTTCATTTGACCACTTACTGCGTATAAGTGGAAAAGTCCTCATCACTTAACTCCGGCAAATAAAGCATGAAGCTTGTGGAGACCCGAGCCAAAAAGCATCATCGGACAGGCTACTGCGGTTTCTATCCCAGCAGCGGCACAGTCATCGAGCAATTGCTGATCAGCTGTTTTACCGCGGTGAAACAGAATTTTTTTGACACCGCTTCCCTTCAAATTCTCTACAGCTTTTTTTGCATTTTCACTATTCAATAAAACATACGCAATTTTTGGGGTCCTCGGAAGCTCATTAATGTCACTGTATACCTTGACATCATATTTTCCGTCCTTCTTCGGGTTTACAGGATAAACTTTTATGCCGGCATCGGAGAATGCCTTGTATATCATATTGCTGAACTGTGGTGTTCGGCTGGAATATCCCATGAAAATCACTTCTTTTTCAGTGAAAAAATCCTTGCTCAGATTCTTCATAACAACATCTCCGCTTTTAAATATTTTGATACTATATACGAAATAAAATCAAAATTGTTTTATACCTTCAATAATACTATTATTATCGAAGTCAGACTGAGACAAACATTTATCAGGCATAGAAACAAAACCACCTGTTTTGGGTTCAGGCCGGCTGAAAGCAGCCTGTAATGCACCTGGTTCCTGTCTGCCTTGTAAAAAGGCTTGCCATTCAGAAATCTCTTTATTACAACAAACAGATTGTCAAAAATAGGCACACCCAGCGCAAGTATAGGAACAAACAGGGATAATACTGTTGTTTGCTTAAATGCGCCGTCCAATGCTATTATTCCCAGAATATAACCCATGAACCCTGCGCCTGCATCGCCCATGTATATCCTGGCAGGCGGTTTGTTGTACTTAAGATAGCCGATAGCAACGCCTACAAGTATTATTGCCATCAATGCAGACTTCGTCTGACCTTTTGACAATGCAACCAAAAACAGTGTTATTGCAGATATTGTGGAGAGACTGCCTGCTAGCCCGTCAAGGCCATCTGAGAAATTTATGACTGTAATGACTCCAAAAATCCATGTTATGGTCAGTATAAACTGAAGCCAACCAGGAAGCAGGATATATGAACTGCTATTGAACGGGTTTTGGAACCCAGTGAAGACAATTCCGGAAAAATATGTGATGATAGCTGCCATAACTTGTACAATGAATTTGGGCAAAGCTGGGAAATCCTGTCCATGTGTCTTGTACCAGTCGTCAATGATCCCTATGGCAAGAACAAGTACTGATCCAGCTATGATCCCAAGATTTCGTTTGCTGAAGCCATCGGAAAATGAAATGAATGCAACCATAAAACCAATAAAGATGCCTATACTGGCAAGGTGCGGCACGGGATCCTTGTGTATCTTCCTCTCTGTCGGGCGATCGACAAAGCCTATTGTGACAGCCAGCTTCCTGAGAGGAGGTATTAAAATGTATACGCTTATGAAAGCAAGTGCAAATGCAATAATATATTTCAATTCTGATCACTGTCCTTAGAAAAATGTCTTGTTTCAATGGCAAATTGATGCAACAGCCATTGCCCACAAATCATTTTATCATTAATCATATGTTTTATTACATTAAAAAAATATGTCAAATGTTAACTTGACATATTTTCAGCTGACTCAAAATGTATAATGCGTTATTTACTGTTTTCGAAAACCAGTTGGCATTTATCGGCCCTATATTTGGCAATAACATGCTCTACCGGCTGTCCGCTTTTTGAATAAAGAGTGTTCTGTATCCTTATGACAGGAAGTCCGGTTTGAATCTGCAAATATTGCGCATCTACCTGGTCAGTGTATACGATCTCCAGTGAGCTTTTTGTACGGACCGGCAGCAGCGGGTACTTACCTCTTAATATTTCATATGAAGGTCTTCTGGCTTTTATATCCTCTATAAGGTCAGGAAACATGGCAAGCGGGACATATGAAGTATTATATGACATCACGCTTCCATTCTCTGCTGTTATATAGCTGATTTCAGCAAACTCGGGGTTATTGGAATGAGATTGCACTCCGAAAAAGGATTCCAGAAATTCAGCATTGTTTAACGTGACAACACGTAATGACAATATGTCATGTTGACCTGGATCCTGATTATCCAGAATAGAATCAGTAAAGCCGGAATAGTTTTTTATATCGACCTTGGATTTGAATTTGGCTACGAAGGTGCCTTTCCCCTTTTCCTTGTACAGATAACCGTTATTGGTCAGCTCGCTTATTGCCTGTCTGACTGTCGGTCTGCTTATATCATATAGTTCGCAAAGCTCCTGTTCTGAAGGGATCCTTGATTCACCCTGATATTCCCCTGATTCTATTTTTTTAATGATCAGGTGCTTTAATTGAGAATATAAAGGTACATTACTGTATTTATTTATCACGTCGTTCCCTCCATGTTTCGGTAAGCATAGCAACACATAATTACATCATTACTAATTCTATATGATTTTTATGCTCAATTCAACAAAAAACTGTATAATTTTCCTTCGTTAATTTCGGTGTTTTTAACAAAGGAAATTGTATACAGTTTATTTTAAGTAATTATATTTATTGTTTATTTTTCTGAGCAGTGATCATACGTTCAGTTCAGAAATAATACCACTAGTATCAATACCGCTTATCCTTGGACGAACTATTTCCTCTATAAATTCGGTTACCTGCTCTTCTGAGCGTCCAATGTAGTTTGACGGTTTTATAACTGCAAGTATTTCATCCATGGTCAATCCAAAAGCCTCATCGCCTGCTATCCTTTCGAGCAGGTCATTCTTCAGGCCCAAAAGCTTTACCTGCCTGCCGGCCTCCATAGAGTGAGTTCTTATCCTTTCATGGAGCTCCTGCCTGTCTCCTCCCTTTTTAACAGCCTCCATCATGATATTCTCGGTTGCCATAAAAGGAAGCTCTTCCAGAACGTGCTTTTCTATAACCTTTGGATATACCACCAATCCACCTGCGACATTCAGATAAATGTTCAATATTGCATCAACTGCCAGGAAAGCCTCCGGTACGCTGATCCGCTTATTGGCAGAGTCGTCGAGAGTTCTTTCAAACCACTGTGTTGCTGCAGTTATTGCGGGATTTAAGCAGTCGGTGATCACATACCTTGCAAGTGAGGCTATTCTTTCGGAACGCATGGGATTGCGCTTGTACGCCATGGCAGAAGAACCTATCTGCTTTTCTTCAAACGGTTCTTCAATTTCCTTCATGCTTTGCAGCAGTCTTATATCGCAGCTGAATTTACTGGCACTTTGAGCAATGCCTGAAAGAACGTTCAATACTCTGCTGTCCTGTTTTCTTGTATAAGTCTGGCCGGATACGGGGTATACACTGGCAAAGCCCATTTTAACGGCTATCAGCTGTTCAAGTCTTTTTACCTTATCACTGCTGTTATCAAAAAGATTCATAAAGCTGGCTTGTGTTCCTGTGGTACCTTTGTTTCCAAGCAGCTTCATGGATGAGAGGACATATTCCAGGTCTTCCAAATCTATCAGAAGCTCCTGGATCCAGAGAGTAGCCCGCTTTCCTACTGTCACCAGCTGTGCCGGCTGAAAATGTGTAAAGCCCAGTGTCGGCATACTCTTATATTCCAGCGCGAATTCGGATAACCTGTCAATTACTGCAGCAAGCTTTTTTCTTAATAATTCAAGGGCATCGCGCATTATAATTATATCAGTATTATCGCCTACATAGCATGATGTAGCGCCAAGATGAATGATGCCTTTGGCTGACGGGCACTGTTCCCCGTATGCATGCACATGGGCCATTACATCGTGGCGAACTTCCCTTTCCTTTTTTTCTGCAGCCTCATAGTTGATTTGATCCTTGAATTTTTTTAATTCTTCTATCTGTGCCTCTGATATATTCAAGCCGAGCTCCATCTCTGCTTCGGCAAGAGCGATCCAAAGCCTGCGCCATGTCCTGAACTTCCTGTCCGGTGAAAAAAGCTCCTGCATTTCCCGGCTTGCATACCTGGCGTTGAAAGGGCTGTCATACATATTCCTCAAATTAGTGCACCTCCGTGTCAAGCTTTTCTAACTTTATTATAACACTTCAATCAAATAAAATTTTCTTTTGTAGAAGAATTTTCATATCCCGGCAGTGTAGCAACGAGGCTGGTCCCAAGCAGGGCTTGCTGCTCGCCTATGCATCCCAGACTGGAGATATGTTCATATCGCTATAACGTAAAAGCTGTATTACAACAAAAAAATTGCGAGATTGAAAAATCCCGCCAGATACTTATAAATATGAGATATAATATGGCATCATCCAAAGGATGATTCATCCAAAAAGATTATATTATTGTTGCGCCAATAATTCAAGTTTTTCAGTCAAAACGTTAGGCTAACTCTCCCAACAGCTTTTTGACTGATACTATCTGAACGCAGACACAGAGCAGTTCCATAGCCTTTTTCAACTCGCTGACCGGCGGAAGCGTCGGAGCTATTCTAATATTGGCATCCTTAGGGTCCTTGCCGTATGGATAGGTTGCGCCTGCCGGTGTCAAAACAACACCAGCTTCCTTCGCCATCGTTACCACAGCCGAAGCACACCCGGGCATTGTATTGAAGCTGATGAAATAACCTCCGTTGGGCTTGTTCCACCATGCTATGTTTTTATCTTCAAGATTGGAGGACAGTATATCAAGTACCATGTCAAACTTCGGCTTGAGAATGGCAGCATGCTTCTTCATCTGCTTCTCGATTCCGTCCATATCCTTCAGAAACCTTACATGCCTGTACTGATTCAGCTTGTCATGGCCTATAGTTTGAATAGCAAGCAGTTTCTTTATCTGCGATATATTGTTCTCGCTGGCAGCCATCATCGCTATTCCAGCTCCGGGGAAGGTGACCTTTGAAGTGGATGCGAAAATGAATACCCTGTCGGGATTACCGGCGTTTTTACAGGCTTCCATTATGTTTTTCAGTCTGTCGGGCTCATCTGTCAGATGATGCACTATATACGCATTGTCCCAGAATATCCTGAAATCGCTGGCTGCGGTATGCATTTGAGCAAGTCGGTCGACGACACTGTCGGAATATGTGATCCCATCAGGATTGCTGTATTTTGGAGTACACCAGATACCCTTTATGGAAGCATCTTCTGCTACCAGCTTTTCTACCATATCCATATCGGGTCCGTCATCTTTCATATCGACTGTGATCATGTCAATATTGAAAAGCTCGGTTATAGCAAAATGTCTGTCATATCCGGGACTGGGACAAAGAAATTTCACTTTCGGCAGCTTGCCCCATGGTTCTGGACTGCCGCAAACACCGAATGTCATCGAACGGCTGATAGTGTCATACATCAGGTTTAGGCTGGAGTTGCCACCTATTATGATTTCCTTTGTACTGACCTCCAGAAGCTTTGCAAAAAGCTCCTTTGCCTCAGGAATACCATCAGTAATACCGTAGTTTCGCACATCCGTGCCGGAAGCTGTTTTGCAGCTGTCGGAGGAGGCCGGGAAATCCAGCATTTCCATGGAAAGGTCAAGCTGTTCGGTACACGGCCTGCCTCTTGACATATCCAGCTTGAGATTTTCGGCTTTAAAGCCGTCATATATTTTGTTCAGCGAAAAAAGCTTCTCTTTGAGTTCATCCCGGCCAAGCTTGTTAAAGTCCATGATATTACCTCCCAAAAGTAAATATACATTTCTGATATAATAATACATTCGGAGAGAATTTGCAACTCAAGACTTAAAATAATTCAAAAAAAATATCAATAAAACAATTTCATGTGTTAATATGCAGGAAGGGCATATTGACAATTCACTATTTGTGTATACCTCTGGGCCTAAATATAGGGTGTCACTTTAGTATTTGTTCTATAACTCTCATGAAGTTTTTCCCCGCAAGCTTTTCTATAAAGCTGCTGCTATAATTGAGCTGCAGCAGACGATCAAAAAGTGCCGGGATGCACTGGGTACCTTCAAGGCCGGACGGAGTACATTCAATTCCATCAAAATCGGCTCCTATTCCTATATGGTCTTCACCTGTTACGGAGCAGATATGTTCAATATGTCGGATAACATCCTCAATGTTGGCATTTTCGGTATTGTTGAGGAAATATGGATAGAAGTTGAGACCCACCACACCTCCGTTTTTCTTCATTAGTAACAACTGAGCATCAGTCAGGTTCCGTTCATTGTCACAAACAAATTTTGAGTTGGAATGGGATGCAATTACCGGCGCGGTGGTCAATGAAAGCACATCATCGAAACTGGCTTCACATAAATGTGAAACATCCACGATCATACCAAGGCGGTTCATCTCAGCTACGACCTGCCTGCCAAAGGCTGAAAGGCCTGAACCATGCACTTCTTCGGCACCGTCAGCAAGCAGGTTGCGGTAGTTCCATGTCAAAAGCATGCTTCTGACTCCAAGCCTGTATAGCTGCCTTAATACAGACAGCTCCCCGTTCAGACATTCTCCTCCCTCGATGGAAAGGATCGCAGCAACCCTTTTCTCAGAAATCGCTTTTTCGATGTCGGAAGCGCTATGACATACTTTTATTTTATCGTTGTATTTTTCCTGTGCAGTGTATACGACATCAATTATTGATAGTACTCTGGCAAGAGTATTGTTCATGTAAGTCCGGGGATTGACAAAGGCTGCAAAAAACTGCACCCGGCTGCTGGTTTCAAGCAGCCGCCTGATGTCGAGATGATAGTTGTTTTCGTAAAGATCACCGTTGTCTTCATATACGGATAAAGCGGTATCACAATGAGCATCTATAATTAACATTAAAAAGCACTCCTTATCAAATTGATATTTTCAGTCATAAAACCTTTATTTCCTCTTCTGCCTGTCACCTCTATTATATCAAAGCGCATGTATCTTTCGCCCAGCCCTTTCTGCTTCAGGTATATCCATGCAAGGGACCTGATTTTCTGCTGCTTGGATGCCCCGACAGCCTCTGCTGGAGTGCCGAAAGCGTTGCCGGTTCTGGTCTTGACCTCGATAAAGCATATATATTCATGCTCGGAGGCGATAATGTCTATTTCACCATACATGCCCGATCTGAAATTCTTCTCAAGTATTGTAAAACCGTTTTTCTCCAGATAATCCGCTGCTATCTGCTCCCCTGTCCGGCCGAACTCAATGTTGTTCATTCCAGGCTCCAATCTTACTATTCATTGAATTTACTGTCTATATCACTAACGAATACGAGAATTTTTGCCACTATCTCATACAGCTCTCTTGGAATTTCAGCGCCGATTTCCATAAAACTCAGTGTATGAGCCAGTTCTGCGTCCTCATAAAGCGGTACGTTATTTTCTTTTGCTTTTTCGATTATTTTTTCAGCGACTTCTCCCTTTCCAAGGGCGACTATTTCAGGAGCGCCATTATTATCAGGAGAATATCTCAGGGCCGCGGCTTCTTTAATTTTCTTTTTCTCCATATCGCTTACTCCTTTGGTGAATCTTATGAGATTTGATTGTCAATTTCTGATTGCATTAGTTTCTTTGAGCTATTGTACTACTCCATACCCAACCTGTAAATAATAACTTCCTTGATGTTTTTTGCCGATGAAACTATCCTTTTATAGTGTTTATCAACCTGCATTCAACATTCTCAGCATTGTGATAAATGCTTGCTGTTTGGTATATTTCCCCATTGGATCAAAATGTCTATCGTCAATACCTGTCATTATATTTCCAGAGGATGCAAAATCAACTCCCTCTTTAGCCCAATTACTGATCATACTTTTATCTGAATAATCTCTGGTACTTATGCTGGAAATGTTCATGCTAAGTAGTTCGGCAGTCCTGGCAAGCATCACAGCTGCTTCCTGGCGTGTTATTTCTCCATCAGGATTGAATTTTCCACCTCCGATACCGCATACTATTCCTAGTTTATCGGCTGCAATTACCTCAGTTTCTTTTTCATTTATATCAATAAACGAGTTGTTTATCATATCAAGTTTCTTTTCAGATAAAACAGTATCAATGTCTTTGCCGATTTTTACTTCAATTAATGCAGTGATTAGAGAAGCAAAATCTCTTCGACTTATGTTATCTTTATACCCATATTGCAAATAAGCAGGCACAAGATCTAAATTTATAGCAGACTGCACTTGATCTTTTGCCCAGTTATCCGGCATATCAAGGGGATTTGATATGAAGCCCTGTTTACCGTCCTTAACGACAAAAGCCAAGCCTTGATGAAAATCCGATACATAGTCGAAATCCAATCCAAAGATTTCTTTGCCGGTCTTATCAATGAATCCCCACTTACTATCTTTGCAAACTCTCATAAGCCCTTCGCAGAAATATTCAATACTGCCGTAATCTCGGTCATAATATCGCTTAAGCGTTGCCAACTCCTCTCCTTGTGTATTTATGAGAAACTGCCTGCCGTCATTTTCTACTCTTGCTACACCCTCCGAAAACGGGTCTGTAAAATCGTATTTTAGCTCAATTACTTCCCTGCCTTTTATGTCAACAAATCCATATGTGGAGTTTCTAGAGACCGGTATCAGACCATCAACGGAAGGTATTTCTGCAAAAGAGTAATGAGAAGATTCTCTAAAATACCGTACTGTTGGATAGTTTTCTTGATAGTCATAATATCTATTTGACACTTTTTTCCCCTCACTATCAAGAAGTACGCATCTAAGATGTTGATTTTTATCAAATCGTCCTGCCAGGGCCAAGCCTCCATAATAATCACTCATATAATCATACTGTGGCTTTATGACAATTTTTCCACTCTTGTCAATACACCCGTATTTACCATTACTTACGATTACAGCCAGGCCACTGGAATAATTGATAACCTCATCATACTGAGGTTTCACTATTTCCCTTCCTTCATTGTTTACAATACCAAACTTGTATTGGGTCCGAGCGCCATACCTTATTCCAACAGTTGCCATACCATCGTGAAACCTGCCCGCATAATCATATTGGGGCCTTATTATTTCCGTGCCCGTTTTATCTATGTAACCCCATTTTTCTTCATGCTCATAACTGACCGATATCGCCGCAAGCCCTTCACTAAACTGTTCAGCCCAACCAAACCGGGGTTTTATGATTACCCTGCCTTCCTTATCCATATAGCCTTTAGGGCCGCCATCCTCAAATGCAAACGCAGCCAATCCTTCACTAAAAGGCTGTATAAAGGCACAATCTACAATTTCTCTTCCTTTCATATCAATAATTCCATGATCTCCACTAATATTGCCTGAATCATGTTTGTAAAAGGTTGTAACTCCACCATCCAGGTATTCACTTATATTTATGCTGCTGTCAAATGGGCCTGCAATATATTTTCCCTCCAAAACATTGTCTGCCTTAGTCGGCGTTAAGTTCAAGATGCACGTTGTGATTATCAGTAATATTATAATGTGAATTATTCTTTTACTTGTTATGATAGCTTTTGATCTAAGAATTGTTGTTAATTCTATTAGACTCATATATTCCCTCCTCATTTCATTCCAGAAATACTAATACTATCTAATCATAAAGGAGCTTATAGATCTTTATTAGAGAATTAACAATCGCTGCGGTCAAAGATGTGTCAGATCCTGAAATCCACCTTGCCGTGCTTTAGCCTGATGGCATCTGACAGGAGCTTTTCCTGCTGGGCCGGCGTTGCGGCAGCACCTATAATAGAGTATTTTATGTCTGTGAGCTTATATCCGCACTCAGAAAGTCCGGAATACAGGTTTTTGATATTCTGCCGGGCAAAATCGCTTGCAGCCTGGCTTTCAGTTCTAAGACTCATACTTATATTACTGCCTTTTACGTCTATAATCGTTTCAACTCTACCCATATTTTTAGTATCAAGAGATAAAAACAGGACCGAATTATTGGGGTCTATCCTGTTTTTGTTCTGATTCCGTTTCATAACATACAGCTCGGCAGTGGATCTGTAATTGTCAATTCTGACCGGTATTTGATAATAAAGTACATTATTGGAGTTGAACATATCCAGGAGCCTTACAGTGTCCTCTATAAGGTTCAGAGTTGAAGCAGCTTGCATGCCGACTGACTTTGAGGCGGATGAAGATTGTATGAGCAGTTTCAGTTCCTTTGCCAGCTCCGATAAACGGTTATTTATACTGCCCGAATCCAGCTCCTCGCCTGAGAGCTTCTTGTTTATATTAACATACAGTCTATCGATTGATTTATTTATTCTTTCCAATGCCTCCTGGGTCAAATATTCAGCGCCCTGTTTTATATCTGCGGCTTCAATACCGCTGCTTTTTGTTCCCACAGACGGTTTCATTGAAATGCTCCGGAGCGCAGCGCCGATATCAGCAGTATTTGGCCCACTGTCGGTTTCTTTAGCCTCGCTTTTGGCTGTAAAAGCCGATGCTGTATCAGTATTGGATTGATTAAGGATTTTCGGACTTGCATTGTCATCCATGGTGGCAACATTGAGTACAGCATAGGAATTTACTCCAGCATTTTTTACTTGAGCTTGGTCCGGCTGAAGAACAGTAACAACACCGGATTGCTTGTTTGACTCAGCAATCTTTTGGTCAGTGGTATCTGTACCAGTTTTCGAGAATAAAGCTGATTGAGTATTTTGAGCATTTGATGGAATTGCAGATTTTACATCTGTACCGGCAATTTCAGATGCTGGTAAGCTTGCTTTGCCATCATTGATGCCGTTTGCATTTATCTCTGCAGCAGGATCTCCTGATTGCTGAGGTAATTTACTTCCTATATCAGGTATGATGTCCGGAGAAGCCGGTATAGCTTCAGTGTTCTGATTACCGGTGCCGGTGCCGGCTTCTTTAACTTCACCATTTAAAGCTTTATGCAGCGACTCGAGTAGCTGTCCAAGCTTCAGGCTGCCGTCTAGGAGTCCAGAAAGCATGTCCTTGTCCGCCTGTGTAGTGCTGATGTTCTTAACGGCCAAAAAGACTGCCTTCTCAGCATCCAGCCCATCAAAGCCTTTCATATACTCCAAAGCTTCGGTAATATTCTCTGCCGAAGGAGCGGCACCGTATTTCAAAAATTCAGCCGCCAGCTTTAAGTTTATATTATCAAGCCTGACACCTGCAGTCTCCAGCAATTTGTGCAAATTTGCCGAATTTGCTGCTGTAGTCTGGGATGCGTTCTTGACGGTTTCCAGTACAAATGAGTTTTCGTTCCGGGAGGTCACGCTCAGCGAAATGGTCTGTCCCTGTTTTACATCGAGTGACTCAGTGGTCCTTGCCTTTATTACGGTACCGTCAGAAAGCCTGAGTACAGCCTCTTGAGGAGATACATCAAGCACCTTGGCCTTTATGACATCTCCGGGTTCAAGCCGGCTCAGCATATCACCGGTATCTGTTCTGTTATCACCTGCTATTAACAAATGATTATCTATTCGCATATCCGGGCTCCTCACAAACACATAAAACTGCAGCTTTGATCAGACGGTGAAATTTTTTGTAAAGCTTATTCTATGTATCGGACAAATACCGTATTTTTTTATAGCTTCGATATGCTGCGGTGTGCCATATCCCTTGTGATCCTTGAACCCATAGGTGGGATATATACTGTCGGCTTCATCTATAAGCCTGTCTCTTGTTACCTTGGCTATTATGGATGCCGCAGCGATCGAAAGACTTAGAGCGTCACCTTTTATAATAGGCATCTGAGGAATATCAATATTGTCAAGTTTTACAGCATCAACAAGCAGAAGGTCCGGTACGGGCTTGACCTGTTCCGCCGCTTTTTTCATCGCAAGCTTGGTTGCATTAAGGATATTTATTTCATCTATAGTTTTTTCATCTATGATTCCAACACCAACAGAGACGGCTTTCTCAATTATTATATCGTAGAGTCTTTCCCGCTTTTCCGCGCTTAGCTTTTTAGAGTCATTGACGCCTTCTATAAGACAATCTTCTGGCAATATAACACATGCTGCCACAACAGGTCCTGCCAATGGGCCCCTTCCAGCCTCATCCATGCCTGCTATCAGCTTATAGCCCTGTTGGTATGCCTGCCTTTCATATACATACATGCTCTCAAGCCGCAGCATTTCTTTTTCATGCGCCAGCTTCTGCTTTTCAAGCTTCTCTGCCTGTTTCTTTTCTGCCCGGCTCATTTCCGTTTTCTGTTCCATTTCCCTGTGCCTCACCTTTCATTGGTCTCTCCAATGAGATAGTCCCGATTTTTCCCCCTCGGAATTCGTCAAGGATGATTGTTGATATCCTCTGCATATCTATAATTCCTCCTGGAAGAATACAACCCCTCTTTTTCCCAGCAGCTTCGACCAACTCAAGACCTGTCATGCCTGATGCCTGTTCAAGCTTATAGCGGTTCAGGAAAAGCTGCGGGTATGAGGCTGACAGCCTTTCAGCCAACGCGGCTGCAACCTCGGTTATATCCATGATATCATCCTTGATGGCGCCTGTGAAGGCAAGATTCAATGCAGTTTCCTGGTCATCGAACTTTGGCCATAGTATTCCCGGAGTGTCAAGCATATCTATCTCAGGATTAAGCCTGATCCATTGCTTGCCGCGTGTAACTCCCGGCTTGTCTCCGGTCATTGCGACGGCCTTGCCTGCTATTTTATTTATGAATGTGGATTTGCCAACATTAGGTATTCCTACAACCATTGTCTTTACTGTCCTGAATATCCTTCCCTTTTCCCTGTCCCTATCAAATCGTTCCTGCATGGCGGATTTAAGGCTGTCCTTGAGAATATTCAACCCCTTGCCCTTTATGGAATCGGCAAAAATCACAGGTATGCCCCTTTTTTTGTACCAGGCGGACCATTCCTTCGATACCTCAGGATCCGCCAGATCTGTCTTGTTCAGAACGACAAGCCTGGATTTATTGTTTATGATCGAGTCTATCTCCGGATTTTTGCTGCTGGAAGGGATTCTGGCATCCAGCAATTCTATTACCACATCCACAAGCTTGAGATTTTCGGCAAGCAGCCTTCTTGTCTTGGCCATATGTCCGGGAAACCATTGTATATTCATAGCATTATCCTCTTAAAAATACAAAAGGGACCCTTGGTCCCCTTTATATCAATTATTCTTTTACTACAAGCTTTTCTCTTACCTTGGCAGCCTTGCCAACTCTGTCGCGCAGATAGTAGAGCTTTGCTCTCCTTATCTTACCCTTTCTCACAATCTCAATTGCGCTGATCTTGGGAGAATGGACCGGAAGGATTCTTTCTACTCCTACTCCGTAGGACAGCCTTCTGACTGTAAAGGTTTCCTTCAGACCGGAACCTTTCTTTGCGATAACAGTTCCTTCAAATATCTGGATCCTTTCTCTGTTGCCTTCCTTGACCTTCAGGTGTACCTTTACATAGTCTCCTATGCTCAGTACAGGCAGATCGGATCTCAGCTGTTCCTGCTCAAGTGCTTTAATAACATCCATTTATTTTTCCTCCTCTCTTGCCAAGACGTTCATAAATGCCATATAATGCACCAGTGGACCGTCCGTATTACACACGTCAGATATTATAACATATTGGAGCTTCGTTTGTAAATGCTATATTTTTATTTTTCGACAAAGGCTGTGATTGTACACCTGCACTAATTCGTATATAATTTTACCGAAAGGATGATTAAATATGATTAAAAGAGCAAATGAAATGGTAACGGATCTAAAGTATCAGATGAGAGGCGGAAACGGCACCGTCGAGTTGACACATATTTTCAAGCAGGATGAGCTTACGGGCAAGGCCAGGATGTTTGCAAGGGTCACCTTGAACAAAGGATGTTCTATAGGACTGCATGAACATGATGCAGAAGAAGAAATATACTATATTGTCCAGGGAAAAGCAATTGTAAACGATAATGGCAATATCAGCGAAGTATCTGCCGGTGATGCCGTGCTTACAGGCAACGGCGCATTCCATTATATTGAGAACAAAGAAGAAGAACCAATGGTTATGATCGCAGTTATTCTCCTGTTTTGCTGATGCTTATCCATGACCTGTTACGATGGCGGCTGCAAATTTTTTTCTGCAGCCGCCATCATTGTGTCTATACCTGCAGAGGTTATATCAGCTGGACATATGCCAGGTATCGTAGGAAGAAGATATTTCAGCTCCACCCCAATATCCTTGTTTTTTTGCACTAGCTTTTCATATTCATTATAGCCATCTCCCTTATATGCAAGGTTTACCGCTCTGATTTCTAGCTTAAGCCTTGCTGCTGTCATCTTTTCCTTAAGGAAGCGGTTGCTTATTGTTAAATCTGATATTTGCTTATTCAATGAATCAATTTCCTTATTAAGTTTTTTCCTGCGCGAATGGAACACCAGCGGAAATGTAAGCATAGATGCGGTTTCCCTGTCCTTTAAAAAATCGTACCAGCTATTGACGGAGGCTGTTATTTCATTATTGATCTTTCTTATCCTGTCAATGTTTTTGTTATATTCGTCGAGTATGGATTGCAGCTCATCCTTCATTTCATCAACAGCTTCATCATAGCAGCCGGAGCTGCTGGAAGAAGCATATGAGGCAGCTGCATCTATTTTATGGTAATTATCCTTCAGTTCCTTTAAAAGTCTTATGGCAAGCTCTTTACGCCTAAACAAAATATTCGTGCTCATCTAATGATCCCCTGCTTTCTTAAGATATTTTGAAGACACCCATCCGACTCTTCCATCTTCCGCCTCTACATAGAACCATTCAATGCCAGAAGATTCACTGTAGGCTGAAGTAATGAATGTTACCCTAGTATCGTACGGCAATGCGGAACTGCCTACTTTATCGGATGACGGGTCTGGAGAGGTACGTATGTTGAGGCCATCTTTAGCGGTCACAGCATAAGAGACTGATTCATCTCTTGAACCCTGACTTTTTGGTATGTTTATATCGGTTGTCATAAGAATATCGTTGGCTGCTTGCTTTGACCTGCTGTTTTCCTTCCATTCATTAATACCGGTGATCCTGTTGATTTCATTAACTGCCTGGGAATAAAGCTCTCCGGCTTTTGTAAATAAATGTGATTGTACCTCCTGCAGATCAAAGCCGGCATACTTGTTTGTTATTGCACGACCATAAGAAAAGTATGCAAAGAATGCATAGACGGATAGAAGTATGCAGAAAAAAGCAAATTTATGCTTACGTGCGAAACGTATTGGATAAAACAGAAAGAAGAACAATTGAAATATCCCCCTTTTTACAAAACCGCGTTTCATTGCTTTGTGCTTTTTATAAGCCTTGGCCTGTATCTTCGGTGTGTTGGCCTGTTTTTTTTCTTTTAATTTCGTCAGGGATTCAGCTGCTGCTCTCATGCAATGCAATAGCTTTTTAGCTGAAGCTCGCAGTAATTTTACTATATTGGGCAAAAGTTTCTTAGCTTTAGATTTTAGCGAAGCTCTGAGGTCTTTGCCCCATTGCTTTATATCAAAATCAGTCTGAAAAAATACGTCCTTTTCCAAAACGGAATCTTCATTATTTATATTGAAGGTTGTAAAGTATGGACTTGATGAAAACTGAAATCTCACACTGCAAACATCATGCTCCATTAGAACAGGAAATAGTTCCTCATAGCTTTCATGGCCTGTGAAGCCGGCAAGATATCTGCTGTTTGACAGGTAATCATAATCAAGTCCGACCAATAGCGATTTAAGAGCCCATGCAGCTATATATTTATTGGCATGGGATTCAACAGGATCATCCATTATTTTTTTCAGTATTTCCCCTGATTCCTTAAGACCGAGTTTTTTCAAACGCAAAATAGCGAGCCTTCTTAAATACTCATCAGGATTATTGATATAATAATCCAATTCTCCTGCACTATTTAATTTTTCTATAGTCTTCTCCGTCTCACGTTCGATCAGATACCAATCCGGCAATAATTCAATTACAGATACGGAAGCATACAATGATATACCACCTCGTTATGCCGTTTTTATCATTAACTGTCAAGTATATGATAACATGTAAAAAAGGAGATATATGTAGTATATACATCCCCTTTTGCATAGGTCTTTTGATTCATTTTTT
>JAEZCA010000012.1 GCA_023412665.1 Bacillota bacterium
GCGAGGAGCAGGGTAGCGGCGAAGAAGGCGAGGAGCAGGGTAGCGGCGAAGAAGGCGAGGAGCAAGACGGCAGCGAGGGCGAGGAGCAAGGCGGCGAAGAAGGCGAGGAGCAAGACGGCAGCGAGGGCGAGGAGCAAGGCGGCGAGGGTGAGGAGCAGGGCAGCGGCGAAGATGAGGAGCAGGGCGATATAGAAGGTGCGGCAGAGGAAAAGCAGGCAAGAAGCGTAATCGAAAATGCTCTTGAAGCATTAGAAAAGCAGGAAGCTGAAAGCCTTAAGAACAATCGGAACCAAAAGCATATTTATGAGGAGGGAGAATATGAATGGTAGGAGGCTGTTAGCCGGAGTATTACTTTTTCTATTTATAGTGGCAATAACCAGTATATCGAGCTCTGGCGTATTGGCTGCTGAAGAGCCCCAATTCATTCTGGAAGTGGAGAACCTCGTTATAGATGTTGATGATTATACAACAATGACTATCACCATGATAGACGCAGAAGGGGCAACGATAAAAGAGTTCGTTGGTACTAACTGGTTTTATTTGCCGTATGAGGAAACCTCTAAAAACAATAGAAATATCGATGGAACCATGCATTATGAGGTAGCTGAAATCTATAGTATCTATCCTTACTATGCAGGACAGTTTAAATTCTGGGTACTGATTGAATATAACGGAAAAACCTATATGACAAACAAGGTTGAGCTCACTATCACAGACGGAGATACTAATAACAGCGAACAAGTTAAAAAATCATATCTCAAAACAACACTCTCTGATAGCGATGTTTATCTTGGACAAAAAACTGTTTTAGCATATCAGGAATATTCAATATATGACTTAAGCACTGTTTTTTTTATGGATAATCTGCAGATCAAAGATGTCTTGTTTACCGGTGCTCTGGAGGAGGAGCTGAAGGTTGAAAGAGCTGTTTATGATGGCATGGTATATAACAGGACTGATGTTGAAGTTTCTTATCTGACACCATTAAAACCCGGAATTTTCACCATTCCGGCACGTGATTTTTATGGATACATTTCCATGACGGAACAGCAGGGGAATGACGAATCCACAATAAGGGAATTCAGTGAGCCGAAAGAGCTGATAGTAAGGCCTCTTCCTACAAAGAATCAACCCGCTGATTTTTCATGGATAGTAGGGAAGCCGGAAATCAATGCGAGATATGATACACTCAATGAAGGTGATGGTAATATTGTCAAGCTTACACTGACCGTATCCGGAAACTGCAACCTGGACAGCCTTAATAAAATATTTAAAGAGGATCCGCCCAGCTTCTCTGTATATGAGAACGTTACGGAATATAAAGAAGCCTTTGATAACAACGAGTACAATGCCAGAAAGGATTTTGAAATTACATTGATCCCAAAGGAAAATGGAGTGCACACTATTGAACCGTTATATTTATCCTACTTCGACCCGGAAACAAACGGTTATGAAAGGGTAGAGATACCCGGAGTGACTGTAACCATAGACGGCAGTGATACCAGCGTCAAGACAGTAAAGGTTCAGACAGACGGGAGTCAGGCCAGTGGAGACCAGGCTCAAGATCATGTGGTTGAAACTGTCAGGATAGAGCAAATAAGCTATGCCCCCCAAAATGAGGGATACTGGATCCTTCGAATCAATAAGACTGTAATGCTTTTAATTATTGCAGCTTTGCTGGTATTTGGCGCCGGGGCATTTTTCCTGACAAGGCGCCCGGTAAGGCGTGATGAGCAGTTGGATGATATTTATAAGCAGTTGTTGAAGGCCGGCGATGAAAATGAGATATACAATCACTTTAACAGCATGATAAGGCATTGCTTCGGGCTGAGCCTGAAAGCAAGCTCCAGGAGCGAGATAGCTGACGGGATCCGGGATAAGCGGTTTGTAGAGCCGGTACTGGATGTGGTTGAATATATCGAGAAAGAAAAATTCGTCCCGGGGATGGTCGATAAAAAGTTGATTGGTATGATCAAGGATATCTATAAAATGCTTAAACAAAGACGGGCATAGATTTCAGAAATATGTATCTGTATAATTTATTGACTGCTATCTAAATAACAAATAGCAGTTGGTGTTTGATTGTTTTCTCAATATTGGTATAATAGTGGTATGTCGGTATAGAAATAATTATTTATATAGGAGAAGATATGATGATTAATTCTGCAAAACCTAAAGAGCCACTGGTAACACATATATACACGGCGGATCCCTCTGCTCACGTATTTGAAGGCAAGCTCTACATTTATCCCTCCCACGATCTGGACATTGACATAGCCTCAAATGACAACGGCGATCAGTACATGATGGAGGATTATCACATTCTGTCTATGGACAGCATTGATTCACCTTGTGTGGATAACGGAGAAGCGCTTCATATCAAGGATATTCCATGGGCGTCAATACAATTGTGGGCTCCGGATGCCGCTTATAAAAATGGTACATATTACTTGTATTTCCCTGTCAGGGATAAGGAGGGCATATTCCGTATCGGTGTGGCAACAAGTCCAAATCCTGCGGGGCCATTTACACCTCAGGATGAGCCTATCAAGGGCAGCTTTAGTATAGACCCTGCTGTGCTGGTGGATGATGATGGTAAAGCATATATTTACTTTGGAGGCCTCTGGGGCGGACAGCTTGAAAAGTGGCAGACAGGCAGCTTCAATCCGGA
Organism: Bacillota bacterium; assembly: GCA_023412665.1. Classification (GTDB taxonomy): domain Bacteria; phylum Bacillota; class Clostridia; order Acetivibrionales; family DTU013; genus DTU013. The sequence continues at coordinate 2,672 of JAEZCA010000012.1, forward strand.
CGGAGCAGAACCGCCTGTATCAGAGCCTGCATTAGGGCCAAGGGTAGCTGAACTCAGTGATGATATGCTCAGCCTTAAAGAAGCCCCCATGAATATATCCATAGTAGACGAGGACGGCAAGCCCATTCTCGCAGGTGACGAGGAAAGAAGGTATTTCGAGGGGCCCTGGATGCATAAATATAATGGCTATTATTATCTGTCCTATTCAACCGGAACTACACATTATATCGTTTACGCCATCAGCAAGGACCCGAAGGGACCGTTTGTGTATAAGGGCAAAATACTCACCCCTGTGATTGGCTGGACAACTCACCACTCCATTGTTGAATTCCAGGGCAAGTGGTATCTGTTCTATCATGACAGCTCCCTGTCAGGAGGAGAGGACAACAAGCGCTGCGTTAAGTTTGCGGAGCTGAAATATAATGAGGACGGAACCATTCAGACAATAGACCCGTATAAATAAGTCCAATCAGTTGAAAGTGAAATGTATTTTATCCGGTTCAGGAAGAGGTGTATCAGATACAGCTTCTGATGCACCCTTCCCGGACAGGTCAAGTAGTCTATCCTTTCTATGACCCTTACTGGACTGGTCAAGCGGCCTATTAGCTCCAAGCACCCTTACCTGCAGGGTCAAGCAATCTCATGCGGTATGCCTGGATGGAGGTTTCACCAAGCTTGTTCATTAATTTATTGTTTGCGTATAGTCCTACAAATGCTCCTATTCCAGGCACCAGCTGCAATAATTTGGCCAGGTCGATATAATCTCTGTATTCTCTTTGAAAGCTTAGCCAGTCGAACTGATTTATATCTTCAGGGAGATAGCGGCTGTACTCATCCCATTTCTCCATTTTTTCGAATATCATATTGGCATGGCGTTTGCTTGAAAAAGCCAGTTGAAAAATATGCAGCATATAGAGCCTTACTTTATAGTCATTCACATCAAATCCATAAATGCTTGCCGCATCATATAGGTACTTGACTTTTATACCAAGCAGTAAAGGGAAATCAGCCAACCCCCACAAAAAGCCGCCGGCACCAGTTGCAGCACCTTCTGCGGCCGCTGTCGTCTTGTAAAACCCTATCCTCTCTCTGACAATAATTTCTCTTTCTTTTAGGGAATATCCCTCCAGAGGAGGTTTTGTCAGGTGTTTTGAACCAAACAACAACGTCCTGGTAAGATTCTTAACAGCAGAGGTAACGATCTCATGGTATTTCTGAGGCAGCAGCCTGTTTATGCTGTTTTGTATTTCTTTTGATGCATTTTCAAACAGCTGCGGCTTCCTTCTCATTTCGTTCTTCCAGCAATTCAGCTCGCTCAGAGCCTGATATTCATAAGAATCCATATGTCACCTGCCTAATTTGTCATATCATCTACATTATACGTGTGAGACCCTAAGATGTTTGGAGACATCAAAAACACCTTTCCATAAAATACAGGTACCAGCAAATTTCACATCAAATAGCTTCGTTATTATCTCCATAAAATATACTATAATTTATTTCTAGGAGATGGTTAATTGAGTAATCATATCACGGCTTCAATAGCTTTGCCTGAAGCCCGATAATATAGTGACTGTGGTCAGGAATGTGCTGAACCAACGAAAGTATGATATCATAAGTATATAGAGTCGAAATAGGGCAAGGTGATGACGACTATCCCAGTATAGGAGATATATAATGGATTACTTCGACAGACCTTATACAGCAGACAGTACACAGGATAATATGAAAAGTGCGGCTTCTACCTCCAGATTAGCCAGGGTAGGAAAAATTTGCTGGACTATTCTTTTTATACTATATCTTTTGCTGCTGTTATACCTTACCATGTACAGCCGTTATTATGGCCGGGATTATATACGTCGAAGTATGAACCTTGTCCCGCTAAAGACAATACTGCAATATTTGAACGCCAATATAAACCGAAATATAATTGTTACAAATCTGCTAGGCAATGTTATCGCTTTTATGCCGATGGGCTTTCTGCTGCCTTTGGTATCAATAAAGCTTTCCGGATTCTTCAGGGCTGCTTTGGCTTCTGCTGCAGCTTCACTTTGGATCGAGACCGCACAATATATAATCGGTGTCGGCGCCGCAGACATTGATGATCTTATTTTAAATACAGCAGGTGGTATACTGGGCTTTCTAATTTTTTTAGCATTTCGAACGTTTTATAGTTTCACGAACCGGAAAAAACAACTCACTTCTTCTTAGAAAAGATATTATCACTTTTTTTTATTCCAGAATGTCAAGTAAAGCCATTGACATTTAGTAATTATTGTAATAATATAATACTGACCATTCAGTACAAAAACGGGGTGATATTATGAGCAATCCAAATGCGCGTGACAGGATACTCAAATCAGCGATAAAAGTATTTGCTGAAAAGAGCTTCGAGGGTTCTAGAATCGATGAGATCGCTAAAGAGGCAAATGTTCCGAAATCGCTGATATATTACCATTTCAGAAGTAAGGACGAAATTCTTCAGGTACTCACAGATGAATTTATTAATGAATACAGAAATATCGCATCAGAATATAGAAATGAATCACACCGGGACAAAGCCAGCAATATGGCGGATAGAATGAAAAAGGTGTATTTCGAATTTGGTCAACGTAATGCAGATCTTATAAGGGTTATTTTTATTGATTCGTTGAAAAAATCCAAAGCTCAGCCAGCTTTTCTTAATGTTATTGATGCCATGATAAGTATGGAGTCGGGTAGTCCTGCGCACATGGGAGATGATATACAGGAAAGAAGGATTGCAGAATTCTTTACCAGCTTCATTACAAATTGTGCTTATATATGCTTTGCTGATACATGGACCAGATATTTTAATATTGAAAGGGCTGAATTTGACGAGCTGTATATAAAAATTTACAACCAGACACACGGAGCATATCACAAAGCCATTGATACTGTTTGAGGAGGTCAATAAAATGCAGGAGATAATCAGACTAGATCTGGGAGGCGTGAACTGCTATCTGCTAAAGAAGGAAAAACAGTTTTTGCTTGTCGATACCGGCGGACATATGCTATTGGACAAGGTATTCACAAACAGGAGGGAGATCTTGCTCGAAAGTCTCAAGAAGGAAGGCTGCATGCCGGGGGATTTAAAGCTTGTGATCCTGACCCACGGTGACAATGACCATGCAGGGAATGCTGCATATCTTAAAGAACACTACAACGTAAAAATTACAATGCATGCCGGAGATCAGGAGCTGGTGACAGATCTGGATTGGGCTAAAATGGAGGAGAGCTTTAATTTCAGATCGTTAGTAAACAGAATAGTATTTAAGCTTTTAAGAAAGAAAATAGGTAAACTATATGTAGATATAATTGCTGACTTTACAGATTTCAAGCCTGATATTCTGCTCGAGGAGGGGACCGACCTTGCGGAATATGGATTTGCGGCAAAAATCCTGCACCTACCCGGGCATACAAAGGGTTCGATAGGTATATTGGTTAATGAAAACGGGCTGATAGCAGGGGACACTTTAAAATTTGTGAAGAAACCTGAACCGGCGCTTAATGCAACAGATTTTGTTATGTTAAATAAAAGTATAGAAAGAATAAAAGGTATGGGTATCAAGAATATTTATCCAGGCCATGGGCAGCCATTTATACTATGAAGGGCAATCCATCCACGGTTATTCCTGATATTAATGATGCGTTATAAAGGCATCATTGAGGGAACATTTTATTTGATTCTTGTGTCAAAAGATGTATGAAGCGATTATAGATTGTTTATACATCTTTTATTTTTATCTTATTCTCATTAAAATTCTTGTGTATTATCAAAAATTAACAGAATATATAAAATGTAAAAAATATGGAACTAATTTAATGTAATTCCAATCTAATTTTATATATAGAGAGATAGATATAAAAAAAGGAGGAAACAAAAAATGAAAAAGAGAGGAAAGGCTTTATCGGCGACCCTATTAGCGGCAGCAATGGCACTGACTATGACCGCATGCGGAGGTACGCAAAAAAACGCACTCCCAACATCACCTGCAATGACTACGGACTCCGCTCCCCCCACATCATCTGCGGACACCGCGAATTATTCAATTAACCAAACACCGCCTACGGGCATGGTGGCAGAACCCGAAATGGATGCTCTGATGAACGCTCTGGCAGAAGACGGAATGGCTCCTGAGATGCTGCAGGATGACGATGAATTCAACACTGAAGAGTACAACACCATCGAAGAGAACCGTCCGATGAAGGTCAGCATGTCACCGCTGTCCACATTTTCCATCGATGTCGATACAGCTTCCTACAGCAATGTCAGACGGTTTCTTGAGGATGGTATCCGTCCGCCTGCATCTGCAGTCAGGGTCGAGGAAATGATCAACTATTTTTCATATGATCTGCCCCAGCCTGATGGTGAAGTGCCGTTTTCTGTTACGACAGAGCTTGGGAAATGCCCGTGGAACGAAGACAACTATCTGGCCATGATTGCTCTTCAGGGAAAGAAAGTCAGTAATGAGGAACTGCCGAAGTCGAACCTGGTTTTCCTGTTCGATGTTTCGGGATCAATGGACGAGCCTATGAAGCTCCCATTACTTAAATCTTCCTTCCAGCTTCTTGTCGAACAGCTTGGTGAAAACGACAGAGTCTCCATTGTGGTTTATGCAGGCGCTTCCGGAGTTGTACTTGACAGTGCGCGCGGAGATAAAAAAGAGAAGATACTTGAGGCTCTGAACGGACTTGAGGCAGGGGGATCAACAGCAGGCGGCCAAGGCATAGAGCTTGCATATAAGATAGCAAAGAAGAATTTTATCACCGGTGGGAATAACCGCGTAATACTGGCTACGGACGGTGATTTCAATGTGGGCGTCAGCAGTGAAGGTGAGCTGACCAGGCTGATAGAAAAGAAGAGAAAGGAAGGCGTCTTCCTCAGCGTACTCGGCTTTGGTACGGGAAACATAAAGGATAACAAGATGGAAGCGCTGGCTGACAAGGGCAACGGAAACTATGCATACATTGATAGCCTTCTGGAGGCTAAAAAGGTACTTGTCAGTGAAATGGGAGGAACTCTCCTGACGATTGCCAAGGATGTGAAGATACAGGTGGAGTTCAACCCTGCAAAAGTCAAAGAATACAGGCTTGTCGGGTATGACAACCGGATGCTGCGCAATGAGGATTTCGACGACGACACAAAGGATGCCGGCGAAATTGGAGCAGGCCACAGTGTTACAGCCTTTTATGAAATTGTGCCATGCAAAGCAGGTGAAGAAATTGAAAGCACACAGCTGAAGTATCAGTCGGCGGATGTCAGGCAGGGATGGGAGAACGAGTGGATGGAAGTAAGGCTGCGTTATAAGAAGCCCAACTCTGATGTCAGCGAAAAGCTTATACACACTGTAACGAACAGTGAGATCAGGGAGAATCACTCAGAGAACTTCATGTTTGCGTCCTCTGTCGCTGAGTTCGGGTTACTGTTAAGAGATTCCCAGTACAAGGGCACATCCTCCTTTGGCAGTGTGAAGAACCGTGCCAAGAGCTCGATAGGCAGGGATGAAGAGAACTATAGGAGCAATTTCCTTGAACTCGTTGACAAGGCAATGTATATAACGGATTGAACAGCCCCTGATATGCACTTTAAATAATGAGTCTGAAAACAGCCTGGCATAGTGCGTTGCACAGATGACGGGCTGCTCTTTTGCCATGGACATGGCAGTTGGGATGCTAAGGAATAGGGATTGAAAGCTTTGCTGACGGATATTTGTGCGTATTGGAGTAGTGTGGTGTGCAAAAATCATTACTTCTGGGCAGAATTTGATTGAATTCATTGAAAATATTCCATAAAAAGATAACATAATACAGATATTATAGAGTTATGGAAACTCACAAACAGCATTATGTGCCCAGAACTCATGTTTTTTGCACATCATACTCCGCATGAGGATGCTGCATATTTAATCAAGGCTCATAGTATGCTACTATAGATGGTAAAGGTCAGCCGGGCAGGAATGAAGAATGTCTGCGAGTGTCCAAGCTTTACCATTTTTAATTTTGGGGGGATCAATATGAGATCTGTGTTTTATAAAGCAGTAATATGTTCAATAGCTGTTTTCATACTTTTCCCAGCTGCTGCTTATGCCAACTCTTCCTGGCACTGGGTCACTGTAAGCCCGATGACGGTATTTCCTCTGGCGGTTGTCTTCACTCTGATGATTGAGGTGCTTTCGGTCAAAAAGTTTGCAAAGGTCGATAATACAAAGAGGGCGTTTCTAGTAATCGGTCTGGCAAATCTGCTTTCGTTCCTGGCTCCATATCTCGAAAGGGCGTACCGTTTCAGAGGTGTGACAGGTGGCTTCCACCTGTCGGCTGCTTTTAATAAAGGGCCTTACTATATGGTTTTTACCGGGTCTTTACTGTTGACAGTCATAGTTGAGCTGCCTGTTGTATTTTTTCTCCTTAGACAAAATACTGCAAATAAGCGTAATCTGGTATTGTCCATAATTGCCTCAAATATTGTGACAACTGGCATAGTAGCGGTTCTAGAGCGCTTAATATGCGTGGGCAGGTGGTAGGTGAGCTTTGGTGCAAGACTGCTGCAGGTTTCCGCGAGATCAGTATTATGCTAATATATAGTAAGGAACAGCCAGGGAGGCTTATTAGAGTATTATAACATGAAGGTTATGTGGTCGGGCAGATGTCAGTGCATGTAATCGGTTGCTTATTAGAGGTATAGTATCATGAAGACAGGAGATGGATTGTAAATGGACAATAACTTGAAGTCAATTATTGAGAAGAGGATATCTAAAACCATAAGAAATCTTGAAAAAAACAATATGATGGCTTGTTTTGTCGAGTCAAAAGCCGACGTTGTAAACAAGGTCGCTGAGCTGATGAAGGATGGGGAGACGGTTTCCGTAGGCGGCTCCATGACTTTGTTTGAATGCGGGGTGATCGATCATCTTCGTTCCGGCAGGTACGATTTTCAGGATCGTTACAGGGATGGCCTGACAAGGCCCGAAACAGAAGAAATTTTTAGGAAAGCGTTTTTTGCAGATACATATATCAGCAGCACGAATGCGGTAACGGAGAATGGCGAGCTCTATAACGTCGATGGCAACAGCAACAGGGTTGCAGCAATTTGTTATGGTCCCAAATCTGTAATCATAATCGTTGGGTACAATAAAATCGTTGATGATCTCGATGCTGCTGTCAGCAGGGTCAAAAGAACCGCAGCACCTGCTAATTGTGTGAGATTGTCATGTAAGACCTATTGCAGTGAAAAAGGCGAGTGCATGTCACTCCAATCCGTTGACAGTGGGATGGCATCCGGCTGCAACAGTCCTTCGCGTATTTGCTGCAGCTATGTCGTATCCGGCTACCAAAGAGTGAAGGACCGCATCAAGGTTATTATCGTTGGTGAAGAACTAGGCTATTAAGGGCTGGGGCACTGATGCACTGAGGCCTGATGTTCTGAATACAAGTCCGAATATCGGGATAGTAAAATTTATTCTAAAAGGCTGCAACGTTTTGGTTATTTGTTACGTCAAATATATGTACCAACAATTAACCAAAGGAGATGAGACAATGAATACAAAAAAGATCGCAGCAGGAATATTGACCGCAGCTGTGCTTACAACATCTGTGGCAGGTGTATTTGCAGCATCGGATAAACCATTGCAGGCCGGTGCGGATAATGGGAATATTGTCCCGATCAGTTTGATGCAAGATGCGCAAAGGCAGCTATACTACAGACAGTTCAGGGGGACTGTAAAAGAAATATCAGATCACCATGCTATTGAAGGCGCCAAGTTTATATCGCTGGAAAGCAGCTCGGGAGAACCCGCTAATATAATTGTAGATAAAACTACATATGTTTTTAACAATGAGAAAATCACGGTAGGCTCCGAGATAACAGCTTACTATGATGCAAACGGGATAATGATCCTGATCTATCCTCCGCAGTACAAGGCGGAGGTCATCGTGGTTGAAAATGACAGCAGGAATGTTAAGGTTGACATGTTTGATGAGGAGCTGGTCAGCGCCGACGGATCACTTAAGCTTATGAATATTTCAGAGGTGAAGGATATCGTCAATGAAGACGGAACTGCGTATGAGGGTGACCTGAAGAATAAGGTACTGGCGGCTGTCTATACTATATCAACAAGAAGTATTCCTGCACAGACGACACCTGAGAAAATAGTTGTACTTGATAAAGCAGCAGATTCAGACCAACAGCCGGAGGAAAAACCTGATACAGCAGTTGTGAGCGTATCGGGAAGTGATGTGTTTGTTGGGGGTAAAAAAATCACGGCGCCGGCAGCTTTTATCAGCAGGACAGGAGTGCAGATGGTTCCGCTTCGTGCTACAGCAGAGGCTATGGGGTTTGAAGTCACCTGGAACAGCTCTGAGCGTAGTGTTTCGATAGGCAATGATATAAAGCTAAAAATAGGCGAGGGCAGCTTTACCATAAAAGATACAGAAGTTAAGCTGGCTGAAGCCTCTCTGATTATTGACAGCAGAACCTTTGTGCCATTAGGTTTCTTTGACAGACGTTAATAAAGCAAACGAACTTTTGAATAGTTTGCATATATTGGCTGTGATGCCTAATATATCATTGACGTTTTTTTTCTAATGTTGTACAATGCAAACATGAGACAGTAGCTAATACTAACCAAAATCAATGGTGGGGACTTGCAAGAGTACCTCGCCATTTATTTGTATGTTAAGTTGTGCATAATATAACGAGGCGAAAGATGTCACCACATCTATGCGTATTTTCAGCCCTCGGGCTGAAAAACGGCGAGCAAAGCCATGCTTGCGGCCAGCCTCGTTGAAACGCACAGACCTTTTAAACGGTGCAGGGGAGAAAATATGAAGATCATTATTATTGGGGACGGGAAAGTAGGATATACGCTTGCCGAAAATTTGTCAAAGGAAAATAATGATGTCACGATAATTGACAAAGATCCCGAGCCTTTGAAAAAAGCAAGTGAATATCTGGATGTTATGTGTATAAGAGGCAACGGCGTAAGCACAAAGATCTTAATGGAGGCAGGCGTGAATGAAGCAGACCTGCTTATTGCAGCCACGACCAGCGATGAAATGAACATGGTTTGCTGCCTTACTGCCAAAAAGCTTGGAGCGGATCATACGATAGCCAGGATCAGGGACCCTGAATACGCAAGCGAGCTTTCTGAGCTCAAGAGGGACCTTGGGCTTGATATGGTCATAAATCCTGAGCATGCCTGTGCGAATGAAATCGGAAGGGTGCTGAGCTACCCAACCGCCGTGAATGTAGAGCCCTTCGCTAAAGGCCGCGTAGAACTCGTGGAAATGAAGATTGTCGAAGGCATGTCCCTTGTAGGCATGAAGCTTAAGGACATATCGAGCAAAATAGCATCATCGGTACTGATAGGTGCTGTTATTCGCGGCGATGAATTAATCATACCAAACGGTGATTTTCAGATCGCAGAAAACGACATGATATATATTATCGGCCGGCCCTTCAACGTGTATAATTTTAGCAGCCGCATCGGTCTGAACAATGATAAGGTCAAAAACGTCATGATCATCGGAGGCGGAAGGATAGCCTTTTATCTGGCCCAGTACCTCAACGAAGCGGGAATGAAGGCAAAAATCATAGAGATTGACAGGGACAGGTGCTATGAGCTTTCAGAACTGCTTCCTGACACTCTGATCATATATGGGGATGGTACAGATGAAGCTCTATTGAATTCTGAAAATCTAAGTGAAATGGATGCCTTTGTTTCGCTGACCGGCCGTGACGAGGAAAATCTGCTGGCGGCACTATATGCAAGGCAGTGCGGTGTCCAAAAGGTTATTGCTAAAATAAACAGGATCAATTACGCCTCTATAATCAAGAACATGGGTATCGACTGTGTTGTCAGCCCGAAGCAGATAACGGCCAATGGGATCATCAAATTTGTCAGAGGCTTGAAAAATGCTATGGGCAATCCGGTGGAGACGCTCTACAAGATCATTGGCGATAAGGCAGAAGCTATTGAGTTTATTGCCGGGCAGTCAACAAAATTTCTTAATATACCGCTGCGTTATCTCAAGCTGGTGGATGGTGTTATTTTTGCTGCTATCGTAAGGAAAAATGAGATCATAATACCTCATGGCAAGGATGTGGTGAAGCTTGGAGATAGCGTCATCCTCATAGTCAAGGATAAGCAATTCTCTGATTTTAACGATATTATTTTACCAGGAGGATTGCCGGATGAACTTTAGGATGATTTTCAGCAGCCTTGGCACCGTGCTGTGCATAGAGGCAGCGCTTATGATTCCTTCGCTTATGGTTTCGGTGATATACAACCAGAGCGATGTGTATGCATTCCTGATATCAATGCTTATACTTCTGGTGACCGGTTTTCTCCTTCACCTTTTGAAGCCAAAGAATACACAGATGTATGCGAGGGATGGGTTTGCGATAGTATCGCTGTCGTGGTTTTTTGTGTCGCTCTTTGGAGCATTGCCGTTTTTGATCAGCGGCGCCATACCCGCGCCCATAGATGCCTTTTTTGAAACAGCGTCAGGTTTTACAACAACCGGAGCAACGATATTGACAGAGGTAGAAAGCCTGCCCAGAGGCATACTGTTCTGGAGAAGCTTTACTCACTGGGTCGGCGGCATGGGTGTGCTGGCATTGATGCTGGCTGTATTGCCATCAGTCAAAGCCAGTACGGTACATATCATGGTGGCTGAAAGCCCCGGCCCCAATCCCGGCAAGCTGGTGCCCAAAATAGGCCAGACCGTTAAGATTTTGTATTTGATATACACAGCAATGACTCTGCTGCAAATAGTATTGCTTTTGTTTACAGGAATGCCATTGTATGACTCTATTGTCAATACACTGGGATCAGCCGGTACAGGCGGATTTTCAGTAAGGAATGCAAGTATCGGAGCATACAACAACTTACCGGCGGAGATCATAATAGCAGTGTTTATGTTCCTTTACGGAACGAACTTCGCGCTTTATTTTCAAATAACAAGAGGCAACATAAAGGCATATTTACGTGATGCTGAATTCAGATTCTACCTTGGAACAGTACTGGTTGCCATATTGTTTATTGCGCTTAATATCACCGGAAGGGTGTTCGATTCATTCTGGGAATCACTGAGATATTCGTCGTTCCAGGTAAGCTCAATAATAACAACTACCGGTTACGCTACGACCGATTTTAACCTGTGGCCTTCCTTCAGCAAGTCCATACTTGTATTGCTGATGTTCATCGGCGCCTCGGCAGGATCGACAGGAGGCGGCATGAAGTGTATACGTATCGTGCTTCTGATGAAGCTTATGAGACGCGAGGTAAGTAAAATAATCCATCCCAGGTCTATAAATACTGTAAAAATTGATGGTAGGGCAGTGGATGAGGAAGTATTGTCCGGAGTTATGGCATTTTTCTATGCCTTTATATTCATTTTTGTTGTGGCCTTGCTAATTGTTTCATTGGAAGGCAAGGATATGATTTCGAACTTCACCGCAGTTACTGCAACAATAGGTAATATCGGACCGGGTCTTGGGATCGTAGGACCAATGGGGAACTTTTCATCCTATTCGGTTTTGAGCAAGGCTGTTTTCTCCTTCTGCATGATCGCAGGAAGACTGGAGATATTCCCTGTTCTGCTGCTGTTTGCTCCGACCTTCTGGAAGAAGGTAAATATATAAATGCGCAGAGGCCCACTGGACAGAGGAAGTGAAGTGCAGAAATGTTATCCTGAAGACAGCGGAAATCCTTGATGAAATCGTTTTAAGGGAGAGGGCATAAATAAATGAGACAGGGGGCAAACCCCTGTCTCATTTGCGCCAGAATACGTTGTTCAAACGCCACGTTTAGGCGTGGCGCACGGAGTGTAGCGTAGGGCGAATTCATTTCGCCCGTAGCGAGGGGGTATTAGGGCTTGCCCCCATTGGAAATTGAACGATGATTATAAAATAAAACCATAAATGAGCATACCTGCGGCTCCTGCGGCAAGCATGGCATATATCGGATTTAATTTGAATTTTCTCAGCAGGAAAAGACACGCCGCAAATAGGCCAACGGCAATAAAATTGAGGTCGGACAATTGGAAAGAGTAATCATCACTGCCGAACAGAACCGTCAGCAGTATCGAAAATCCGGCTGAAGTGATCAATGCAACAACTGCTGGCCTCAGCCCTTTTATGATGCCTTGCACCATGCTCAGCCCCTTGAATCTGTAATATAGAGTAGCCAAAATCAGCACTATGATACATGAGGGCGTGACACAGCCGACTGTTGCTATGACAGCGCCCGGCAGACCCGCCACTTTTGTACCGACGAAGGTCGAAGCGTTGATTGCGATCGGGCCAGGTGTCATTTGAGAAATTGTCAATATGTCCATAAATTCCGCCGGTGTCAGCCAGGTATGTATATTCAGGACCTGATCCTGGATGAGGGGGAGGGAGGAATAACCGCCGCCAAAGCTGAATAATCCTACAAGAAAGAAGCTCCAGAACAGCTGAAGATATATCAATCCGATCCCTCCCTTCCGGGCTTTGAACGGAGGGTGGTATACGCGCCAAGAGCCCCGCATATCAAAAGTATGATCACTATGTTGATTTTTAGAAATGCTGCTGCTATAAAAGACAATACCATGACTATGATGGCTAAAAGCTTTCTGTCTTTGATTATCCGTGAAGCCATTTCTATCACGACATCTGCGATGACTGCCGCAACACCGGCCTGCATGCCCTTGAACAGCGCCTGGAGCAGATGGTTGTCACGAAAGGCTATATAGAAATAGGATATGACCGTGATGACTATCAATGGGGGCAGAACTGTTCCTATAACGGTCAGAGCAGCGCCGGGTATGCCAGCCATTCTGTATCCTACAAGAATAGAGGTGTTGATTGCTATAGGTCCGGGTGCTGATTGTCCTATCGCTACAAGATCCAGCATTTCATCTTCTTCGATCCATTTCAGTTCCTTTACAAAACGCTTTTGCATCAGCGGCACAATAACATACCCGCCTCCGAATGTAAAAGCGCTTAATGTAAATGTTGACATAAATAGCTTCCAATAAAAGCGTTTGTCCTTTTTCACAAGAATTCTCCCATATGTATTTTAAGATGCGTATATAGGTAGTATACCCTTAACATAAGTGAATTCCTATATGAATTTTTTAAAAATGTCAAACGGCAGGTTACCTGCCGTCTCCTTCACGCTATTCTACCTTTATTACCGATGTGGGGCATCCTTCTTCGGCTTCCTTTGCACATTCCTCAGCATCCTCAGGCACTTCATCCACATGGACCTCGGCAAGTCCGTCATCGCCCATTCTGAATACATCCGGGCAGGTAGTTGCACAAAGCTCACAGGCAATACAGCCATCTCTGTCGATCGTTGCTTTCATTGACATTGCTCCTTTTTTTGATAAATTGATTTACTAATTATTATTTCACAAACACAAATATATATTTTTAATTCATTATGATATAATTTCCAACATAATTGCCATATGAAACTAATATCTAAATGAAACAAATATCTGGTTTTCAACGTCGGTATAGACAATGAGGTGCTTGATAAATAGCGATGCCGAAAGGTATGAGTATGAAAAGAAAACTAACGACTGTAATTACTATATTATCATTGCTATTGATTGCAGAGATCATATTTATCTGCTTTAGCAAATCCACGCAGCTCAATGGACCGGGAGGGCTGTCTGAAGTAGGTGAACCGGCAGCGGGTGGTTCAGATGACCGACCGACCGGCGCCGGTACCAAAGCTGGGCAGGCGGCTGATTATGAAGGCAGCGACGGCATGGATGCAGCCCTGAGGGATGATGGCTTGCGGGATGCTGACAGCATCGAAGAGGATAGTGATGATACGGCTGCTACAGATAAAGGTGAGCCGGCTATCAATGCTGATGATGCCAATCCAGCTGATGATGCCGTATCACTTATTAATGAAGATGGTACCACCGCCAGGGAAAGAATCGTTCCGCCGGAAGGCTTCGAAAGGTTGAGCCTTGATGAAGACTCCTTCGGTGAATACCTGAGGAACCTGCCGCTCAAGCCTCATGGTTCAAGCGTCAGATATTATGATGGCGGGACAAAGCCCTGGGATGTACATGTGGCAGTAATCGACATGGATGTGGGAACCAGAGACCTGCAGCAATGCGCTGACGCTGTCATAAGGCTCAGGGCGGAATACCTCCATGCCAATGGCAGATATGATGAGATACACTTCAATTTTACCAATGGCTTTAATGCTAAATACAGTAAGTGGATCCAGGGATACAGGGTCAGTATAACGGGCAATAAAGCCGTCTGGGTGGAAAATGGCAGCAAGGGGACGGATTATAAGAGCTTCAGGAAATACCTCGACACTGTTTTTGCTTACGCAGGGACTCTGTCTTTATCACAGGAGATGAAAAAGATCGACCTTAAGGATATGCAGCCTGGTGATGTGTTTCTAAAAGGCGGCTCTCCGGGACATTGCGTGATAATAACCGACATGGCGGAAAACCCGCTGACAGGGGAGAGGGTATTCCTGACGGCCCAGAGCTATATGCCGGCTCAGGATATACATATCCTGAAGAATCCCGCAAATGAGGATGGAAACCCCTGGTATCCGGTGGAATTCGGTGATGAGCTTGTAACTCCGGAGTGGACATTTTCTAAGGATCAGATCTACAGATTTGCAGAATGAGCCTTCTGAAGCAAGGGCTCATCACAAATGGCAGTATTGAACACGGTAATGCCGAACACGGTAATGCCGAACGCTGTGATGTCACTTCAGCCGGTTTCTTGGAGAGACCCCGAATAATTTTTTGTAGGACCTGACAAAGTTGGAATAATCGTTGAAGCCGCACTGCTCGCATGCCTGCATTGACGGGATGCCGCTTTTTATCAGCGCGTCCGCCTTTATCAGCCTTTTTTGCAGAATATAGCTGTGTACCGGATAGCCTGTGAGCTGCTTGAATTTATGCATCAGATGATACCTGCTCATATAGAACCTTGCAGCCAGAGAATCTATTGTTAGTTCATCCTTCAGGTTTTCATTGATAAAATCCAATATGTTTCTGATGTATTTGTCATGGATAATGTCTTCAATGTCATCATTTCTGCTGCCTTTCAGCAGCTCTCTTGTCAGAACTACGATCAGTTGCAGGAAAATGGAGTTTTTAAGCAGGGACGAGCCGAATTCCTTGCTTTTGCATGCTTCCTCCAGCTTTGTACATAAGGTTCGGGCATATTCCAGTATTTTGCCGTCGAGCCTCAGTAAATTGTTTTTTCCGTTTGTCAGGCTAAAGCAGGTAAAAAGATCCCAGTCTCTGCTGTGGTTTGACAGAAAGCCCGGGTTTACCCATATAACAATACGCTCATACATGACACAAGGGTCGATGACAGGCTTGTGGAGCTCGCTGCTGCTGACGAACAGGATATCCCAGGGCTTCAGTCTATACGCATTTCCTTCTATCAGGTATGTCACGTTGCCGGAGATGAACACGATTATTTTATTGAAATCATGATAATGGTATTCGAACTGTGTATTTTTCATATCGCTTAGATGAAAAAAAGCAAAATCACCTATCAGATATCCTCTTTTGGAATCTCCCGATGAATTGGCATCCACTGCTATCACCTCACGCCCGGCAGTTTGCCGGATACAGCCTGGCATCCACTGCTGTCACTTCATACTCTGTAGTTTGCCGGATATAGCCCCACACACTATACTATGCTTCCAGCCTTACCGGGATTACATATTCTATCCGCACGATACGCATACTATCGAGCATTTTGCGCCATTGATGCTGTGAAAAATCTGAATATCATATACTAAAAGCCGATTTTTTACGGTAAAGGGTTCATGTTATGTCAACGTGTGAGGATAGAGAGAAGGTGCATCAATGAGCTTTATCAAGGAAAACAACGCAGCCGGCTTCATAATGCTAAATGCCATGATGTGGGGATCTTCCTACATATGGTCAAAGATTTTAATAGGTTATCTGCCTTATTTTACGATCTTGTTCCTTTACTCACTTGGAGGATTAATTTTTTTGACCGTGCTGTTTTTCCGCAAATTACGAAAAATAGACAGAAAGGCAGTATGGCCATGTGTGGGGATCAGCATTTTCTCCGTACTTAGCAATATATCATGCATGCTTGCTCTTGGCAGCACCAGCAGCTCGAATACTGCATTTATAGTACAGATGTCAGTAATACTGACACCTATGATCATGGCATTGGCCGAAAAAAAGCTCCCAGCGCTGCGTTCGGTGCTGAGCTCTGTGATAGCCGTTCCCGGATTGCTTTTATTGACTGTTGATTTCAGCAGCTTTAGACTAAATCCGGGTGATTTGTTCGCATTGGCCAATGCATTGTTCTTTTCACTATACCTTGCTTCGCAGAAGCTGTTTGCATCAAAAACAGACCCGGTACAGTTTTCATTTATACAGCATGTCACAGGCACTGCTGTATTTTTAGGAATGGCATTGATTTTTGACAGGAAGCAAACAGATTTGTTTAATATGAATGCATCAGCCTGGGCAGTGCTGGTATTGAGCATATTGATATCAGTGACTACAATTTTATTCCAGTCAGGTGCTCTGAAATTTGTGAGGCCTGAGAGGGCAACAGTCATATATACTCTGGAACCTGTCACTGCTGCTGTACTTGCATACTTTATCATAGGAGAAAGTATCAATGGCATTGCTGCAATAGCAGGGTGCATTCTGATAATCACTGCTGTCGTGATTACAGTTCCTTTGAAGACAATAGGTAAGAAGAGCCGAGTGCAGTTGGTCGCTCAATTGCAAAAGTAAATTCTGGTTTGCATATGGGGTATTGCGGGCAAAGTTCTGGTATGTAGAAGGGGGATTGCGGGCAAAGTTCTGGTATGTAGAAGGGGTATTGCGGGCACGAATTCTGGCTTGCAGATGAGGGAGTGCTGCCAAAATAAAGCAGCATACCTATCCCACAAAAATGGTTTAACATATAAGGTCAGCACATATATGCCCAAATGGATGATTTTACAGATAAGGGCAGTAGTTCTGATTTTTCAAGACCACAGTGTGCAAAAATAGCGTCATCTGGGCGCCTAATACTATTCTGGAGTCTACATAACTCACAAATAATCCCGTTAAACGCCAAAAATGTTGAATAATCTCAATGAAATCAATAAAGCTGTGCCCAGATGATTCGGTTTTTGCACACTCCCCTATATAGCCCAATAGTAATGTCCAAGTTTTAGGAGCAATTTACCTATACTTAGATGACATAATGCGGGATGACCGGATTTATGTACCAAATTCATGTAAGAAATATAATAAAAAGGCAATAATTCCTTTCACAAATTGAAAATTTATCCACCAAGCAAGAAGCTACCTACTTTAAAGTTGTTGCAGACGGAAGAAAAAATGGTCAGTACATAAGTGGATGCAAAAATGAACATCACACACGCATAAGGAAAAATGAACAGTACACAAGCGGTTGCAAAAAAGGTAAAATATATGTGACTTCAGTTTGATATGTTGGTATCATGAATGTAACATTGGACAACTGCGGGAGGAAAAACCGGTGCCATGAAATATTGGTCAATGAAATACCGATGCCATGGAAATATCACTGCGGTTGAAATAACGATGCCATGAAAATATCGCCACGGTTGAAAAATACCAGTGTCGTAGAAATACCGGTGCCATCGCCGGAGGTAGTGTTGAGTAACCTATGAAAACATTTGAAGGGGTAATGTTATGACTAAATTCATATCGTGGAATGTAAACGGGCTGAGGGCTTGCCTAAATAAGGGCTTCATGGATTTTTTCAGGGCTGTTGATGCCGATGTGTTCTGCCTGCAGGAGACAAAGGTGTCTGACGGGCAGCTGCAGCTTGAGCTGGAAGGGTATTATCAGTTCTGGAATCATGCAAAAAAGAAGGGATATTCCGGGACAGCTGTTTTCACAAAGATCGAGCCGCTGAAGGTCGCATATGGGATCGGTGTGGAAGAGCATGATAACGAGGGCAGGGTAATAACAGTGGAATTCGAGAATTACTACCTTGTTACGGTATATACCCCCAACTCACAAAGGGAGCTGGCACGTCTGCCGTACAGGATGACCTGGGAGGATGCTTTCAGAGACTATCTGTTAAAGCTTTGCTGCAGCAAACCTGTGGTCGTATGTGGCGACCTGAATGTGGCGCACAGGGAAATAGATATCAAAAATCCCTCGTCAAACAGAAGAAGCGCCGGCTTCTCCGATGAAGAGCGCGCAAAGTTCTCAGAACTGCTGGATGCGGGCTTTATTGACACCTTCAGATATTTTTATCCTGACAAGGAAAATGCCTATACCTGGTGGTCCTACATGTTCAATGCCCGTGAAAAGAATGTTGGCTGGCGGATAGACTATTTCTGCGTATCGGAGGCTTTGAAGAGCCGACTTGTGGAAGCTGCCATCCATGCTGATATTATGGGCTCGGATCATTGCCCTGTGGAACTGTGCATTAAATAAACCAAAAGCTCCCGTCTCCGATGATTACCGCCAGAAGTCATCGAGGACATCGCTGAGGCGGCAGCCGTCGGAGGCTCTGGCAATGGGACTCCATTCCGACGGGAGCAGCTCGCGGTATATGTGGTAGGAGAATCGCTCGTCGAGAAGTATAACTACGCCCATATCCTCTTCGGTGCGGATAACACGGCCTGCGGCTTGCAGTACACGGTTGATTCCAGGATAAGTATAGGCGTATTCGAAGCCGTTTCCGGACTGTTCGTCAAAGTGCCTTCGGATAATATTTCGCTCGTTGCATATCTGGGGAAGTCCAACGCCTACTATGATCGCACCTGACAGCCTGTCCCCTGTGAGGTCGATGCCTTCTCCGAAAACGCCTCCCATGACAGCAAACCCTGCCAGACTCGATTGGCCTGTATTTTCAAACTCAAGCAGGAACTCCTGCCTTGCGGCCTCAGACATGCCCGGTGTCTGGTACAATGTGCGGATGCCATGGCTTATTCCCATGAATCTGTAATAGACCTCATTGAGATATTCGAAGGAAGGGAAGAATACCATATAGTTGCCGGGCCTTGCTGTAACCGTATCAAGTATAGCTTTTGCAATTTTGTCATATGAGAACTGCCTTGTTTTATACTTTGTTGATATTGAATCATCAACATAAACGCACAGGTTCTCCTTTGGGAACGGGGAGGGTATTGACAGCGACCTTGCATCGCCGCCGCTCAGCATACCAATAAAGTATTCTATAGGGGAGAGGGTCGCTGAGAACAGTACCGACGCCCTGCCTCTGTTCATTGCTTCCCGGAGCAGCCTGGACGGGTCGATGCAAAACAGCTTGATCCTGAAATCCGCTGTTGATTTGTCAAAGCATGTGACGTATCTCTCGTCGTAAAGCTCAGTGATCTTCATGAAGTGGAGGCTGTCATAATAAATCTCAAGCAGCGAATCCATAAAGGATACCGGCGGATTGCGGGGAAGCCAGTTTTCCATAATGGATGTGAAGCCTTCCAGCAGTCTGTGCAGTTCATCAGGCCGAGTCCTTCTGACACGGTAAAAGCCCTTCCCTTGGTCATCATCTTCCTCTGTCATTGATTTTGACGTATCGAGAAAATGTCTGTATATCCTGTCCACGGAGTCATAGATCTCCGGCAGTTCATCCTTTGCAGCCTTTTTCAGTCTGAAGAAGGCTCGCTTTGAGAGCTCTGCCGAATACATGTCCCTGGCCCTGTCAACCAGGTTGTGGGCTTCATCCACCAGAAAACAGTAGTCTGCGCGTCTTGTGAAGTACCTTTTCAGATATACCCTCGGGTCAAACAGATAGTTGTAATCACAAATTATGACGTCACAGAAAAGGGACAGGTCAAGTGACAGCTCAAACGGGCAAACAGTGTGCTTTTGTGCATACCGTTCGATCGCCGGCCTGTCCAGAGTGTCCTCCTCCAGGGCTTCCGCTATGGCTTTTTTAAGTTTGCCGAAATAGTTTCTGGTGTATTCGCAGTTTTCGGTAGTGCAGATCTGTTCCTGACAAAAACACATTTTTTCCTTTGCTGTTATTGTTATCGATTTGATGCGAAGACCCTTCTGCCTCATATCCGCCAGCGATTTTTCAGCCAGACTCCTGGTGGTGGTTTTTGCAGTAAGGTAAAATATCTTGGTTACAAGGCTGTCACCCAGTGCCTTGACGGCAGGGTACAGTGAAGCAATAGTCTTGCCGGTGCCGGTTGGCGCCTGGGCAAACAGCAGTTCATTGTTTTCGATGGTGTCATATACATTTTCCATAAGCTCCAGCTGGCCCTGACGGTATGATGCATATGGGAATTCCAGCCTGCTGATGGAGCTGTCCCTCGAGATTGTCCAGCCGTTGACGATTTCCTGCCATGCCAGGTAGTCATTGACCAGAGGCATGAAAAACTCTTCAAGGGAATCAAAGCTGTACAGGTCTATAAATGATTTCTCCTGCTTGTCATCCAGCTGGAAATAGGTCAGACGTACTGCAATGTAGTCAAGCCCGTTCTTTTTAGACAGCATGTAGGCGTAGCACTTGGCCTGCGCCCAGTGAAGAAGATTGTAGTCGTGTTCTATAAGTTCCAGAGGGAGAGTTGTGGTTTTGATCTCGTGTATCGTAGTGCCGGAGGCATCCTGAAGCAGACCGTCTATCCTGCCGCTTACCTCCAGCAGCAGTTTGCCGCCCTCCAACTGGAAGGAGACCGGCACTTCGGTATCATATGTATCGCTGTCCGAAAGGTTTTCTTTTACGAGCTTCCTGACGGCAGCATGGCCTCTGGTGCCTTCAACTGCCCTTGACGGTGAATACCCGCCTGCAGTGAGGTCGCCGGACTGGAGCGAAAATTCGACCAGATCCTGTACTGATACATAGATTGTTTTTTTATTCTGCATGTCAGTATCCTTTATTTTCGTCCTGCTGTACTATTGCATTATACAAACCGGCTTTTTCTAGTATAATATAGTTGTCAGATAATGAAAAGGCAAATAAGGAGAGAATGCGAAGTGGATATTAACAAGTCAAGATATGAGCTCACTGCTGTGAAGCCCGACCAGTATCCGGTCTCGGAAATGCCGGAAATAGCGCTGGTAGGCAGATCCAATGTAGGAAAGTCATCTATCATAAATACGCTTTTGAACAGACGCGGCCTGGCCAGGATTTCCTCATCACCCGGAAAGACAAGAGGCATCAATTTTTATAATATCGATGATACGTTGTATTTTGTCGATTTGCCGGGCTATGGCTTTGCAAAGGTTTCAAAGGAAGAAAGGGCATCCTGGGGCAGGATGATCGAAACCTACCTGAATAAACGCAAACAGCTCAAAATGGTATTGATGCTTGTGGATATCAGACATCAGCCCACAGCGGACGACAGGATGATGTATGATTGGATCACCGGAATGGGGCTGCCGCATTTGGTCGTTGCCACAAAAATGGACAAGATCTCCCGTGGTCAGGTACAGGGAAGGCTATCTGACATCAGAAAGACTTTGGGCATAAAGGCAGGCGTAGGGCTGATCGCATATTCCTCCGAGACCAGGCAGGGCAGAGACCAGGTGTGGAAGGAAGTCGAACAGGCTATTACAGAACAGGCCGTTATCGCTCCACCCGCGGCAGATTGATCAAACTATGAGGATATATTCGTTTGCCCCGATAGCTGATATAAACTGCAAGGTACTTATCCTTGGCACCATGCCCGGAGTAATGTCCCTTAAGAAGCAGCAATATTACGGATTTGAAAGGAATGCGTTCTGGAGGATCATATATAATCTGTTTGATTCTGAGCCGGATGAGGATTACAGTATGCGAAAGGAATTCCTGCTTAGGCATCGTATTGCCTTATGGGATGTGCTTATGGCATGCGAGCGTGAGGGCAGCAGCGACAGCGATATCAGAAACCCCGAAGCAAATGATTTCCAAGGCTTTTATAAGATGTATCCCGGCATAAGGCATGTGTGCTTTAATGGAGGACCTGCCGGCAAATTGTATCAGCGCTATGCTGCGAATAAAGGGATAGTGGGGAATATTGCTTTTTACCACTTGCCATCGACGAGCCCGGCGTATACATTGCCCTTCGAAAAAAAACTTGAGCAGTGGCAATTGGTGCGAAAGCTGCTTTTTTCATGATGTCATTTATTTTTAAGGATTCTGTAACCAAAATGCACCATGTTTTTGTTATAATTAAATTGTATGTGGATTATTTGGAAGCAAGCACGCCAATTACAAATGAGAAGGGGGTCAGACATGAAACTCAGATTTAAAATAGCAGCAACCACAGTCATTGTTCTTCTAGCAATTTCATTGAGTCTTAATATAGTATCCGCCGTAAACCAAACGGCTGTTCCAGGAACCGACCAGGATCCCATAGTCAGCAAGAGCTATGTGGATGCAGCCTTTAAAGAATTATCATCGCAAATACAAATGCTCATCGAACAGAATGATCTTTTGAAGAGCCAAAACACCCAATTATCAACTGAATTGGCTAAGCAGGATAAAACAATAAAAACACTGCAGAACGAGATCACTGCTTTAAAAACTGGCACAGCACCGGTTGATACCAATCCGCCTGCACAAAGCGGATCGGCCGGAACCAATAAGCCTGAAGATCCGAAGCCTCAAGCGACACAGGAAAAGGGTGTTGTCAATACGGCGGTTCTCAATTTGAGATCACAGCCAAACACAAATTCGTCAATTCTTGCGAAGCTGGTAAAAAATGAAACGGTAACGATAATTTCTAAGAGCAACGGTTGGTACAAAATTACTACATCAAAAGGAAAGACCGGATATGTATTGGGCACACTAATAACGCTGAAATGATTGCGTCGATTTGTTGAAAGGCTTGGACGGGAAAACGTTTCTGCAGCCGGAAGATCCTGTTTTGGATTGATGAGCTGCGGCTCTGTAATAGAGCTCCAGCGCAAATACTGTAATGCTCTGGCAGGCTGGCGAATTTCGGAGGTGTGTCTTGAACAGGCTAAAGGAAGTTAAGATAATTTCAAGAGTAAAAAAGAGGTCGAAATTTTGGAGAATAGTTTCGGTTCTGATTCTTATATGTATTTTGCAGTTCGCCATAGTTCTTGGCCTTATCTTCATAAAGGGCGTTTCGGATAATGAGACAGGAACGGATTATCTGATCATACTCGGCGCGGGACTGGAGGGCGAAACGCCTTCCGTATCGCTGCTTGAGAGGCTGAGGACAGCCACTTACTACTTGAGGAGATATCCGGATACTACTGCTATCGTTTCGGGAGGACAGGGCAGAGGAGAGGATATCACAGAAGCTGAGGCGATGAAACGTTATCTTGTGAAAAATGGCATCGATGAAAGCAGGATCATAATGGAGCCAAGGGCAACGAGTACGATGGAAAACTTCAGGTTTTCCCGGCAACTGATCGAAGAGAGGACGGGCGGGCATGCCGGTGAGATCACCTTTGTAACGAACAGATATCATATTTTCCGCTCCCGGATACTTGCCCGAAGAAACGGTTTGACAGCATACGCACTGGCATCCGAAGATTTTGAGGGTGTTGGACTAAAGTATTCGCGGGAATATTTCGCTTTTTTCAAATCATTGATATTCGACTGGTAATTAAAATTGGTAATAAAAACTTAATTTGTTCTTAACAGAATGTTCAAAAAAAATTCTTAAATATATCATAAAATATGGGTATCATGAGTTATAGAATGAAAAATAGTTATCGTATAGGAGGTCGTGAATATGTATAACAATTTCGATTATTATAATTTTGATCATCAGCAAAACAGACAGCCGAAGAATAATAGAAATATTGCCAAGTATATAGCAATTGTCCTTGTAACATCGCTTATCAGCAGTACGACTGTTGGCGTACTGCTTTACAGTAAATTCTCAGCTGATCTGAAGCAGGCTTCATTGTCTGCCATGGATACAGCAGGTGATGATGAGCAGACAGGAGCATTACTAGTATCTGCGGGTGACGAACAGGGAGTTCAGGATGAAGTGAACGCAGGGCATGAAAGTGCAGATGTTCGGGCAGACGGCCAGGATACCGGCACAAATGATGTGCTGCAGGGAAGCGGCAATGGGACCGGAAGCGTTAGGAATACAGCTCTCCCGAAAGGCTCTTCCGTCACGGCCATCGCAAAAGAGGCCGGACCGGCTATCGTCGGCATAAGGATGACGATATCGGGGACCAGGTATAACTACTTTGGCAGCACAAACAATCAGGTCGGCGAGGGCTCAGGAATAATAATAAGAAAAGACGGCTATATAATGACAAATTATCATGTCGTAAGTGGAGCAGATCCGAAGAACGGCAGCAGCAGCAGAACGATACTGGAGGTTTTCCTGCCGGATGGAAGAGAGGCAAAGGCTGAATTTAAAGGCGGCGACGAGAAGACGGATCTGGCTGTTATCAAAATAGATTTGAAGGATCTTCCGGTAGCAGAGCTTGGCGACTCATCAAAGCTCGAGGTAGGGGAGATGGCTGTTGCAATAGGCAATCCGCTGGGCATGGAGTTTGCGGGATCAGTTACTGTTGGCGTAATAAGCGCGTTGAACAGAACAATGGAAATGGAGAACAGGACACTTAATCTTATACAGACTGATGCGGCAATAAATGAAGGGAACAGCGGCGGAGCCCTTCTGAACTCACAGGGACAGGTCATCGGCATCAACTCTGTCAAAATAGCGGCATCAGGGGTCGAAGGCCTCGGATTTGCCATCCCGATCAATGATGCATGGCCGATCGTCGAACAGCTAATCAAATATGGCTATGTAAAGGGGAGACCGCTCATCGGTATTTCCGGGAGAGAGATCTCCAGTGTTTACGCCAAAAGCTACGGACTTGCACAAGGCATATATATAACGGATGTCACTGAAGACAGCGGAGCAGATAAGGCTGGTATCAAACCGGGAGACATTATTATCGGCATGGCGGGCAAAACCGTCGAGACTGTAAAGGATCTGGATAAGGTCAAGGAGGCTTATAAACCCGGAGACACCGTAACGGTAACTGTGAGCCGTGACGGTAAGAAGCTGGATCTGAAGCTCACATTTGGTGAAGAATCGTAACAGGGCTCGCATTATGGCAGCAGCCTGAATACCGGAGCGGTACACGTCACCTGCTTTTGTGGCGGGACACCTGCCGCTCGTTACATATAAAAATCCCGGGGTCTTATGATCCCGGGATTTTCAGTTTAGCTTTATTTATCTGTTCAATAGAAGTCCTTTGGTACCAGTCATATCGAAGTTCTTTGTATTCGTTTTCACTATATGCCTAATATCGATGAATCCTGCCCGCTCAGGCCGTCTCCTGCCACCATTGATGCATCAGCGCCCAGAAGCCTGAGATCTCTCACTATGTCCTCATAGCCGCGCTCTATATGCTCGACCCCTGTGATCCGGGTCGTGCCATCCGCCATAAGTCCGGCCAGCACAAGAGCTGTTCCTGCCCGGATATCACCGGCATGCACCCATGTGCCGGTCAGATGCCTGTGGCTGTTGATGCGGGCAATGCCATTCTTCACAGCTATGTCGGCGCCCATCCTGTTGAGCTGATCGCAGTGGTTGAAACGTTTGGGATATATACGGTCGGATATTGAACTCCTGCCGAGAGCCTTAAGCAGCAAAACAGTTACTGGCTGCTGGAAATCACTTTCAAACATCGGATATTTGCCGGTGCGTATTCTTGTAGCCTTGATCCGTCCTTCACCACAGGCGGTTATGCTGGTATCTGTCTGCTCAAAGGAAAGCCCTATCTCAGTCAGCTTTGAAATACATGGCTGAAGATGCTCAGGTATGACATCCTCAACAGTAAGCGTGCTGCCTGTTACGCCTGCCCCTATGAGATATGCTCCTGCGATCAGTCTGTCGGGGGCGCAGGAATGATTGCAGCCGCCAAGCTGCTGCACTCCATGGATGCGTATGGTATCTGTACCGGCTCCGTAAATTTTGGCGCCCATTTTATTGAGTAAAACTGCAGTATCCACTACCTCAGGATCCTTTGCCGCATTGTACAGAGTAGTCTTTCCGTTGGCAAGCACGGCTGCCAGCATCACATTGATGGTAGCCCCGCAGGTAACTACATCAAAAAATATCTCTGCCCCGTAAAGCGCATCAGCTTCAAGCAAATAGTGATCCGCATGCATTTCCGCCTTTGCGCCGAGAGCTTTCAGACCTTTGATATGCTGATCGATAGGCCGTGATACAAAGTTGTCTCCTCCGGGATAGCCGATAGAAACCTTGTGGTGCTTTGCCAGTAAAGCGCCGGCAAAATAATAGGCGGCACGGAACGAGGATGAGAGCTTTGTATCAATCTGCGCGGTATGAATGGTGCGGGGATCAATTATATAGGTTCCTTCTACTTGTTTATATGTTGCGCCTATGCTGCTCAATATCTGAAATACTACTTTTATATCTGAAATATCAGGAATATTTGAAATATGTACAGGTTCATCAGCCAAGCAACATGCTGCGAGCAGTGCGAGCGAGCTGTTTTTTGAACCGGGGGCCCTGATCTTGCCTTTCAGTGGTTTGGAGCTGTTTACTTCAAGCCATCTCATTTGTTTTCCTGCTTTCCTTTGATTATCGTGTAACTAACCTTATTATACCCGTTATTAATAAAAATGTTAAACATAATTTTAACATAATAACTAAAAAAGTGCTAGAAAATGCTAGAAAAAGATGGTAACAAGTGCATTTAATCCTGTTCTCTGAAAAAAATCGTAAAATAACTTGTGGTATAGTCATAACCGCTGCCTGTTATCCTTGAAGAATTATCATGCCCTGTTACTTCGACATACTTGGCTCCGATGGTATCCATGGCAGTCAGCAATGCGATGGCCGAAGGCACCGAATCCAGATTGTCATTGCTCATCATGCTTAATTCATCTATGTTCCAGGAGCTTATTGCAGTAAGTGACTTCTCATCCATTTCGTCAGCTTTGTTGATTTCCAGATAGTGCGAGAAATCAATAGAAGCCACAATTACGGCATCAGGTCTGTCCGAGAGCATTTCAGCCAGCAGTTCTCCGAGCTTTTGTGAGTCCTTTTGTGTATAGCTTCCATGCAGCAGCACCGGAACTATTTTTGTGTCAGGCATATAATACTTGATATATGGAACCAGAGCGGATATTGAATGCTCATCCTCCATCAGAGCGTTGTTTTCAGACGCTTTCAGCTTCTTCATCAGCGCAGCTTCGAGCTCGCTGTCGGCCTCTAGCGTACCGAAGGCCGTCGCCCAGTCTGCGGCAGAGGTATGGATTTCGTTGGACCCGATCAGCTTGTGGTTTGGCCCGATCAATATGATAGTGCCGGGAGGGTCCTTGGCAAGATCGCGGAAAAAGGCTGAAATCATTCTGCCTGCAAGCAGGTGATGGGGCACAATACCGCCCTTTACCGGACCCTTCGTATCGTCGGATTCATTGGCGGTGGTTTCAGCAGGGGTTACAGCTCCATTTACTGATTTCAGGAACTCTCTTTCATTGAAATACCGACAGTTGAGTATAGGAACGGTGCTTTGAGCGGATTTGGTATTCACGGCAGGTTTTATGGATTCAGCTTCAGCTTCAGCTTCAACTCGCTCAAGGGTGTCAACTGTCCCCGTTACCTCGATTCCTGTGGTTACATCTGTTTCAGACGTCACGGTAGATCCGGATGCTCCGGAAACTTGAGCCGCCCCTGCATCCCCGGAAGCCGGTGAAAACATTTTGGCGAATATGGCTCCGCTCGCAGAAAAAAGGCAAAGCACGGCTGCAAGTATTATTAATAACCTTTTACAGCCGTGTATTTTCATTATGCTGCCTCCAATCTGTAAAATCCGTTGTTACAGTCGTTTATAGCTACCCGTGCTCAGTAATTTCGAATATTACTTGTTTACCGTCACCTTGACCTTTTCCGAGAAGCTTGCTATGTCCTTGTCTGTATGGCGTATAGCGGAGCTGTCTGCTGTGTATGATCCGGGTGAAACAGCCTTGGCATAATATTCAATAGTATTATCCCTATAGGTGTATTTTTTGTTTTTGTTGTAGTAACGGCCGAATACGACCTTCTGTCCCGTTACTTCGTCAGGATAGTTCCAGCTACTATCGGTGCCCTCCTGACCATATACCGGATAAACGTACCGCAGACCTGCAGGCAGTATATCGGTTACCTCATAATAGCCATCAGGAGCATTCTCACCGAAGTCAATGGTCAGCGTCACCTTTACCAGGTCGGAGCGGTCAAAGACTGTCACGGGTCCCTTTTTGCTTCCTGCCCCGTAGGCTCTGGTGACGGAGACAAGCTCGGAGCTGTTTTTCATATTTTCGCTTATAGGCGTCACATATGAGGAGGCCACCCGGATCTTGCCTGAAATACCGCTGAATCTTATTGCTGCCAGCTTCTCAGGAGTCAGCGTCAGCCTGAAGGAGCTGCCCTTCTGCAATTCAACCTTCTTTTTGACACCGTCCAGTTCGTATGTGAAGCTGTTGACCAGCGACGCATCCTTGATGTAGTTTGTAGCGAATACCATGCGTTCCAGGTTTACAAGAAGTCCGGAGGTGGAATTTGATGTTATATAACTGAACAGCTTCATTTTTTCCGGAGCGTTTATTTTCAGTGCTATCAGTGCGCACAGCGCTGTATTGTCGATGGTCTCATCCCTGCTTCCGCCTTCTATCCATGCCAGGGTGTCGGTGACCTTCCCCGAGCTTTCAATCGCTGTCCTGTATACTGCCGCAGCACCCTGATGATCTCCTGCATCAGCAAGCGCTGCTCCCAGCACCAGTCTTAATTTCAGATCCAGGCCTTTTTCCTCAAGCAGAGCACGTATATCAAGAAGTACCGGCTCTTTCAGCGCTGCAAGGCCCCAATATGCGTATATCACATCCTCGGGAGCGGTATCTTCGCTCTCTATGAGCCTGTTGAAATAGAAGGCAAGAGCACTGCGATCTATACCGTCTGCAGCCAGCTGGCACATTTTCGCCGACAATTCAGGGCTGCTGCTGTCATAGGGAAGCAGCGCCAGACCGCCGTCGTCCATCTGATATTCCGACAGCTCGGGCTCCTCATCATTGTAGAGCTCCTTGTTGAAATAATTCTTCAGCAATTTGCCCGATACCTTTCTTGCAAGTACCTGGTCAAGTCTTACTCCCCAATTTTTCCAGTACAACTGATGCAGCTCGCCATAGAGAACGGAGGAATCTTCGTTGTAAAATTCCAATGTAGTAAGTCCTTTTGTTCCGTTTGAGAGAACTGTGCTGTCAGTCAAGTCGGCAATATCGGTAACTGTGGTTTCGAGCATACTGTCAGAGACTGTAAAGCTGCGCTCCATGGCATCCGACAGGTTCCCGCCGGAGCCTTCGATCCGCAGCGTGTACGTACCCTGGTCCAATGGATCGAGCTGGATCTCACTGTATACATTTGCGGCTCCCTTAGCGGTATATGTGCCTTTGCTCTTTCCGTCAATATCGAGAATAGTGACTTTAAAGCTTGCTTCGTCACCCGGATCCAGCTCCTGGCCGTTTGCCCGGACCAGCAGGGATGGAATGTCCCCTGTCAGGAAACGCTTGTTGAATATGCTGTCAACAAAGAACGGAAGCTTTGATGAAATATTGGCTGTGCTGTTTCCTGCATACAGGTCACTTGTGACAGCCTGGGCTGTTATTCTCCAGGATGTGAGATTGTCCGGCATTTTAAACACAGCCTCTGCTTTCCCGTCTGCACCGATATGGACAACAGTAAACAAAGCCGTGTCCTTAAAGTCCTTCCTGACGCTTTCATCCATGCCTTCTCCGCCGCCTTCGGCCATACCGCCGCCGAAATTATCAATGGGGTCATAGGAGAGATATTCAGTGAGGAATCCTGAGGATACTGTCATGTCGTACAGTGAACTCAGAGCATCTACGTACTGATCGTACAGCGCAAAGTATGCTTCATCCACCAGGCTTATATTGACCTCGGAGGCTGCAGGCTTCCCCGAAGCATCCTTTACCAGTACAGAGAGCCTGACTTCATCACCGGGCTTATAGCTTTCCTTATCTGATTTTATTTCAATGTCAAGCTTTTTCTCGTCCCGTTCATATCTGTACATTGCCATGCCTGCGCTAAAAATTCCGTTGCTGTCAAAGCAAACTCCTTTTACGGAAATGTTGGGTATGAATTTTTCGTCAAAGCTGAATTTGTATGCGGCATCATCAGACACCGTGTAATCGAGGATGCCGTTTTGCATGCGTATGAACAGATACTTTCTGTCTCTGCCGGTATAGGGCTCATCCTTGTTGTATTTTATTTCGGCCGTGACCTGCTCGCCGAGTTTATACCTCTTGTCCCAATCTGACGGCATCGTATAGGTGTCCATATTATATGGGTCAAAGCTATCCCAGTTGTAAATGTAAACCGAATCCTTTATCTGACGGCCTCCGGAGTCGTTGCAGTACACCTCGACATAATAGCGCTTATCCTTCTGTGAGGCATACTGTATTTCATATTTGCCGTTCACTGTATTGAAGCTGTATTCCTGCACCAGTTTTTGCTCTTCATAATAATCGTAGATGTCACGCCTTACTTTGTTGATATAGTCGTAATAATCTCCTTTTTTTGTCTTTACATAATACCTTTCATAAAGCTTGGCAGTCACAGGTATATCAACGCTTTTGCCCCTGTAATCATCCGGGGTGTAATAGCCCTCCTCATCTTTGAGCTGTGAAATATCGATTCTGCTGGTGGTAAAGGTCAGTGTGCCGGTTCCGTTATCTGTCTTAGTGTCAACTTCTATCATAGTATCCTTGGGGAATACACTGATATGGCTGTATTCCGCTGACTGATGCTCCTGGGCCTCGCTGTTGGTTACGGTCAGCATCAGGGAGACAGGTCTCCAGCCAGCATCCGGTGTAGTTGGAGTTGCGGAGAACTTTGCTTTTCCGCTGCTGTCGCTGACCAGTGTTCCGCTCTTGCCGTTTACTCCAGTGACAATTTTTGTGTAATCGAGCTTTAGCCCGGAAGCGGGCGTGCCTTCGAAGAATGAGGCCGAGATATCATAATTCACCGTATCCCAAGCGTACATATATTTTTTGTCGGCTTTGACATCGATTGTATAGACGGGCTTTGTATAGTCCATTACCTGCATGTAATGGCTGAGCATTACCTTGCCGCCGATCTTCAGCCGCACTTCATATGATCCCGGATTGTAGCCGGCGATCTTCAGACTGCCTGAAAATGTGCCATCCGGTGATATGATGACATCCTGTGATGTCAAAACGGAAGCGCCGTCATCATCAGGAGAGTAATATCTGTGGCTGATCAGATCAAGCGTCGCTTCTGCTTCAGCGGCGGTGTTGTCCCTGGGCTTGAGGATGCCCCATATATTGATTGTGTCGTTGGAGAGATAGACACTCCTGTCAAGATACATGTATGTCCAATAGTTATCATATATTGTCGGTTCGGTGCCCCAGTACCATTGGGTGTACATATTATGCGGAACGGCCGCAGCAAACGGCAGTCCGGATTTTGGCCTTATCACGAAGTAATGCATTGAGGCATCGGAATCATTCAGATCAGCATCGATTACGGCCAGACCGTTGCTGTCCGTTGTGGCGGAAATGCCGTTTTCATATGTGAACGAAGCTCCGGGAATCGGCTGTCCGCTGGTTGTATCGTTGAGCCACAGCAAGCTTTTTTCCTTTGTGGTCATAATATAAACTGAAGCTTTGTTGATCTGAAGCTGCGCATAGTATTTATATCCATCGATCTCCGTGACTGCCAGATAATATCCCTCAGACAGCTGGGAGGGGAACAGCAGGTAATAGTTTTCCCAATAGGAAGATTGGTACCGTACTGCCTGCCCGCTGAACGAAGCCGTTTTAGTCAGCTTTGCCGTATCATAGATATCCTTGTCGTAACCGATTGCCCAGCTGGGATAGGCTGTGGCTTTTTCAAGGTCCTGCATGAAGCTTTCTATGTCCGTATAGCTATACAGCTCAATGGGCAGTTCACCGTCAATTATACCCTCCTGCGTGTATATCTGAAGTGCGGGGACTGCCTCTGGAGTGAAATTGTACATATCCTGCGCAAATGAGAAGTATTTGCGGGATTCACCGGAGCTTTCAGGTGTGGTCTGGAATTTGAAGGTGTAGTCGTTTGGCAGCTTATCCTCGCTTCCGCTTATACCCAGGCCTTTTTTGACGGTGACCGTGTAGACCGTATTTTCTTGAAGCCCCTGCGGTATAAAGACCAGTGTCTTTTTATTCCACTCAAAACGACCGTTGACCTTTGGTGTTATTTCAAAAAATTGATCCGCATTCTCTATGCCGTCATGGCTGAAGGTGATCTCGATCCCCGAATTGAGAGGTATGTTTGTCGATTTGTCCCGGGGCAGGGTCCGAATGATATTGAACTGCCTTTTTGTCTGGAATGCCCAGGATTTTTTTGCCCCTGTATCCTTGTCGTTCAATGTGAGACTGTATATGCTGTCGCTTTTCAAAGGCTTATCGAACACCAGGGCGAATTCCTTGTCAGAGAGCTTCCTGACATTGAAGGACTGTTCAGGCTCCACGTTCAATGAGGCTGCCACGGCCTGTTCGTCGGCTGCTTTGCTGAAAACCAGCCTGAATCCGGTTGTGGTGCTGATACCGAGGCTGTCTGATTCGTCGGCTGATATATCGATGACCGAATCCACAAGGCCGCTCCGGACATTGGGGTCGATAGCTGTATCCTGCCCGCTGTTCTGGCTGCCAGGCGTATCAGGTGCAACTACGGCCTGCCCCCTGTTGTCAAAGACGCCTGTCAGCGCTGCGGTGATAACTGCCGCCAGCAGTATTACAGCAGATATGGATATTATCACTGCCTTTTTGCTTTTGAACAAATCCTTTAATCTATTATTCATGCCCGACCTCACCTTTCATATCGATCGACTTATTTGGACCAACCAGCACAGAAGTACAAATGTGCCATTAATTACTATGACGTAGGATATTGCATTTTTGTTTCAAAAATAATAAATTTCCATGAGGGTTTGTGGTAAAATATGTATACATGCCAATTGAGAAAGGAAGCCTGAAATGTACTGTATCGATCCTCCAGAGGAAGTAATGAATATCATTGATGTTTTGATGGAACATGGCTATGAAGCGTATACTGTCGGTGGGTGTATACGAGACTGCATCATGGGAAGACAGCCAAAGGACTGGGATATTGCGACGAATGCATACCCTGATTCGGTCAAGGGGCTTTTTGAAAGAACCCTGGACACCGGACTCAGCCATGGCACCGTTACTGTAATGATGGGCAGCGGGTCATATGAGGTCACGACATTTCGCATCGATGGCAGATATGAGGACGGAAGGCATCCTGAATATGTGGAGTTTACAAGGAGGCTGGAGGACGACCTCAAGCGGAGGGACTTTACCATCAATTCAATGGCATGGAACGCCGAATGCGGAATAATCGACCTTTTCGGAGGTATGGGCGACATAGCCGCAAGGATAGTCAGGGCAGTGGGGGCGCCCGCGGAAAGATTCAGGGAGGACGCGCTTCGTATGCTGCGGGCGGTGCGATTTGCAGCAAGACTTGGATTCGGGATAGAGAAATTCACATTTGAGGCTATAAAAGACAACTGCGCTCTTATAAGGAGAATAAGCGCTGAGAGGATAAGGGATGAGCTTACTGGGATACTGACTTCCGATGATCCAGGAAAATTTACGCTGTTGGCAGAGACCGGGCTTCTGGGTGAGCTCCTTGAGAAATTCGGGTACGGCTTTTACGGTAAGTCTGCTGTCGGGAAGGACTGCTGCCGAACCGGTGAGCGCAGCGATGACTGCGCCGGCCATCGTACTGTCGAAAGTACAGAGCTTCGCAATTTGCAGCTTCCGGAGGGCATTTGCCTGAGTGCTGTAGGTGCTGTTGATGCCGATGCCTGTCTCAGGTGGGCAATGCTGCTTCGCTGTTTCGCTGTTTCCGCTGGCGTATTGAGGCATACGGGGTTAAGTGAGGCTAAGGTTGAGGAGCCATACGAGAATTTTTTGGCAGCAGCAAAAGATCTCCTAAGTAAATTGAAATTCAGCAATAGAAATTTGGACAGGATACTTCGTTTCCTGAAGTATGCTGATATGCGAATAAAGCCTGAGCACGGCAATGTTGCTAAAGCTGTGTCTGCTGCGGGCGAGGATATTTTCTCAGACCTGCTCAAGCTCAAACGAGCTGTTGCGCTGATGCATGATAATGTGATCAGCCCCGACAGTAATGAGCATATCGATGAGATAGAGAAGATCTACCGTGGGCTTCTCGCCTCCGGGCGCTGCCTCAAGCTGAAGGATCTGGCTGTCAGCGGTCAGGATCTGATCCGTATAGGCTACCGGGAGGGTATCGCTGTAGGGAATGCACTGTCGTATTTGCTGGACCGTGTGCTGCTGGATCCGGAATTGAACAGGAGGGAAATACTGGAAAAGATTGCACTGGATTATCTGTCAGAGTGCGGGAAAGGGAAAAACTGAGGTTTATGCTGACGCGGCAGAGGGTATGATGTTAGGAGAAGGCAATCGAGAAAATTGTGAATCTGAAAGGAAGGTTTCAATGGGAGATTTACTGAAGAATAAAAAAATAATCATAATGGGTGTCAGAAACAAATGGAGCATTGCATGGGGAATAGCTGAAGCCTGCCGCAGGGAAGGTGCGTCGCTGATATTCACTTATCTGGGCGAACGCGAAAAATCAGATGTAGAGCGCCTTGCAAAGGAGCTCGGAAATGTGGACACATTCAGGCTGGATGTTACATCCGACGAGGATATAGACAGGTTTTTTGATAATGCAAAGGATAAATACGGAGTGATCCATGGCCTTGTCCATGCTGTAGCATACGCCAGGGCGGAGGATCTGCAGGACAGCTTTCTGAACACCTCCCGGGAAGGCTTTGCGCTGGCCCTGGATATAAGCGCCTACTCCCTTGTAGCCGTAAGCAGGAGAGCAAGCGCGCTGATGACAGATGGCGGAAGCATCGTGACATTGACATATATGGGATCGGAAAAGGTGCTGCCCGGCTATAATGTAATGGGTGTAGCAAAAGCTGCCCTTGAGACAGGTGTAAGATATTTGGCCGATGACCTGGGGCCCATGGGTATAAGGATCAACGCCATATCCGCCGGTGCTGTAAAGACGCTGTCCGCCAAGGGAATAAAGGATTTCAGCTCGATTCTAAAGCATACCAGGCAGAAGGCGCCGCTGAGAAAGAATGTTGAAATAGGTGAAATAGGGAATACGGCTGTATTCCTGCTCAGTGACATGTCCGGAGGAACTACCGGGGAGATCATACATGTAGATTCAGGTATGAATATAATGGGAATATAGTGCGTTATAACTGGGTGATAGATTGTAATTTACTGTAGATAACAATAGAACAGCACTGGTGATGTGATCCCAGTGCTGTTTATGTAGTACTAACTTTTATGTGCTCATTACAGGCTCAAGAGGCCTCAGCCCATTGTCCCGAGCTTTTTGAAAACCCTGCTGAAGGCCTCCAGCGTATAATCCAGCTGATCCTTCGTGTGAGTTGCGGTGTAGCTGGTCCTGATCCTGCACAGGCCAGGCTTGACAGCAGGCGATACGACAGGATTGACATAGACGCCTTCCTCACGCAGCAATTTTGTGACCACCAGGGTCGGCTCGTTTTCATATGTCATAACAGGAACTATCGGCGTGATCTCGCTGTTTGATTCGTATATCGGAATGCCGAGCTTTTTGAAGCCCTGCCTCATATACTTCGAAATATCTCTCAGCTTTTGTATGCGTTCGGGTTCAGCCTGGATGATATCCAGCGCCGCAATAGCTGAAGCCGCATTTGACGGCGGAATGGAGGCCGAGAATATGAACGGTCTCGAATTGTGCTTTATGAAGTCTATGACGTCCTGGCTTCCTGCTACGAAGCCTCCAAGGCTGGCAAGAGATTTGCTGAAGGTGCTCATTATCAGGTCGACCTCATCTTCGAGACCGAAATGCTCAGCGGTGCCCCTTCCATGATCACCCAGAACGCCGAAGGAGTGGGCATCATCCACCATGACCCTTGCACCGTATTTCTTTGCCAGTCTGACTATGGAAGGCAGATCTGCGATATCGCCCTCCATGCTGAATATACCATCCACAACTATCAGTTTTCCATGGGTGTCGTCTATTTTAGCCAGCAGCCTTTCGAGATCCTCCATATCGTTGTGTTCAAACTTGAGCGTCTTTGCAAAGCTGAGTCTGCAGGCATCAACGATGCTGGCATGGTTTTCACTGTCACAGAGTATATAGTCGTTTCTGCCGGCTATGGCAGTTATGATGCCGAGGTTTGTCTGGAAACCGGTGCTGAAGGTAATAGCAGCATCCTTCTTTACAAATTCAGCCAGCTTTTTCTCCAGTTCAAGGTGAAGAGTGAGCGTACCGTTTAAAAACCTTGACCCTGAGCAGCCCGAACCGAATTTTTCAACCGCAGCTATAGCCGCTTCCTTTACCCTGGGATCGGAAGTGAGCCCCAAATAGTTGTTGGATCCGACCATTACTGTTTTTATGCCTTCTATGATAACTTCAGTGTCCTGTCCTGTCTCAAGGGCGTGAAAATAAGGGTAAAGACCGGCTGCCAGTACTTCTTTGTAATCCATATAGCTAAAACACTTTCCAAAGATATCCATAGTCAAGTAATCTCTCCTTCATAATTGTATAACAACGCGTTAGTTTAGACTGCAAACATTTTACCACATAATATACAATAAGTATATATTTCAACTTTTTCAAAATATGATACGGCTCCTTCAGCATTATGTCTGGATAATTGCAGCAGTCCGGTTCTTGTGTTGCCGCAGCGTACTGCAATAATTATGTCTGAAGGCCGGTGTACGAGATGTTTTATGTATATGACTTATGTGATAAAATTGGATGTAACGAGATAGTTCAGAACTCAACTCAGATCGGGGGAGTCGGAATGAGAAGGCATTATGGAAATGTGGTGCTTATTACAGGGGCATCGTCAGGTATAGGAAAATCATGTGCGGAATATATGGCCGGGCTTGGCTACAAGGTTTATGGGACATCAAGGAAGGTTCAGGGAAATGCTTTTGAAGAGCTTGATAACGGAGTGACCATGGTCCGGATGGACGTGTGCAGCCAGGAGTCTGTAAAAGAGACTGTAGAAAGCATTATCAGCCGTGAAGGCGGGATAGGCATCGTCGTTAATAATGCCGGTATGGGTATTGCAGGAGCCGTGGAGGATACATCGCCGCAGGAGGTGTTTCTGCAGATGGATACTAACTTTTTTGGAGTACACAGAGTCATTCGACAGATTCTCCCCCATATGAGAGAGAAGGGGAGAGGGCTGATAATCAATATGTCTTCTGTCGGAGCGCTTTTCCCGATTCCCTATCAATCTATGTATGTTGCTGCAAAGGCGGCGGTAGAGGGTATGACAGGCTCACTCAGAAATGAGCTGAGGCCTTTTGGGATAAAGGTGTCCTATGTGGAACCGGGTGACACAAAAACCGGTTTCACCGGCAGCAGGGTAATGACAAAGGATAGCAGAGAAGGCTCGGCATATTACGAGTATTGCAAAAAGTCTGTGGCTGTTATGGAACGGGATGAAACCAGCGGCCCCGATCCGATCACAGTCGCAAGGGTGGTTGCCAGGCTGGCGGAAAGAAAAAACCCTCCTGTCTGCGTAACAGTCGGGCTGAAGTATAAGATACTTGTTTTCTTAAAAAGACTTTTCCCAAAAGCGCTGGAATCATTTTTGCTGTCAAAAATGTACGAGGGATGAGCTTATCTCAAAAGCGGAGAGTAATGCCGTTCCATTCTTCCGGTGGCAAGGACTTCAGCTATTTTGCTTGCGCCGAGCTTCCTTGCATAGAGGAAGCCGTCCCATGCTGCAAGTGAGAGCTTTCCGTCCGTAAGGTAGTCCGTAATCCACTCGCTGCAGTATCTGGGGTCGGATTGGTGAAGGCCGGCGCCAAGATCTCTGAGCCAGCGCTGGTTGTAGACCTCGTGAGGGCCTATGGGCGGAGCTATAATGATTGGTATGCCCAGGCCGCAGTAGAAGGACATCTCGGAAGGCTTAGTCCACAATATATCTGTATCGCGCAGTATTATATTAAACTGGCGGAAGTACTCGTTTTTGTCCTCGTTGAAAAGTATCCGTACGCCATCTGACATTGACAGTCCATTTTGCTGTATCAGCTTTTCAAAACAGCTTTTGACTTCGGGCCTGTGGGCGGCAATAAGATTCATACGGATCCTGCCTTCCTTTATCATGTTTGAAAGGCTCTTCAGCGCGCCCGCTGCGATTTCGGTCTGGGCTCCTGCACCGCCGACCGCATATGTCAATGTTATCGGGCCAGCTTCCAGATGAGGGTTCCAATTGTCCCCAAGGTAATATCTGACCTCTTCACCGTGTATTATCCTGAAACGTTTTGTTGGATCGAGCCGGATCAATCTTTTAGCCAGATCGCTGCGCATGATGTCCATGTTTTTGCCGATGTTTTCCTGGGGCAGCGGGAAACCGGTGAGAAAGATCCTTTCATCCGGTACGCCGTATTCTTTCAGGCGCCGCATTGCGTTGCCGCAGGGGGCGAAATAAACGATCCTGCTCTCCCGTGATCGTTCCGCCACCCAGACCCTGTTTATATCGGCATCGCAAATGATACAATAGACAGGCAGATCAGTCAGCTCCTCAGCGGCTATTGCCGCAGCGTAGAACGAGGTGATCACAGGCAGTCTGCAGGTGCTGAGCTTCATGCTCATACCCCTTCCCATGCCGCGGTTGATCAGCGTATAAAGCGATTTTACCTGAAGCGACGGACCGGACTGATCGCGCCTGGGATAATATGGAGAAATGTTCTGGAGCCTTTCAAGAAAGCTGAACATATAAGAGCCTATCAGGGGGATGCGTCTTATCCTTGATAAAGACTCATAGGAGTTCTGGAATATCTTCCATTGCCGCCTTTCCTTTTTCAGGCACATCTCATCCTCGCCAAACAGCTGTATGCCTCCATAGGCTATATCCCTCAATGGATATGTCGCCCTCTGGTGGCCGAGGCCCATATTCGCAGCTATGATCCATGCTTTGTTTTCCATATGCTGCCTCCATTTTCCAAGGTAAGTACAGAATTATTCTATCAAATAATTATTGTCCTTGAAAGACAAATATTAGTGAAATACAATAAGGCTCCGCAGGAGAATTCTGCTCTTATGCGGCATAAAAAGCTGATTTAAAAAGAAAAGAGACAGGCTAAGCAAGCCTGTCTCTCTGTTATAATTTTTGCATCAAATAAATCGCGGCTTTTGTATATTTACCAGTTGTCGTACTTGCAGCTTCTGCGTCTGGGCATTGCGATCCATGCTATGAAATATGCCAGCAGTCCGATGCCCTCCAGGAATATGGAAAGGAACCATACTATCCTGATTATGGTAGGGTCAATGCCAAAGTATTCACCGAGCCCTCCGCATACGCCTCCGATTTTCTTATTTGTATCAGACAAGAAAAGTCTCCTATCCATTTTGTACACTCCTTTATTAAATGATCTGTTCATCAATT
Source organism: Bacillota bacterium (assembly GCA_023412665.1). Taxonomy (GTDB): domain Bacteria; phylum Bacillota; class Clostridia; order Acetivibrionales; family DTU013; genus DTU013. The sequence continues at coordinate 42,155 of JAEZCA010000012.1, forward strand.
TTGTTTTACACTAGATCATACGTGCAGGCCGTGTACGTGTCTGATTTTTTCAGCAGATATTTATCAGCTCTGATATTTTATTTTGAAGAAGCACGTTTGCAAATCCGCCCGGCATGTACCTTTCTTCAACAACAATACCGCCTCTTGCTTCGTCACCTATACGGTGAAAGTCTGAGCCGGACAGCATTTTCAGATTGTTGGTCCTGGCATGGTCCAATGCCAGATGGTTTTTGGAGTCATGTCGGGGGTTGCCGTTGTAGACCTCGACTCCGTCTATAAGCTCAGGTGATGCAGGAATCATGCCGGAACGAAAAGGATGAGCCTGAACGATCACGATGCCGCTGCCGGCGGTCAGCTTCCGGAAGCTCTCCAGTCCCAGCCGGTAAAGCTTTTTGTTCGATTTGAGGAATTCTTCGTCAAAGCCGTATACCAGAAAATCATTTGGATTTCCATCAAAACGCAGCTCCATCCCCAGCTGTATGTCCATCCCGAGCCTCAGCCCTTCCTCGCATGCACTGCGATAGCCTTTAAGAAAAAGGTCGAGCTTTCTTTCCCATCTGCTGAACGGATGGATATCAAACAAGCCCCTGAAATAATGATCAGTCACGATTATGCCCGAGTATCCGGCCTGGTGGTACAGCCTTACCCCTGTTGCAGCGGGCACCTTCCCGCAGGGACTGGTCTCGTCGGTATGAAAATGTGTTTCATATTTGAATTTGTTCATGTCGTCCACTCTTTATGGCAAGTTTATTTTGATTATAGCATAAATTTCTATGTAAAAAGTATCTATCAGGCTTATTAATATAATATAATAATGTTAAATGTTATGTTTCAGGAGGGCACATGTCAGGTATCAGGAGGGCAGCATCCGTATTATTGGCACTGACGATCATGTTCGCCGCCGCATCATGCGGCATTGAGACAGGACTGGAAGATAAGGCTGTAAAGGAAACCTCCGGCAGTCCTCAAGAGCCTGTTTCTGCTGCAGACGGTCCAATACAGCGCGGCTCGGAGACAGGCGGCACGTCCGGCATTTTTCCTGTAAAGGACAATTATCTCACTGATTCAATGTGGGGCTACATTGACAAGGCCGGCATGTTTGTCATTCAGCCGTCGTTCTCCCAGGCATTCAGGTTCCAGAGCAATGGCAGGGCTGTTGCTGGCAGAGATGACAAGGTGGGGCTGATAGACCGGACGGGCAGCTTTATTACTGAGCCGGTATTCACGTTTATAAATGAGTTTAAGGACGGCCTGGCAGTTGCGGTAGATAACAGCGGCTATACAGTGCTGGATACGGATGGAAGAGCTATTTCTGAAAAATATCAATATATTGGTGATTACAGCAGCGGCAGAGCTGCCTTCTCCATTCAGGCACAGGATGGTTCACAGCTTTACGGTTACCTTGATGAGACAGGAAAACCGGTGATAAAGCCTGGCTATATGTATGCTACAGATTTTGAGGGGGACCTGGCGATTGTAAAGCTGGCGGATGGAGTTTATGAAGTGATCGACAGGATGGGGAAAACGGTCAAGGCGTTGGATTTCTGGCAGGTAGCAGGTCTATCCGGCGGCAAGGCTGCTTTCAGGCAATATCCTGACGGGAAATTCGGATACATTGACACCAGCGGAAATGTGATCATTAAACCAGCCTTTACAGCTGCCGGGGAGTTTACAGACGGCAGAGCGGCTGTGGCTGTGCCCGGAGGCGACGGCATAGAGATCCGTGGTCTGATAGATGAGTCCGGACGCTTTGTTTTTGAACCTCAGTACAATGAAATCATCATGCTTGGTGAGAAACGTGCGGCGCTGGGGATACCAAGAGACCCCAACAATCCTTTTGCAGGTTCCAAATACGCTCTGGCAGACTATGACGGAAAGCTTCTGACTGATTTTGATTTTTATGACATCGGAAAATATAGCAGCGGCATTGCATATGCTGTTGACAGCACCAGCACGTATTTTATTGATAAGGCGGGCGAAAGGGTTGAAAGCCTGCCGTCAGCAGAAGGAGCAGGTCAGCTGGAAGTACTGAACGGGCTTGTCGGCGCCAACATAGACCAAAGGATGTACTATATGAATGAGCAGGGCCACTTGGTTTACAAACCGTTGTCATGTGTCAGCACAGAGACGGGCGTGAAGGTATGTGAGGAAAAATTCAAGCCCAATATCGACTATGTCGTTTATTATCCGGTGCTGGAAAATATGGCCGATATAAAGAAGGAGCTTGAGGTCAACCATGAATTGAGAGAAATGTGGACAGATATATCAACAGTATCGATTAAGCCCGATGATATGCTGGATTATCATTATGAGAGCGGATTTTCCGTAGTATACGGCAAGGAAAGCTTGCTTGTGATAATGGAGAGAGGATATGATTATCCCTTCGGTGCGGCTCACGGCATGCCTGTTATGAACCATGTGCACATTGATAGCAGGACGGGGGAATTTTACGAACTGGAGGATCTGTTCCTTGAGAACAGCGATTATACCGGTATATTGTCAGAGATCGTAAGGAGCCAGATGATTGATATGACAGGCTCGGATTCAGAGATGTACTGGCTCGACAGCTATGATGGCATCAGCAGCGATCAGCAGTTCTATATAACGGACAAAGGGCTGAATCTGTATTTCCAGCCATATGAGATAGCTCCCTATGCAGCAGGCTTTCCAACATTTATGGTCACATTCGGGGAGATCGGTGATATTATTGATAAGAAGGGCAATTTTTGGAAGTCATTCAATTAGGTTGATGCAAGGAGGACATGTCTATGATCAGAGAGGGAATTTTGCGTTTCATATACCAGGCTGCCAGTATGCAGCGGTGGAATGATCACATCAGGCCGGGCAAAGGCTTTACCGAGCTGGACAAGCAGGCCCATAAGCTCTTTTATGCATATGTCCTTGGAAAGCTGGAGGAGGAGACCAGTCCTGTTGACTGGATAAAGCTGATCGAAGGGGCTGTTTTTGAATTTTTTCACCGGACCCTGTTGACGGATATCAAGCCGGCTATATTCCACATGTTGACGCAAAGGCATGGAAAGCAGCTGAATAAGCTTGTGATGGACAGGCTTCGTGAGATCGGCATAGATGACATACCGCAGGCCTTTGCCCAAAGGATGGAGAGGTATCTGTCCGACCCGGATTACAGCAGCCATGAAAAAAGGATACTCAATGCATCACACTACATGGTGACCAATTGGGAATTCGGTATAATTTACCGTATGAATGAAGGCCTTTATGGAATCGAGGACACAAGGCGAAATCTTCAGAAGCAATTGGAAGAGCACCAGAATATCGACGGGGTCCGCAAGCTGGTATTCAACCGGGGAGCCTCGGACTTTCTAAACCTCATGGGGCAGCTGAGGTTTCAGCAGAGATGGGCTCAGACGCAGAGAATACCTGAGACATCAGTTGCAGGCCATATGCTTATAGTCGCATTGCTTTCATATATACTGACGCTCCAGCTTGATGCATGCGACAGACGCAGGTACAATAATTTCTTTGCCGGCCTGTTCCATGACCTGCCGGAGGTTTTGACAAGAGATATTATTTCGCCTGTCAAGAATTCCATCGGCGGGCTGGGAGAGCTGATAAAGACCATAGAAGATATGCAGATGGAGGAGATGCTTCTGCCGCTGCTGCCTGAAAAATGGAGACAGGAGATACGTTATTTCACTGAGGATGAGTTTGCATGCAAGATAGTATTAGATGAAAAAATCATACAGGTGAGCTCGGAAAAAATAAACGAATTTTATAATGAAGATATGTTTTCCCCTGTAGACGGAGGCATTATCGAGTTCTGTGACAAGTTTGCCGCCTATATGGAGGCATATCTGTCAATTAAGCACGGCATTACCTCAAAAAACCTTGTCGAGGGTCACAGAGACCTTTACAGCAGATTTGCGAGAACAAATATCGCAGGGATCGATGCGGGAGTGCTTTTTGACTATTTTCGGCTGGACTGAGCTGAAGCAGACCGACCTTGTGCACAATAGAGGATTATATGAACAAGTATATGGGTTTTTATGAATTGAAGAGTTTGAATATTCCTACGGTACCGTGGAAGCTTTTCAGCACCGATACTGAGCTGGATCCCCAGATGCTCTGGACGGTCAGGGTCGCTACTGCAGCCGGCAACGACCTGCATCTGCCGAGAGCTGTCGGTGTGGATGCCAAAGAGGCCCTCATCAAGGGCAGGGAGTTTGCTGAAGAATTTTATAATAAAGGAATGGTCATATATTATCCCTACTTTATTGCCCAAAAGAGCGGCGTACTGGATATGAACAGCGAAAGGACCGTGATCGAGGCAGTGGATAAGGATCTCTGGAATCTAGTGACCTATGGCAGAAAAAATGTCTCGGTGATTGTATCGGCAGACAATTTTCAAAGCATGGATGCATTATTGAGAGTCCATACTGATGGAAGTGCAAATAGCAGCAGCGGCGCCTGCAATTCCCTATCGCTGTGCTTTTCAGGCGATGAAACCTTTTTACTGCCCGGAGAGCTCAAAGAGCTGCTCAGGTATGGTTCGGTAATACGTGGCAGGTTCAGAGACGAGATCAATGAGGGTGGATCGATCCTTGCCGAGTGGAGCTATGCCTTCAGTACGGATATTAGTCACCGGCCGGTCGGGGACAGGTATCTGGTCTTTTATGAGCTGAGGGGGATCCCTGCGCTCTGATCTCTTCTGCCAAGTGCAAATGGAAGGTACATCAACAGGAATAAAGCCAGCGCCACGCCTTCAAGCGACAATATGTACCATGGCCAGGGCCCGAGCAGGTCCAGCAGCGAAGCATCGGGTTTCCAGTTCAGAAACAGGTAATTGCCGCCGGTCAGCAGGTTGACCGGGAATATGATCGCCGCGTAGGCATTTGTGATGAGGAATGTTCTGATAACCGATCTGCGGGATGGTCTGAACTTCTCGACAGCCAGAATATACACGCAAACAAACAGGATGGCCCAGTGAGATATAAAGTATTGGTAATATACGAAGTGGGGGAAGGTGTAGGGACCTATCGAAGGGGTAAGCATTGCCTGGGTGGCGCCTCCCAATCCCCAGTAGTAAAGCAGCTCCGACAGAAGCTGCTTTTTTGTCAGCAGGACTGCTATTGTCAGAAATAGTGACATATCACATAACTGAAGGGGCAGCGTGATTTTCATCGACCATTCTCCGGCTGCCGTATACCAAATATATATGGATGCCTGCTGAATGGCAATAAATGCTGCCAGTACATACCTGAATGTATTTTTGGCTTTTTCATCTTTCAGGCTTTTACGCATCAATACCAGCAGCAGGCATGAAACAGCCGTTATTATCAGCGGTATTGTGTGATGCGGCGAATATGCGGCCATATTACCGTTACTTTCTCCAAAAAGGATCCAATGCTCCATCCTGAATACCGCCCCCCCCTACAAATCATATGTAACATATTTTATTAGAATGAGTCAATAAATATCTCCCATTTTGATAAGCGGAAGGTACCTAATTTGCCTTTCCACGAGGCTGAGGACATCCATCGCCTCGATATATAACGAAATATGTGCTGCGGCAGGTTTCAGTAAATCGTCCGGATGAATATATTGATATTGGCGTGACTATCAGCACCGCCATACAATTTTTGCAGATTGCTGCGGGTGGATCAGTGAGGAATAATATGAACAGAAAAAATGCAGATGAGGGTAACAAACCAAAGCAAACAAAGAAAAGAGAGCCCGTAGAGAAAAACAAAATATCGGAATATGTATTGTCACAGCTCCCTGATGGTGCAGTAACAGACTTTATTTTTTATGAGGATTTCGACAACGACGGCCGAAAGGAAGCTGTTATAGGTATAACAAGATTTTCTCCCTTTCCGCCGGACTCGGCCGTATTGATCGTCAAAAAGGGAAAGCACGGTGAGATCGGGCATGTATGGCTGCCTATGCAGGATGAAGCCGCAGAGAACGGACAGGGCTGTGTGCTCGACAATGCCGCGGCTGCCGACATTGACGGCGATGGACTGCCGGAACTGGTTGTTTCCCGTGTTTTGAGCCATGAGCATGATATCGATATAGTAGTTGTGGATTGGATCGGTCTTAAGGCATTTCCGGCCTGGCGGAGTGAAAGGACCTTTTTTCATGGCAGCATGGAGGTGGTTGACACCGATGGTGATGGAATCAGTGAAATAGTTGCAGAATGCGGTACACAGGACGGGAGCGATGTTATATCGATGGAGGACGGCTGCTATCGTGTCAGGGAGAGCTATGTATATAAATGGGACGGATATGGCTGCCAGGCCAGTCCGTACAGTGTTAATACACCTTATGTCAGCTACAATACTGCGGTGGATTTTCTGAAAGCAATATGGAAACGCGATTACAAACGAGCATATGATATGGTTGTCATGCCTTCATTTTTGGGACTCGCCGGATTGGATGACTGCCGCTTGTCTGCATTTAAAAGCTATGTTGGAAAAAAGATAATGCCTTTGTTGTCGCGAAACCTCGAAAACGGAAAGCTGGTTCCTGCAGAACCATATGATTCCTGTTGCAGGTTTTCGGGCACAATGGATGATTTTACGATAGAGCTGACAAAAACAGACATGGGCGTAAAGATTTTGAGCCTGACAATTTCAAAGAAAAAAAACTGAAATTTATCAAATAATGGAACTTTATTAATTGTCAGTACGTCATACAATCGTAAGCTACTTTTATTGAATACAATTTGCTTATATGATATTATGTAAGTGGAATTATACTTTTCATTTTATGTATTCTTATTTGTATTCTACGGAAGATAAGGAGGTATGAATATGGGAAATACCGTAAAGATATCTTTCTCCGCAGTGACTCATATTGGCTCGTCTTGTACGGTAAACAGCGACAGGATTTTTGCAAACGGCAAATTTCTTCGTCCAAGTGCGGCGGATTATGCACAGATATCACTTGAAATGGTAGATACGAAGTTCCTTTTTACATTGTCGGGGAATATGGAAGACGATGAATCCGGCATTTCCCTGATAAGCGACCTGAAGAGATTCCACCAGAAGGCAGTGTCAAGCTCAAAGGATATCCACGTTAAGCTTGATGAGCTGGTGCAATGTGTCGAACAGTCCAGCAATCTGATTCACAGCCTTTCACTTGGAGAGAATGATTTTGGAGACAAAAAGCCTTCCTTCGCAGGTGTTCTAATCGATGAGGGCAACATTGCCGCCGTCAATCTCGGTAATTACAGAATATACAAGCTGGAAGGCGAGACCTTCAAGCTGCTGGTCAACGATTACAAAAGAGCGGAAAGACTGCTTAAGATGGGCATTATCAGCAATGAGCAGGCGGAGCTGCTCTCCGGTCAGCAGAAAGCATCCATGGAGGAGGGCAGGACGACTGTCAAAAAATCCGACGTGAATTCGATAAAGCCGGGCATTACCTACCTTATATGCAGTACAGGCCTTGTGAATTCGGTAAATGAGGATCAGCTTTATGATATACTGGCCGCAAACACCGGACCTGATGAAGCTGCAGCTGTACTTGTAGAGCAGGCTGTGGCCAGTGAACCGGAAGAGGATGTGACAGCGGTAGTGATCAGTATTACTGAGGCCGGCGAGCAGCAGATCAATATGCCCGGACCCCGGGCAGTACAGTTCAGGACGGCATCGGGTGCCGGTAAGGTCAAGTCGCGGCATACCTCAGCTCCTGCAGCAAGGCGGATGAGATCCATTGACATCGGTAAGATCGTATCGCTGGCGGTTCTTGTATTCCTTGCAACAGCAGTTGTGTTCGGAGGTTATAAGCTTTGGACCATGATCGGTCCTCAGGCCCGGGAAGCATCCGGCATTGAGGATCCGGCAAAAACAGGTGATAATGTAAATACCGAGGATCCGGCTTCTTCCATAAGCGATGATGAACCGGACACCAATTTGCCCGATGACAGCGACCCTGCTACCAATGTACCGGACGACGAAGAACCTGCTAATGAAAATCCTCCTCAAAACCAGCCGGGCACGGAAGTAGGCCCCGAAGGAACTACATATACCGTCAAATCCGGAGATATGCTGATGGTGATCGCCAAGAAGTTTTATGGAGATGAAACCAAATACAAGCTTATTATGGAAGCAAACGATATTAAGGATCCCAATAAAATTGCCGTAGGGCAGAAATTGAAAATTCCTCCGGCAGAATAACGAGGCAGAGGCGAAACTCAATACAAGTAATAAAAAGGCGATCAGAAACAGATCGTCTTTTTTCGTGATAGATGCTATTTTGTAAACAAAAATGTGTTGATTTTTTACTTGTAAGGGGTATAATAGTAAGTAGGTCAAGGAAAGTCAAAGTCAGCAATAAAACATTTGGTGTTTACCGTTTTGGTGGAAGATACATAATATAACAAGGCATTAGTTATCCTCCACCAAGTGTTTTTCAACCCTTCAGGCTGAGAAATGCTTGGTGGAGAGTACCGATTTTCTTTGAATGATGCGTTATAACGAGACTGGCTTTGCACAAACCTTTGCGAGGTGGTTATATGAAATACAGGGACTATTACGAGATCCTTGGAGTTGATAAGAAAGCATCGGCAGATGAAATAAAAAAAGCATACAGAAAAATGGCGAAGAAATATCACCCGGATACCCATCCCGGTGATAAGGCGGCTGAGGAAAAATTCAAAGAGGCAAACGAAGCATATGAGGTCCTGGGTGACAGTGAGAAAAGGAAGAAGTACGACCAATTCGGCAGGGAGGGAGAGTTTTATAACGGAGCTGATTTTGACCCTTCAAAGTACGGCTTCGGCAACGGGGCAAGATACGAGTACAGGGCTGGGGGCAGCGGCTTCAGCGACTTTTTCAATATGTTTTTCGGCGGGGGTAACCCCTTTGGCTCCTTTGAAAACGATGGCATTTTCAGCCGCGATTCGGGCAGAGGAAGCCGATTTGGCCGTAACATGCAAATGAAAGGCCAGGATATGGAGTCTCTGCTTGAAATAACGCTTGAGGATGGTTATAAAGGAGCACAAAGGCTGGTCAGTTTCAGAACGCCATCGGGTGACAGGACGATCTCCCTCAAGGTACCGGCAGGTATAAAGCCGGGTGAGAAAATTAAGCTTTCGGGCCAGGGAGGTGCGGGTGTCAACGGCGGGCCCAACAGTGATATGTATCTACGGGTGGAATTCAGAAAGGATCCGGTCTTTGAGCTCAACGGAATAAACCTGGAAGCCCGTCTGCCGCTTTACCCCTGGGAGGCAGCCCTAGGTGCGGAAAAGCCCTATGATACCCTCGATGGCAGGATATCCGTCAGGATCCCTGCAGGCATACAAACCGACAACAAGATAAGAGTAGCGGGAAAAGGCTACAGGGACAAATCGGGAGCCAGAGGTGATCTGTTCCTCAGAGCCGCCATAATGAACCCTCCCAGGCTCAGTAAGGAACAAACCGAGTTTTATGAAAAGCTCAGTAAAATAGAAATCATTCCCCTTTGATCGAAGGAGGTATACGAGTATGGATATGGACAGATTTACGGATAAAGCGCAGGAGGCCATTGGGACAGCACAGGAAACTGCGCTGAGGATGAACCATCAGCAGGTGGACGGCGAGCATTTGCACCTGGCGTTGCTGATGCAGGAGGAAGGGCTGATCCCGCGGCTTATCAGCTTTATGGGGCTAAATACGGAGCTGCTGGTAAGTGATGTAAAGAAAGAACTGGAGAAGCAGCCTGCTGTTTATGGTACAGCGACGTCGAATTTGTATGCTACAAGGCGGCTGAATGAAATACTGCTCCATGCAGTTGACGAGGCAGAGAAGTTCAAGGACGAATATACAGGTGTCGAGCATATTTACCTGTCTTTACTGAAGGAGAGAAACACACCTTCTTCCGGAATTTTCAAAAGACACGGCATCAACAGGGAGAGTTTCCTTGCGGCACTGGGAAAGGTCAGGAGCAACCAGCGGATCACATCGAAGAATCCCGAAAAAACCTATGAAGCACTGACCAGGTTCGGCAGGGACCTGGTGGACACAGCCAGGAAGGGAAAGCTGGACCCCGTTATAGGCAGAGACTCTGAAATCAGAAGGGTGATCAGGATACTATCCAGAAGGACCAAGAACAATCCAGTGCTGATAGGTGAACCCGGTGTCGGAAAGACTGCCGTCGTAGAAGGACTGGCGCAGAGGATACTCAAGGGCGATGTTCCGGAAGGCCTGAAGGACAGGACGGTCTTTGCTCTTGATATGGGCTCGCTGATTGCAGGCGCCAAGTACAGGGGAGAGTTTGAGGAGAGGCTGAAGGCTGTACTGAAGGAAGTCGAGAAGTCTGACGGAAAGGTGATCCTTTTTATAGATGAGCTGCACAATATCGTAGGAGCAGGCAAGGCAGAGGGTTCGATGGACGCAGGGAACATTCTCAAGCCGATGCTTGCAAGAGGAGAGATCCACTGTATAGGCGCAACGACGCTGGATGAATACAGGAAGTATATAGAAAAGGATGCGGCGCTGGAAAGAAGGTTCCAGCCGGTCATGGTAGAGCAGCCTGATGTGGAGGACACAATCTCCATCTTGAGAGGACTGAAGGAAAAGTTCGAGATCCACCATGGCGTCAGGATAACCGATAATGCCATAATCGCATGTGCTGTATTATCAAACAGGTATATAAGCGACCGTTTTCTTCCCGACAAGGCAATAGACCTTATGGATGAAGCTGCTGCCATGATACGTACAGAAATTGACAGTATGCCTGCCGAGCTCGATGAGATAAGCAGGCGAATAATGCAGCTGGAAATAGAGCGGCAGGCTTTGCTGAAGGAAACGGACAGAAATTCTCTGGAAAGGCTTGCTGTACTGGAGAAGGAAATCGCTGTGCTCAAGGAGCAGTCAGACCTGATGAAGGCTCAATGGGAAAGCGAAAAGAGTATCCTGACCAGGGAGAAGGAGCTGAAACAGCAGATCGAAGAAACGAAGCGCAGGATCGAGGAGGCCGAAAGAAAATATGACCTGAATGAACTTGCCGTACTGAAGCACGGGCAGCTGCCGGAGTTGGAAAAACAGCTGCAGGAGGAGAAGGAGAGGCAGAAATCATCAGGCGGGAAGCGCCTGCTCAAGGAAGAGGTAACAGAGGATGAGATCGCCGAGATCGTTTCAAAATGGACAGGTATACCGGTGACTAGGCTTGTAGAAAATGAGCGCGACAAGCTGCTGAATCTGGAGGAAATACTGCATAGGCGTGTCATAGGTCAGGATGAAGCTGTGGAGTCGGTGGCAGGCGCTGTGCTTCGCGCGCGTTCCGGACTGAAGGATCCCCGCAAGCCAATAGGGTCATTTATATTCCTCGGCCCGACAGGAGTTGGAAAGACCGAGCTTGCCAAGGCTTTATCGGAAGCATTGTTCGACAGTGAAGAAAACATGGTGCGCATCGATATGTCAGAGTATCAGGAAAAGCATACGGTGGCCAGGCTGATCGGAGCGCCTCCCGGCTATATCGGATACGAGGAGGGTGGACAGCTGACCGAGGCGGTTAGGAGGAAGCCCTACTGCGTTATTTTGTTTGATGAGATCGAAAAAGCCCATCCGGAGGTTTTCAATGTACTGCTGCAGCTGCTTGACGACGGCAGGCTGACCGATAGTCAGGGAAGGACTGTTAACTTCAAGGATACGGTAATCATAATGACCTCTAACCTGGGGAGCAGTTATCTTTTGGAAAGCATCCGCTCCGGCGCCGGAAAAGATGTCGAGATCAGGGAAACGGTATTGGGCGAGCTGCGCAGAAGCTTCAAGCCTGAGTTCTTGAACAGGATCGATGAGATTGTGATGTTCAGGCCCCTTGTCAAAAATGACATTGTGAAAATTATCGAGCTTTTGCTTGAAGATATAAGAAAAAGACTTGAGGACAGACATATGGAGCTTGAGGTCACTGATGCGGCAAAGGAATTCATTGCGGATACGGCGTACACTCCGGAATACGGCGCAAGACCTGTCAAGCGTTATTTGCAGAAGGAGCTTGAAACAGAGCTTGGCAGGATGATTATAAAGGATACAATCCACGATGGGTCTCAAGTGGTTGTCGATGCTGACGGTGGGTCGCTAGTTATTCGAACCGGGGCTGATTCATAGGGACAAATCGGCTAGTATCAAACGGGTTAGTATGAGCAGTCGGGTTGGCATGGATCCTCCTGTCAACCCTGACCATCACCTGCGGCGGCTTGATTTTTCTTGAAGGCCGCCTTTTTCCATGCTCCTGAGAAATAGTATATCAAGCTGATGGACAGACCAATTGCAAAACCTATGACTATTGCAAGCCATATTCCTCTGATGCCCAGGGAGGTTTTTGAAAGAACAGCGGCAAGAGGTACTCTGACCAGCCAGATGGAGGTAATAGTTATACCCATGGTTATCAGTGTCTTGCCTGCACCGTTTATAACGCCATTTGAGACAAACATTAGTGCAAACAGGATATATGCAAAGCCCAGCGTCCTGAGATAGCCTGTACCTATATCAAGGATGACCGGATCCTGGACAAACATTGACAGCAGCAGCTTTGGAAATGCAACTAAAAATGCCGAAAGAGTAAGGGTTATACCCGCTGTCATAATGGTACCCCATTTGAATACTTCTCCCACACGCTTGACATTGCCTGCTCCAAGGTTCTGCCCAGTTAACGCGGATGCAGCCAAACCCAGCGACATTGCCGGCATGAATACCACACCTTCTATTCTTCCCGCTGCACCAAATGCAGTGGTTGCGCTGGCGCCGAATAAGTTCACCATACCGGTGATAAATACCGAACTGATAGATATCAGTGACTGCTGTATCATTGAGGGGAAGCCTATTTTTATAAGCCTTGCAATATGAGACCTTTCCAGTGTAAGCTTTCTGAAATCGATGCTCACAAAGTGCTTCTTCCTGTTCAGGTATACGATAGCAAGTATGAGGCCTATGATCTGTGAAATAACGGTTGCATAGGCTGAACCATCAAAACCGAGCTTTGGGAACGGACCTATTCCTATTATCATGATCGGATCCAGCGCTATGTTTACGACCAGTCCGACTGCCATGAAAATCAGCGGAGTTACGGTATCGCCGATGCCTCTGAGGATAGAGGTTATCAAATTTACCAGAAATGTAACAATAAAGCCTGAAATGATGATCTTAAGATAGCTGGAGGCCATGGGGAAGATTTCAGGCGGTGTATTCATCATCTGCAGTATCCAGTCACATGATATCAAACCGAATAACGTGAGAATGGCGCCGAATATCAGTGCAACGGTGAAGGAGTTGTTTATTGTCTTTTTTACCTTGTCATGTTCCTGCGCTCCGTAATACTGGGAGACAAGTATGGTCGTTGCCAGTGTTGCCCCATTTGAAAGCGCTATCAGAAGGAACTGTATAGGGAAGCTGACCTGTGTGGCTCCGACTGCATCCGGGCCGACAATGTTTCCAACCCATATGGAATCTGTTATGCCAAGTCCTGTTTGAAGCAGGTTCCCAATAAACATCGGTATGGAAAATCGTATAAGGTGCCTGGGTATACTACCCGTTGTTAGATCGGTTCCAAATCTGCCGCTCATTTATCCTCCATGATGACTGATGGTTAATGTAATAATATTGCATATCTACTTTACCATTTATTAATTTATCATTCAATGGATATATTCATACTTCTTCGAGGAGGTGCGCAAGACCATGAGTTATAACTAGGCGAGCAGCAAACGCTGCTTGTGGCCAGCCCCGTTTATAACTATCTAATGTTGAGTTTTATGTAACCTTTTAGAGGTATTTTGCATAGGCTATATCAGATTTATAAGGGAGTGAGAACAATGCAGGATTATTATATTGATCGGCAGCCTCAGTTCCCGGGACCGGGACCCGGCTTTTTCCCTCCGGGGCAGGGACCGGGGTTCTTTCCTCCGGGACAGGGACCGGGATTCTTTCCTCCGGGACAGGGACCGGGAGGAGGACCGGGCACAGGACCGCCTCAGGGACGTCCGCCGGCATTCACACCAGCTCAGCAGGTAGGTGTCTTCGCTGTGGATCCCGGTGCGATAAGGCGATGCATGTTCAGGTTTGTATATATATGGCTCGATAACAGGCAGCAGTTCTGGGCATGGCTCGTATTTGTCGGGAGACGTTCAGTGGCAGGCTGGAGGTGGACCGGTTTCAGATGGGTCTACTTTGGGGTCGATCTGAACAGGATTTCTTCATTTGTGTGCTTCTAGGCTTATATGCCCCCTTCCACTAGTCGGCATCAGACGGAGCTGTGCTCCGTCTGATGCATCTTTGCGTTCTTCGGGCAAATTTCCACAGAATGTATCCTGTATATCGCTTTTAAAGCTTGACATGCCTGATGCGAAGCGTATTTAATACTGCCAGCAGTGTAACCCCTACATCCGAGAATACTGCCTCCCACATAGTGGCAAGGCCGACAGCTCCAAGCAAAAGGAACAAAACCTTGATCGATACGGCAAGCGCAATGTTTTGGATAGCGATTTTTCTTGTTGCAGCGGCAGTTTTTATTGCGTCGGCAAGACTTGAAGGCCTGTCTGTCATCAAAACTATATCCGAAGCTTCCATTGCAGCGTCAGAGCCGAGGCCTCCCATTGAGACGCCGATATCGGCTGAAGCAAGAACAGGAGCATCGTTGATGCCATCCCCAACGAACAATGTATTACCTTTTGATGAAGCTTTGATTTTTTCGAACCATTCCACCTTCTCATGGGGGAGCAGACCAAACTGTACCTCGTCCAGCTGCAGCTGGATGGCAACAGCTTCGGCGGGTCTTTGGGCATCACCCGTCAGCATGGCAATACTTTTGACTCCCAGCGCCCTCAGGTCATTTACCGCTTTCACGGCATCATCCTTAAGTGAATCGGACACTATTAAACTGCCCTTATATTTGCCATCAGCCATTACATGCACCGTTGTGCCGCTGATGACGGTATCATCAAAGCTCATATCATCGGGGACTTCCCCGCGGCTTTTGATATGTTCAAGGCTGCCGGCCAGTATGACGAACCCCATGGCTCTGGTTTCAACTCCTTTACCGGCGGTTTCAGAGCTGCTTTCAATAAGTGCTGCATCTATATCATTGCCATATGCCTTCATTATCGAGCGGGCTATCGGATGTGACGAATTGTATTCTGCATAAGCCGCCAGCTTCAGAAGCTCATCCTCCGTACAGCCATATGGAGCGATTCCCGTTACACTGAAAACTCCTTTTGTCAGAGTGCCTGTCTTGTCAAATACTACTGTGTCGACCTTGTTCAGCGCTTCCAGATAATTGCCGCCTTTGATCAGTATGCCCTTTGAAGACGCTTTGCCTATGCCTGCGAAAAAGGTGAGGGGGATCGATACTACCAGCGCACAGGGGCAGGATATTACAAGAAAAATCATTGCTCTGTAGAGCCAGGTCTTAAAATCCATGCTTCCTGTAATAAGCGGAGGCAGAACAGTTATGAGGAGAGCTGAAATAGTTACCACAGGAGTATAGTAGGCTGCAAAACGGCTTATAAAGCTCTCTGTCGGTGCCTTTTTAGATGCCGCATCTTCAACCAGCTCCAGGATGCGGGTAGAAGCAGATTGTTTTAATGTATTCACAGCTCTTACGGTCAGCAGGCCTGTATTATTTATGTATCCGCCATACAGGCTGTCCCCCGGTGCTGCCGGTATCGGAGCTGATTCACCTGTCAGGGAGGAGGTATCCAAGTAAGAATTTCCTTCAATTACCACACAGTCAACAGGTACTCTTTCACCTGGCTTTATTGACAGGATGTCGCCCTTCTTGACGGATTCTGCCAAAATCCTGGTCACTGCGCCGCCGGTCTTTAAATTAGCATATTCCGGCCTGAGGTTCATCAGATCCGATATTGACCTTCTGGAACGGTCGACTGCCAGATCCTCGAATATCATCCCGACCTTGTAAAAAAGCATGACTGCCGCAGCTTCCGACCATTGCCCAGTAGCAAAGGCACCAATCGTTGCTATGGTCATGAGCAGGTTTTCATCAAAGACCCTGCCTTTAATGATATTGGTGAAGGCTTTCAAAATAACTTCATAGCCTGCTGCCAGCCAGGATACGAGCAGCAGCGCATGTGACAGGACGGGCCTGCTGTCGGACAATAAGCCTGCTGTAAACACCAGGGTCCCCAGGACAAGCAAAATGATATCTTTTTTCAATTCTTTTGTGAACACAGAGGGCTTGGAAGGATATGACAACTGATCATATTCGGTGAGCTCGACTCCGGGTTCTATATCATTAATAGCTTTGATCAGCGTGGCTTTTATTTGGCTGCCGCTGGTGTCACCTGCATATTTTACATACAGCTTTTGGGTCGCAAAGGTGAGCCGTGCTTCGATAACGTCGTCCAGCGATCTGATGCTTGCTTCCAACTTTGCTGCGCAGTCGGCGCAGGTCAATCCATCGAGCCTGAAGGTAATTTCATTCATATATAACACCTCACGTCGTTTGCCGGTAAGTTCCCTTATTCTTTGAACATCACCGGCTTTATGTTTTTCTGTAATATGCGTCGATATTCTTTCAGTCTATTACTGCATCTGACTTTTTGTTAACAGACAATCCAGCAGACTGCCTATAGGAACGCATAAACATATGAACAGTTATTCATATATAAAATATAACGCTGTTCAGGTATATTTGTCAATATGCAATACGAGGGTGAAATGAAAATATAAATGAACTTTTTTCAGGCCTTTTTCAAGGGCTGAATGCCAGCCCATGCACCGATGTTTTCTCCTTAGTCCAAAAAAGTCTCCTCCTGCGCCGGACCAGCAATAGGGCCAATGCTCAGGGGAGACTTTCGTTTCAAAAAGGTCTTCTATATTTGATCCGCTCAGACTTAAAACTTCACCTGCGGCGCGGCAGTTTCGTTTTCATCAATGGTGAAGAAGGGTTCCTCTGTAAAGTTGTAAGCGTTTGCAAATATATTGGACGGGAACATCTGTATGGAATTGTTGTACTCCATTACAACATCGTTATAAAACTGACGGGCAAAGGTGATCTTGTCTTCAGTTTTTGTGAGTTCCTTCTGAAGCTCCTGGAAATTGGCATTCGCTTTAAGTTCAGGATACGACTCGGACAGCACCATCAGCCGGTTCAACCCCTTGGACAGCTCGGAATTAGCCTTCATGACATCCTGGTGGGACGATGCGTTCATGTAGCTGTTGCGGGCACTGACAACGGCCTCAAGGGTCTGCTTTTCATGGGCTGCGTATCCTTTGACTGTTTCTACGATGTTGGGTATGAGGTCGAACCTCCTTTTGAGCTGGACATCGATCTGGCTCCATGAATTTGCTACTTTATTGCGTTTTCCTACAAGACCGTTATAGGTCGATATTGCAGCGATTCCTATTATGACTGCGATTACTGCAAGGATGATGATTACAATCCACAACATGTTGGTTTCCTCCTTAAATTTGGTTTAGTACTAAATGCTTATTACAGCATTGTAAACAATAAGTTGGTAGATGTTCTGCGGATAATCAGAAGGCTCCGCCTCCGCCGCGGCCTCCTCCGCCGCCTCCGCCTCCGCCAAAGCCTCCTCCGCTGAAGCCTCCGCCGCTGCCCGATGATGAGGAGTTGGTCGAATTCGCTACCGACATTGCATGGCTTATAGCATGATCAACAGAGCTGATGGTTCTGTCAAAAGCACTGGTGAAGTTATTAAAGTTATGCATATTGTAGCCGTACATATACGTAAGGTGAGTATTCTGCAGGTCCGCGTCACTGAATACGAGCGGCAGCTGCTTTATAACCTGCTTTGCAACGCCAAGTGAGATCGCGTATACCAGATAATGCTCCCATATAATGATGGAGGGCATCTCAGCCTTATCCATGCGGCTGAAGTCCTTTAAAAAGTTCTTGAAGGCCTTCCACATGGCATTCTGCTCATTGCCGTATGCCGTACGCCTGTTGAGCCTCAGTCCGAATATGAACATGATGATGCCAAGGATTATCATGGCAATGCCCGTTCCTGCCTGTAGCAGTGTGACAAGTGCAATACCGATTCCAAAGAACCAAAGCATACCGATGAGAATGGCCGCAAGCTTGCCTTTTTCACTGGTTTTATCAAAGAATTTGTTTTTTTCGGCTTCTTCCTTTGCCAGGCTGCACCAGCGCTGATAATCTTTTGTAAACTGCTGCGCGCCGGATGCGGTCTTGGCATAGTCAGATATTTCATCAAGAAATACATGCCCATCCTTGCCGATGGTTCTGATGAACCAGCTGATCAGGAATTCCTCATGCCGTTTGAGCGCCACCGGAGGCGCCTCACGGTTCAGAGACAGGGAGTAATCCTCGATTTCCTTGTCTTTGAAAAACCCATCCTTGACGTATGTCTCCTGTTTGAGTATGAGTACGCCCTTTCTTACCAGATCCATCAGAGTAGCTGTTATATCCTTGGTGTCTACCATGCCCATTGTGATGAGCACGGACATTTCCGCCGGAGTGTATTCTCCGGGAAGCTCACGGTAATACTTGGCTTTGAAATCGCTTCTGAATTCCTTATCATATTTTATATAAAGGAATATTATTATTGGAAACCAGCTTATTATCAGCAGTATGCCTATTACATTTGCGATGGACCTTAACCGCTCATTTCTTTGCCTTTCCGCCTCACGCCGCTTGTTGTACTCCTCGACCTGCTGCCGTGCCCTTTCGCGCTCTGCATTTGCCTCATCCGCCAGCTTTTTCTCTTCATCCAGTATCTTTGAAAGCCCATCTTCCGCTTTTATATTGGTGGAATCTGGGACAAGCGCTGTTGGAAAAAGAACACGGGTCCCGACATAGTAGCCCGGTGAGAGAGAACCAAGCTCAAACTCGACATTTTGTCCGTCTATGATCCTCGATTCGCCGGTAAGAGGGCCATGGCCGTACACTCTGATATCTTCCTTAGCAGCGCCTTCAGGCAGCTGTATCAGTATGTTTATGTCGCTGAGTGTATCATCCCAGTTGGAATCGATTATTTTTCTGTTAAACTCTGCAATATCATTGTATTTGGTTACAACATTCTTCAGTGTATATTTATAAACGAAGACCTTCACTGAGTTTTCTGTTTTCTCAAAAACCTTAAGATGTGCCAGTTGATCGTCATGATACAGATTGTATGTGCCTGTTGGTCCACTGGTGTCCAGATCCGATGAATTTATGGTAAACTCTTTCAAGATTTGGTCCCGGTTCTCGACAAATACCTGGATGTTCTCGATCCCATCAGTCTCAATATAATCAATATCACGCAATACTCCGTTGAAGCTGCCGACGAATTTATATTTTATCCATTCGGTGATATCGGCAGAGCCGTCCGGATTAATGACGCATTGCACATTGAAATCCATGATCCTGTAATATCTGTCGTCGGCAAATGCCGTCCGGGGCATGATAATTACGGACAAAAGGACCACCACAATAAAAATATGAGCAAGAACCCTTTTTCTCATCTATCAGACCTCTAATATTTTTTCGATTCACATAAATTCTATCATATTATACCTTGTCTGTAAGCAATTTGTTAGCAGGAAATGTATCAGCGGCGACAAAAAATATTTGCAGTGAGCTGCAAAAGAAAATTTTGTCCTCAGTGCCGGAGGACTAATACTTCTTTCTATCTAGTGAATGTTGTTACTAAGTACAGTAATCCTCCGATCGAAGGGATGAATTTTCAAGTAAGGGTAACAGACCTACGCCAACCTGGATGAATTTTCAAGTAAGGGTAACAGACCTCTGCCAACCTGGATGAATTTTCAAGTAAGGGTAACAGACCTCCGCCAACTTGGATGAATTTTCAAGTAAGGGTAACAGACCTCCGCCAACTTGGATGAATTTTCAAGTAAGGGTAGGATTAATAAATAAAATATTGTAATTGTTCCATAAATGAGATACATAACCTAGGATATCCTTCATTATGCCATCACAATATTGTTAAATGGATTCACTTACTTGAAAATTCATCCATGTATGTTGCAGCCAGAAGGAACCGGCGGGTAAACATGGATAAATAACTGACTTGCTGCTAATAATCAATTTATTGATATGCGGGTAGACTACATGTAAAGGCTGTTTTGACCAAATTGAGCAGTGGCAAGGAAGGAGCGGTAATGTGACGGACAAACGAAAGAGGAAGTTTCCCAATTTAGTGCTGTGTGCTGTTATAGGGCTGGTGACCGGGCTGGCAAACGGACTTTTCGGCTCCGGTGGGGGAACTATAGCCGTGCCTGCAATGGTGCATTTTTTAAAGGCTGAAGAGCACAAAGCCCATGCTACGGCCATATCAGTGATACTGCCTCTTACTTTGGTAAGCTCTGTTTTCTATATATCCAGTGGCTATGTTGATTGGATGCTTACTTTGAAGGTTACGCTCGGAGGCCTGGCAGGAGGCTATATCGGCGCAAAGCTGCTGAATAAATTCTCCGATAAGCTGTTAAGGAAGATATTTGCGGTGTTCATGGCAGCCGCTGGTATTAAGATGATCCTCTGATAGGGTAGAGGACCATTCGCTGATGGTATAGGAAAATTCACCGATGGGATAGAGAATGATTGTAAAATGATCAAATCGAGCAGCGAAGCTTGAACAATGTCATAGTCCCCATCTTCTATACCTATTTTCAGCCCTTCAGGCTGAAAAACGCTTGGTGGGTGTTACCGATTGAAAAAGCTGTTAGTGGCGAGTACAATCTCCCACTGACGTTGTTCAAACGCCACGTTTAGGTGTGGCGCACGGAGTATAGCGTAGGACGAATTAATTTCGCCCGCAGCGAGGGGGCATGGGGGCTTGTCCACATTGGAA
>JAEZCA010000049.1 GCA_023412665.1 Bacillota bacterium
ATAAATGATCTGAAGCAGCAGATATGCGATCTGGAGAAAGAAATCAGAAGGTGATGATATCGTCCTGAAGTCATTTGACCTGTATAACCCGAGTTCCATGTTATTACTTGCATTGTCAGACCGCACAATCGTTATTGCGGTCTTTTCTTTTGCCGGGCGGCAGAAGCGTTATTGCGGTCTTTTCCCGTGCTGTGAAATACTGCCTGTTTCATAATCGGCCTACAGGAAATAATACTTGAGAAACAGGTCGAACCCAAAAACGCTGCAAACACCAAAACACTATAGGCCTCAAAACACTATATACTAAAGGTGAGCTGAACACATGGAGAAAGCATTTATTAAAGCAGGGACCCACAACGGAAAATTTCATGCCGATGAGGTAATGGCGACAGCTATACTCAAGGAGATATTTGATATAGAGGTGATAAGGAGCAGAGACCCCGATGTACTAAAGGAATTGGAAATCATTTATGATGTCGGGGAAGGGGAGTTTGACCATCACCAGATGGATAAAAGGTACCGGAACAACGGCACTCCGTATGCGGCCTGCGGATTGATATGGGAGCGGTTCGGCAGGGATGTGATAAGAATGTATGATGATACATTATCGGATGAAAACCTGGAGTATTTGTTCCATGAGGTGGATGATATGCTGATACAGGGCATAGATGCTGCTGACAATGGAATCAGGACCACAAAGACAATAATACCGACACTTAACATAACGGCAATGATTTCAAAATTCAACCCGACATGGGATTCTGAAATAGATGAGGACAGTTCCTTCAATGATGCTGTCGAAATTGCATCAAGTGTATTCAAAAATGTTCTCAGGCAGAAGTTCTCAGTGGTAAATGCCGAAGAGCATGTAAGGAATGCTTATAAGAACCGTACTGTACCGGAGCTGCTGGTCCTTGACAGGTCTTACCCCTGGAATGAGCTTCTGTATCAGATCGATGAGGATAAACAAGTCGTTTATGTTATCAGCCCGGATCATTGCCAGTATATTATCCAGACCGTGCGAAGAAGAGATGGCGGATATGGGGATGTAAAACCGCTGCCGCTCTCGTGGGCGGGCAAGAGGGATGAAGAGCTTTGCGCTGTGACAGGTACGGACGATGCGGTTTTTTGCCATGCAGACAGATTTATTGCCGGCGCCCGGTCACAGAAAAGTATAATGAAAATGGCGGAAATGGCGCTTGCCGAGCCGGAGGAATCAGAGCATGTAGAGGTGGATGTGAGTATACTTAATGCTCTTAAGAGGTTCATATTATCAAAAAGGATAAGAGTGCTGAGATAAGTAATTATTGAGAGTGGCTGCAGCTCTCGAACTGGCACGGTATAAAAAACTCAGCTTGCTCTATAGCCGTGTCAATGACCGACTTTGCCGGTGGCCATTCCCCAAACGGTATATTTTTTTTGAAGCTACGGATAATATTTGTATACAAATCGTAAAGGAGTAATGCGGGTGGAATTTAAGGAGAGCAAGACATATGTAAATCTGATGAGGGCTTTTGCAGGAGAAAGCCAGGCAAGGAACAGGTACAATATTGCAGCATCTGCCGCAAAGAAGGAAGGGCTACAGATTGTGGAGGCGGTATTCAATTATACGGCCGACCAGGAAAGAGCTCATGCCAAGGTATTTTATGAGCTGTTAAAGGATGCTGCGGGAGAGCACATCGCTATCGAAGGCGCTTATCCGGTGGATCTCTACGAAAGCACCTTGAAAGCCTTGAGAGCGGCTCAGCACAATGAAAATGAAGAATGGGACGACGTGTATAAAAACTTTGGCTTGACCGCAAAGGAAGAGGGGTTCAACAAAGTTGCCTACATTTTTGAAAGCATAGCAAAGATCGAGAGAGTGCATGCCGAAAGATTTGAAAGGTACGCAGACGAACTGGAAAACGGCAGCTTGTTCAGCAAGAAGGATGAGATCGTCTGGTTCTGCGTAAACTGCGGGCACATACATGTAGGAAAGGAAGCGCCGGAAATCTGCCCGGTATGCAAGCATCCCAAGGGATTTTTCATTCCGTTTGCAGAATCGTTTGCAGCAAGATGAACAAGGAGGACCGATATGTGGCAGACAGGCCGAAATGGCATCATTATCTGATCGAGGCTGCTATAAGCCTGTCTGTCATATATGCTGGCCTCAGTCCAACACGGGGATCATCACAGTTCCTGGATCATTCTGAGTCTGCTTAGAATATTATGTTTTTTGAATCCATCGTCCCATGCCTCTGACACTGAGGTTATAGAAAGACAATCTTCATTTTTGCATTTCGGGCAAATCAGATCTGAGCAGTCAAAGCCGGAATCGGCATCGACTGTATTGGTGAATCCGCAGGCGGCACAGCCCAGGGTAACTTTGAACTTCATAGTATTACCTCCGATCTTGCCGAACAAGTGTTCGGAGTTTCATTATACTCTCCGCGTAAAAAATAATACAGACCGATATCATATGATACCGGTCCGTTTAGAAAAATTACTTCGATTTTTTGATGGTTATTTCGATATATCTCAATAATGCAAGTTACTTCGCTGTGCTCTCAGCTGTTGCCTCCGAAGAAGCTGCCAATGCCTATATTGCCAAGGACGCTGCCTTCTTCGCGGTTCTTTCCCTTGGTGCCCGCTGAGAATATCCTGTCAGCAAGCCTTGAGAAAGGCAGGGACTGGAGCCATACCGTTCCCGGACCGGTCAGCGTGGCCAGTGCGAGGCCTTCGCCTCCGAAGAGCGCGGTCTTTACATTGCCCGCAAACTTGATGTCATAGTTTATACTTGATGTCATTGCAACAAGACAGCCTGTGTCAAGCATGAGTGTTTCGCCAGGCCTGAGGTCTTTTTTTATTATGGTCCCGCCAGCGTGCATGAATGCAAGACCATCGCCCTCGAGCTTCTGCATGATGAAGCCTTCGCCGCCGAACAGTCCGACGCCTATTTTTCTCTGGAATGCAATACCTACTGATATGCCTTTAGCAGCACAAAGGAAGGAATCCTTCTGACATATGAGTGTGCAGCCGTAATCACCCAGATCAAATGGCACAACTGTTCCCGGATATGGAGCGGCGAATGATATACAGCGCTTTTCATTCCCGATATTCGTAAAGGAGGTCATGAAGAGGCTTTCGCCTGTGACCAGGCGCTTTCCTGCAGAAAAGAGCTTGCCCATCAGATCGTTTCCTTCTTTTCCCGAGCCGTCTCCGAAGATGGTATCCATTTTAATAAAGCTGTCCATGTACATCATTGCTCCGGCCTCGGCAATTATTGTTTCTCCCGGATCCAGCATGATCTCAACAAACTGGATATCCTCTCCATGGATCTTGAATTCAACCTCATGAGCCTTACGCATTCTGTTGGCGGAAGCAGCATAATTTTGCTGCTGGGGAACATAGCCTGGTGCGGGCTGAGCAGCTGTCGGACTGGCAGGTGTGGGATTTGACCCCTCAAGCTTGTTGCCACAGGATTTACAGAATTTTTGACCATAACCGCAATCGATTCCACAATTTGGACACAACATCTTACATTTCCCTCCTCATAGTTTAACTCAGTAATTAGAATTTTTTATCTGTATAACCAATTGTTCACTGTATATTATAATGCATTTGAATCCTTCTGTAATCACCCGTCTGCTAAATTTGTTGGAAATTAGGGTGATTTTTTTGTTTTTAGTGCATAATTATTGTACAGGCAGTACCGTGGGCCTGGCTGACTCCAGAATGAGTTGTGACATGAAAACTAATATGGAAAGGACAATAATATAGGTGTATTTATTGAACAGGTTTTTTTACCCGGAGATATTTCAAGGGAAATATAAGAAAAGGAATTATTTCGAAGGCTGGTATTTTAAGATGACGGATCGGGAAATGAACGATACGATCGCAGTGATACCAGGGATTGCCTACGGCACAGCGCCAGAGGAGAGCCATTCCTTTGTACAGGTGCTGGTTGCCGGAAAATGTAAAACCTATTATGTCAAATATGATATATCAGATTTCAAATATAAAGGTGACAGGTTTGAGGTCACAATTGGAGACAATTATTTCTCTCATTCGGAAATAAGGCTGGATATAAGCAATGATCAGCTTGTCATGAAAGGGAGGCTGGCGTTTAGGAACGTGGTCCCTTTTCCGAAAAGTATCCTGAAGCCTGGAATCATGGGACCGTTTTCATATGTACCGTTTATGGAATGTCACCATGGGATCGTAAATATACATCATGAAATCAGCGGCCAATTGAGCATGATGGGCAGCATTATCGATTTTTCCGGCGGGTGCGGATATATTGAAAAGGACTGGGGAAGCTCCTTCCCTGAGGCATGGATATGGCTGCAGTCAAACCACTTTGGAAGCGATGATGTGACGCTTATGTTTTCTGTGGCAAAGATACCATGGCTCGGCAGGTTTTTTATGGGTTTGATTTCGTTTATCAGAATAAAACAGGAAATAATTTTTTTTGCGACATATAACAGCACCAAAATTACGAGTCTGAAATATCAGGATGACAGGCTTTCGATACTATTGCAGGGCAGGAACCACAAAATGTGCATAAATGCCCGACACTCCGGCAAGGGTGTACTAAAAGCACCTAAAAAGGGTGCAATGCAGGGAGAAGTATCTGAAAGCATCAGTGCAGAGGTATTTGTGACCCTCTCCGATAATCGTGGAAATGTGCTGTATGAGGGCAAGGGAACTCATGCCGGCCTTGAGATATCTACAGATATGATAAACGAGTATTTTATGGAGACAGCAGATACCTATAGCAAAAAATGATAGACTTATGACAAGTAATAGGGAGAATATCAGTCGGTGGTATGATAGTATTATTATGATTGCATGGACAAGATCCTGCTTGCTGTATACAGGCAGGAAACAGACATCTTTCATCAATCTGTACAGAGGGGTAGTGAAGCATTGTGAGGAGTATCAAAATTGGTTCGGGCGCGGTCGAGACTGCTTTCACGGACAGCTGGAAAAAATGTGTCGGAACAGGCAGGCTGGGACTGGCGCTGCAGAAGGAATATCTGGACGGTCTGGATTATGTGCAGAAGCATATAGGTTTTTCTTATATACGAGGCCATGGACTGCTTTGCGACGACATTGGCATCTACCGTGAGGATAAAGTCGATGGTGAATACAGACCGTTTTACAATTTTACTTATATAGACCGTATCTTTGATTCTTATCTGGAGCATGGCATCAAGCCCTTTGTCGAGCTTGGCTTCATGCCCTCAAAGCTGGCCTCGGGAGAGCAGACCATCTTTTATTGGAAAGGCAATACGACTCCTCCGAAGGATTATGACAAGTGGGCGGATTTGATAAAGGCAGTTGTCAGGCATTTTATTTCCAGATATGGGGAGGAAGAGGTTCTGACGTGGCCCTTTGAGGTGTGGAATGAGCCGAACCTGCCGGGTTTCTGGAAGGGCGCTGACATTAAGGAGTATTTCAAGCTTTACAAGGTCACTGCCAATGCGGTAAAAGAGGTTGATGTCCGCTTGCAGGTCGGCGGTCCTGCCATATGCGGCGGTGCTG
Organism: Bacillota bacterium; assembly: GCA_023412665.1. Lineage (GTDB taxonomy): Bacteria > Bacillota > Clostridia > Acetivibrionales > DTU013 > DTU013. Next base: position 5,527 of record JAEZCA010000049.1, read on the forward strand.
ATCATTGGATAACGGAGTTCCTGGATTTCTGCCAGAAGGAGAATGCTCCGCTGGACTTTGTTTCAAGGCACGCCTATACATCCTCCCAGCCCATGTCCGTTACACCTCATTTCATGTACCAGGACATCTGGAGCTCTGATTATATGCTCAATGAACTCAAGACAGTGAGGGAGATGATAGACAACTCTCCATACAATGAGCTTCCGTTTTATATAACAGAATACAATACCTCCTGGCACCCTTTGAATCCTGTCCACGACACAGCGTTCAATGCTGCATATATCGCAAGGATATTGAGCAGGGGAGGCGATTATGTGGATATGTTCTCCTACTGGACCTTCAGCGATGTCTTTGAGGAAGCTGATGTACCCAGAGCCCAGTTCCATGGAGGCTTCGGCCTTGTGGCGCTGAATGGCATACCCAAGCCCACATTCCACACCTTCGCTTTCTTTTCCAAACTGGGTGAAGAGCAGTTGTACAGGGATGACAACATAATCGTGACACGCAGAAGGGATGGCTCCATTGCAATAGCTGCCTGGAATCCTGTTGTAGTAAAGAGGGCAGGTGCGGACCAGGACCCGGGGAATGATGCAAATGACGGTGATAGGTACAAGGCAGCCAATGTGGAGGCGGAGTGTCAGGAAACCAGAAGCCTTGATATCGAGTTTCCATTTGACAGTGAAGCTGTGTTCATGAAGAGGCAGACCGTAAATGAGGAAGTCGGCAATCCGCTGAAAACATGGATGCAGATGGGAAGGCCAAGGTACCCGGGGAAGGATATGGTTGAAGTGCTCAAGCAGGCAGCGCAGCCTGGCATAACCACCTGCAGGCTCGGTACCAATGGCGGCACAGTCAGGTTCAAATTGGAGCTGAGCAAGAATGAGGTTACATTAGTTGAAATATCGGCAGTTAATGATGAGTCAGGTACATATATAGGATTGGATGACAGCTTTATAGGATATTGACGCTTGCTGGATATACTAAGACCGGGTGCTTGTACACCTGGTTTTTCTTTTAGGAGGACACTCCTCAACCCAGTCCAATTAATTTATCAATTGTTAATCCTGAATACCACTTGAGGAGGAGTGTCCCCTTACCATAATATCTGAACCTTTTCTGTAAAGTCGGAATATTTTGTATTACGGAAACATTCCAACAGAAAGGGTGATGATATGGTTGAATTAAATCTGATCCACTGGGTCTATCTGTTTTTTATCCTTGCGATCATAGGTGTGATGGTCATGCGGAGAGATACCAGCCTCGTCTGCATCATCGGCATATTTTGTCTTGGCCTGACCGCGACCGCTTCTCTATACCTGTCGATAATGGGCGTATTCAACAGCCTGATATACGCCATAAAAGAACTTTTGGGGACAATACTCATAATTTCGGTGATAACTGCAATGAGCAAGGAACTGCTCAGCTCTGGTGTAAATGAAACTATGGTATATCCGTTTACGAAGCTGATCAAAAGTCCTGCACTTGCATACTGGGTCATCGGTATCGTAATGATGTTCATTTCGTGGTTTTTCTGGCCGTCGCCTGCTGTCGCGCTGTTGGGGGCGGTACTTCTGCCGGTGGCACTGAAGGTGAAGCTGCCTGCTCTGGGGGTTGCGGTCGCAATGAATCTGTTCGGTCACGGCATAGCGCTGTCAGGCGACTTCGTCATTCAGGGAGCGCCCAAGCTGACCGCCGATGGCGCCGGTATACCGGTAGGAGAGGTAGTGCAGGCCAGTGTGCCGCTTGTCGTCGTAATGGGTGTGGTCACAACGGTCACTGCCTTTATTATTATGTTCCGTGATATGAAGAAAAACAAACTGATGATGCAGACAGGTGTTGTTGAAAAAAAGGGAAACACCGGCTGTGAAGAAGTACCGGACAGAAACCGCCAGCTTTCTCCAAAACTTAAGACATTTTTTGCCGTTCTTGTGCCGGCGCTTTTTGTGACCGATATCGTCCTGATGTTCGCCTTCAAGCTGCAGGGCGGGGATGCGACTGCCCTTATTGGCGGTACATCCTTCTTTATACTTATATTGATTTCGTTCTTTACATACGGAAAAAAGAGCCTTGAAAAAATAACTTCCAGGTTCATCGAGGGACTGGAGTTCGGTTTTAGAATATTCGGCCCGGTTATTCCTATAGCAGCCTTTTTCTATCTGGGTGACTCCGGGTTTACAGGTGTATTTGGGAACTTGCTGCCTGAAGGCTCCAACGGTCTGGTAAATGACCTGGGGGTCGCATTGGCTCATGCCGCTCCTCTTAATACTACGGTAGCATCTGTGACTTCGACTATTGTCGGGGCTATTACAGGTCTGGACGGATCCGGATTTTCAGGGATATCCCTGGCAGGATCGATCGCAAGGCTGTTTTCAACTGCCATTGGTTCGGGTGCAGCCACATTGACCGCGCTTGGCCAAGTTGCTGCAATATGGGTAGGGGGAGGTACTCTCATACCCTGGGCGGTCATCCCGGTGGCTGCCATATGCGGGGTGGATGCATTTGAACTGACCAGGCGAAATATGAAGCCCGTCGTGATAGGCCTTGTTGTTACAACTATTGTTGCGATTTTTCTGATATAGCAATCCTGCCCCGTTGATACGCGCAGAGGTAAGAAAGGTTTTTCTTTGAACAGATGTTTTATCAGAAGCAGGGGATAAACATTTACCCCCTGCTTTTTTGTTGTTAAGTAAAGGTTCAATTTTTATAGAAATACTCAAACGTTAATTTATGCATACCCTTTGTGAAACTTCAATGTTTGAAAGGTTTGTCGGCAGCCTAGGGACTTACTTGAAAAACACTCTGTCCTTCACCTTTTCAGCGCCTTCGGCATCGGCATCCTTGGCTGCAGCTTCAACACCGGCTTTTGCAGCAGCCCCGGCAACTGTTTTTTCCGCTTCGGCGGCTGACTCCTTCAGCCCTGCAATTTCAGCCTCAACAGCCTTGATATTATCGAGATAGTAGATTCCTTCTCTCATCATGTGGAAAGGCATCAGAGGCTTTATCACACTGAGTACCTTGCACTCTGCAGTGAGTATCCTGATTTTGTCCAGGTAACATAAGAAATCCTCCAGATGCATTTTCACTTCCTTGTTGAGCTCAACAAGTACGCCGTTGGAAAGGCAGGTCCTCATCAGCATTATGCCAAGCTCATCAGCTTTTTTGCCGAGTTTATTGAAGACCTTTTCAAAATCCATCGCCTGTTCTTTCAGCAGTTTTTCCGCAGGATCCAGACCGCATGCTATCGTGGCGGCATGGCCCGCTGTGTCAGGAAGCCATTTACGGTGCAGATCTATGTTTTTGCAGACCGGGTTCTCTGCCGCATTATTTTGTATGATAAACATAGCTTTACAAAATTCTATGGCTTCATTTATCATATGATTGTAAAAGGTCGGCGGCAGACTGGTGTTCAGCTGGCAGCTCAGCAGCCGCTGAAGCAGAACCTTCTTGAAATTCACAAAAGCTGCAAGCAGGGCAGTGCTTTCCCGAAGAAGGGTACTCAGGCTGTCATGGTTTTTGCTGACCCCTGCAATGACCTTTGAGTATTCATGGAGCCTTGCAAAGGAATCCCTGTAATACATTGCCTGGTTTATTGCTTCAGGCTCGTTATATGCCAGCGATGTAAGTATGAATTCTCCATGATCCCTCATGATCGCCGTCCAGAATCTCATTTCTTCAATAGGGCTTAACAAGTTGGATCCCTCCGATACTGTTTTTATTGTATTTTATGTTAACAAAACATATAAGGTTACATAATGTATCTATGTCATTTCTTCAATGAACCTTACCGGTTTTAGTGTTATCTGTGTAGCAAATTATCACCTAATCGAAAGACTTTTCTTTAAACCTAAATGCAATAATTATAGATGCATGAGTTGTTCGGGATGAAGCCTGGATTGAACAGGACGGGAATTGATAGTGAACCAGAAGCATGACATATATTAATAACGGAAAAATAGTATGGGAAGCGGATTGAAGGTATGGTGAGAAAAACAGAAATTCAGATAGAAGAAATCAATATAGAAATCCAGCGGAAGAAGATAAAAAACCTTCACCTCAGGGTATATCCTCCGGATGGGTGCGTAAGGGTCTCTGCACCGCTGCGTTTCAGTGATGATGCGATCCGTTCGTTTGCAGCATCAAAAATCGACTGGATCAGAAAAAACAGGGATAGGATCAGAGAAAGAAATCCTCAGATTTCATATGAATTTAGAAGCGGCGAATCACATTTCTACAGCGGCAGCTGCTACAGGCTTGAACTGATAGAACAAGATACAAAACCGCATGTTGAGATAGATGGTCAAATGCTAAAGCTCTATGTGAGACCGGGAGCAGAAGCAGACAAACGGAAGGCCGTCATGGATGAGTTTTACAGAGGTCAGCTGAAGAAGGCCTTACCCGGTATAATAGCCAGATGGGAAAAAGAGATGAAGGTCAAGGTCAACGAGTTCGGAGTCAAAAGAATGAAAACAAAATGGGGTACCTGCAACAGGAAGGCCCAACGGATCTGGATCAATCTCGAGCTTGCAAAGAAACCGCCGGAGTGCCTTGACTATATAGTTGTCCATGAGATGGTACACCTTCTGGAACGATACCACAACAGTGTATTCTATGGGCATATGGACCATTTTCTGCCCCAGTGGCGAACATATAAAAGCATACTGAATCCGTGAAAAACATGAGACGAAAGATGGATCCTCCCGCCCCACTTCTAAAGATGGCGGGAACCTATCTGCCCTTCAGTCGTTTAGTATATCTCTATGTTTCTTTCTTCAGGCGGTAAGTATTTTTCTACGTTTCTTCCTTCAGTCGTTTAGTATATCTTTACGTTTCTTCCTTCAGGCTGGCAGCTTACTCCAAGGAAGCTGATTCCTCAATGGCGCGGATAAACCTGAACAGCAGATCGTTAACCGGAGTAGGGACGCCATACTTTCTTCCCAGTTCACAAACTGTGCCCGAAAATATCTCTACTTCTGTCTTGCGGCTTGCTTCTACGTCCTGGAACATGGAGGTTTTTCCTTCAGGTGAAAGTGTTGATATGATCTCAATATATTTTTGAATATCATCCTCTGACAGATCTATTCCTGTTTTTTGCGCTATTTTTATTACTTCTCGGGATGCGTCGGTCATAAGCTCCTGAGAATAACCTTTCCTGGCAAAGCGGCCGTAAGGCGCACGCAGGATGGCAGATACCTGGTTTATACCAACATTCAGCATGAATTTCCACCACAGCTCACGCATTATGTTTTCAGGAACGGTGTATGGAAGCTTTACGCGGTCGAAATAAGCCTTTACTGCGCTTACCTTCTCCGATGCCGACGAATTGTCCCTGTCACCGAAAACTATTCTTCCTATATTTGTATAGCTGATATTAGTGCCTTCTCTTACAGCATCAGTTCCAACACAGAAAGAATACAGCATTTTGTCCATGCCAAATACACTTCCGATCATATCTTCGCTCGTAATGCCGTTCAACAGCGATAGAATGATGGTGTCCGGACCTACCAGAGAACTAACTTCACTAATTGTCTGTGTAAGGTGATGATTTTTGACGGCTATCATAATAAGGTCAGCTTTTTCTTCCGTCCTACCAGGCCTGACGTATGTAAACGGTATTTTCTTTCCATTGACGATGACGCCGTTTTTATTATAGTTCTCGAATCTATTGCCGCCTGCCAGAACCTTCAGAGTACCTGGACAGTTCTCCATGATTCTGGAGCCGTACGCTCCACCTATTGCTCCAAGGCCGATTATATATACATTCTGAATATCACGCATCAGCATATCTCCTTTTCTAAGTATTATGCCATTTCTATCCGTATCAGGCAACTGGTATGTATGCCGGTTAGTTGTGGTATGCTCAAATCTGCAAGTAATGGGTAAAATAATGCTTTATTGAGGCAACATAAGACCACTATGATTGGATTATGTTTTCTTATTTTGTAAAACTTCAATAAAAATCGGTAAAATTTATCCCTAAACTTGCGAAATTGAGCATAACCTTATAATGAGTGTTTATGTTATCCATTATACATCAGCCTTCTTGCCAAAAATAGCTTGATTAAGGATATAAACTTTGCTATTCTTGTTATTGTTACACGGCTCAAGTATAGGCTGAAAACAGAATACCGGATTTATGCGGTTTTGAATATAGAAGAACTGATAACGGTATTAATAAAGTAAAAGGAGAGTATGGGAATGGATTATAGAAAAGAGTCATTGAGGCTCCACGGAGAATGGAAAGGTAAGCTGGAGGTAATAAGCTCTGTGCCCGTAACTAACAAGCAGGAGCTTTCACTGGCATATACGCCGGGTGTAGCAGAGCCCTGTCTGGCTATACAGAAGGACGTGGACCTGTCGTACCAGCTGACAAGAAGATGGAACCTGGTAGCTGTCGTTACTGACGGAACAGCGGTGCTTGGACTGGGCGATATAGGACCTGAGGCAGGTATGCCTGTAATGGAAGGTAAATGCGTGCTGTTTAAAACTTTTGGAAATGTAGATGCTTTCCCGCTTTGCATACGTTCCAAGAGCGTGGATGAGATCGTGCAGACAGTGAAGCTGTTGGCTGGAAGCTTCGGCGGCATAAATCTGGAGGATATATCTGCACCGAGATGCTTTGAAATCGAAAGGCGTCTAAAGCAGGAATGTGATATACCGATATTCCATGACGACCAGCATGGAACTGCAGTAGTTACGCTGGCAGCAATGCTGAATGCGCTGAAGCTTACTAAAAAGGATATAAGTAATATAGAAGTGGTTGTCAATGGTTCAGGAGCTGCTGGTATCGCAGTCACCAGGCTGCTTATGGCAATGGGTCTCAAGAAGGTTATACTGTGCGATACAAAGGGAGCCATATATGAAGGCAGGGAAAACCTGAATGCGGAAAAAGCTGATATGGCGAAGATATCCAACTTTGAAAAGAAAAAAGGACAGCTGAAGGATGTCGTCGTTGGAGCAGACGTATTCATAGGCTTATCTGCAGCCGGTATGCTGACAAAGGAAATGGTCGAGACTATGGCAAAGGACCCTATCATATTTGCCATGGCCAACCCCACACCAGAGATAATGCCGGATGAGGCAAAAGAGGCAGGTGCCAGCGTCATCGGCACTGGGCGTTCAGACTTCCCGAACCAGATCAATAATGTGCTTGCATTCCCCGGTATATTCAGGGGTGCGCTGGATGTAAGAGCAAGCGATATTAATGACGAAATGAAGATCGCAGCTGCAAAGGCTATTGCAAATATAATATCAGATGATGAGCTGAATCCGGAATATGTTATTCCGGCTCCCTTCGACCCAAGGGTTGCTGACTGTGTGGCAAAGGCTGTAGCCGAAGCGGCCGTCAGAACCGGTGTGAACAGAGTGTAATAAGGTGCGAGGACGCATCTTGTAAGAAGCACGGGGACGATCTTTGTATGGGGTATTTCTCTATATACAAGATATGTCCCCGGTGTTATATGAAATAAGTCCCCGATGGGATTAGATATGTCGATTTGCCGATTCCGTAGCCGGTGCGGCAGGGCACCCTGCCGCACCTGAAAGCTCCGGAAGAAAGCGGTATGAGATTTGATATGTCCACGGCGGGACAAGAGATGTCCCATGGAGTTTAGTGTATGATAGTGCTATTGATAATAATATATGCGGCATTTATAAGTCTGGGGCTTCCGGATTCACTGCTGGGAAGTGCCTGGCCCGCAATGCGTGCCGGCTTTGATGCGCCGGTGGCCGTTGCCGGATATCTTTCCATGACCATATGTATCGGAACGATCATATCCAGCTTTTTATCAAGTAGAATATTAGCCAGATATAATACAGGAACGGTGACTGCAGTAAGCGTGGCTATGACTGCAGCCGCCCTTTTTGGATTTTCGCTGTCGCCATCGGTCTGGTTAATGTTCCTGCTGGCAATCCCGTTGGGATTGGGAGCCGGTGGTGTTGATGCCAGTCTTAATAATTTCGTCGCGCTTCATTATAAATCCAGGCATATGAACTGGCTCCATTGTTTTTGGGGCATAGGCGCCACGATAGGGCCGATGATCATGGCATTCAATATTGACACCGGGAGCGGCTGGAGAGCGGGCTACCTGACTGTAGCCATCATTCAGAGCATACTGGTTGTAATATTATTTTCAACCCTTGGCCTGTGGAAGAACGGTACCGCCGGCAGGCCTGCAGAGGATAGCGGGACCAGGTTCATAAGCAACCGCGAAGCTCTAAGGCTCCCTAATGCAAAGCTTGCCATGCTTGGTTTTGTTTTTTTCTCAGCGACGGAAACAACAACCGGATTATGGGCCAGCAGCTACCTGACAGCCTGCCATGGGTTCACGGCGGCATCGGCGGCAACTGTGACCTCCTGCTTTTATGGGGGGATCACGGCTGGCAGGCTGATAGCCGGATTTGTTTCAATCAAGGCCAAAAGTTCGGATCTTATACGCTGGGGGCAGCTCATTTGTGTGGCAGGAGCTTTGCTCATTCTTCTTCCACTGCCTGTCGGTTTTGCCGTTGCCGGTATAATAATGATCGGGCTCGGCACTGCGCCTGTTTTTCCTGCCATGCTGCATGAGACTCCAAATCGATTCGGAAAGGATATATCTCAGGCACTGGTCGGGATTGAAATGGGGACCGCATATATTGGATCGCTTATTGCACCGATGCTGTTGGGCCAGCTCACTCCTGTTACAGGTATGGGCCTGTATCCGTATTATTTACTTGTATGTATACTGATCATGCTGGTCTCCTCTGAATTATTACAGCGCAGGATAACAAAAAAATTTTCATAATCGAAAAATTTTCTTTAAACCGAAGTGTTATAAAACAGAGTATAGGAATACAAAGAATAAGGGGAAAGCTTCTGGCTTTCCCCTTAACCGTATCTGCCGTTACCTATTGCCGAGGAGGAAGCAAATACAGTTTTTCTACAACGTTTCCTGTAACATATTTATTGTTGTTGTAAACCGCAGTAACGCTGATGAAGTATTTAATTCCATCTGTCAGCTTCTTAAAATCGCCGTTTGTGTATTCTAAGCTGCCGTCAAGAATGACTGATGTCGTGTTTTTATCATACACACCATAGTATCCGTTACCCGGGTATGCAGGGGACTGATTGTTCTGCGAGATGACGAGCCTGTATTCAATGAGTTCAGGTGATTCGATCTTATCCCATTTTACAACAAGACTGCCGTTCTCATATTCCGCTTTGGCAACAGGTGCCTTGAACAGCTCCGGATTGTCAGGACCTTCATACTTGCTGAATATTGTACTGCCGGCTACATTCTTGTCGTTGTAAACAGCGGTCACGCTGAAGTAATATGTTTCACCGCTTATAAAGTACTTGCCGAAATCACCGTTATTGTACTGGGCACTATTGTCTATGACTGCATAATCTCTGTTCTTGTCTGTTATCCATAGCAAATCACCATTCTCCGGATAGGAGGGAGTTGAGTCGTTTTTAGAAGCAACAACCCTGTAGCCCTGCAGATTGGGTGAGTCTATCTTGTTCCACCTGATTACAAGCCTGCCGTTTTCAATACCAGAGGTGACGACGGGCGCCTGGTACAATTCAGGGTTCTCGGTGCCTTCGTACCTTATCCTGACGGTATTGCCCGCTACGTTTCTGTCATTGTATACAGCTGTTACACTGAGGTAGTATCTCTGGCCTTTTGTAAAATACTTTCCAAAATCGCCTCCGTTGTAGACATCGGCATTGTCTATTACAGCGTAGTCCTTATTTTTATCGGTTATCCAGTAAAGGTATCCGTTATCAGGATAGGATGGAGTTGAATCGTCCTTGGAAGCAACGATCCTGTAGCCCTGTAGATTTGGAGAGTCAATTTTGTTCCACCTGAGAACATGTCTTCCGTTTTCAGTTGTTATGCTCACTGACGGGGTTACATAATATTCAGGGTTATCGTTTGCCTTGTATTTTACACTGACTGTATTCCCGGCTATATTTCTGTCATTGTAGACAGCGGTTACGCTGATGTAGTAACTCTGGTCCTTGGTGAAATACTTTCCAAAATCACCGTTACTATATGGTATGGAATTGTCTATAACCGCATAGTTTTTGTTTTTATCGGTTATCCAATAAAGATGTCCGTTCTCTGGGTAGGAGGGGGTAGAATCGTTTTTAGATGCTACTACCCGATAGCCCTGTAGGTTCGGAGAATTAATCTTATCCCACCGGACGACTAGCCTTCCGTTTTCTTCAGTGACGGTGATCTTGGGTGCAATGTAAGCCTCCGGGCTTCCCTGACCTTCGTAGGTAAACTGTATTCCTTTGCTTGATACGACTCTGTCCTTGTAAACCGCAGATAAACTGATATAGTATTGCTGGCCTTTTATCAGATAGCTGCCGAAATCACCGTTGCTGTACTGGCTGCTGTTATCGATGAAGGCGTAGCTTTTGTTTTTGTCTGTGATGTAATATAAATGGCCATGGTAAGGGTATTCGGGGTTGGAATCATATTTGGATATAACGACGGCATATGCCTTTAAATCACTGGAGGTGATTTTATCCCATCTGACTATATGAGTGTTGTTTTCAAATGAGATGGAAAACCTTGGCGTAGTATTCGTAGCCGGATCCTCAGGACCGTTATACGTCTTTCTTTCTGTATTGCCTGCAACGTTCCTGTCCTTGTATACAGCTGTAACGCTTATATAATATTTTTCACCCTTTTTGAGATATTTGCCGAAATCGCTGCTGCCATTATATTGTGTGCTGTTGTCAATATCCGCCAAGGTCCGGTTTTTATCTGTGATGTAATACAGATAGCCATTGTCGGGGTAAACGGGTGTTGAGTCATTCTTTGATATTACAACCGCATAACCCTGCAGTTTGTCAGAGTTTATTTTGTTCCATTTTACGACGAGCTTGTTGTTTTCTGAAGACACTGACACTGTCGGTGCTTTATAATCGTCATCATATGTGACCTTGTCGTCATCGTATGTTATTTTGTCCTCGTTGTTTTTAAAGGCTTTATAAAGCAGAGTAGCAGCCTCTGCCCTGGTAAGGCTGCTCTGGGCCTTAAACAGGTTGCTTCCGTTCTCCGTATAGCCTGAAATAAGGCCATACTTGACTGCCAGTGCCACATACTTTCTGAGCTTTGGCGAAATTTGGCCAGCATCCGAAAACCTGTTAAGTATGCTTTCGTCGACGGATTCGTTTCCGTATCCCAGCGCTTTGACCAGCGCTACCGCCATATCTTCTCTAACGGCTGTTTCATTCGGCTTGAAATTGTCGCCTGCCGATGAGGTGTAGCCCGTCAGGTATGTTCTGGCTGATTCAACATATGGATATTCCCAATCATTCTTTTTTACGTCAAGGAAGAATGGTCTGTCTGGAGAGAATAACTGGATCCTCAGCGTCAACACCATCATCTTAGCAAACTGGCCTCTTGTAACGATGCCGGAAGGATCGAAATTGTTGTTCCCTACGCCCTCGATAATCTTGTTTTGGAGCATCCACATTATCTGATCGTATGCCCAGTGGGACTCTTTTACATCTGAAAACCAGTATTTATCGTCAGTTGCATACACCGCTGATGTAATGGAAAACATCAGTACTATGCACAAGATGAGTGAAATGATTCCTGTTGGTTTTTTCATACCATTATCTCCTCCCAATATATACATGTGTCTTTGTAATTATAGTATCACATATCTCTACTGGAAATTGATTACATTATAGTGAAGTTTAATTAACAAGAATGTTACAAACACCCAATACACCCATCATTCGCCTATGTCTATCAATACATCCACGTTAAAGCCGGGCAGAAGGAAATCGTCGGTATTATCCAGCTTTATGCGGATCGCCACCTGGGTCTCTCCGTTCTGGTAAACGGCTCTTCCCGGTATGTACGAGATCCTGCCCGTATAGGATCTGGTCTTGTCGGCCACAGGGGTCACTGTTGCCGATGAGCCGATCTTTATATCCTTTATGAATTCCTCTGGTATATTTGCCTCTATCTCAAGGCTGTCGGCATTCATGATGCTCAGCAGCTTACCCTGGGGACCTGCGATATCTCCCTCGGAATAGCCTATTTCATAAACGATGCCGTTGTTCACATCACAAACAATGTCAGAGCCCTTCAGAAAGGGTTTGCTTAATTTGGCCTGCAGTAGTCGCAGGTCAGCTTCGAGTACGGACACCTCCAGGCTTTGCTGTTCATTTTCCTTACCCTTGCTGTTCTTCAGGCTGTTTATTGCATAAGTGATATCCTGAACTGTCTTTTTATCACTGTCGACGCTTTTTCTGAAGCTGTCAAGCTCACTCTGGGATATACTGCCGGTGTAATATAGCTGCTCCTTTGTTTTAAGCTCTTCTGAAGACTTGTTATAAATGTCTCTGGCATTTCTCAGGTCATTCTGAAGCTTGTTAAGGTCATTGCCTTCAAGGAGTCTTTCTATGTTGTTTTTTGATGATGCGAGGGACAGTTCCTTTTCAGCGATCATATTTTCCATTTCCATAATATCCAGCGTCACAAGAGACTGACCGGATCTGACACGTTCGCCCTCTATAACACTTATCTTTTTTACAGGTGCCTGGAAATCCAATGTTATATTTTTTACATCAGTTGCTATCACTGCTCCGAAGGCCTCAACCGTCTGCTTTATGTCTTCTCCGGGAGCCGCCGCTGCGGGAGTCGTCTCCGTCTTGTCTGAACCGCATGATGCCGCGGTGCATGATAGTGCTATTGCCAAGAACAAAATAATCAGCTTTTTCATATTGCTTCACTCACCTTTCCGTCTCTTACATGGATTATTCTCCGGCCATATTCGGCCGCTTCCTTTGAATGTGTTACCTGTATTATTGTCTTTCCGTTTTCACGGTTGATTTTTGCAAGCAGCTCCATGATCTCCGTACCTGTTTTAGTATCAAGATTGCCTATCGGTTCATCTGCCAGAATAATATCAGGCTGGTTGATCAGCGCCCTTGCTATTGCCACACGCTGCTGCTGGCCGCCCGACAGCTCACGGGGGGTATGGCGTCGCCTGTCTGCGAGACCTACGGTTTCAAGGATCTCATCCAAGGCCTTCCTGTGGTCTCTCAGCTTTTTTCCGTCCAGCAGGACAGGAAGCATGATATTTTCCTCGACATTGAGGTTTGGGATCAGATTGTAGAACTGGAATATGAAGCCCATCTCCTGCCGCCGCAGCCTGCTTTCCTCATCATCATTCATTCCGTCGAGCTCCCGGCCCTTGATCCTGATTCTGCCTGAGGACGGTTTATCCAAACCTCCTATCAAATACAGCAGAGTGCTCTTCCCTGAACCGGATGGTCCCATGATGGAAACAAACTCGCCCTCGTCAATCCGGATGTTGATGTTTTTCAACACCTCCACCTCGACCTTGCCCATTGCATATGACTTGCTCAGGTCGATGGATTCTATTATCGCCGGCATTTCAGCAGCTCCTTTATGATTTTTTACTGAGTTGTCATTCATATTTCAACGCTCCTATTAAATTGATTTTTGCTGATTTAAGCATTGGACTTACAGATGCGATCAGCGTGATCACAGCTCCTATAACGAAGGAACCGATTATGGTTGCCGGGTCATATAGAATTGGCACACCCATGCCGACGGCCTTTAGAAGATGCGGCACCGCGTATGTCATCATCAATCCGGCAGATACTCCGGAAAGTCCGCCGATAATGCCGCCTGTCACTGATTCGACAAACAGCATTGCTATGACCTGCTTCCTGCTCATGCCCACCGATCTGTACATCGCCAGTGAACGCTTGCGCTTCAGGAAGCTGATAATGTAGTTGTTGATGATGCCGAAAATGCCTATAAGAAGTGTAAGGTATGCAAAGGCCTCCATAGCATTGAAGATGCTGCTGTTCACTTCGTAATTCTCTGCTTCCAGGTCTGCTATTGTTGTCACATACTGGGATCTCCGCACATATTTTTTGCGTATAGCTTCTGCCACGGCAACCGGATCTTTATTTGTTTTGATGAATATTTCATCATAATTGCTTTTGCCTGTATCCAGCCTGAAATACTTGTCTGCTATCATTACAATACTGCCGTTATTGAGCATCGTATCCTGAAAGCCTGCTATCCTGTATGTGACTTCTTTTCCATTGAGAACTAGCGTGATATTATCACCCTCATTGACGCGGAACTTTTCTTTTAGGTTGGTCGACATTATCATCGCTCTCTCATTGTTTAGCGAATCTATAAGGGCCTGTGGGTCAGAGACATCCACCAGCTCCATATCAAAAAACTCAGGGAATTTTGCAGTGTTGATGCCGTATATGCCCCCCAGCTTGTTATCATACCCCGCTACATCAACACCGTACAGGGTATAGTTGAAGCATACCTGGTCCACGCCGTCGACTGTAAGCAGCGACTGTTCAAATGACCTGTCTGCGCTGTTATCAACCATATAAATATCGAAATCGGTGTTTCTGGTGTAAAAGCTGGCTATCTCATACAATACGCTGTCGCTTATGGTTGTGATAGTTATAAGGCTTGATATTGCTATGGTCAAAAGCGCAATGTTATTCAATATGCTCTTGTTCTCCCTGAGGTTTTTCGCAGCAAGGGAGCCGATATTGCCAAACAGCGCCGAGTATATTTTCTCGAACACCAGCAGGAATCCTGATATAATGGCGGGCAGCAGCAGAATGATAGCTGATACGGACGACAGCATACTGACAGTATCAAAAACCAGGGCAAGCTCATCGGTTGAAAGCATGGGGAGGACGATCCATACTATAAGGAGCAATATACCGGCAATATATCTTCCTTTTCTGCCCTTTTCCTTCTTATCTATTGAGTTTAATACAATATCCCTGACCGGTATTTTGGAAACCTTTACGATCGGGAGTACGGAGCTGGCCAGTGATATTACAACGGCCAGGATGAAAGCGGAAAGCATCTGGACCGGAGAGTATTCCATCGATATTTCGTATCCGACCATGTAGGACGGTGTGATAAAGGAGGTGATCAGGTAAAGTACCCCAAGACCCAGCATACAGCCGGCGGCGCCTCCGATAATGCCATAGAGGAAGCTTTCTGCCAGCAGGATCAGGTCGGTGGTGCGACTGGTCGCACCGATGCTTCTGAAGGTTCCTATTATAGGAAGACGTTCCAGCGTAATTACTTTAAATGAAGTATATATGATAAATATGCTCATGAATGCAACAATGACTGTCATCATCATGAAGCCTGCTGCCATAGATGCAAAGCTTTCCTTTACATCTTCCATGGGGATGGGCTCTTCCACAGCGTATTGTTTATAAATACCCTTCAGCTCGGTGATGGACTGCTTGAGATCAACACCTTCCTTCAGTTTTACAAATCCCATGTTCGAGAGATTTCTGCCGCCAAGTATACCGGAGAGCGTCTGCTTGGGCACCAGCATATTCAATGTACCGCCGGTTTCAGTGAAAAAACCATCCTTATGTGCAACAGCGCATATTATGAATTTGTGTCTTTCGTTATTTATTTCAAGTTCAATACTGTCACCTTTGTCCAGGCCATAGGTATCTGCCGCATCCTTGCTTATGATGACTCTTTTGCCGGCAAATCCTGTCACGGCATTGCCGTCTGTAGTATAGAAGGGACACATGATATTTGTATCTTCAATTGTACTGCCCCTCAGGCTGACGCTGACTGTTTTATTACTCTCCGGGGTCAGATATGCAGAACACTGAAGGGTTTCGATGATGTATTCCGCCTTTGGCAAAAACGCCTCGATTCCGGTTCTGGGAAGGAAATCCCGGGGGGAGTCGTCATTGGGATATATAACTAGATCAGCTGATCCGAAAAACTGCTTGGCATCGGCAACAAACATATTGGACACATTGTCTGTGATAGCCTGTGATGCAAAGAAAAGAGCGCTGGACAGCGTTATGGAAAATAGTATCAAAAATGTGCGAAGCTTTTTTTCATATATACTGCGTATTAAGAACTTTACTATAATGCCCACTTATTTACCTGACCCTTCCATTTTAACTCAACGGATAATACGATATATGTATTTGAGTGTCTGAAAAATTTTTAATACCTTTTTACTGCTGATGTAAGAAAAAATTTCTACTAAGCGTATTTTGCGGAGCAAATTATCGCCTATCGAAAATTTACTTTGAATTATGTGTTATAATCGTATCAATGATGTGCTCAGTGCGCCTTTGGCGGAATGGGCGTTTTGACAGTTTTAGAAAATACCCGTTCCTGCCTGCTGGCGATGGAACGGCCAGGATTCCGGAGGGTTTTTAATGAGCGGATTAATGCTTCCAAGATTCATGGGCTGTGATGCCTGTATGGAGAATAGTGATATCGTAATTTTCGGCGCCGGTTTTGACGGCACCGTCAGCTATCGTCCGGGCTCCAGGTTCGGTCCTCAGGCAATGCGCTCTGAGTTTTACGGACTTGAGACATATTCGCCTGCCCTCGGGCGTGATTTGTCGGATATTGCAGTATGTGACAGCGGTGATCTTGAACTTCCTTTCGGTAATGTGGGAGCGGCTCTTGAAATGATAGGGAGTACTGCTGCCAACATCGTCAGGGTAGGGAAAAAGCCATTTATGATAGGTGGCGAGCACCTGGTCACACTGCCGGCTTTCGAAGCGGTCTATAAAAGGTATCCCGAAGTTTGTCTGCTGCATCTGGATGCTCATACCGACCTTCGGGAAGAATATCTGGGGGAAAAAATGTCCCATTCCAGCGTTGTCAGGAGAATATGGGATATTATCGGCGATGGGCGGATATGGCAGCTGGGCATACGCAGCGGGCTCAGGGAAGAATTCGACTGGGCCAGGGAAGGACATACAAATCTGCGTCCATTCGACCTTTCGGCGGCAGATGAAGCGGCGGCGGAGCTCACAGGCAAGCCGGTCTATCTGACTATCGACCTGGATGTGCTGGATCCGTCGATAATGCCGGGCACAGGGACACCCGAACCGGGAGGAGTTACTTACAGGGAGCTTCAGAAGGCTTTATGCAGCTTTGTGGGTCTGAACATAGTCGCGGCGGATGTTGTTGAACTGGCGCCTCATCTGGACAGCTCCGGTGTGTCTACAGCGGCAGCCTGCAAGGTGATGCGCGAGGTGCTTCTGCTAATGTGATGCGTTCTTAGTAAGTGTCTGACTGACGTGTCAGGCATGCCAGTTAGTCGCTTATCTGCAGTCGCTTATTTTTTAAGTAGTTGTTAGCAGTCAGCTATTTGCAATCGCAAATTAGCAATCAGCTTTTTGCAGTGAGTTTTTTGTTAGCAGTTTATTCGGGAACGCTGTTCACATGCCTGCTTTGCGGTAGTAAGTGGGCGAGCAGCCCTTTACCTGCTTGAATATCCTGTTAAAGGTGGGCAGGCTGTTGAAGCCCGATTCCATAGCAATATCCAGCACAGGCATCTCGGTAGATTTGAGCAGCTTTTCGGCGTGCTTTATCCTGTATGTATTCAGGTAGCTGAGGAAGCTCTGGCCTGTGTACTCTTTGAAAAGCCTTGAAAAATAGTATTCGCTGAAGCCTGCAGCCCGGGACGCGTCTTTTAGCGTTACCTGCAGAGGAAAGTTCTTTTCGATGTACTCGAAAGCCTTGTTTATCTGCTGCAGACCGGCTATTTTCTTACTGCTGCTGTTATTGCTGTCTAAAAAGGATTTTAAGTGGTTTCTTGAAATGAGCACTATTAAATCGAATATTCTGGCATTGATAGACAGGGCATAGGCGTAGTCCTTGTTCTCGTGCTCTCTTATAAGCTGCAGGATGCACATTTCTATGGAGCTTTGCAGTCCCGGTTCCTCGCTTCTGCAAATCCTTACGGTCCTTTCCATGAAAGGCCTTATGTCGTTTATTCCACCGAAACCGTCGAGGGTCGAGATGTTGAACTGTATGAAATATTGCTTGCCGTTCTTGCTGCAGGCTGTTATTTCATGGATCTCACCGGTCGGTATCAGGAGCAGGTCGCCTTCAGAAAGCGGGTATTCAGTGCCCGAGACGCTGATGCGGCAGGTGCCTGCGGCATTGTAAGCGAGTTCGACTGCGTTGTGCCAGTGCATGGGGTACTGCATTTCGTTAGTGTTTTCCACCAACCGGAATGGGTAACGTTCAGTAAATATGTCCTTTTCATGAAGGCCTTCCAGTCTCATATTCACACCTCATTTCCATATTATCAGAAAGAAGGACTGTCCGCAATGACGACGGAACATCCAAGCATTACTACAGTTTTTCTCGACACATGGGTGTGCAATTTTCGAATGTTCTGGGCACAATTGCATTATGATTAGGGCACATAATACAGAGATAGCAATGTTATGGAAACTCAAAACAAAACTTCGGAGGCTAAAAGTATATTTTTGTGCCCAGAAGACTATATTTTTGCACACTGCGGTTCTGCGCTGGCAGTGTAAACGGGCAGTCAAGCATATAGTATAAACGTGTGGTGCAACTGTGTGGTACAAACAAGCGGTGCAAACGTGCGGAAGCAGTATAACCGTGTGGATAAACAAGCGGTGCAGCCGTGCGGAATAGGTGAGCAGTATAAACGTGTGTATTAAACAAGCAGTGCAACCGTGCAGTGTTAAGTAGTATGTGGATGGAACATGGAAAAAGGTCCTGCTTCATACGAAACAGGACCTTATGCTGCTGTAATATCAGTACTTCAATTCCATCCTTGCGCCGGTCACTTCAAAGGAAGCTTTTTGCACCGGGGTGCCCGTCAGCTTCATGCTCCTTGCATCCGGCTGGCTGCCGCCGATGTATACTTCAAAAATGCCCGGCTCCAGCACTGCCTTTCCGTCATTGGTTATCAGTGCCATCTGGCGGGGAGTGAGGGTAAAGCTGACTTCCTTCTCGCAGCCTGGCTCAAGGAATACCTTCCTGATGCCGCTGAGCTGCCATCTGGGCACTTCGACACTGGCCTCCACATCCTTGAGATAAAGCTGAACAGTTTCTTCTGCGGCAACGCTGCCGGTGTTGCGGACCTTAACGCTGCAGTCAACTGGCTCGCCGGCCTGGATCCTGCCTGTGACCTTTATATCGCTGTAATGGAATTTGGTATAGCTAAGTCCGTAACCGAAAGGATAAAGGGCCTCATTTTCCATATATTTATAGGTTCTGTTTTTCATCGAGTAATCGCAAAAATCAGGCAATTCCTCAGTGGAGGCATAGAATGTGACAGGCAGCCTTCCCGATGGGCTGTATTCACCGAAAAGCACCGATGCCACTGCTTCTCCGCCACGTCCTCCCGGATACCATGCCTGCAGTATTGCAGGTATATGCTCATCGGCCCATTTTACAGCCAGCGCGCTGCCTGACATCAATACCAGTACGACAGGCTTGCCTGTGGCATATATCTTCTCCAGCAATTCCTGCTGAAGTCCGGGGAGGTTGAGACTTGGCTTGTCGCCGCTGGCAAATTCATTTCCTGTGTCGCCCTCTTCGCCTTCCAATGTTGCATCAAGCCCTAGACACATTACCACTACATCTGACCTTTCAGCTATCGCCAGTGCTTCCCCAAAATGGTCTTTTGGAGCGGTGAGGAAGGAGGATTTATCTCTAAAAAGAGGACAGCCCTCTGAGTAGTATACTCTTGTATCATCGCCGATTGCAGCCCGTATACCGTCTAAAACTGTCATGTACCTATCTGAGTTGCCATAATAGTTGCCCTTGAGCGCATCTCTGCTGTCTGCGTTAGGTCCGATCACGGCTATGGATTTCAGCTTGCTCTTGTCAAGCGGAAGAAGGTTTCCTTCATTTTTCAGCAATACCATGGTCTTTTTTGCAACTTCAACTGAGAAATCGCTGTGTTCCTTACAGCTATTCAGTTCATACGGCGTATCGCTGAACGGTACGTGTTCCGGGGCATCAAACATGCCCAGCTTCATCCTTGTAACGAACAGCCTTTTTACGGCACCGTCGATATCCTTCTCGCTGACCAGGCCTTCCTTGTGGGCTATCAGCAAATTTACATAAAGATTGCCGCAGTTGACGTCACAGCCGTTTTTAAGTGCCATTGCCACAGACTCAGGGGCAGTCTTTGTTATCATATGGCCTTCATGGAAATCCTTGATAGCCCAGCAGTCCGAGGTGACATGACCCTTAAAGCCCCATTCATCCCGTAAAATATCCTGGAGCAGAGTCTTGCTGCCGCAGCAGGGCTCACCGTTCGTTCTGTTGTACGCGCCCATTACTGCTTCTACTTCTGCTTCCTGCACCAATTCCTTAAACGCCGGCAGATATGTTTCACGCATATCCTTTTGAGAAACTACGGCATTAAAGCTGTGCCTTTCACTTTCCGGGCCGCTGTGGACCGCAAAGTGCTTGGCGCAGGCTGCGGCCTTCAGATATTTCTTGTCGTTGCCCTGAATGCCTTTTACAAAGGCAACCCCAAGTCTGCCGGTAAGGTATGGATCCTCGCCGTAAGTCTCATGGCCGCGGCCCCACCTGGGATCTCTGAATATGTTTATATTCGGTGACCAGAATGTAAGGCCCTTATATATGTCATGATCGCCTTTTCGTATGTTCTCATGGTATTTTGCCCTTCCCTCGGTGGAAATGACATTGGCTATCTTGTACACAAGCTCTTCATCAAAGGTGGCCGCCATACCTATAGCCTGTGGGAACACAGTGGCCACGCCGGCCCGAGCAACTCCGTGAAGCGCCTCGTTCCACCAGTTGTAAGCCGGTATGCCAAGTCTGGGGATAGCCGGTGCTGCATGGAGCATCTGCGTTACTTTTTCCTCCAGCGTCATACGTGATACAAGGTCTTTCGCACGTTCTTCAAAACTAAGGCTTTCATCGAAGTATGCCGGTTTATTTCCCATTATTAACTGCCTCCTTTTTACTGGATCATGTTATGTGATTATTCTGATATATTTTCTTAACTTGATACTATCCTTTTTCTATCGATAAGTCATATCAGTTTTTGCTATGCATTAGTCATATTTTGTCTGAGTGGAGACGACAGTTTTTATCAGGGCGATCGGCAATAGGAAGGAGGGGAACGGCATAGGCAAGTATAGTTTTTGGGGCAATACAACAGTCAGTGTACTTTCATAGTTATACGTTATAACGAGGCGAGCATATCGCCCGCCTAGGATGCATAGGCAACCAGCCTCGTTGAAACACTGCTGAGGTAAGAAAATTTTTCTACAAACGAAAATTTTTTTTGTACCGAAGTGTTATAATATGAATATTATTTATCACGGGAGGTCAATCAACGATGAATGATAATATCAGTACAATATCTATAGTTTTCATGGCCATTTCAGCCGGACTATCAATTTTGGTGCCGATAACTGTCATAGTTATCCTGGGAATGAAAAAGAGAATGAACTGGAAGGCGATGATTCTCGGAGCCGTCCTTTTTATTGTGTTTGTAATGATATTGGAGTCTTTGATGCACTCAGCCGTGCTGGGGGCTGATCTTTCGCAGTCTGCGATATATCGCAGTCCATGGCTGTATATGTTATATGGCGGCTTTGCGGCAGGTATTTTTGAAGAGACCGCCAGATTGCTTTGCTTTAAGTTTATGGTAAGGGCCAGAGAGAATGAAAGTATGGATACCGGTATTTCTTACGGACTTGGACATGGTGGTATCGAAGCGATACTTATCGGCGGTCTTGGCGCGGTGTCAAATCTCATGATGTCGATAATGTACAATTCCGGAGCCCTCAACAGTGTCACAGCCGCATTGAACAGCGAACAGCTCAGTGCGTTCAATCAGGGCATGAACAACCTTAAAAATACGTCGCCGGAATTCTTCCTGTTAGGAGGCTTTGAAAGGGTGACGGCCCTGCTGTTGCAGGTAGCGCTGTCGCTGTTTGTGCTGAAGGCGGTCTCGGATAAAAAGTGGCTGTACTTCATATATGCGATCCTGATACATGCAGGCATCGACATGTTTGCGCTCCTGTACCAGAGAGAGATCATCACAAATATCTATGTACTGGAGGGCATCGTACTGATCGGCGCTTCGATAACCGCATTTTTTGCATTCAGGCTTTTTAGAGGAAATGAAGCGCAGGAAGCGGCATGATATTGACTGCTGTGAGGACATGCAGTCTGATTTTTGATCATTTGGTCAAAGGATACGACGGCATAAAGGAAGAAATGTCTTGACAGCCGCATGTTTTTTGAATTACCCTGTTTATTACGAGGCTAGAGATATACTTCCTTGTACAATTCCTGAAAGGTGGAATACAGATGCCTATTAGAATACCGGACAGTTTACCGGCAGCAGAGGTGCTGACCGGAGAAAATATATTCATAATGACTGAGGAAAGGGCGGAAAGGCAGGACATCAGACCGTTGAGCATCGTGCTGCTCAATCTCATGCCGACGAAGATTGCCACAGAGACACAATTGCTCAGGTTGATCGGAAATTCGCCCCTGCAGGTGGATGTCACATTTTTGCACCCTGAGACGCATAAATCAAAGAACACTCCCCAGGAGCATCTTTTGCGATTTTACAACACGTTCAGTGAGATAAGGCATAAAAAATTCGACGGACTTATTATAACAGGCGCTCCTGTGGAGCAGATGCCATTTGAAGAGGTGAATTACTGGGACGAACTGAAGGAGATAATGGACTGGAGCCTGCATAATGTCTATTCGACCTTCCACATCTGCTGGGGGGCTCAGGCCGGCCTATACCATCATTACGGGGTCGGCAAGTATCCTATAGAGGAGAAACTGTCCGGTGTGTTCGAGCATAGTGTAGTCAGACATAATGTTATGCTACTGCGGGGATTTGATGAGAAGTTTTTCGCCCCTCATTCCAGGCATACTGAAGTAAGAAGGGAAGATATCGACAAGGTTCCAGAGCTGCAGATACTTTCCGAGTCTGATGAAGCAGGAGTATATATCGTCTCTGCGCTCAATGGCCGTCAGATCTTTGTGACGGGGCATTCGGAGTATGATCCTCTGACATTGAGGGACGAGTATGTCAGAGATGTGGGGAAAGGCATCAATCCCTTGATACCAAGGAATTATTTCCCGGAGGATGACCCGAGCAGACCACCCATAGTCAGGTGGAGGGCGCACGCCAACCTGTTGTATGCAAACTGGCTTAACTATTATGTATACCAGGAGACGCCGTTTGATTTGAATGAGCTGAGGTAGCACAAGAAGGAAATAGATGACGAAAGAAAACGATGCGAGCATATCTTCCGCCTCGTTGAAACACTGCTGAGGTGAGAAAATTGTTATAAGCATGATAAAGGAGCAGCGCACTTACATTTTAGTCCGCCGCTCCTTTTTAGTTCAAAGAGTATTTCACATTGTATTAGTTTTGTACATACTGTCCAGCATATTTGTGCAGATGGTCCAACGACATACATGTGCGATTGGACATGTGCAGATGGCCCAACGACAGGCTTATCCGTCTATGTTTACTCTGGAGGAGCCAACCATGGTCTTTCTCAGTACAAGATAACCCAGTCCGCCGAAAATCACCAATCTGTACAGGCTTCCCCAATCCAGATAGTGATACTTGCCTATTATTGCTATCAAAACATCGATCAGCTTGGTAGCTCCATAGCCTAACAATCCTATATACAGGAATTGCTCCTTCATGTTTGCATAAGTTAACAGAAGTCCAAGAATAAATGCCCAGTAAATAAGTCCGCTGAGGATGCTGCCAATATATATCCCGAGAGTACCGCTCAGAAACACCAAAGCGAGCCCTACAAACATGATAATGATGTCAAGGGGCAGCAGCAGCTTAAATATTTTGTTTGTACTGAAGAAACCGCGGAGTTCATTACTTATGTTCTGGTATGCGTTCATGATAATCCCCCTCCGATAGTATAGTATTTTTTAACATATATAATTATATTGGATTGTTCAATATTTAGCAATTATATTATATAATTACATGGATAGAAAATTAAGCTTTAGGAGGACAAAGCAGCAATGAAGTACGGATATTTTGATGAAGGCGCGAAGGAATATGTTGTTACCAGGCCTGACACCCCGACTCCGTGGATCAATTATATCGGCGGCGGGAATTATGGGGGAATAGTATCCAACACTGGAGGAGGGTATAGCTTCCACAAGGATCCTCAAAACAGGAGGATAACCAGGTACCGCTACAACAGCATACCTATGGACAGGCCCGGCAGGTATATATACATCAGGGACGCAGCAACAGGAGAGTATTGGAACCCGGGTTTCCAGCCGTCCGGGAAAAAGCTGGACAGTTACAGCTGCAGGCACGGCATGGGATATACCGTGCTGGAGGGTGAATACAATGGAGTTGCTGCGGGTGTGACATATTTTGTGCCGGATGACAGAGATTTTGAAATATGGCTGCTTAAGATACATAATCGGACCAGCGTGTCAAAAAAACTCCAGATATTCAGCTATGCTGAGTTCTGCTTCTGGGATGCCATAATGGATCAGCAGAATGTGGACTGGGTACAGCAGATCAATCAGTGCCGTTATGACAATGGGATCATCACATGGTATCCGCATTATATCAGCAACAATGCATCCTTCTTTGCCACAGGCGCTGAAGTGAATAGTTATGATACAAATCTTGAGACCTTTATCGGAAAATACCGTTCTGAAGCAAACCCCATGGCGGTAGAGCAGGGGGCGTGCTCAAACTCCATATCCCGCAGGACCAACGGGGTAGGGGCTTTCTGCAATGAGGTCGAGCTTGCCGGTGGAGAAACCAGAGAAATAGTATTTATTCTGGGATATACAGAAAACCGATCGGATATAAGGAAGGAAATAGAGGCATATCTTGACCCGTGTGAAGCCGGACAAGCCCTTGAACGTCTCAATAAATACTGGGAGGGTTATACCGGAAAGCTGCATGTTGATACTCCTGACCGTGACATGAATCTTTTTGTCAACATGTGGAACCAGTATCAGTGCAAGACTACATTTAACTGGTCGAGATTTGTCTCCCTTTATCAGCTCGGCCTGGGGAGAGGCATGGGCATCAGGGACAGCGCCCAGGATACGCTCGGCGTAATGCACACCATACCCGGGCAGGCAAGGGAGCTGATTGTCAAGCTGCTGCAATGCCAGTATACTGACGGCCGCGCATACCACCTGTTTTTCCCGCTGACCGGAGAAGGCGGAGTGGGAGATGCCCCTGTCAAAAAGTTCGACTGGTATTCGGACGACCATCTGTGGCTGATACTAGCTGTCAATGCATATGTCAAAGAGACCGGCGATTTTGCGTTCCTGGATCAGGAGGTATTGTACAACGACAAAAAGACATCCGCAACGGTCTGGGAGCATTTGGCGAAGGCTCTGGAGTTCACCGACTGCTGGAAGGGGCCGCATAATATAGCACTGGCAGGCCGCGCTGACTGGAATGACACATTGAATCTGGACACGGGCAAGGGAATTGCCGAGAGCGTATTCACCTCGATGCTTTTCTGCAGAGCCGCGGTTGAAATGATGGAGCTATCGGAATACCTTGGCAGAAAGGATGATGAGGTCAGGTTCGACGGCATGTATGTACAGATGAAAAATGCCATCAACGAGACCTGCTGGGACGGAGAGTGGTACAAGAGAGCCTTTGATGATGAAAGCAGGCCGCTGGGCTCGAAGGAGAACACCTTCGGCATGATATTCATCAACTCCCAGTCATGGGCAGTTCTCGGCAAGGTCAGCGATAGTGAGCGCACCGTTAAATGCCTTGACTCAGTAAACAAATACCTCAATACGAAGTATGGAATAGTATCCATGTATCCGGCATATACGCAGCATGACCATACAAAGGGCGGCATTACCACATATCCCCCGGGAGCCAAGGAAAACGGCGGTATATTCCTGCATACGAATCCATGGGTGATGATAGCCGAGATAATGACGGGCAACGGTGAAAGGGCATTTGAGTATTACAAGCAGATCCTGCCTGCAAGACGCAACAACGATGCGGATCTTCTGGAGGTGGAGCCGTATGTGTACCCTCAGAACATCCTGGGCAAGGAGCATCCACAGTTCGGAATCGGCAGAAATTCCTGGCTCAGCGGTACTGCAGCCTGGAATATGGTAGCCTCCAGCCAGTACATACTGGGTATAAAGCCGGGTTATGACTGCCTGCTGGTTGCCCCCTGTATCCCATCCTCCTGGGATGGCTTCAGAGCCATGAGAGTATTCCGTGGTGCAGAATACAGCATAGAGGTCAAAAATCCTTCACATGTCTGCAGCGGCGTTAAGAAAATAACGCTGAATGGCTGTGATGTTGACAGGATACCTGTTCTGCCGGAAGGCAGCAAGGCGTATGTTGTGGTAGAACTTGGATGATTTTGTTTGAAGTCGATTGCTTTTGCGCGAAATTAGCAGATAAAGCTAAAAAAATAGCGAAATAGCTTGATTAGTTGACTTCCGTATAATATAATGTAAATGTTTGGTTCGCTAGTAAATGCTAGTTATCCAAAAATCAAGTATGTACTGCGTCAGCAGAGATTACTAATCTTTCTAAAGCGAGGGGACCATAAATGTTCGAAGACAAAACGTTAGTATGCAAGGATTGTGGGCAGGAATTTGTATTTACCGCAGGTGAGCAGGAGTTCTACTCATCAAGGGGTTTCCAGAATGAACCCGGAAGATGCAAGGATTGCAGGTCGTCAAGGAAGTCCCAGTATGGCAGAGATGGTGCTAAAAGAGAAAGAGAGATGTTTGACGCAGTCTGCGCGCAGTGTGGCAAGGAAACCAAGGTTCCTTTCAAGCCGCGTCTGGACAAACCGGTCTTTTGCAGCGAGTGCTTTTCAAATCGCTGATCCGGCATAAATAGCAGAGAAAACTAAAATAAATTTTCAGCCCTGTGTATAACATATACAGGGCTAGATTTGTATATGCCCGCATGCCACATTTTATAAGTGCTGCGGGCATTTTTATCCACACGGAAAAACTGCGTTTCGCTCTTCTTTGCAGAAGTTTTTCCACAGCTCAAAAGTGCTTGATTTTAGGTTATTCACAGGTTTATCAACATTATCCACAGGCAAATATACACAAAACGCATGTTTTGTGTATGCTTTTTGGACTAATCCACAGGAGCTTGATTATTGGCGTTTTTCAGACTGTCTGTTGAAATATGTATATTTTTTATAAAATATAGCGATAATTTTGGAAGGATTTATAAGGACAGTTGTTGAATACAAATATATGTCTTTTGAATAAGTATTAAGCATGTGTGGGACAAAAAACGGACCGGTATCACGTTCCGAATACCGGGTACGGTATATCAATACTAAATGGGAAAGGGGCAATGAATATGAAGTTTAAGATCACAGGAAAGAATTTTGATGTAACGGAAGCACTAAAGGACAGAGTAAACAAGAAGCTGGGCAAGCTTGAGAAGTTTTTCAACCCACAGACCGAGGCTCAGGTCACTATGAGTATACAGAGGAATAGGCATATCCTGGAGGTCACCATACCATTCGGAGGTATAACTCTCAGGGCTGAAGTAGCCGGCGAAGACATGTACGCATGTATCGACAAGGCTGAGGACATCCTTGAAAGACAGATCAGGAAGAATAAGACAAGGCTGTCGAAGAGGTTGCATTCTGGAGCGTTCGAACAACCGGATGCTTTCAGGGCGGACACGTTTGTTGAAGAAGAGACCGAATTCAGGGTGGTGCGTACAAAGAAATTTGCAGTAAAGCCGATGCCGGTAGAGGAAGCTATTCTGCAGATGAATTTGCTGGGGCATGAATTCTTCATGTTCTCCAATGCCGAGACAAATCAGGTAAATGTGGTCTACAAGCGCAAGGACGGGAATTATGGACTGATAGAGCCTGAATTCTGAAAAGCCTGTTAAAATAATTAGCTTTGTACAAAAGCAGTTCATTGAGAAGGCTGCCCCATATGGGCAGCCTTTCGTTTATCAGTTGTCATTGATGAGGCAAGATACCAGGCGTTTTGAAGCGAATTACGACCTTGAACAGGTCACCGTCAATATCTATCTTAAAATCGCCGCCGCATACATTAGTAAAGCTTTCTGCTATAGAAAGGCCAAGGCCGCTCCCTTCTGTGGTCCGTGACGTATCTCCTCTGCTAAAGCGCTGCAATATTTCTTCGACTGTAAAATCCATTTCGTATCCTGCAGTGTTTTTTATCGTAACCTCTGCTGTTCCACCGACTTCCACAAGCTCTATATAAACTCTTGTACCTTGATATGAGTATTTTAGGGCATTGTCAATCACATTCTGGAGAACTCTGTACAGCTTTTTGCCGTCAGCAAAAACATTCACTGGTTTATCTGGCAGCTTAACTCTCATCACAAGCTCAGATTTTTCAACCTTGTCTTCCATATCCGCCAGAGTTTGCTCAATCAGCTTTTTCAAATCGATGTTTTCTATATCAACAGGCATATTACCACTTGCGCTTTTAGAAAGATCAAAAAGATCGGATACCATATTTTTTAATCTTGTGGATTTCTCCGATAATATTTTTACATAATCCCTGGCTGAATCGCTCAGATTTTCCTCTTTTGACAGCAGATCAACATAGCTTATTATAGATGTTAGCGGTGTCTTCAGATCATGAGATACATTTGTTATAAGGGCCACCTTCATCCTCTCGGATTTCATCTGCTCTTCGAGACTGTCATTAAAGCCTTTGTTAATTTCTTCGTAGGTTTTGTTGTTGCCTTTTACATACCAGAAGATCATGATTATCTCAAGAACCGGCGGCAGTATGATAATATAGGATTCCAATACCAGAAAAAGAAATGTCAGGCATACAAATATAAAACTTGCTGAGATAAATATCAGCTGTCTGAAAAAAAGCGATTTGGTCAGAGGGTATTTTTTGAATGCTCTTCCGTCGAAAATACTTCTTAAGTTGTCATATACCCAATGCAGGGATACATATATCAGGCTGCTGCTTATCAGCTTCCCGGCTTTGAGCTTCCTGACCAGGGAAAGCATGATCATTCCGCATACAGTAGCAGTAATAGCTGTTAGAGCTGATATCAGCACTGTCAGGATCATTCCGAGGATGTATTGTTCGTTTGGAAGCCTCTCTACTGTGTAAAGCAGATCCTTTACTGACATGAACCATAATAGTAGGATTGCAAATAATGCTGCGACCAGTATATCTGAGTATATGCGATCTCTTTTATACAGATGCAGCTCTCTGTCACCCTGCACTCGCCCGGTCACAGCAATCAGGTAGATGATAAGCAGTAATAGCAAAGCCATGCTGATTATTACAGCGATTGCATAAGGCATGTTATTGCTTCTGCTTTGCTCCCATTCCAATTGCTTTGTCTCCATATAATCGTCAGGAAACGCCAGATAAATTGTATTATAGACCTTCACTCCCGCATAGCGGTTTAAACCTATTATAGGTTCCGGGTTTGTTTCCGGCCCCCATATTGGGTTGCCGTTCTCGTATGCGTAGTAAGCGCCGGTAAATTGCTCAAAGAAATTCTTAGCTGTGTTATCGCTGTTTGTCCAGGCTTTTTTGGTATCACTGATGTAATAATAATATGGAACGATTTCCTTTACATCCACTTTTGTCTCAAGTGTTTTTAAAGCCTTGGATAACGCCGTCTCGACCTGATTTCTAAAAGCCCTGCTGTACTTATATTCTTTTACTATCAGGCTTTCAAGCTGTATATCCTCATAATAAAGATTCTGCACCATTGCAGAAAATGCTGTGATTATAGCGACTGCGAGTATAAATGCTGTCACCCCTGTGATTTTGCTCATACTAAAGCTTCTCAATTTTGTACCCAATTCCCCACACCACCTTTAGATAAATTGGCTCCTTCGGGTTTATCTCGATTTTTTCACGGATGCGCCTTATATGGACCATGACGGTATTCTCGACTGAGTAGGCAACCTCTTTCCAGACCGATTCGTATATTTTTTCTGCCGGGAAAACAATGCCTGGATTTTCCATGAGCAAATTCAATATGCTAAGCTCCTTTGCAGTAAGCCTTACAGGTTCTCCATCCACTGTCAGCTGTTTTGTGTCTGTGTCCAGACAGAGCCCTCCGATTATTATTCTGGAGGTCTTTCCACCGTTTCCTATGTTGCCCAGATGCATATACCGCCTCAGCTGGCTTTTTACCCTTGCCATAAGTTCCTGTGGATTGAACGGCTTGGTCACATAATCGTCAGCGCCCATAGAGAGCCCGAGTATTTTATCACTGTCCTCGGATTTCGCGGATAATATGATTATGGGGATATTCCTTGTCTCCCGTATCTTCATTGTTGCAGACAGACCATCCAGCTTTGGCATCATGATATCAAGCAGGATCAGGTGTATCTGACTGCTTGTCAAGGCGTCAAGTGCTTCCAGTCCGTCGAAGGCTTTGATGACCTCATATCCTTCACGGATCAGAAGCTTTTCCAAGGCCGCAGCTATCTCTCTGTCATCATCCACAACAAGTATTCTGGTGGTATCCACTTTGCGCACCTCCTTTCCGTCCAAGTAAATCGAGTTTTGCATAATTCAGTTAACCATGTCCCGGAGCTTATATCGTATTGTAGCGAATGAAACTTACGACAGGCATGATATTTTCCTTAAATATTTCTTAACAAATCCGGTTTCAGCACAAATCCGTTATCAGCCTTGCTTGAATATCGGGTCGTATTTGATATAGTGGATCGGTATGCCGGGAAAACTGCTCCTGAGATGCTCTGTATAGTATTCCATACCAGGGCCCTCGCTTTCTGCATGGCCCAACACGATCAATGCCTTGTTTTTCTTCTGATATGCAGCATCCCGGACGTATTCCGGCGCTTCCCATTCCGGGCCTTCACCGCATATAACGAGATCCGCCCCATCTTTTGAAAATATGGGAATGAGAGAGTCGCCGGAGCCCCTGTATCCGACCAGTATACCAACGCGCCGGCATATTGCAGACGGATCACCAACATAGCGCAAATGGCTGATGCCAAGCCTTTGTTTGATTTGTGAGATAAGCTGCTGCAATGTCATTTCCGGGATCTCTGCTATTGTTACAATATCTCTGTTTTCCACCTCAAGCCGTTCCCAGCCCAGAGCGCTCACAAGTCCTTTGGTCACGAGGTCCGGCAGCCGTCTGTGTATGTAGTCGTGGAAACGAATAATGGATATGCCGCATTGTTCGATAAGATTGTATTTGTCTATGTAAACCTGATCCGCACAAAGCTTGTCCCTTCTGTCCCAATGGCTGAAGTAGATCCCTTCATGTGAAATGATAAGATTGACTCCCATGTCATGTGCTTTCTCAATTATCTCCTGTGTCGCCAGGAATGTGACAGCAATACCTTTTACCTGTGTGTCCGAGCTTCCTGCCAGAAGTCCGTCGACGGTGTTTTCTATGGGCGCGATGCCGGCAGTTATCGCAGCCAGTACATCAGATACTTTTGTTGCCATATGGCTCACCTCGAAAAAATTAATATCTATGCTATATAATATATTATTTGGTCTGATTCTTCATCAAAACGATGAATTTATCATCTAAAACTTAAAAAATGCAAAATGTAAATTACGATTCCTATTATCGCAAATAATGTCTTCAATAAAACAGATAATATATGGACATGATATTATGTGTACCGCTTGGCAGCATTTTGTTCAGAATTCATGGAGGTGTTTCATGAGTGCTTTTTCTATTTTTGTCGTCCTTTTGCTACTTGCGATCCTGCTGCTGTTTTCTGTTGCAGTCAAGGCCTTTTTATCTTTTGACACGAAAAGTGAGGCTGTGACACTGGTCCTGCTGTGGCTTTACCCATTTATCAGGATAACAGCGGAGAAAAAAACATCACTGCCGCGTCTGAAGGTTTATCTATTTAATAGATTAGTGTACTCGAAGGACATCAAAATCAAGGGTACAGACGGCAAAAGCATCGATCTGGTCAAGGCTGCCAGTGCGTCCGACATCCAGGTGGATCTGAATTATGGCTTTACTGATCCATTTGGTACTGCAATAGCCTGCGGTTCTTTAGGTTCGGTATCAGAGATGATAAATATCGCAGAAATTAAGCATAAACCGAATTTTCTGCCGGATGAGGATTTTGTCCATCTGGAGGCCTCTGCAAGTATAAATGTAGGAGATACCGTACTAAACTACCTTAGAACGAGAATTTCCAAATATAAAAAGGAGGAATGAAAATGGATCAGTTCACGACCGACACTCTGAACCAAAATGTAGACCTGCTTTTTTCAAATCTGGAGAGCTTCACACAGAACGAGGGTGTTATCGGGAAGCCTGTAACACAGGAGAATAAAACCTTTCTGCCGGTGGTATCGGTGACGCTGGGATATGGCGGTGGAAATTCGGCGACCAAGAGCCAGCCGGGTGCCTCGGGATCAACGGGCTCATCAGGGGCAACAGGCATGATGGGCAGTATGGCGGGCAAAATGGCAGGAGGAGCATTGGGACTGGGCGCAAAGCTCAATACCGAGGCGATAATCGTCATAGACAAGGATAAGGACAGTGTATCGCTGCTGCCCGTCAATGTAGCAGCAAGCAGTCAATTGGCTGACAAGATACCTCAGATGCTGATGAATATGAACCAGAGCAAATCCGGAGGCCAGCAGGGAACCGGTCAACAGAGCGGTGCGCAGCAGGGCGGAGCGCAGGGCAGCAGCCAGCAGCAGTAGCCGGACAGCAGGCAGCAGCAGTAGCCGAACAGCAGGCAGCGACAGCAGGCAGCAGTGGCATCAGAAGAGCGACCGGGACAATGGTCCCGGTTGTTTTTCTATGTAACCCACAAAATTTTTCTATAAACTAAAAATTTTCTTTGATTGAAGTGTTATAATTATTTTGATAACAGATAATATTGGCAGAGATGTTATATTACTGTAATGAAATTCTACATAGCGACGGAGGAAAATTTTATGCATTTGAATTTCCCGGAGGATTTCCTATGGGGAGCCGCTACAGCTTCCTATCAAATTGAGGGCGCTTACAGAGAGGATGGCAAAGGGGAGAATATTTGGGACCGTTTCAGTCATATACCCGGCAAAATATATGAAGGCGATAACGGAGACGTTGCATGTGACCATTACCACAGATATGAAGAAGATATCGAGATAATGAAAAAAATCGGACTTAAGACATACCGTTTTTCTATATCATGGGCAAGAATATTTCCGGATGGCAGCGGCAAGCCGAATCCTAAGGGAATGGAGTTCTATAAAAAGCTTATCGGCAAGCTTAAAGAGAATGGCATCATGCCTGCTGTAACGCTTTATCACTGGGATCTGCCGCAAATGCTGCAGGACATTGGGGGATGGGCAAACAGGGACACTGTCTACAGCTTTGTCGAATATGCAAAATATGTTTTTGATAACCTTGGCAGTCAGGTACCCATCTGGATTACCCATAATGAGCCGTTTGTGGCGGCAATTGTCAGTAACTGGATCGGAAGACACGCACCGGGCATTACTGACTTTCAGACAGCCCTGCGTGTAGCACACCATTTGCTGCTGTCCCACGGCCTTGCTGTGAAGGCCTATAGAGAATCGGGGCATAAGGGAGAAATAGGGATCACACTGAATATGAACCCGGTATACCCTGCCTCTGAAAATGACAAGGATAAAGCAGCTGCGATACGCTTCAATGAATATTTAAATAAGTGGTATGCAGATCCCGTGCTGAAAGGTACGTATCCGGCAGACCTGCTGGAATGGTTCGGTGACAGGGGACTGGCGCCTGAGATACTCGACGGGGATATGAGTGCCATCAACCAGCCCATTGACTTTTTGGGCATCAACAACTATTACAGCAGCTTTATCAGGCATGATGAACACAATTGGCCTGTATATGCCTCTGAGATCGCTACCGGCAGAGACAGGACCAAAATGGATTGGGAGATAAATCCCGAAGGCCTCCATGATCTGCTTGTCTACCTTGATAAGGAGTACAGCGGCATAAAAATAATCATTACTGAAAACGGTGCGGCATTCAATGATATTGTAAATTTCGACGGAAAAGTTGAGGACGATAACCGGTTGAATTATCTTTATAAACACCTTGAGCAGGTACACAGGGCTATCGGCAGCGGAGCAAATGTCAAAGGCTACTATGCCTGGTCCCTGCTTGACAATTTCGAATGGGGTCATGGTTACAGCAAGAGATTCGGCCTGGTGTATGTTGATTTCAAGACACAGAAAAGAATACTGAAAAAGAGTGCACACTGGTACGGTGATGTTATCAGGAACAACGGATTCTAAGCATATGGAGAAGTAATGGATGACCGGGATATATAACAAAATTTCTGCGGTAAAGATAGATGTGATCGGTGATATCCACGGATGCTTCGATGAACTGACCGAGCTGCTGGACAAGCTTGGATATGCGGTGGATAAAATAAACTGTAAAATAATAAATGCGCCTACAGGACGTACTCTTGTTTTCGTCGGCGATTTCACCGACAGGGGACCTGAACCGGTGAAGGTGCTGAGGCTTGTAATAGATGCGGTCCATGGTGGGATAGCATACTCGGTCAGGGGAAACCACGAGGAGAAGCTGCTGCAAAAGCTTATAAAGAATACTCCTGCCAAGGAGGAGGTAATGGCTACGATCAAGGCTGTGAAGGGTGAAGGCATTGATTTTGTCAGAGAAGTCATTGATTTCATAGACAGCCTGCCATATGCCATCCTGTGCGCAGGCGATATCCTCATTGCCCATGCAGGGGTGAAAGAGGAATTTCAGGATTTCAACACCGGCAATCACAAAAGGCTTGGCAAGATCAAGTCGCTGGCCATTTATGGAGATATTACCGGCAGGCAGCTGGAGGACGGCAGGCCTGAGCGCCTGGACTGGGCTGCGCATTACCGCGGGAAAATGACTGTGATATATGGACACTCGATCGTCGAGAAAGCTGAGTGGAGAAACAACACTGTGAACATCGATACCGGCTGTTTCGAAACGGGAGTATTGACGGCGGTGAGGATGCCTGAAAGGGAGTTTGTCCAAAACATATAACGAGGCGACAGATGGGCCCCCCCGCCCCACCTCTACAGGTGGCGGGTACCAATTTGCCTTTCAGATATTTTCTTTCGATTAATCGAAAGAAAACGATGCGAGCATATCTCCCGCCTCGTTGAAACACTGCTGAGGTAAGAAAATCTTTCTATAAACGAAAAATTTTCTTTGAACCGAAGTGTTATAACGAGGCGACAGATGGCTCTGCCTGCCGGCTATAGTTCCAGGAGTGCTGCAGGAGCTTGATTATTAGTGATTTTGCATGTATTATTAAGCATAGGTGCCTGCTGAAGATAGCAAAGATTAAAGCAGATTGCCGGACGGTATCAAATGAATTGCCGGCCGGTACAAATTAGGAATTGGACAGTACCAGGTAATAAGCAAAATATATATTAACGTAAAGGCAGCCGTGGATAAATATGAATTACAGAACTATGGGCAAGACAGGAGATAGTGTATCCATACTTGGTTTTGGGTGCATGAGGTTCCCTCATATAAATGGCAGGATCGATATTGACAGGACCGAAAGGCAGATAATGACAGCTGTAGAGCGTGGAGTCAACTATTTTGATACCGCTTATATATACCACGGGGGGAAAAGCGAGAGCATCCTCGGAGACATATTCTCAAAGAGCGGAAGGAACAGGGTCAGGATTGCCACAAAGCTGCCACTTTTTATGGTTCACTCGCAAAAAGATATGAACAGCTTGCTGGACAGCCAGCTGAAAAGGCTTAAAACTGATCATATAGATTATTATCTGCTTCATGCGGTAAATGACCTTGGTGTATGGGAAAGGTTGAAACGTCTTGGCATCATGGAGTTTGTGGAAAAGGCAAAAAAGGATGGCAGGATACTTAATTTTGGTTTTTCATATCATGGCGACAAGGAAGATTTTAAATCTATCATAGATGATTACAGCTGGGATATGTGTCAGATACAGTATAATTATATCGACGAGAGCTTCCAGGCGGGAAGAGAAGGGCTCGAATACGCGGCTTCAAAGGGTATTGGAGTGTCGATCATGGAACCGCTCAGAGGTGGCTCCCTTGTCAGAAAAATGCCTCCTGAAATACAGAAGATCTGGGATTCGGCTGCTGTCAGGAGGTCGCCTGCAGATTGGGCTTTCAGATGGTTATGGGATCAGCCGGCTGTTACAACAGTGCTATCCGGTATGAATGAAGAGGCACAGATCGAAGAAAATACTTCACTTTCAGATATGGTACAGCCAAACAAGCTGACCGCGGAAGAACTGTCCCTCTATGATCGTGTGAGGACAGAATATTACAGGCTGATGAAGGTCGGCTGCACCGGCTGCGGCTACTGCATGCCATGCCCGGCAGGTGTAGATATACCATTCTGCTTCAGTTACTATAATTCAAAGCATTTATTCAAGGTCAGGAATGCCCAGTGGCAATATACCGCTTTTGCCGGAGGGCTTATGAGCGGCAAGCCCTCGCTGGCATCGCTTTGCAAGCAATGCGGCAAGTGTGAAAAGGCTTGCCCGCAGAAGATCCCTATAAGAGAAAAGCTGAGGGAGGTAGCGGAGGACATGGAACCTGCCGTACTCAA
>JAEZCA010000063.1 GCA_023412665.1 Bacillota bacterium
ATCGTACATGATAGATAGTTCGCCATAGACTTTACCCCAGTTTCGGATTGGCATGGTCCATTTTTTCACTGCTTCAAAGGTTGCCAGGTAAAGTGCCTTAAGCAGGGCGGTATCGCTTGGAAATACATTTCTTTGGCTATTCAGGCGGCGGTATGTACTGTTCAGGCTCTCGATGGCATTAGTGGTGTAAATCACTTTTCGGACGTCGGAGGAAAACTTAAAAATAGGGGTGATCACATCCCAGTTTGTCGTCCAGCTCTTCATGGCATTTGGATAGTGAGCCTGCCATTTTTCCGTGACTTCCTTCATCTGCTGATACCCTGCCTCTTCAGAGGGGGCATGATAGATTGTTTTTAAGTCGGTGGCAAAAGCTTTTTTGTCTTTATCCGCGACATACTTCAATGTGTTTCTGACCTGGTGCACAATACACCGCTGGTATTCCGTCTGGGGATAGGCTACAGCGATGGAGTCTTTGATTCCCGTCAAGCCGTCAGCACAAAGGACTATAATATCCTTAACACCCCTGTTTTTCAATTCATTCAGGATGCTGAGCCAGTATTTACTGCTTTCGTTCTCGCCGACCTGGATAGAAGAACTTCTTTGTGGCCGGAATCATTGATTCCAAGAATAGTATAGGCTGCGAGCTTTCTGATAACATTATTGTCACGCACGGAGAAATGCACTGCATCTATGAAAACAATGGGATAGACACTGGCAAGCGGTCGTTTTTGCCATGCATCGATTTCAGGAAGTAGTTTGTCGGTAATATCAGAAACCATTCCTTCACTGACTCAAACCCATATATGTCCTCGATTTGCTCCGATATCTGTCTTGTCGTAAGTCCCTTTGCATACATGGCAATGATTTTGTCTTCGATTCCAGAAATATCTTTCTGACGTTTTTGGACTACTTTGGGTTCAAAAGAGCTCTCTCGATCCTGGGGGACATCGATTTCCATTTCTCCGTACTTGCTTCGGATTGTTTTGCTCTTTTTTCCGTTACGGGCGTTGGTATTATCTGCTCGTTCATACGGGGCGTAGCCGAGATGCTCATCCATTTCTGCTTCCAGCATGGATTGTATTGTTCCGCCCAGTAAATCCTTCAGGGCTTCCTGAATGTCATCTGCGGATTTGATGTCATACTCCTCCAACAGACCTGCGATGATGTTCTTTTTGCCCTCACTCATTGGTTCACGTCTTTTTGCCATAAAAAAGCCTCCTATGATTTTTATTTTATCATAGAAAGCTTAATTTACAGACTTTTCTTCACAGGCTCTTAGGATAATAACGTGACATTCAACTTATATACTCATCTCCATTGGATTCCTTGAAATTCATATCATGATCTTTGGAAATTTCGCTGTCCGTTATTAAAAAATAATTATACCTTAAGCTTCCTCCTATAGGGTCGTCCCATGTCACATCTATGTGATACCACACACCGTCGATTTTCACTTTATTCCATGCGTGATGCATTTTATCCGATTTCACTGATACATACGTTGCCTCCAGTCCTGCTGCATGCGCCATCACCAAAAAAGCTCTTGTGTACCCTCCGCACACTGCTTTGTTATAATTAAAAACACCTTCAGGTCTATATGCAGCATTCTCATCGTTCTCGGGATACCCGTATTCTGTGTTGTTTATTATGTAATCATGGATACTGAGAGCTTTTTCACGGTCGCTCATAGATGGCGTAATAATTGAAGACACAATATCTCCAGCCATTTTATGTTCCTCTTTCGTGTACGCTGTATATCCCAAAAAGTCTAATATATCCCGGGCGTCAGTAAATCGTGTCCCGGTACTGTCAGATGTTGGTGTTGATGTTGGTGCTGGTGTTGATATAAGTCCATATTTTTCTGCCTTGTCCCCATCAATAACATTTAAAACTATTAATGATTCTGCAAGCGTTGTTGATGTGCCTTTTTTACTTGCAGTCAGGAAGCTGTACATTATATCTACACAATCGCTTCGCATGAATGCTCTTGAGTCACTTTGATACTTGCTTATGCCAGAAAGGCCCAACCATTCAGCGTATCTGATAGATTCGCTCCACGAAAAATCACCGGTCTTGTCATCATACCCCAGGGCTCTTAACATAAATGTTATGAATTGCTCAGGGGAGACAAAGCTGCTGCTGCCAAATGTAGTTGAGGATGTCCCATTTGTGTATCCTTTATTGTATGCGTATGAAACATACTTTACTGCCCATTTGGGGACGTCTGTGAAAGAATCCGTGTAGGAGCTGTTCAGTGCAGCCTGCTCTTCTCCAAGCATTCTAAGAAGCATGACAATTGCTTCTACTCTTGTAGGAGGTCTGTCAAGATCGAATCCTTTATCAGTCCCTGTAAAAAGACCAAGGTCTTTGAGTGCATTTGCACGGTCCAAAGAAGTCATTTCGTTTGTGTCAGTTGATGCAGCAGCATTGGCCGCTAAGCTGAGAATGAGCGCCAATACAAGGATAACCGATAGTGTTTTTCTAGTCATAATATTTGCGCCTCCAGTATTATGTATACTTAAGACATTATACCATATCAAAAGATATAAGCAAAATGTCTACACCTGTATATTTTATTACCGTCGGTCTTTTAGACATCAGCTTATTGTATAACTCAATTCTTCTTCCAGACAAAAAGAAAAGGCACTGCTCCAGTGACTTAACGACTTATTTGAACTAAATCGTAAAAGTAGCTGTCGGGCAGAGGGAAATTGGGCTCCCTGCCTGATCCCTTCTCATGTGCAATCTTCTGCGTCTTTATCGACGCTGCTGTTTTAGGACTAATCAGGGGCTCACCATATCATTCATTATCAGGATTATGTAACTGCTGCAAATCACAACTTCAGGTCTACGCCCAGCACTCCTGCGATAACCCCGTCCTCACCAATTACAGGCACGGACAGAGTAAGGCACGGACTTTTTGTTATGGCGGAGATATAAACCTTTGAACAGAATTCCTCCCCTTGAATGCTTTTTTGGAACCACTCTCTGATTTTTGCATTGGCTATTCCTGCTTCGGGTATTGAGCATAAAAACCTGCCCTTGACGTCATTACTCCAGGCAGCTTCTATAAAATCATTATTCTTTATGAATTCGGTTAATATCTCCCTATGGCTTCCCCTATCCATTTTTTTAATCTGCGGGAGTGCCGCCAGTTCTCTTATCAGCCTAATGGCATCATTTATTTTATTGGAGTATTCGGAGCTTTCAGAAATCAAGTCCTCCAATCCCGAATTATCCTGCAGTTCCATTAAGCTTCTTGATGCATCATTTAAACGGCTGCCCATCTCAGCTACCTCCATGATGCCTTGCATCTGTTTGAATACCGACCCCTTTACGCTTTCCACACTTTCCTCAGCTACACCTATCCGATCTTCAACCTCACATATTCTGTTCACTACATCGCTTGCATCCCTGGCCTCAGTCTCAGATAAAAAGATGATTTTTTTCGCCATTTCCAATAGGCCATGAAAGGATTCATGAATTCTGCCAAGCTTATTTTCAATGTTAATTGCACTCTTAACTCCCTTTTCAACCTTAATTCCATTTTCGCCGACAGTCCTGTGAACGCCTGCAATTTCTCCATTTATTGCTGTTATAAGATGTTTGATTTCCTCCACCGATTCTTCGCTTTCCATTGCAAGCTTTTGAATTTCTCCTGCCACAACAGCAAACCCCTTACCATTTTCCCCTGCTCTGGCCGCCTCGATTGTTGCATTCAGGGACAGCAGCCGAGTTTGCCTGGCGATATGGTTGACTGTTTCCAGAATCCTCACTATATCTCTCGAGGCATCTGACAAATTATCCATGTAATCGACAGTTATTCTGAAAGTTGACTCTATTTCACGAATGATGCTTACAATCTCAAGTATCTCCGACTTGCTGGTTTCAAGAATCGTTTCCGAATTTATTCCTAAGGACTCAAGTTCAAGAGTGGTGCTTCTTGATTCCTCCAACAACCGGATCATTTCTCTGATCTCCATTACTGTTTTATGAATATTTTCATTAACCATGGTATTTAAGTGAGCCATTTCTGAAGTTTGAGCATATACCTGCTGTGCAAACCCGTTATTCTCATCCAGGTTTATTTGCAATTGCTCCGAAACCGCCGAGATTTGGTTTGATGTTACAAGCAGCTCCAACTTCAGCTTTGCCAGTTCTCTTTTTAGATCATTTATTGACATATCCTTTTGAGCATTAGCTTTAAAACCGCTTTTTATCAGATAGGCACCTACTGCCAAACCAATTGACAGGTAAATAATTATGTTAATTAGTTTTGCCGGAAAGGGCATAAAGAATATTGTAGAACCCAAGATATAGCATATCACAACAGTTATTATAGTCCTTTTATTATTCATAGCTGCATCACTCCTTTGTAGAATAAAAAAAGCGCCAATACAGGATTCCCCCTATATTAACGCCGTCGTTAAATCGCTTTTGAAATATATTATTATAGATTCTAGCACATAGAAAAATATATGACAATCTGTTTTCTATTGAATTTTCTACTTCTTTTTACATTTCAAGACGAAATCTATACATTTCAGGCAAACCTCAATCGAGCACTGTAAAAACAATACTGCTTACCTGGGGCTGTCGTACTAAATAAAAATTAGTGCGAGGCCCCTTTTTTTAAAAAATATTACATGTGCACACTAACAGTCAGTTCAGAAGGGTTAGGCGAAGTTATGGGAACCAGGTACGTCATTTTAAACACCCTTAACAATGTGAATGGATGCACTGGTACCTAATCTGTTGGCGCCTGCTTCGAGCATAGCCATGGCAGTCTCCAGGGTCCTTATGCCTCCCG
Organism: Bacillota bacterium; assembly: GCA_023412665.1. Taxonomy (GTDB): domain Bacteria; phylum Bacillota; class Clostridia; order Acetivibrionales; family DTU013; genus DTU013. Next base: position 4,811 of record JAEZCA010000063.1, read on the forward strand.
ACGCCTTTACTCCCATATCAGGCCCTACCGTTTGTCTCATTATCATAACATCCTCGACAGTAGCGCCATGAGTACTAAAGCCTGTTGATGTTTTTACAAATCCTGCGCCGGCCTCTTTGCATATCAAGCATACCGATTTGATTTCCTCTTTTGTAAGCAGGCATGTTTCGAGGATCACCTTTACAACAGCTTTATCGCCGGCAGCTTTCACGACCTCATTTATATCTCTGCTTACATATTCATGATCTCCGGATTTCAAGGCACATATATTGATAACCATATCAACCTCTGATGCACCGTTTTCAATAGCGTCCAAAGTTTCCGACACCTTTGTACTGGTGGTAGACGCACCCAAAGGGAAGCCTATAACTGTACACACCCTTACAGATGTATTCTTTAGCTGCTCACTGCATAGTGAAACATAGCAAGGATTTACACACACTGTAGCAAATCCATATTCCACAGCCTCCCTGCACAAAGCTATTATCTGTTCCCTGGTTGTCTCAGGCTTTAACGCAGTATGATCTATAAATTTTGCTAACTCTCTATTCTGCAATTTTATTCACTCCTCCCGGTTTTTCCTCAAGTTTAGCTGATTACTGTTCAAAATTCTGCCTTCAGGTATAGTTTAGTCCATTATAACACTTAAATTCAAAGAAAATTTCTGATTGTAGATAAATTTTCTATATACTTACATTAACTGCAATTCAACACATCGTTATCAAAAAACAAGGCTGTTGCAAAACCAATCCAGGCATCGGTTTACAACAGCCCTATGACTATGACTTACTTTATTACTACAGAAGGTCGATAGCTAATGTCAAAAATTATCTAAAGGAATCAATTTTCCACCTCCGGAAAGTGTGTATGTCTTTCCGCCTAACCAGCTGTTTGCTTCATACGAGGAGTTATAGTAGATCGTATTGCCGTTATCAACTATATTGGACAGTGTAGCATCTTCATCAGTCAATACCGATAGGTATGATGTACCCTCAACGATCCATTTTGATGTATTATCCAAAGTCAATGAAACATTCTGTATCATATTGTTTTCGTTGATTTTACCGAACATCATTGATGAATTCTTTAATGTAATTTTTAATGAGGAACTATAGCCATCCGGAAGGTTAACCTCAGAAATGGAATTACCATAATATCCTACGTCGCAGTAAAAGGAATCACCATCTCCGGTAACCGTGGTATCAGTTCCCAATGGACGAGTAACAGTAATAGTGTCTGGCGCGTCTTTTCTCAAACATATAATATTTGTTGTAATAGCTTGCTCTGTTGGGTTAGAATATGTCTCTATTATGTCTCCGGTTAATGGATTAACTATTTTGGAGATCAAATCTCCTGCGTCCAGTAAAGTCGGTGAGTCTGCTGGTGTTGTTGGTATAGCTGGTATGTCAGGGATTACCGGTATTGTCGGTATCTCCGGGATATCCGGGATGACCGGTGCCGGTATAACTGGAATCTCTGGGATGACCGGTGCTGTCGGTATTGGTGGGATGTCCGGAATGACCGGTGCCGTCGGTATAGCCGGGATATCCGGAATGACCGGTACTGTTGGTATTTCCGGAATGTCTGGAATGACTGGTGCCGGTATAACTGGAATCTCTGGAATGACCGGTGCCGTCGGTATAGCCGGGATATCCGGGATCACCGGTGCTGTCGGCATCTCCGGGATGACCGGGATGACAGGTGCTGTCGGTATAGATGGAATGTCCGGAATGACCGGTGCCGTCGGTATAGCCAGCATATCAGGAATCACCGGTGCTGTCGGTATAGATGGTATTCTGAAAACAATGTTTGTCTCCATAGTACCTTTACATATATTTTCAAGTGAGTATTGCTCTGTCGCAGCCGAACATGGAACAGCAGCTGTGTTTGATCCTGCTAGTATAGCGGCAATTGCCATTGCTGCAAATTTCATTTTTCTGTTTATCATAAAAGCCTCCTATGTTATACACTCAAAATTAATTGGTTCATTAACGATTCTTAGTCAGTTTGATACTTAATGGCAGCATAAAACTTGTAGTCTATATCTGCCATTTTGTAGTATAGACATACGCCTCCCTTCAATAATGCAATTGTCCTGGATAAAATTAGTTTCAATGTTCCACGTACGTGTTTATATTAATATTACGATTGGCATATGAGAAACCTTGCATTTTTTCTAAATTTATGTTGAAATTTCTATATTTACATTATTGAATGCCCGCAGCAGCTTCTGCTTCCGCGCGCTCCTTCTCCGCTGCTGCCCGTGCTTCCGCCGCTTTGGCCTCGGCCTCCGCCCTCTCCTTCTCCGCTGCTTCCCGCGCTTCTGCCGCCTTGGCTTCGGCTTCCGCCATCTCCGCTTCCGCTGCCTCCCGCGCTTCTGCCGCCTTGGCCTCGGCTTCCGCCTTCTCCGCTTCCGCTGCTACCCGCGCTTCCGCCGCCTTGGCTTCTGCCTCCGCCTTCTCCGCTTCTGCTGCCTCCCGCGCTTCCGCCGCCTTGGCCTCGGCCTCCGCCTTCTCCGCCTCCTCTGCTGCCCGCGCTTCTGCTGCTTTGGCCTCGGCCTCCACCTTCTCTGCTTCCGCTGCTGCCCGCGCTTCTGCCGCCTTGGCTTCCGCCTCCGCCTTCTCCGCCTCCGCTGCCTTCTGCGCTTCTGCCGCCTTGGCCTCGGCCTCCGCCTTCTCCGCCTCCGCTGCCTCTCGCGCTTCTGCTGCCTTGGCTTCGGCCTCCACCTTCTCCGCCTCCGCTGCCTCCCGCGCTTCTGCCGCTTTGGCCTCGGCCTCCGCCTTCTCCGCTTCCGCTGCTGCCCGCGCTTCCGCCGCCTTGGCCTCGGCCTCCGCCTTCTCCGCCTCCGCTACCTCTCGCACTTCCGCCGCCTCCCGCGCCTCTGCTTGCACATCTACCTCTGTGTTTTCAGCACTTTTTTCGGTATCTTCCTTCTCTGTGCCGGCCTTTTCCTTACCTATACCGGTTTTTGTCTTGTCATTGCTATCTATTCTGTTTTGTATTGACTCAATGTAGACTCTCATGCTGTTTTTCGTATCTTCATCTGCACCTGTATATTTTTCGGAAGTCAGATAAGATAGGTATTCCATAATAGATGCAACGGAATCACTCTGCAGATCTTTTATTGTTGCAGATTTATCAAGCTGCTGTATCATCTTAATAAGCTTGAGCTTTCCAAAGCTGATAGAAAGCCTATCGGCTTCTGCCTTGAATTCATCGTCAGCTGTATATTGTACAATACTTATCGGCTTTACATAATTATTTAGATTTCTTGTACACTCCGCTAGCAGTTTGTCTGAATCAGATGGTTCTTCACAATTGACAGCAATAGCAATGACAGTGGCATTGCTGACTGATAAATAGCCGTCTCTGCCAAGTGATGCCATTATTGCATCAATCGCCTCATCAGGTTTGCGAAGATAAATCTCCTTTTTAGGTATCAGATTCTCTGCATCACTATTGTAGTAGTTTATAGCTACAACCCTGTCAAAGCGGTTTATCCCTAATTCAAGGCTCGGGTTTACATCAACGCTTATAAAAGATACGGGCAGGTTATAGATATATATAGAAATGAAAAGTAAACCAAGAATGACCGGCATGCAGGCAGCAAGAACAAGCTTATTTAAAGAAAATTTCTTTTTTCTGCCTTTGCTCCTCAACAATACTTGTGTATCATAAATCAATCTCTCATCGGGTTTTATAGCTTCAAGTGCAGTTTTAACACTCATAATCCTCACCCAACCTTTCCTTCAGAAGCGACCTTGCTCTCGATAGCTGAGAGTATATCGTGTTTTCATTGGATCCCAATATATCAGCTACTTGTGATGCTTTATATCCTTCACAATAGAATAAATACACTACATCCTTATATTTGGGCGGCAGGTTTAAAATGGCGTCAAGCACTGTACTATCCTGCTCGTTCACAAATTTGAGCTCCGGTAAATTGTCCAGGCTGATGAACTTATAGCGAATACTTTTCACGATGTCCTTGCATCTGTTTATTGCAACCCTGCATATCCATGCTTTTTCATGCTCTTCGCTTTCAAATTCTTTTTCAGTTTGCATAAACCTCAAAAAAACATCTTGAAACGCATCCTCCGCTTCAGCCTTGTTTCGCAAGTACATAAAGCATATGCGGTATACCTTTGCAGAGTATTTTTCAAGCGCAATGGAAACCTTATCGCAGGTACTTTCAGATATTTTCGCCAAGCTATCACTCCTTCTTCCCCAGATAATACGAATGAGTGGTATAATTCCTTGCACATATTTTTGTTAATTTTTCTACATGTCCATAATAATACCATATTACATATCGAAAAATTGCATAAAAAAAGCGAGTATACTTTACCTCGCATATAGATCAGGTTTACAGAATTATTCCGGAGATCGTTTTTGATGACTTGGTAAATTGGGGAGGGTAAAAAATAATTATCTTAAGTCCTGGCAAACATCTCTTTTCCTTTTTTGCGGTCGCTTTACCAAGCCATGTATGCACACCTTACGAATTATATTCAGTACGGTATCTCTCAAACCCTTTGTACCGTGTTCCCTGAAACGTCAGCCTCCCTATGTCATCTTCAACGAGGTATCCGTATTCACTATGGGGAACGCGCAGCTCCAGTCTGTCTCCGCTTTCAAACTCAAATGTTACATAATATGTCGTAGATGTGGAAGTATGATTCATACTATTGCCACTGTTATGATGATGATGGGACACACTGGTCCTCTTGCTTACTACCTTTGAATCCACTGTCAGTATGGGCGAATTGTTGTTTTTGTTCCATTCTGCAGCGCCCTGGACTGCTCTGACAATGAAAAGTCCAATAACCAGAACAAAAATAATACCGAAAACAACCGGGAAAATGCTGAACATTATACCTCCCATTGACATCATATAGTCAACCTCCATTTCAGTCCGGCTCGTCATTGATAGCCCGACACTATTTATTATACGATAGTAAATCAGCTTTTTCTTAAGATTCGTTTAATTTTATGTATGTATTATGTTTTCTGCTCTTTGCCTCCAGGTATAAAACAGTTGATAAAAGTATTCGGCATATATACGTCCCGCATTTTCCATTATAATTTATCTATGAATTGATTAATTACTTTGGAGGTACATATGAGAACATATCACCGCAACTTTATTTATGAGAGCAGCGATTTTGACAACATGTGTAAATTCATTATACAGGATCACTCCTCAAAAAAGGACTATTTCGTTTGGCATATCGGACGCATTGTGGATTGGAAATACGGCCTATTCAACTTGGAAAAGCACTTTCCGGACAATTTTAGCAAGGGTGCCCACTTATGGTTCGACTATTTTCACAATATGATAGGCTTTGTCATATCTGAAGATTTTAACAATGATTTTTCAGTTTTCCTGAAAGACAGCTATTCCCATATGTATCCGGAGCTGCTCCGCTGGGTTGAAGCAGAGTGGGGCTGCGCACACGATATGCTTGTCACATCAGCAGTTGAGCATCAAACAGAGCTTATTAATCACCTGGGAGCAGAAGGTTATCAAAAAAATGACTATATGGAAAAGACAAGGGTTTTTGATACAAGTGTTTTTAAAGATTATATGATCGATGACTCCTCTGTCTCCCTACAGAGTATGGCCGAGAACGGCGATTATACCGAGCAGGCAGTGCTTAGGAGAAACGCCTGGTCAAAAGACATCAGTGAGGAGATGGAGCGGCAGATCAGGGAGTATACAAGAAGAAGCCCCATATATAACGCACATTTTGATTTTGTACTCGTAAATAAAGAAGGCCGGCATGTGTCAGGCTGTGAAGCGTTTATAGATTATGAGAACAATACTGCGGAGATTGAAAGGGTTTGCACACATTCAGATTTTTACAATAAGGGATATGCCCAAAAGGTTCTCATGGCCTGTATGAGAAAACTATATGAAAGCAATATCATGACCGCCTTCCTTACAGGCGGCTATGACAAAACATTTCACCTATATGGGAAGCTTGGACATATAAAAGAATTTACCAAGTACTTTTATGAGAAAAAGATAAGCAAGTGAAAATCATAGTTCCTGGGACAACAATGTAAAGCTTATCGCCATCTCAATTGTACGGGGCGGTTCACCTGCTTCTGATGAGAAGCAGGTGAACCGCCCCTTTGTTTTTTAATTATTTTAGTCCATACCCCACATCGAATTTATATTCACTGGTTCCTATATGGTCCACCGATTTATACCATGGCATGGGAAGAGTTCCGGAGAACGGCGCTTTACCTGAAAGGACATTTGCGACGCCGTTTCCCTCGCTTCCGGGAAGGTAACACATGACCACAGCGTCCCAGTCATCATAATAATCCTCTATAATAAGATTTCTTCCTGCAATAATCAGTGCAGCTGTGGGCTTGTTGAGGGCTTTGGCAAGCTCAATGGCCTTTTTGTTCCCCGGGTGGCCACAAGAGCCGGTCAGGCTCAGGTCACTGGTGTCACCATTCCATTCGGCATAGGGTATCTCAGCAACGCAAAGGATGGTCAAATCGGCTTCTGATGCTTGCTTCTGATCGGTTATGATGGTGAGATCGTATTGGTCGGCGATGGCATTCAAGCCTTCAAGAATAGTGGTTGCACCTGGTACAAATCTGGTGCCCTGCTTGTCTGTTGAACCTTCCCACTCAATTGTCCAGCCACCGCACTGAACACCCGTGTCGTGCATGGCAGGCCCTGTGACAAAAATTTTGCTTCCCGGTTTAACGGGCAGTATATCACCGTCGTTTTTTAGCATTACAAGGCTTTTTTCTACAAGCTGACGGGCGATATCCCGCACATCATCAGAACCCACATCTAAATGCTCTGTTTTAAGCTTTTCCTGCATCGGATCGGAGAGAATACCGAGCTCCTGCTTCACGCGGATGATTCTGGTTACGGCGTCATCGATACGGTCCTGGCTGATAAGTCCCTCTTTCACCGCTTCAATGATATATTTATAGCAGTCAGGATAGAACTGGGGCTCCATAAGCATATCAATTCCCGAGTTAATGGCTGTGACCACCTGTCCCTTAAGGTCAGGAACCGAGATGTTGTGAATTGATTCCCAGTCGCTGACCACAAATCCGTCAAAGCCCATTTCGCCCTTGAGAACTTCATTTATGTAGTAGGCATTCTCATGCATTTTCACACCATTGACGCTGCCGTGAGTGATCATAACCGATTTAACACCTGCATCTACAAGATTCCTATATACCTCAAGCAGCTCATCAATTTGCTGATTATTGAGCAAGGCATCCCCTCTGTCTACAAGGAATTCTCCTTCTCCTGTACCATATCCAATATTTCCGTCGGCAAAGAAGTGCTTGGCGCAGGGGAGGACCCCACCGTCAATCAGCCCCTTGGAGTAAGCCGTGCCTAGCCTTGAGACCATTTTGGGATTTGAGGAATAGCTTTCATAGGTCCTTCCCCATCTCGGCTCGGTTGCCACTGCCACACAGGGTGAAAAGTTCCAGAGTATTCCTGACAGCTTCATTTCATCGGCTACGTAAAGCCCCATTTTGTATGTCAGGTCTTCGTCATTTGCCGCCCCTATCCCTATATTGTGAGGAAAAATCACCGCACCCAGACATGCCTGATTACCGTGGACCGCATCTGTACCGTAGATGAAAGGAATGCCTCCTTCTGACGATAGAGCTGCACGCTGATAGCCCAGCACTGTATTTCGCCAGCCTGACGCAGATCTGTCAAGGCCGCTATATGTTGACAGAATGGAGCCATAGCAGTATTTTTCCATATCCTTAGCAGTGGCCATATAGACTGCCGGCTGAAGCATTTGAGCCGCCTTCTGCTCCAGGGTCATGGAAGCTACAATCTTCTCAACCGAGGCATCCGATTCGTTTTTCAGCACTGTTTCGGTCGGTGACGTTTCCGAGTTAGAAGGCGTAGGTTTCGAGGTGCTTATATCTGCCGAATTGGGCTGATCCTGGCTGTACCCGGCAAGTGGATCTGCTGAATTGGGCTGGTTTTGGCTGCAACCGACAAGTGAAAAGGTGAGTATCACACAAATAATAATTGCAATTAATTTATTATGCACACTTTGCTCCTCCATTCCAGCTAGGTTCAGGATAAATATACCACTATAGGAGATAGTTATCAAGAGAATGGACCAGGTTACGTACTGAGCAGTAAATACATTACTGGTATCCATCAATCTGACAGGCAAATCGGTACCTCCAACCAAGCGTTTTTAGCCCCGGGGCTGGAAATACGTAAAGAGGTGTTGGACATCTATCGGCTCTTTATATATAATATTGAACAACTTAATGTAACCTTTTTATGGTGTATATTGTCTAATATACAAAAACACAGAAAGAGGTGAATATATGGATAACCCCGTTAAAATGGCCATTAGTGGGGATAAGCAAGCTTTTATCGAGATTATAGGCAGAAATGCTGATATGCTCTACAGAATAGCATTATCATATCTCAAAAACAGGGATGAAGCTCAGGAAGCTGTACAGGAAGTTACCTTCAGGGCATATAGAAACATTAAAAGTTTACAATCTGAGGAGTTTTTTAATACCTGGCTAGTGAGGATATTGATTAATTATTGCAATAATGAGCTTAAAAGACGCAGTAAAACAATTCTTTCGCTGGATTTTTTACCTGCTGATACAGGCGAAGATATGATTCAAAAGTTAACCCTGGAAGAAGCTGTGTATATGCTTCCCCATATCTACAAGGAAGTAATTATTCTAAGGTATTTTCATGACATGAAAATCAACACGATCTCACAGGTAACGGGACATCCCGAAGGTACTGTGAAGGTAAGGATCAAAAGAGCTCTTGAAATGTTGGAGAAAAAATTGGATAAGGAGAGTGTTCAGAATGAGTCAAAATATAGAAGCGGAATTGAGACAAATTGGTAAGCAGCATATGGAAACTGAGGTTCCACAAAATCTGCATGAATATGTGCAAAAAGGTTTAGATAAGAGGCCCAGCGCAAAAAATGCGCGGTTACCATTAAGAGTTTGCGCAACGATCCTCACCGTCTTAGCAATGTTTACAGCTACCATAAGGCTGTCACCTGCTTTTGCCCAGGCGGTAAGTACGATACCCGGTCTGGAATATATCGTTGACCTTATCTATCCCGATTCAAGCCTGATGCTGGCCCACGAAATGGGTTATACTCAACCTGTAGGTGAGAAGAATACAATTGACGGCATTTCAATATCAGTAGATGGAATAATGGCTGACGAATCAGGATATGTCATCTTTTATACCGTAGAAAACAATAGCCCCTATAAGTACATATCCATCGAGTATGTTCAGATAAAAAACGAAGGATTAGATTATTCACTTTCACACGAACAAATTTTGTCAGACTCTAAAATTAGCAATGGCAAAATTAACTGTATACTGCGCGATAAGACAGAAATGCCTGAAAGCCTTGATATTATTTTCAGCCTGTCCGCCGGTGATAGCCTAAATACCTTCGGTGATGGTCTGAATAACTTGTTGCCCCCTGATAGCACCATGGAAATAACAGCGAATATCAACAAGGGGATTTTCCTGGGAGACAAGAAGGAGTACAAGGTGGCCGAAGAATTTACCATTGATCAGCAACGGATATTCTTCGACACGCTGACAGTTTACCCTACAAGAGCAGAACTGAAAATATACTTCGATGAAAACAATACAATGGAGGTATTTGATTTCGAAAATCTTCACCTGAAGGATGAGAAGGGCAATTCCTATAAACTTACAGAGGATCATCTTAGTAAGAGTCGGATACCGAATGAAAACAGTGTGCTCTACACCTTCCAGAGCAATTATCTTTTCGACTGCCGGGAGCTATACATCTGTGCAGACGGAATACGGGCGCTTGATAAAGATGATCTATATGTCAAGGTTAAGCCAAAAACAGGTGAAATATTGAACTCAAATATCAATGGACTGAGTTTTGACTACTTCGGTACTGACCCGGATAATTATAATGGCGCGAAAAAGAGCAGAAATGTCCTCTCATTCTGGATTTCTACAGACAAGGTAAGGCATTATACAATGTTTGATAGTTTTGTATATGATGAAAACGGAGATATACTCTTTGAAGCGCAAGGAACGGGTACTATTGTAGCTGCTGACAAAAGTAAGCTGCAAGCCTATATATACTTCAGTGAGGACGAGAGCATTGATGAGATAATATATTTGAAGCTGATAGACTATCCAAACGTCATAGCCTCGGACATGACAATAAAAGCCAAATAACTGCTTCCTGGAAAAGGCTTCCGGATTCAATCCGGGGCCTTTTTTACTTTAAACTCCACATCATGTTTAAATAAGGTCAGAATTGCAAACAAATAATACGGGTGATGTTGTGAATAAAAACTCCTCTGACAATTTAACACTTACAACATCCCTTGAACAAAACATTTCATTGTTTGAGGGTATTTTTGCAGGTGATACGATGCTGATTAGCAGAAAGCTTCAAAACAAATATCTTTCTGCCGCCAAATGCTGTCTGCTTTATTATCAAGGTATGGTGAATGCAGATTTATTGAACGAGAATATAATCCTGCCTTTCTTAAGCAATGACCTCTCGGAGGATATAGACAGCTACAATCTTCTGGATGAGCTGCAGCACAAGGTTATCGCAGCAAACAGCATCAAGCTCAGCGCAGATATCAATACTCTTGTCAGCTCCTTAACATCCGGCGAAACAGTATTTCTGCTGGAAGGATATGACAAGGCACTGATAATTCGTACACAGGGTTGGGAAAAAAGGCAGATCACCGAGCCTGAATCGGCAAAGGTTGTGCGTGGTCCCAGAGAGGGCTTTACAGAATCCATCGAAGTTAATATCACACTTGTCCGGCGCAGGATAAAGGATTCCGGACTAAAAACTAAATTCAGAGAAATCGGTAAAAGAACCCATACCAGCGTATGCATCTGCTACATAGAAGGTCTGGCGCTTGACGGCGTACTGGAGGAAGTGGATAACCGTCTGGACAAAATAGATATTGATGGGATTCTCGACTCGGGATATATACAGGAGCTTATCAGAGATGAGCCATTTTCTCCATTTGAAACTGTAGGCGCCAGTGAAAGGCCGGATGTAATAGCCTCAAAGCTGCTAGAGGGAAGGGTAGCGCTGTTTGTCGACGGCAGCCCCTTCGTTCTTACGGTCCCGTTTGTGCTGGCCGAAACGGCCCAGTCAAATGAAGATTATTATAATAACTTTATATTTTCATCTATTAACAGATTATACAGAACCACCAGTGCTCTGTTTGCTATAAGTATTCCGGCTATATACCTGGCATTGGTAACATATCATCAGGAAATGCTCCCGACCCAGTTGCTGCTGAGCATATCTGCATCAAGGAAAGGTGTTCCGTTCCCGACAGTATTATCGCTATTTATAATGCTGATCATTTTTGACATCCTGAGAGAGGCCGGTATAAGGATGCCTGCGCCTATCGGACAGGCTATAAATATAGTAGGTACACTGGTGCTGGGGCAGGCTGCTGTCGATGCACAGCTGGTAGCTGCTCCCGTTGTTATTATCACAGCTTTATCAGGAATCTTGACCTTGCTGAGTAAAAATCTGATTACACAGGTCATTGTCTTCAGGTTTATTTTTCTTTTTGCAGCAGCCTTTCTCGGCATTTATGGCTTTATATTCGCTTTTATTATTATGATTATACACCTGATGAGCATCCGTTCCTTTGGAGTCCCATATACGCTGGGGATAACCTCCATTAAGAATCATGACGGTCAGGACATCTGGATACGCGCACCATGGTGGACGATGACGCTGCGTCCAAAAATCATCGGCGCAGCAAATCTGATCAGGCAGTCAGCGGGAAACAGCAGGAGGAAGCAATCTTAATGAAAACAAAGAGTATCGCTTTATTATCTGCAATGATATTTCTGTTCCCGGTGACTCTCTCCGGCTGCTGGAATTACATTGAGATAGACCAAATGGCTGTAGTTGGCGGTGTCGCCATAGATAAAGGAATAAGCGATAGAGTACGTATTACTGTAGAAATCGCAGAAGTAGGTCACGGAGGTGAATCGGAACAAATGCCTAAAGTCTTGACAATGGAGGGAAAAACGGTATTTGATGCCGTAAGGAATACGATTTCTGTTTTGGGAAAGAAATTGTACTGGAGTCATTGTAAAGTCGTTATTTTAAGCAATAAATTCGCTGAAGATGGTGTTTTGGAGGTGATTGACTGGTTCGAAAGGGATGCTGAGACACGTGCTGATAGCCATATTCTAGTTTCAAAGGCACCGACAGCCGGAGAAATTTTAACCTCAAAGCCCACAACGGAGAAGCTGGTATCATATGAAATTGACAAGTCTTTTGACAGCCAGGTGAGTCTGCACCATGTACCTGATATAGAGATATGGAAGTTCTCCGATGACATGCTGAGTGAAGGTATAAATGCGGTAACAGCATCAGTTGATTTAAGACAGTTTCATGGAGAAAAAAGACCAGTTATAGATGGGGCAGCAATTTTTAGGGGTGACAGGCTGGTTGGATTTATTGACGGTAAAGAGGCAATGAGTATGCTCTTTATCCAGGATGAGATTAAGGGCGGGGTTCTGGTTTTAGAAGAAATACAGAATGGCGATGACAGCAAAGGCATAGAAGCTTCTCTGGAAATCACCAACAATAAAACAAAAGTAAAGCCCGTTATCAGAGATGGAACAATCGAAATAGATGTCAGTATCTATACTGAAACAGCCATCGATGAGTTAGGTACCTCCGAGGACCTTATATCAAATCCAGGCAGGGAAAGGCTTGAAGTCTCGGCTGAGGAAACACTAAAGTCCAATGTGGAAAGAATAATAATGAAAGCACAAAAGGTGTACGACGCAGACATGTTTGGATTCGGTGAAAAGCTGCGAAAAGAAAACCCGAAAGCATGGAGTAGTGTGGAAAAGGACTGGGGCAATATTTTCAAGGAACTGAAAATTAATGTGAAATCAGATATACATATCAAGAACAGTGCGATGCTTTCTAAGCCATTGGAGGTTAAGTAACAGATATGATCATACTGGCAGTCATATGCTATGCATTGCTTGCAATATACGAATTTGTTCCGCTTTATAAGCAGAAGCTCTGGAAAGACTTTTCGCTGAATATAGTGCTTTGGATACTATCATTTACAATGGCAGTTTTACTGTGCTTTAACGTAAGAATACCAAGTCCTGCGCCATTAATAAGGGATACGGTAACTTCTATTTTTGGAAAGTAGGTAATGTACAATGCGCAAGGAGAGGATAAATGATAAGGAGGGTTTTTTCCTAATAACCATTTTTGTGACCGGAAGCACCCTCATTGTGGGCATCGGCAAAGATGTAAAAAATGATGCATGGATAGCAGGAATATTTGGCATCCTGATGTCCCTTCCTATGATCCTTATGTATTCCAGGATACTTTCCCTTTATCAGGGCAGAGATTTGTTTGACATACTGGAGATAACAATGGGCAGGGTCGCAGGGAAAGCAGCGGCAGCTTTGTATATCTGGTACTCACTGCACGTTGGTGCGCTGATAATAAGGGTTTTCGGCGAGTTTATCAACACGGTTACCATGCCGGAAACACCAATGCTTGTCCCTATGTTGTTTTTAGCATTGTGCTGCATCATTAGTGTCAGAAACGGCATTGAAGTCATAGCAAGAACAGCCTCATTCCTCGTGCCCATAGTAATTGTACTCATAGTGATAGTGCAGCTGCTGGCAATCCCCAAGCTAGATACTAGCAATATAAAGCCTGTGCTCGGCAGAGGCATAGCTCCTGTCATCATGAGCGGTTTTACAGTATTTGCATTCCCTTTCGCAGAAACAGTGCTGATGACCGGTACCTTTTTTACGCTGAAATCAAAAAAGTCTATCTACAAGGTGTACTTTTACGGAATACTTTTTGCAGGAGCAATAATTATCTTTTTGGCAGCAAGAAATATTATGATATTGGGAGATACGCGCCAGATCTTTTACTTTCCTTCCCATCTGGCATTGAGCAGGGTCAGTGTAGGCGTTTTTTTACAAAGAATAGAGGTCGCTGTCGCTTTCGTGTTTATTATGGGTGTATTCTTTAAAGCAAGCGTATGTCTGTTTGTAACGTGTAAGGGTCTGAGAAAGCTCATCGGCCTGCATGACTACAGATCAATTGTTATTCAGGCCGGCCTCATTATGACATTTCTCTCCTATGGACTCTTTGACAACATAATAGATATGCAGGCATTCGAAAAGGTTTACCCTTATTATGCTTTTCCGTTTCAGGTCATACTGCCTTTGATTGTTTGGTGCCTGGCAGAGCTAAAAGCAAGAAAGAAAAAACCGCAGAAGGCTGTCCAAGCTGCGAAATAAAATAGACAGGTATTCAGGCACCGGTCCTGAGACAGACAGAACCGATGCCGAATATATTTTTCCAGCCTATTTGATCACTTTTTTCCCGCCCATGTACATCTGCAGCGGAACGGGAATATTTACGGAACCGTCTTCATTCAGATTGTTCTCCAAAAATGCTATCAGCATGCGGGGCGGCGCTACCACAGTGTTGTTCAATGTATGCGCATAGTAATTGCCGGTCTCCTTGTTCCTTATGCGTATACCCAGACGGCGGGCCTGCGCATCACCCAGATTGGAGCAGCTGCCTACCTCGAAATATTTCTGCTGGCGGGGCGACCACGCCTCCACATCGATACTCTTGACCTTCAGGTCGGCCAGATCGCCGGAGCAGCACTCCAGAGTGCGTACAGGGATATCCAGTGAGCGGAAGAAGTCTACAGTATTTTGATAAAGCTTTTTAAACCATTCCGGGCTTTCCTCCGGCTTGCAGACAACGATCATTTCCTGCTTTTCAAACTGGTGTATGCGGTACACGCCGCGCTCCTCGATACCATGGGCACCTACCTCCTTGCGAAAACATGGTGAATAACTGGTCAGCGCCTGCGGGAGCTGTTCCTCGTCAAGTATCGTGTCAATGAACTTGCCGATCATGGAGTGCTCACTGGTGCCGATCAGGTACAGATCCTCTCCTTCTATCTTGTACATCATGTTTTCCATTTCGGTAAAGCTCATTACTCCTGTTACGACGTCACTACGGATCATGAATGGAGGAATATAATAGTTAAAGCCCCTGTCGATCATGAAATCGCGGGCGTACGACAGTATGGCGGAATGCAGCCTGGCGATGTCACCACACAGGTAATAAAAGCCATTTCCGCTGGTCTTCCTTGCACTGTCAAGATCGATTCCCCTCAGCTTCTCCATGATTTCCACATGGTATGGGATCTCAAAAGCCGGCACTGCCGGTTCTCCGTAGCGTTCGACCTCGATATTTTCACTGTCGTCCCTGCCGATGGGAACTGAACTGTCTATTATGTTCGGGATCACGAGCATTCTTTCACGAATTTCTGCGGACAGCTTCTCTTCCAGCTTCTCAAGCTCACCAAGCTCGTTGGTGATCTCCACTACCCTTGCCTTGTTTTTTTCAGCCTCCTCCTTCATACCCTTTGCCATCATATAGCCAATTTCCTTGCTGATGGAGTTGCGCTGGCTCCTTATTTCATCACAGCGAGTCTTCGCCTCCCTGTACTGTCTGTCCTTCTCAATGACTTCATCTACCAGGACCAGCTTGTGCTCCTGGAATTTCTTCCGTATGTTTTCCTTAACCAGCTCGGGATTACTTCTTAAAAACTTGATATCCAGCATTTTTCTTACCTCCTGACGATTTCCTTGTATTCTGCCCTCAACAATAACAGAAAATAAAAATCCTCCCAACCCCATATAAATCAATGGGACGGAAGGAATCCGCGTTGCCACCCAAATTGCCGGCTATACTGCCGGCCACTCGAAGGTACGCTAAAGGGTACCGGCCTCCGACTCCTCATCGGCAGCTCAAAAAGTGGAAAGGTCAATTCTCCCGCCGGTTCGCACCGTCCACCGGCTCTCTGCCGGGAGCTATAAACCATTGCTTTTCTCATCGCTGTGTTAATAAATTACTGTATTATCGATTATTATAACACATAATTTAAAGAAAATTTCTCGTTTGTAGAAAAATTTTCTTACTTCAGCAGTTTTTCAGCGTTTTCAATACAATATATTCGCTTAAACCAAAATACTTTTAGCATTAGCTTCTTAACTCGTTTAGCCGTTTCAAATAATTTTCTGATAATAGTTGAAATATCTGCGAATATGGTGTATTATTTTTTCTTGTATGGGAATTTATGGATTATCTTATATGGGAGGGATCTATTTGAGCAAATGTGAAAATCCATATGCCGGACAGGGCGTAGAGATTACGGGTAAAAAATTGTGTGCGGGTGAAAAAGTCCGTCTTACTTACAGCGGTATACTTGCAGTATCCGGAGCGGACAGAGTTTTTGCGCATTATGGGTACGGTGACAGCTGGGACGATTCCGAATTGGTGGAGATGACAAGCTCCGGCGACGGATTTCAGACGGAAATCGACCTTATGGTGCCCGGCAGCCTGAGTGTCTGCTTTCGGGACAGCGCCGGCAATTGGGATAACAATGCAAATGAGAACTATACTTTCAAGATTCCGGCAAAAAAATCAGCCGGTAAAACAAAAAAATCAGTCTCTGCGAAGTAACGAACCCATATTTTCAAAGGGGTGTGAAGGGTTTTGGAGGTTGTCGGTACAGTCAGGATCACAAGCATCAGCCTCAGAGGCGGCAATCGAGCCTGTGGCTATGTGCTCGGGATTTTTACACAGGACAGGATCGGAAGCAATTGTGCAAAGGCTATCCGCCATGAGTGGCATGAATCTATATTCTGTAGGAAACGACGGATAGCGGTAAAAAATAATGAGATTAAGATACAGCTGAAAAAGGGCGACACGGTTCAAAAATATATCGACTGTATCTCTGGGATCATAAACAAAATAAGGTGCGGTATGAAACCCTCAAGGCAGCAAAGACTGAGACAGCGCGTAAAAAATATGAAACTGAAAAGAGATCTGCCCTCCAGGGTTTATTACCTGGCATGCACAAAAAATATAAGAAAGGCATTGTGAAACAACTGACCCGCGGACAACCGGATGCTCAATCCAAACCGTGGGTCGTTTTTATACGGCTCTTCCCGATTACATAGTAAAGGTCATATTCACACAGTGCATTTTAGACTGATATCAGCAATAATCGCTGTCGTCCAAAAAATCCTTGATCTCCTCAAGCTTGAACTGGAGAAGCATCTGCAGCTTTATCAAGTTCTTTATACAGTCACACACAGACTCATCGATCTTTAGGAAATCCTGTATTACAGGCCTGCATTTATTTATAGCCTCACATATCTTTTTTGCTTCCGCATCCAGGATACGTGAAACTGCTTTTTCCTCCATCGCAATAGATTCTATTACATCTGTTATAGCCTGCCTGCGGCTGACCGGTTCGGCATCCCCCTTGCAGTAACCCTCCATAACAGTACCTCCTCAGAATTTCATTTCGGCTCCTAACCAAATAATTCAGCTATAATAGCAACTTATGTCAAGAAAACATAATCTGTTACTATCGTTTTAACGATTCTAACTATTTTTTGGATTCTCCGTGAACCATCCACAATCATCGGTTTCTATTTATCCATTTTATGTAACCTAATCAGGTCTGTCAGCGTAATATGCAATTAGAATAAATCAAAATGCCGGCACCAAAGGTTACACAGCATTGCATAACCGGCTTCAGCGGGTGGAAAATGATCAGCAACAAAATCAATGATTTAAAACAGACCATCCTCATTACCGCAGCTTCCTCCGGGGAAGGTCACATTCCAAGCTCATTCTCGGTATTGGATATATTATGGGTACTCTACGACAGGATACTCAGGATCGATCCTGCAAATCCGTTTGATCCGGAAAGAGACAGGTTTGTACTTAGCAAAGGGCATGCTTCCCTCGGCCTGTATGCGGTACTCGCTGACAGGGGGTTCTTCCATACCTCTGAGCTTCAAGGCTTTGGAAAGCTCAATAGTATCCTCGGCGGTCATGCCGACCGGAACAAGGTGCCTGGGATAGAGGCTTCAACAGGCTCTCTCGGCCATGGTTTTCCGATAGCTGTTGGTAGAGCATTGGGGCTGAAAATTTTGAAAAAAAAGCAGCGTGTTTTTACACTGGCAGGGGACGGAGAGTGCAATGAGGGCACCATCTGGGAATCGGCACTGCTTGCCTCCCACCACAAATTATCCAATCTTTGCTGCATAGTAGATCATAATCATTCTACTGACAGAGCACTCGGACTGGGTGACCTGGCAGCCAAGTTCAGCTCTTTTGGATGGAAAACTGCTGTGATCGACGGGCACGACCATGAGCAGATATTCAATGCTCTCAGTAATCCGGACGAATACCTGCCAACTGCGATAATTGCCGAAACAATAAAGGGCTGTGGCTGTAGAACATTGGAAAACAACCCTGCCTGGCACCACAGATCACCATCTCCCGACGAGCTGAAAATATTGCTGGAGGAGCTTTGCAACAATGAGAAAACAGTTTGTTGATACAGTAATGGCCCTCATGGAAAAAGACTCCCGTCTGGTTCTCCTTCTGGGTGATATAGGGGTATACGGTTTTAGGAAGGCCTTCGAATCATTTCCTGACCGTGTATACAATATAGGTATTCTGGAGCAATCCACCGTAAGCCTGGCCTCCGGCCTTTCAATGGAAGGCTTTGTGCCGGTCATTCACACGATAGCGCCCTTCCTTGTGGAAAGAAGCCTGGAGCAGCTGAAAAATGATTTCTGCTATCAGTCCCTTGGAGGGAATTTTGTCAGCGCAGGAGCATCTTATGATTATGCCGCTCTTGGGTGCACACACCATTGCCCCGGCGATGCAGGCATCCTGAAAACCCTGCCGGGTATGGAAATAATGATCCCAGGCACGGGAAAAGAGTTCGCGGCATTATTCAGGCAAGCTTATGCGAATGACCACCCGACCTACTTCCGACTTAGTGAAAAAGAGAATGATAACAGCTATGAAGTACAGCTCGGTAAAGCTAACGTAGTAAAAACCGGAAGCAAGGCTGTAGTTGTTGCGGCAGGTCCCTCCCTGGGCCCTGTACTTGAGGCATGCAGCGGCATTGATGTGACGATTTTGTACTATACGACTATCTCTCCCTTTGATGCTGATACTTTGAACAATATATGTACAAATTTAGGTGCAGCAGCAAAGGAACAGAGAAGACCAGATGAGCCCGCACCAACACATATGCCCTTAAAAATACTTCTGTGCGAGCCCTACTACAGCGGTGTTCTTGTCCCGGATATCGTAAGGGCTCTGGCGCCCAGACCGGTTAGTATCCAATGTTTTGGTGTGCCTCATGAATTCATGAGAAATTATGGGACCGCACAAGAGCATGACCAACTGGCAGGCCTTACACCCGACAATATAAGAAATAAATTGGAGTGTATGATCAATGAACAAGCTGGTTGACATCATTGCCGAGGATGCGGCAAATATCCTGAAGAACATCGACCTCAGTGAGATAAGGGGCAAAACTATATTGGTAACAGGAGCATCAGGTATGCTGGGAAGCTATTTTATAGCCTGCCTCAGGAAGCTATCTGATATCCTGTCCTCACCTGAAGAGGTACCGGATGCATCACCTCCTTTCAAGGTCACCGCTGTGCTGCACGGGAGGCCTGATGGCTATCTTGCCGAATTTTTAAGCTTCAGGGGTTCAGATGTCATTTATGGAGATCTGACTGACCATGAATTCTGCTCAAGCCTTCCCGCCGCTGACTTTATTATTCATGCGGCAGGCTATGGCCGGCCGGACCGCTTTGCCGAGGATGCTGCAAAAACATTGAAGCTCGGCACGACCACCCTTTTTTATCTTTTTGAGAAGTTACACACCGGCGGGAAGCTTTTATTTATCAGCTCCGCCGCACTATACAACGGACTCTCCTCTCCCCCGTTCAATGAAGCTCAGATCGGGAATACCAACACGACCCATCCCAGAGCATGCTATATTGAGGCAAAACGATGCGGTGAAGCAATCGTCAATGCCTACAGAGCAAAGGGCATAAAAGCAAGCTCGGCCAGACTTGCCCTGGCCTACGGCCCCGGCGTGCGAGCGGATGACCAAAGAGTGCTTTATTCATTTATCGGCAAGGCGCTGCAAGGTCAGATCACCCTGCTGGACAAAGGCACAGCCAGACGCGACTATTGCTATGTTTCCGATGCAGTAGAGATCATGTGGAAGATCCTGCTCTCCGGGAAGGAACCAATATACAACATCGGAGGTAATGTCGTTACAGTCGCCGATATTGCCCGTATCACAGGCAGATATTTGAATGTGCCCGTGATATTCCCGGCAGTCGAAAAAGGTCTGGAAGGAGCGCCTGATGAGGTCTGGCTGGATATGAAGAAAGTACGCGAGGAATTCGGGGAGTTTAGCCGGGTCCCTGTAGAAGTGGGTATCAAGCGTACAATTGAATGGTTCACCGAATTGAACGAGATTGAAAGGTGAGGTTTATGGAGATTCATGCAGTTATAATGGCCGGCGGGTCAGGCACACGTTTATGGCCGGTCTCAAGACAGAGCAAGCCAAAGCAGTATATTGACCTCGGTCAGGGAAAATGCATGCTGCAGCAGACTATCGAGCGGCTGTATACTTTTATATCGCCGGAACGATGCCATATAATCACCAATCAGGCACATCAGGGTGTATTGACAGATGTAATGGATACTATGCCGCTGCCGCCGCCTGAAATTATATATGAGCCACAAGGAAAAAGCACAGCAGCGTGTATCGCCTATTCGGCCCTTCTTCTAAAAAAGCGGTTCGGAAACTGTTTAGCATGCTTTATTCCTGCTGACAGTCTTATCAATGATGATGACGCTTACAGGACTGCTCTTGAGGCAGCGTTCAAAGAAGCAGAATCAGGCATGGCCGCGGACAACGGCATTATCATCATTGGCATCACTCCTTCATGCCCTGCTACAGGTTATGGCTATATAAAACCTGTTACAGGTCCAGCCGGCACCGAAACAATCCAGGTTATGGCCGGTCCTCATATTCGGCAGGTAGAGTGCTTTTTAGAAAAGCCTGGTCCTGAGCAGGCCAGGGAGTTGTATTCATCCGGTGAATACTTGTGGAACAGCGGCATGGTAATAGGACAGACTGACGCCATACTGGAAAAAATCCGAAAATATCTTCCGGTTCACTACAGCATGCTTTATGATGCTGTATTCAACGACAGCGCTTTAACAGCAGCTTACGAAGGGATTACAAGCATCTCATTCGACAATGGCGTACTGGAAAATAACGATGCTGTGTATGTGTTCAAGGGCTGTTTCGGTTGGGATGACATAGGCAGCATAGACGCTCTGGATAAAATCAACGGCAAGGACGCTGATGGAAATACAGTTGTCGGCTGTTATCTGGGCATGGATACAAAGGCTTCTGTCATCTATTCAGAGGATAAACTGGTCGCCGCCCTTGGCATAAATGATATGATCCTTGTCAATACGCAGGATGTTCTGCTTGTGTGCCCCAGGGAAAGAGTGCAGGACATAAAACAGCTTGTAGCATTATTACAGAATAAAGGCTATGGAGATTTTACGTGAGGTGGACATAATGAATGTTGTAATGTATCCATATGAAATAACCTTCTACCATGACCAGGTATTTAACATCGATCCTCAATACAATCACAACAGGGACAACTGCAGATATCCCGATTATTATCTGCGTGAAAGTCTGAAGGCTGCAGGCGTTGAAATGCATACACCCGATTATTATAACGGTAACTTCAGAGGATGTGACAAGCTGCTGATGTTCAATTTTGACGGCGGAATGGCACAGGAGATGAATTTCCTGGACAGGAAGGACCGTATACTGTTTCTTGTCGAGCCCCCTGTAGTGCGTCCCGATATGTGGTCCAAACATATGCTAAAAAACTTTGCCGGATACTTCGGCAGGGTATATACCTGGGCTGACGAGCTGGTAGATAATGTTCATTTCTTCAAGTTCAGCCTTCCTCAGGTACCTCCTGAAGGAGGCTGGCCAGGGAACAAGGAGTTCTGTAATTCAGGGAAATACCTGCTGGCTCTTATCAGCAGCAATTATGGCAATGACTTCCCCGGTGAGCTTTACACCCTGAGAAGAGAACTGGCGAAGCATTGTGACATGAAAGTACAGGATTTCCACCTGTACGGCAGCGGCTGGGAAGGGCTGAGGTCCTCAGCAGGCGGCTGCAGGCACAAATTCCCTGTGCTGAAGGATCACAAATTCTCCATATGTACTGAAAACAGCTTTGTCCGCGGTTATATAACCGAGAAAATATTCGACAGCTTCTTCAGCGGCTGCATACCTGTATATTGCGGCGCTCCAAATATAAAGGACTATATTCCATCTGATACGTTCATCGATGTACGAGATTTTGCGGGCATCGACCTGCTGGTGAACTATATGAAAGATATGGATGATGATACCTTGAGCAATTACAGGAACAATATTCTCAATTATCTGACATCCGACAGGTTCACCCCCTTTACTCTGGACCACTATGTCAGGACTGTAGCCGAGGCGCTCGGGCTTGTAATGAAGCAGGAGGCAACAAAATGAATAGGGAAAATAGTTCAGCAAATAATCGATCCTCAGAAAAGCTTGCAATAATAATGTTCAGCAAGGATAGAGCAATGCAGCTGGATGCCGCGCTTCATTCCTATTTTCTGCACTGTGGCGACCCGGAGCTTGCCGATATCAAAGTCATCTGCGTGACATCACCCGGCCATGAGGCCCGATATGCCAAACTTGCCTCTGAATACAGCCGGGCGGAGTTCTTCAGCGAAACAAATTTCAAGGATCAGCTTTTATCATGTATGAAGGACTACGGGTATGTCTCGTTCCAAGTCGATGACAATCTGTTTGTCAAAGACTTTTCAACTGCAAAAATACTTGATCAATTGAAAAACAACAATGATGCGATAGGTTTCTCTATGCGCCTTGGTATGAATACCACCTATTGCTACATGCTGAATCATGAACAAAAGCTGCCGGATTTTACCCAGCTGGATGACGAAACGCTTAAGTATCCGTGGGCCTCGGCAGTGTACGATTTCGGCTATCCATTGGAAGGTTCGGGTTCGGTTTACCGCGCGGGGGACCTGTATCCGCTGCTTGAAAGGTCCGGTATAAGGAACCCCAATGAACTTGAGTATGTAATGTACTGCAATATCTACGGTTTTCCCGGCAAGACCCACCTGCTGTGCATGAAAAACTCCATTGTATTCAATAACCCGGTAAATATAGTGCAAAACTTCTGCGTGTCAAACCGCTTCGGTGAAACAGTCTGCTATTCCACAGCAGAGCTTGGTGAATTATTTGACAAGGGTTACAGGGTGGATGTGGAAAAATTGAGCGGGTTTGTTCCCAACGCCTGCCATCAGGAAGTTGCATTGGAGTTCGTCCAGATATAGAACAGGCAGTAAACACTCCTTATTACTACATAAACGAAGTAGATCAAGGAGGTCGCTATGAAGACACATAAAGTTTGTATCTGCGGTGTTGGATATGTCGGACTGACACTTGCGACTGTCATGGCTGACAAGGGCTTTGAAGTAGTCGGTGTGGAAATCAAGCCCGACGTAGTGGAAAGCCTCAACAAGGGCGAGCCGCATTTTCACGAGGCAGGGCTTCGGGAGATATTCCGGCGGCATATTAACAGGAACCTCAGGATATATTCCACTGTGCCTGATGAAATATTTGACGCATATGTGATCACTGTCGGAACACCGCTCAAAAAGGGAGCAAAAGTACCCGAGCTTGAGTTTATCAGGAAAGCTGCCGGTGAGATATCCAGGCATTTGATCAGCGGAAACCTGGTTATATTAAGGAGTACAGTATCCATCGGCACATCCAGGAACGTAGTGCTCCCCGTGCTGCAGGGTGCCTGTCCGGACATCAGTCTGGCCTTCTGTCCTGAAAGGACACTCGAGGGAAAGGCTCTCGAGGAGTTGAAATATCTGCCTCAAATAATTGGCGGCCTCGACACGGAAAGCGTGGAGAAAGCGGAAGATATATTCAGAAACATCACTCCGACAGTCATAAAGGTATCCTCACTGGAGACTGCTGAAATGATAAAGCTACTGGATAACTCCTATCGAGACACCTCCTTTGCATTTGCAAACGAGGTCGCGGAGATCTGCGCTCACGCCGGTATAGATGCCCAGGAGATCATAAAGTCAGGCAAAATTTACTATCCCAGAACAAATATACCCGTACCCGGTTATGTTGGAGGAGCCTGTCTTGAGAAGGATCCCCACATACTGATCCACTCCATGGAGAAGTATGGCTATACTCCGAAGCTGATAAAACAGTCAAGGGAAATACACGAAAATCTCCCTGCCGACACTGTCGACCGCGTTAACTATCTGCTTGAGCAGTGCGGCAAAGAACCAGAAGACTGTAAAGTATTCCTCACAGGTCTGGCTTTTAAGGGCGAACCCGAGACAGATGATCTGCGGGGCTCACCGGCGTTGATCTTTATAGAGGCTTTGCAAAAATCAAGGATCGGCAAACTGCAGGTGCATGATTTTGTTGTAAAGGATAATGCCATAAGGGCATTGGGGATAGAGCCCGTTCCGATGAAAGAGGGCTTCCGGGATTCCGATGCGGTGATCATCGCAAATAATCACAATGGATATAGAAAGCTTGATATCATAAATCTGGTAAATTCCATGAAGAAGCCAGCCATCCTCTATGACAGCTGGCGCCTGTTCGATAAAGCCATGTTTGCTGATAAGAAAGATATCATATATGAAGGCCTTGGTTTCAGAAGCAGCCAGCCGGAATCAAATCAGGGGGTGGTCAGTGATGAGTAACGTATTGGTCACCGGCGGAAGCGGCTTCATAGGTTCGGCTCTTGTAAAGCGCCTTGTAAATGAAGGACATTCAGTAAAAGTCTTTGATAACAACTCCCGAGGGAGTAAAGCAAAACTGGGGGACTATATAAACGAAGTAGACTTTATCGAGGGTGATATAAGGAACGCAGACGAAGTCGATAAAGCCTGTAATAATATCGATATCTTATTTCATCTGGCATTTATAAACGGCACCAGATTTTTCTATGAAATTCCTGAAAGAGTGCTGGAGGTTGGCGTCAAAGGTGCGGTGAACACCCTGGATGCCGCAGTGAATAACAACATCGGCAAGTATATACTGGCCTCATCCTCCGAGGTTTATCAGCAGCCAATCATAATACCCACCCCTGAAACGGAAAGGATAATCATCCCTGATATAACAAACCCCAGGTATTCCTACTCAGGAGGGAAGATCATCAGTGAGCTGCTGGCCGTCAACTATGCCCGCAAAGGCCCTCTTGAAGCAATGATTTTCAGGCCCCATAACATTTACGGCCCTGATATGGGCTATGAACATGTAATACCGGAATTCATCTGCAGAATGAAAACCTTATCCGCCGATTTCAGCAAAAAGAGCATCGATTTCCCGATCCAGGGAACCGGAAGTGAAACCAGGGCATTCTGCTATATCGACGATTTTGTTGACGGGCTGATGCTTGTAATGAACAACGGCCGGTCGGGTGAGATATACCATATAGGTAATGACAAAGAGGAGATAGATATCCGGAGCCTTGCTGAAAAAATCGCCGGCCTGCTGGATATAAAGCTTCTTATGACCCATACGGAGCTGCAAAAGGGAGGCACACTGCGAAGGTGTCCCTCCATAGAAAAAATGAGGGGCCTGGGCTATGAGCCGAGAATCTCCCTGGAGGATGGCCTGTCCAGAACTATCAGCTGGTACTTGACACACTGTGATGTGAAATAAAGGGGGCATATACCATGGACCTGCATAGCAGGATATATGTCGCAGGCCATACAGGCCTTGTGGGCAGTGCCATAATGAGGCGCCTGGCCGCCTGCGGATACGGCAGCATAATTACAAGGCAGCACTCCGAGCTTGATCTGACAAAACAGGGTGATGTAGATGAATTCTTTGCGGCAGAGAAGCCTGAATACATTTTCATGGCAGCGGCAAAGGTGGGGGGCATCAGGGCCAACAGTTCCTTCCCTGCGGACTTTTCTTATGAGAACCTCATGATGGAGTGCAATGTCTTACACAGCGCACACAAATATAATGCTAAAAAGCTCTTATTTATGGGAAGTGCCTGTATATATCCAAAAGATTGTCCTCAACCGATAAAAGAAGATTCGCTTCTTACAGGCATACCTGATGCTTCAGTTGAAGGCTATGCATTGGCCAAGATCACCGGGTTGAAGCTATGTGAATATTTTAACCGGCAACACGGCACAAACTTCATTGGAGTCGTTCCTACTAATGTCTACGGCCCGAACGATAACTTCGATTTGCAAGCCTCGCATGTACTGGCCGCCATATTGAGAAAAACCAATGAAGCTATGATCAATAGTAATCCATGTATAGAATTATGGGGCACCGGAAAAGCAAGACGTGATTTTATGTTCTCGGATGATCTTGCAGATGCCTGTGTCTATCTGATGGAAAACTACAGCGGCAGTGAATTAATAAATATCGGGACCGGCTCTGATATCTCAATAGCTGATTTGGCTCAATTAATAAAAAAAGTTACCGGCTATATAGGTGACATAATATATGACACGAGCAAGCCTGACGGCATGAAGCAAAGGCTTCTTGATGTATCCAGGCTTGAAGGTCTGGGATGGAAGAGCAAAACCAGCCTCGAGGCAGGTATCCGCAAAACTTATGAATGGTACCTTGGCAGCTTCGGCAGTCCTGATCAGGCAACGAAGCCTGTCCAAGGCCGAGCGGCTGGGAATTGATCGATTGGGAAGGAGAAAACTGAATGTTTGATGAAAAAGTATCAGTCCTGATTCCTTTTAAATCGGACGGGGGCCACCGTCAGAGGAACTGGGAGTGGGTAAAACGCAGATATGGACTGTTGATGCCCGGTGCAGAGATCTGCATGGGCGATACGGATATCAAGCCCTATTGTAAATCTGCCGGAGTTAATTCGGCTGCAAGGATTGCCACCCGGGATATATTCGTTATTGCTGATGCGGATATAGCGTTTGATGCTGATCAAATGGAAAAAGCCCTTGAAATGCTCGGCAGCCATGCCTGGGTCATCCCGTTTGAAAACAGGTACGAGCTGAATGAAGCCCAGACTGTCAATCTTCTAAACAGCCATGAGCCCTCAGTCAGATTATCTGATATGGACTTTACCGGCTGCGGCAGCTATGCATATGGCGTCGGAACAATAAATATAGTCCCGCGGAAATACTTTGAAAAGGCCGGAGGCTTTGATGAGCGTTTCAGAGGCTGGGGATACGAGGATAATGCTTTTGCCATGGCTATGGATACCTTGTTCGGAAACCATGCCAGACCGCAAGGCAGCGCTGTATGGCACCTGAACCACCCGCCGGCATATGTGCATCCGAAAGAAAACTGCGATTTGTTTTACAGCGAATATGGCAGCCGGGATGCTTTTCTTAAATCAGAGCGCTATAAAAGCCTGAAGCTTTAACAAAGCCGGCTGATAAAGAATATACTGGTAATGCACGATTCAAGGAGGTATTTATATAATGAAAGCTGCAATACTGACCATGTTCAGTGACCTCGACACGACCTATTCACTTGTGAACGTAGTGGCTGAACAGTTAAGGATGCTTCTGGATGAAAACATACAGGTAAAGCTGCTTGTATGTGAACAGTTCAATAATGAGAGCAAATTCGGGGTATATCAGGATGAAAGGATAGAATGGGAATATGTCACCAATACACTTAACGGCAAGCAGATACAGTGGCATGACTATTCGCAGCCGGATGGCAATATCCATAAAACTTTCTTTGAGGAAGCGGATGTAATAGCTGCAGATCTTGTTGTAAAATTATCAGATGTAAACATCTGTATAATGCATGACATATTGTATCAAGGCTGGCATCTGATCCACAATGTGGCCGTAAGGAAAGCGCAGGAACAGCTGCCGGGTATAAGATTCATATCCTTTTCACATTCCGCTCCGGTCAACAGGCCACCAAATCCAAAGTGGCCGTTTTCAGCACGATACACCCCGATGCAAAGGACCACCTTCATATCTCTTACCTATGCCGGGATACCGGCGTTGGCAAAGCAATATGATGTTGCCGAGGGCAGATGCCATGTAATAAACAACAGTCTTGACCTTTTATCCGGACTCAGCGATGATGTAAGAGCCATATCCTCAAAAACCGACATCCTCTCCCCTGACATATTGATGGTCTACCCAGGCAGGCTCACACCCGGGAAAAAATTCGACAAGGTGGCTGCATTTGCAGGAGCTGTAAAAAAGAAGACGGAAAAAACCGTCAAGGTAATTTTCTGTGATTTTCCGTCCAGCGATGTCAACCCTAAAACCTATAAAGCGGCTGTTAAGCTGACAGGCATGAAATTCGGGCTGGACGAACAGGATATGGCCTTCACTTCCGACCTGGGTTATCCGAACGGGTTCCCGCGCAAAGCTGTGCTGGAGCTCTTCACCCTTTCAAACCTTTTTGTATCGCCGTCCTATTCGGAAGCATTTCCGCTCACAGTCCTTGAAGCTGCCAGCAGAGGGAATT
This sequence comes from Bacillota bacterium, assembly GCA_023412665.1. Lineage (GTDB taxonomy): Bacteria > Bacillota > Clostridia > Acetivibrionales > DTU013 > DTU013. The sequence continues at coordinate 33,356 of JAEZCA010000063.1, forward strand.
TCCTTGTGCTGAACCAGGCAGTGCCTGCACTCGAAGAGATCGGGAAGCAGCTCAAAGCATATTTCATGCGGTGGGATGCCAGGAACTTCGGTTTTGATACAAAAGAGACCTACCATCCGTCAGAGAAGGCCTATCTGGAAGAGCACGGCGAAATCATCGTCAACCAGATGAGGGAAAATCCCGTAGTGCATTCCAAGACGCTTGTAAGACAGCGGTACGGGCCGAAATGGATCTGGAAAAATCAATTCGAGCCGCTAATGGATTAATATAAGCACCGAAAGCTCTACGTAGTATATATAGTTTAACTGCACAAACTAAAAGTCAGCCATTAATGGCTGACTTTTGGTTTGTAAATTGGTGACATATCATCCTGGTTCACCAGTGTCCGGTATCCTGAGCACATTTTCGAGCTTGAACTGCAGCAGCATCTCCTTTTTGATTATATCCTGCAGTACCTTTCGCACCACTCTGTCGATCCTCTCAAGATCATCGATAGTGGGATTTTTTACTGCCTGTTTGGCTGCACACGGGTCGTTACCCAATGTACCAAGAACAGACTGGATTTTCTCCGCTTCTGCGTTGATCAGATGTGCCAGCCCCAGTTCTTCAAATGCTATGGATGCCAGTAGGAGGCTAATGACCTGATGCCTTGGAAGGTTGATCTCTGGGTTTATATCCGGGACATTCGGAATAGACATAATATCATTCCTTTCAGTTCAATAATAATGCTTTTGTTAGTTCATTTTATGTTAATTAATACAAAACGTTCGATAAAATATCATTTGGTAAATGAGGTGCCCTGCAATGCAGAGCACCTCATCATTACGGTCTTCAATACAATCATGTGCCATTCTCAGCAACACAGAAGCCGGCTGCTATATTTCCTGACACTATAAGTCGGGGACCGCAGGTATCAAAAATTATACTTAGATCTGCTGGATTTATCAGCGTCAATTCTGCTTGATCCGTACCAGGCGGTCCGTTGTCGATTAACCTGTAGGCATATAAAACTTCAATAGGATCGCCCTGATTAATTTGTACAAAACCAATACCCGTAGCAACAAAAGTGTTTTCAGTACAACTGACCTCCGTTCTGCCAAGATCAGCAGCGAAATCAAGTCTGTTGACCTCTCCCGCTTGAGGCGGTATTCTCTGGGCCATATATTCAAGCTTTTCCGGGAAAGGATCCTCAGTTTCAGGATCACAACACAAAGCATTGAATCTGGGGTCCTGGATATTGAAGGTAGTCAGCCCTAGAGAATTGGGGCATAGTGTATCCGGCAGCAATACTCCTCTTCCGCTTCCGGTCACACAACATGGCCTGAATGCTGTCGTGGTGGTCGTGGTTGAAGTTGTGCTTGTTGTTGTGGTCGTGGTTGTTGTGGTCGTCGTTGTTGTGGTCGTAGTTGTCGTAGTTGTCGTGGTTGTTGTTGTGGTCGTGGTCGTCGTTGTCGTCGTGGTTGTTGTTGTGGTCGTGGTGGTTGTTGTGGTTGTAGTCGTCGTAGTTGTCGTGGTTGTGGTCGTGGTCGTTGTAGTCG
>JAEZCA010000064.1 GCA_023412665.1 Bacillota bacterium
ATCGTACATGATAGATAGTTCGCCATAGACTTTACCCCAGTTTCGGATTGGCATGGTCCATTTTTTCACTGCTTCAAAGGTTGCCAGGTAAAGTGCCTTAAGCAGGGCGGTATCGCTTGGAAATACACTTCTTTGGCTATTCAAGCGGCGGTATGTACTGTTCAGGCTCTCGATTGCATTAGTGGTGTAAATCACTTTCCAGACGTCGGAGGAAAACTTAAAAATAGGGCTGATCACATCCCAGTTTGTCGTCTAGCTCTCATGGCATTTGGATAGTGAGTCTGCCATTTTTCCGTGACTTCCTTCATCTGCTGATACACTGCCTCTTCAGAGGGGGCATGATAGATTGTTTTTAAGTCGGTGGCAAAAGCTTTTTTGTCTTTATCCGCGACAAACTTCAATGTGTTTCTGACCTGGTGCACAATACACCGCTGGTATTCCCTTTGGATGAGTTAAAAGTAGCCAATTTAGGCACTTGACTTTTAATCAAGGTGTCCGGCGTTCGAATCGCCGATGGCTCACCAAAGACAATTCGCCACAGGCGATATTGGCGTAGAACCCTGTAACTACAAAAGGTTACGGGGTTTTTTGCTGCTTTGGGACGGGCACCCTGGCTAAAAATAAAATAGGCGATGCACCTTCCTGCATCGCCTATTTATCAATTACCTATTCTCTATGTACTAATTATGCAAACGGATTCTCGCTCTTATATAACATAGCTTTAGGCTGATTGAATCCGATTTCATCATGGCATACACCTATGTACTTGAATACTTCAAACAATGCTTTGCCAAAGTGACCAAATGCAACTGCGCCATGATGAGGATAGTTCTTCTCGATTAATACATGACGATAGAAACGTCCCATCTCAGGAATAGCAAATACACCGATTGCACCGAAGGACTTCGTTCTGACATCAAGCACTTCACCTTCTGCAACATATGCACGAAGAATATTATCGGCAGTAGACTGCAGACGGAAGAAAGTGATCTGACCCGGCATAATGTCACCTTCCAAAGTTCCGTTTGTAACTTCAATAGGAAGATTTCTTGCCATGATCTTCTGATACTTCATCTCGCAGAAAGCAAGCTTGGAAGAACAGGTATTACCACAGTGGAAGCCCATGAATGTATCCTTATGAGTATAAGGGAACTTGTCCTCAATGGACTCTTTATACATATCAGCAGGAACAGAGTTATTGATATCAAGAAGTGTAACTGCATCTTCGCTGACACAGGTTCCGATAAACTCAGAGAGAACACCATAGATATCAACTTCACAGGATACGGGAATTCCGCGGCCGGCAAGTCTGGAATTTACATAGCAGGGAACGCATCCAAACTGTGTCTGGAATGCAGGCCAGCATTTTCCGGCAATAGCAACATATTTACGATATCCCTTATGTGCTTCTACCCAGTCAAGAAGTGTAATTTCATACTGCGCAAGCTTATTAAGAACTTCCGGCTTCTTATTACCATCGCCAAGTTCCTTCGCCATATCTGCTGCTACTTCAGGAATACGAGGATCATTAGCATGCTTATTGAAAGCTTCGAACAGATCAAGTTCAGAGTTCTCTTCAATTTCAACGCCAAGATTATATAACTGTTTAATAGGAGCATTACATGCAAGGAAGTTCATCGGACGAGGACCAAAAGAGATGATCTTGAGATTAGCTAATCCGTAAACTGCTCTTGCAATCGGAAGGAATCCATGAATCATATCTGCACACTCATCAGCAGTTCCTACCGGATATTCAGGAATATATGCTCCAACGTTACGAAGCTTTAAGTTGTAACTTGCATTCAACATACCGCAATATGCATCACCACGACCGTCCATTAAGTCAGCCTGGCTCTCTTCTGCAGCGGCAATGAACATTTTCGGCCCATCAAAATGCTTTGCGAGCAATGTCTCGGAAATTTCAGGACCAAAGTTTCCAAGATATACGCATAATGCGTTGCAGCCTGCTTTTTTAATATCCTCAAGAGCTTCTACCATCTGGATTTCACTCTCTACAATACATACCGGACATTCATAGATATCAGCTGCATCATACTTTGCTGCATATGCTGCTATAAGTGCCTTTCTTCTGTTAACAGATAATGATTCGGGGAAACAGTCACGGCTTACCGCTACGATTCCGACTTTTGCTTTGGGAATGTTATTAAACATTTTTTACCTCCAAAATTTTTCTTCTTTATTCACTCAGTTTTTCACCCTTGATTCACCGCCTATTGGCAAAAAAACTAAACAGAGCCATTTATACATATATTTTATGTATAAAGTAGCTCCTGCGTCAATAGCTATCGGGGTCAGGCTTTTTAATAATTCACTAATTATTAATTCGAATAATTAGTGAATTACTCAAGCCTGACCCCCATTACAAATAATAATTTGATTTCAATAAGGTCTGCTCCCCATAAGGCGTATGAGCTCATTTCCATGCTTGACACCGAGCTTTTTAAAGATTTTTGTCTTTTGATTGGCTATGGTCTTTTCTGAAGACAAGAGCCTGATATCCTTCCCCAGAATCATTTCGAGTACGGTTTTTTCAGCAGTGGATAATTCGCTTAGGATCAGCGCTTTTATAAAATCCTCCTGTGGTGTGGTGCTTTTGGCTGTTGCTCTGATAGTTTCAGGTATTAATTCAAATTGACTTTTGAAGATATACCCCGAGGCAAAAGCTTTTTTGCTGGCTTCAATAGAAATCAGAGGGTCTTCTAGTGCTGTTAGTAATATGATTTTCGCCTGTGATGCCAGCCTTATCTCTTTGGCTGCTTCGATACCACCTAAATCATCACCCTGAGAAAGGTTTAAATCCATTAAAACAATGTGAGGATGATGTTTTTGTACCATATCAAGGGCAGCTTCCCTATTTCCGGCAGCTCCGACCAGACTCAGATCCTGTTCCCGTTCCAGAAGGGATTTAATGAGAAAACAAAAATCCGTGTCATCATCAACACATATTATTCTGATGTTTTCCTTGTCTGAGCCATTCATACAGTAAATTATAATCCTTTCGTCCTCATAGGCATTTTACTGGAAAAAGCATTGCTCTTTGCCGGATATACAATTCGCTTAAGCGGAATATAAACAGAAAAAGTAGTTCCATTATCAACATTGCTTTCTACTTCTATTTCCCCATTATGTTTTTTTATAACATTCATGCAATAAGAGAGACCAAGACCAAAGTTTGTATCTGTTTTCTTAGTTGTGAAATAGGGCTCAAACAAACGATCCATTATTTCTTTTTTGATCTCAGGTCCGTTGTCATGAACCGCTATACAGTAATAAGGTCTTTTCTTTTCCTGATAACATAGAATGTCGATTACACCATTTTCCATAACGGCGTCGGCTGCGTTTTGTATCAAATTATTTAACACCTCGACCAGATGAGTTCTATCACAATAAATATCTATTTCATCATTACAATTTATATTTATGGACAAGGATTTACCCATATAATTTCTGTTTAGTTCAACACATTGTGTTAAAATCTCTTTCAAAGGCCATTTGTGTTCATTTATGGTAATAGAACCCGAGTATAGAGTTGCCTTTAGGTTGAAATTCTTAAGATGTGTGATCGATCTTCTTATTATTAATATTTCCTCTGGGGCAGCGATGCTGCTTTGAAGATACTTGTTTTGCAAATTTTCCAGGCACCATTCGATTTTTGCCGTTTCATTTTTAATAAGATGCCCTGTGAATTGAACATTCTTATTAATGAGAAGCATATCCGAATTCCATCGGTAGTTTTCACTTCTAAGCCGTATCCCCATAATTCCTTCTTTGAATGCCATAACAATGTAAAAAAAGATGGCCCCTCCCAAAATCAATATATTCCCTTTCCAAAGCTTGAATAGCTCACTAATGCCAAGACTGTGAATTATTAAGGTAGTTATTAGGCAAAACCATATTGCGGGTAAAAGAAGAATGGCCACAAGTCTTTTTTGCTTTCGAGCCTGAGAGTTTCGTTCCGAGAAGATGGCGGACAGCATTAAATAAGTATAATATATACCATACCCAACATTATATGCAGTAAACACATACCAGAATACCCTGTCGTTATGCTGATACCAGGTCGTTTTAAGGGGATTATAAATAAAAATAAGAATAAGAGAAGGCAAAAATATCCCCACCTTCAAAAGCTTGAATTGATGGGGATATCTTTTATCATAACTGCAGAAATAGAACATAAACAGAAGGCCTGTCGGCATGGCTAAATGGTAGACAATGGCCGTCATGACAGAATAAACAGCAGTATAGATTTCTGGATTTATGCCTTGGTTATACTGTTTTTCCAGCAATGGAACAAGATCAAGGTAATATTCCTTTAAAGTACCCAGACTGCAAATCGCAGCATTAATGGCACAGCATTTGTTTGCTTTATTTTTGGGACTGGATAAATAAATAAGAAGAGCTAAAACCCATATAAGTATTGTGAATAACATAATAATGTCCTCACTGCTGTAATCTTCCTTCTATTTTGCCGCTTTTTTGTACTAAAGTAAATAATAAAATAAAAATTCGTAAAATGTGTTACATAATAGTAGGTTTGCAATCATTAAACTTATCAATTATTGGGAGAATAAGTAGGTTTATGTTCATTTATGGATTATTTCCTATAAATTATAGGAACAAAAAGTTAGAATACTGGTTTATAATGGGTTTTGTTTATATGTGAGGAGTGTGCTTTCATGAATAAGGATAATGATGTAAAAAAGCTCTGTATGGGCTGTATGTCAAAGGTAGAAGATAAGGAGATTCCGTGCCCGCATTGTGGATGGCGGGACGATCAACAAGAATTAACTGCCCATCAACTTCCGCCGCAAACAATCCTGAACGGCAAGTACTTGCTGGGACGTGTTTTGGGGGAAGGCGGCTTTGGCATCACCTATCTGGGATGGGACCTGAATCTTGATATGAAGGTTGCCATCAAAGAGTACTATCCTGCCGGATTTGTTACACGTGAAATAACAGCAGCCACCACAGTCACACCGTTTTCTGGGGAAAAGCGGGAGGCATACATTAGCGGGCTGGATAAATTTGTGGGTGAAGCAAAGAGTCTGGCAAAATTCTACAGCCTTCCCGGCATAGTATCGGTAAAGGATTTTTTCAAGGAGAACGGAACGGCCTATATTGTCATGGAGTATATAGAGGGTGTCACACTTAAACAGTATCTCCAAAAGGAAGGCGGGAAGCTCCCTGTCTATCAGGTGCTGGAGTGGGTCAAGCCTCTGATCGTTTCTCTTTCTCAGATGCATGCCGCAGGAATTATTCATAGGGATATAAGCCCGGATAATGTTATGATTACCCGGAACGGAGATATAAAGCTCCTGGATTTCGGTGCGGCAAGGGATATCTCTGTTGAGGGAGCAAAGAGCCTTTCAGTGCTTTTAAAGCCCGGATATGCCCCTGAAGAACAATACCGTACACGGGGAAATCAGGGACCTTGGACCGATGTTTACGCCCTTTGCGCAACTATTTATAAGGCAATTACAGGTCAAACCCCTCCTGAGTCTATGGAGCGTATGCATGAAGATAGCCTTGTACCGCCGTCAAAGCTTGGGATTTCTCTTACTGGGGATCAAGAGGCAGCGTTGATTAAGGGTATGGCTGTTTTACAAAAAAATCGTTATCAGAACATGAGTGAGCTTTACGAAGGCTTAAACCCATTTTTTGTTGATCAAAAAGCCTCGACGCAGGTCGGGCCTGTCACACCTTTGCGTGAAGAAGAAAGATCCCCCACACAAAGTGACCACATTCAACCATCCCCGGCTTCTGAATTAAGTATATCATCAGCTGTAGCCCCAGTTGCTAATGCTACACCGATTCAGTCTAAGAAGTCAAGAAAAGTTCTTATTATTGGTGCTATATCTCTGGCTTTAACTATATTTACGCTGTTTATAGTATTAAAAATAATTGACAATCGGAATAGGGATGCTTTGAGCAGTAAAGATGACATATCCTATAACGATGTATCTTCAGGTGTTTCTTCAAATGAAGGCAGTGAAACAACTAAGGAACCGGAGCCCACAACAACGGCTGATCCATCTAAAGACGCCCTTGCTGAAACAGTATATGGAAACACTTCGGGCAACCTGGCAAACAATGGAATGGCAGCTTTCAGTAATGGCTGGATTTACTATGCCAATTATGATGACGATGAGAAGCTGTATAAGTCCGGAAGCGAAGGAAGAGACTTTGTAAAGCTGTCTGATGACAAGGTTTCTTACATAAATGTAGTGGATGAGTGGGTCTATTATGTGTCCGGGGAAAACAGTAATATATACAAGATCAGGACCGACGGGACTGAAAGGAGCCTGGTTTGCGATGATGAAATCTCTCAAATGACTGTAGTGGGTGATTGGATTTATTACTCCAATATGTCTGATGAGTTCTTTTTATACAAGATAAAGACAGATGGTACCGAAAAAACCAGGCTTATAAGCGATTTCTCATCGGGTATCAATGTCGTAGGTGATGTGATCTATTACTCGGACTATAATGTGCATAATATTTGCAAAATCGGTACCGACGGCAGCAATAAAACGATCATCAACGCCTCGGATGCCTGCTTTATGATTAATGTTGAAAAGGACTGGATTTATTATAGAAACAACAATGATAACGGAAAGCTCTATAAAATCAAAACCGACGGAAGTGAAAGAACCTGCTTGAATCAGGATAACAGCAGCAGTGTCAATGTGGTCGGAGAATGGATCTATTACAGAAACAACTCGGATAAAAGCTCTTTATATAGAATCAGAACCGATGGATCGGGACAAACGAAGCTGAATGATGTGGGTACAAACGCTATCTGCGTTGCAGCTGATAAAATATATTACTGCAACACGGAAACAGGCAAGGGCGAAGTCTACGACCCTGAGGCCATCAAGGACGAGGTCTACGAACCTAAGTACGGAGCAGGCGATCCGGAAGCAGGCAAGGAATCGGGAACCGAAGCAGAGGGCATCTATTCAACTGTTTTTGACTCCGTTATCGCACGAGTTGGCCGGGATGACGTCAAGGAAATCCAATCCGGCCAATTGGTGAAGGCGGAAAATAACATTGATTTCATAGTTCAGGGCTCAAAGATTCTGGGAACTTCAGATGACGGTGAATTCAGCTTTGCGCAAGTCAAGCTACAGCTTTCAATATCTGAGAACTATTCAGAAGCATTATATATGGACGATTATAATTTTGCCATATTGGCGGTGGAAAATCCGGGAGAATGCTATTATGCCGTAGGTCATTCCGACATTGATGTCAAATCTGTGGAAGGATTTCCACTTATATTGAATGACACTGATCCTGTTGAGGTTTTATTGTATTTTCAGATTCCTGCCGAGTACAAAGATCTGTTATTCATTAATACCAACTTTTTCAATGGTGAAGAAGCCGGACCTGTGTATGTACTTGGTAAAGGTAATTGAAACGAGTAAAATGATCATGATTTAGCTATAAGAAAAAGTATGGTGACAGATCAAACTGATCAATAAACAAATCGACTTATTATTTCAAGGAGGATTTACTTATGGAAATGAAACAATGCAGCAATGGTCACTTTTATGATGCATCCAAATTCCCGGAATGTCCGAACTGTAACAGCGCATCAGCAAATGTCAACATGACCCGTCCTCTGGATGCAGGTCCTACCATGCCGGTTTCACGAGAATCCCAATCAGTCGGCTCAGCATCAGACCGTACATATTCCATGGCAACTCCCAACGTAGGAGGCGTTGCCGACAATGAACGCACAGTAGCTCTTATTAAGCACAAAACAGGCATTGACCCTGTGGTAGGGTGGCTTGTTTGCATAGAAGGCAGTGACAAGGGAAGGGATTACCGTATACATTCAGAGAATAACGCCATTGGCAGAGGCGAGAATATGGACATCTGCATTCATGGAGATAATACCATTTCCAGAGAAAATCATGCGTTCATAAGCTTTGACGCCAAGGATAAAATCTTCTATTTTAGACCAGGTGATGGAAGAAGTATCGTGCGCTTTAACGGGAAGGCTCTTTTCAATACCACTGAGATAGCGCCTTATGATACCATCGAGCTTGGAGAAACAAAGCTCGTGTTCATACCGCTTTGTGGAGAGAGGTTTAATTGGAATGAATAAAATTATAGAAAGCCTGACGGTAACAGCAAGCCCTGCTCTGCCCGCAGATCCTACGGTTACAGGGGAGCCTTCTGTTGCCGATCCGGTTACTCAGGGTGCTAAACCTTTATTTGAGAGTATCGTGCAAAACCCTTTGCTCTTAGGGGTAGCTTTGGTAGTATTGCTTTTTTTTGTGGTACTTGTTTTTGTCCTGTTAAAGAAACGGAGAGCTAGTAAGTCAAAAGCTATAAAAATAGGAGAAAAGCCCATGAATGTGGTACCGGCCGGCTCCGTCCAAATAGGCAATGTGCAGAGTATCGGAAAGCGGGACAGCCAGCAGGACTGCTTTGGGATATCAGATTTGTCCAACAGGGATCTGCTGCGCGAGAAAGGACTATTGGCCGTTGTAGCAGACGGCATGGGTGGTTTGTCTAACGGAGCGGAGGTTAGTGCGCTGGTAACTCGCTCCATGTTAAACCAGTTTTCAACCAGGCCTGTTCCATCAGATGAATCCCAAGAGCTTATTAGCATGCTTTCCAACACAAATCGGGAAGTAAATGCTTTTTTAAAAAGTATCACTGAAAGAAGCGGTTCTACCCTTGTGGCAGTACTGATTAAGGAAATGAAGCTCCACTTTATATCTGTGGGTGATAGCCGGATATATCTTGTAAGAAATGGTGCCTTGACTCAGATCAACAGGGAGCATACCTACGCCTCAGAGCTGGATGAAAAAGCCGCAAAAGGCGAAATTTCCTGGGATAAAGCCAGAAACGATCCCCAGCGCAATGCTCTCACCAGCTATATAGGCATGGGAGATCTGGAGAAGATTGACCGTAGTATAAGACCATTACAGCTTGCATCGGGGGATAGAATCCTTTTACTGTCCGACGGTGTTTTCGGAACCTTGTCCGACGAGGAGATCCTTTCGGCCATGAGTCTTATACCATATGAGGCTTCATCTGAGCTGGAAAGACTTATTCTGTCTAAAAACCGGAAAGGCCAGGACAACTTTACAGCCATCATTATTGAATGCTTCTAGTCATTGTACGTCGTCCTTGTGCTTGATTTTCTTAGGTCCATTGCGAAATCATACCGGAAGCAAAAACTGTTTTGTTGATTGATCATAAGTCCAGCTATGGAACCTATCTTGAAAATGGGACAAGGCTTACACCCAATCAGCCGTATACCCTCAAAAGAGGGGATAGCTTTTATCTGGCAAGCCACAAGAATAAGTACAGGATTTTGTAACAGCTATTTTCTGTAGGAGGTACGCCCATGAAATCCGGAGGCAATACTGTATTTTTCAAGAAAGGACTGGAATCCAGCCTAAAGCTGGGCGATGTGTTTTCAGATGTTTTCAGACCCCATAGCAAGCAAGATGGGGAGCGCATGTTCATTGCAGGAACCGAGCTCAGTACCCCGAAAGAATGGGAAATGCTCTCGGAATGGAAAAAGCCCTGGCTTTTCTTCAGGGTTTTGATAGTAGGTCTGCTGATAACTTTATTGTCTTTTATTGCACTTATTTATATTGGCCCCAAAATGGTGCCGATGTTTATTATCGCTGGTTCCTTTGCAACTCCCATAGCCGTGCTGATTTTCTTCTGGGAGTTGAATGTCCCAAGAAATATCCCATTTTACGATGTAATAAAGATGTTCCTTTTAGGTGGAGTCATATCCATTCTTTTTACGGTCCTCTTTAGCTATGTGGTTCCTAATGGTCCAGCCAGCTTTGCTCCTTTTTCAGAGGAACCTGCAAAGGTTGCTGCATTGGCTATTTTCTTGAAAAAGGGCAATAAAAATAAATATATCTTAAACGGTATCCTCATTGGGGGTGCTGTAGGCGCGGGCTTCGCCGCTATTGAATCTGCAGGCTATGCTTTCGAGAGCAATTCAATTGACACCATAATTCTTCGGGGAATACTTGCCCCCGGTATGCATGTGGCCTGGGCAGCCATTACCGGCGGTGCACTTGCAATGGTGAAAGGCAGCAGCAAGCTTGAGGGTAAACATTTTTTAAGTATTGAGTTTTTGAAATATCTTGCAATTTCTGTTGTGCTTCACTTTATCTGGAATTCCGGCATTGTCATTATCGATTTTGGTGTCTATGGAAGCTTGATGCACTATATGCTCGTCGCTTTGGCCTGGGTTGTGTTGTTATTCCTGATAAACAAAGGCATCCAGCAGATTGTAATATTATCCTCCGGCAGAGCAGTAAATGTACCCTTAAATGGTTATGAGAAGCCTGTTTTGTATGGCTTAGCGGGTGAATATGCGGGGAAAACCTTCCCGTTAAGCAATGGTAAGATAGTATTCGGACGTGATACTACCCTTGCTAATATCATATTCCCGCAGACCACTAAAGGGATCAGCCGCAAACACTGCACCTTGAGAATTGAAGGAAGCACCCTCTGGCTCAGTGATGACGGCTCAACCTACGGAACCTTCATTGGCTCCAACGAACGCCTTACTCCGGGAAACAGTGTCATGCTGGAAAACGGGCAGCAGTTCTATCTGGGCAGCCGGCAGGGAGCCCTGTTTGAAATCAGATACCAGTAAAAGTTATATACGGTGGGTGATAAAAACTTGGATTTTAACAGACTATGTTTGAAATGCATGCGAGAGGGCGTCATTGATGGACGATGCAGCTTTTGCCAGACATTACCCGGGTTTACACAGGAACCTGTCTTTGCTCTGCCCGTGAACACAATTCTTCATGGGCGGTATCTGGTAGGTGCTGTTTTAGGCCATGGTGGTTTTGGTATTACCTATGTGGCCTATGATTTAAAAATGAATCAGCGGGTTGCTATAAAGGAGTATATGCCCGACGGTTTGTCCACACGTATTCCGGGTACAACAGAAATGACCGTCCATACTAATAAGGAGGATTATAACTACGGGCTGAACAAGTTTCTGGAGGAAGCACGTATTATATACAAATACAATGAGGATTCAAACATTATTTCAGTTTCAGCCCTGTTTGAAGAAAATCGGACTGCTTACTACATCATGGAATATCTGGATGGCAGTGATCTAAAAAAGCATATTGCAAGCAGGGGCGGGAAGCTTGGCTGGACCGAGGCTTCCAACCTTCTGTTTCCAGTTTTTGATGCCCTTGATAAAATTCACAGTCAGAGTATCATTCACCGCGATATCAGCCCTGATAATATCTATGTTTGTAAGAACGGCAAAGTGAAGCTTCTTGATTTCGGGGCTGCAAGAGTTGCCCTGAAAGGGAAAAGCCAGAGCCTTTCCATAATTCTCAAAAGGGGATTTGCACCTGAAGAGCAGTATCGCAGCCACGGCGAGCAAGGGCCATATACCGATGTCTATGCTCTTGCAGGCACACTGTATTACTGTCTTACTGGAAAGATCCCCCCCGAAGCGACCCAGCGAATGTATCAGGATGAGTTAATTCCTCCGTCTGAATTATGTCAGGGCCTGCCCCCATATGTGAACATGGCGATTGTTAAGGCCCTATCGGTAAAAGCAGAAAATCGATATCAAGCCATGAGTGAGTTCAGGGCGGCATTAAAGGGCGGAGCTCATGTGGCTAAGCAAGAATCAATAACAGGCAGTGAGCCAATTGCAGTGCAAAAAGCAAACTCATCCTATAGCTATATCAAAGCCAATCTGGGCAAAAGACTAGGCGCACTGATTCTGGATGGGCTATTGCTTGGACTTGTTTTTTATGGCTTTGCCGGTCAGCTTCTTGAATTTGAAACCATGAGCGGTTACTATCTTTTTATCTTCATTGTCAGTACGGCCTATGGAGCTTGCTGTGAAGCATCAAAGTGGAAGGCTACCATTGGAAAACGAATCATGGGCCTTCAGGTAACAGATGGTAATGGTCATACCCTTACATTTGGCAAGGCGCTTTTAAGGAATGTCGTAAAATATTCAAACAGCCTTCTAAGTGGCTTGATTTCTATTGGAGTGGGAGGAATATCAAGCCTTGCAAATGGAGCATTCTGCTTAATGGGCAGTAACAAACAGGCAGGGCATGACCTTCTTGCAAAGACTATGGTTACAGTAGCTCATTCCCACACCTCTTCAGGAGCAAGTGAAGGCTTTTATGAAAGTGCTGAAAACTCAATTTCGGGAAACAGGGGAGAAGGTAAACAAAAGGGAGCAACGGTAATATCGGGTGTTGAAGGTGTATCCGGTTACTACCGGAATGTATTCTTCCCTTTATCGGACAAAAAGATAATTTTGGGACGAAATCCTGAGTATTGCAATATTGTTTTCCCCAATGGCTTACCCGGTATCAGCCGTGTTCACTGTGAAATATCTCTGGAGATAAATAATACAGTTATAAAGCTCAAGGATCTCGGTTCATCTCAGGGAACCTTTCTTGAAGGGGGAAGACGACTTGAAGCGCAGCAGGAAGTCGTCCTTTCAGCAGGGCAGGCGTTCACCATAGGTGACGACAATACCTTCAGAGTAAAGGCTTCATGAGAAAATTTATTTTATCAATTAACAAAGGAGTCTATAAGTATGTTTTATAAAACAGCCCAATGCAGCCAAAAGGGCGGTCGCAGCTATAATGAGGACAGTGTTCTTTTTGAAGGCCGAGGTCCCGTTTTTGCAGGAGTTGTTGCCGATGGCCTCGGAGGACATGGCGGAGGTGAAATAGCCTCAGGGGTCGTCACCGACACGTTGGTGAAGGGATTTATGAAAGCCCCCGGGCTTCAGCCGGATAATATAAAAGAGCTTTTCAAACTGGCCAATAATGAGGTGCTTGCTAGGCAAACACCTTCAGTCCAAATGAAGAGTACGGCGGTCGGGGTTTTCTGTACCACTGCGGGAATGGCTGTAGCTCATACCGGGGATTCCAGATTTTATAGTTTTTCGAATGGAAAACTGGATTTTCAGACCAAGGATCATAGCGTTTCCCAGATGGCGATTCTTTCAGGAGAAATACCACAGGAGAAATTACGTTTTCATGAGGACAGGAACAAGGTCCTAAGAGCACTCGGAAATGATACCGAAATAAAGCCGGATATAACTATATTTGAAACACCGAGACCTTTCCAGGCATTTCTTCTATGTACCGACGGCTTTTGGGAATACGTGCTTGAGGAAGAAATGGAGATTGATCTGGCAAAGTCAGTGACGCCACAGGATTGGATTGATTTTATGACTGCGCGATTAAGTCGGCGCATCAACGGTAAGAATGATAATTTTTCAGCCCTCGCCATATTTATTGTGCATGCTGATGAAGATATAACCATAAAGGAGTGGTAATGTGAAGAACCTGAAGAGAATCCTGATAATTACGGTAATGACTTTTATACTTGTTACCCGGACGGCATATGGGATTGAGCCTCTTGCGCTTAACCTGGAGAGTTTCAACTATGATGACGGAGCAATGAAGATATTTTTCAATACATCTTATGATCAGGAACTAAAACCTGAGCAGTTAACACTTTCCATTGGTAATAAAAAGATGGGGGTAAGTGATTTAAAAAGAGTTGAATTCGCAGAAGCAGGAGTTACTTATTTATTCCTGGTGGATGTGTCAGGGTCCATGAGCGATAATAAACTGAAGGCTGTAAAACAGATTTTGAAGGATACGCTGGACCGGATTACTGAGAAAGACAACGCATGCATTTTTAGCGTTGGCAATGATGCTTACACAAATCCTGTTGTATCCTCCAAAAGCGAATATCAGTCACAGATTGATGCCATAGAAAGAAAGCCTTCGGAGGACACTAATCTATACAGCAGTATAGTAAAGGGATTGGATATCTTGCAAACAAGGAGTGAGGTACATGAAAAAAAATGCCTAATTATTCTTTCGGACGGTGAGGATGTCTATCCTACCGGTATTACGCGAGATGAGGTATACAAGAAAATAGAGTCCTGTCATATACCCGTTTTTACAATTGCCATGATGGAGAAGAAACAAACCCAGAAAATGATAGAAGCCTCCAAGACTCTCGGAAGCTTTGCACGTTATTCTCCCGGCGGCCTGGATATGGTTTTTGGTCTGGATGAAACCACTTCTTCCGAGCTTGCCGTAAAAATAGTATCAGCCGTTGAAACCGGCTATGTACTTATTGCCGATTTGTCCGATTATGTCTCGGACGGAAAAGAACAAGTACTTAAGCTGGAGCTAATAATGGAAACCGGCAGCGTCAGTGATAGTTATACCATCGATACCAACGGATTCACAGGGATAGCCTCTCCGTCACCGGCTCCCGAACCCGAGAATATCTATGAAGATAAGGCGGATGAACCAGTTGAGCCAGTTGAGCAAAGTAATTGGCTTTTGCTGATAATTGCAATAGCCGCTGGTGTTGTTATAATTGCTATCATCATAATTATTTTATTGAAAACCAGAAAGAAAAAGAATCAGAATAAAGACCCTAAGATTGATCAACCTGACAATGAGCTCACAGTGGAGAAAAGTGAGAAGGAAGCCGAACTGGAAACAACTTCAATCTCTATAGACAGAACTGCTGACTCTTTTGTTTCTCAACCGGAGCCCCAGGAGCCTGACGTTACAATTGTTCTGACAAAGATGGATCACATGAGTAACCAGGTCTACATGGTTGATATATTCGGATCGATTGTTATAGGAAGAACAAAAGTAAAATCTGATCTTTCCTTCCCGGATGATGTCAAGCTTTCTTCCGCCCACTGCCAGATAAGTTTTTCGAGCAATAAGCTCTATCTTAAGGATTTGAATTCCACAAACGGAACCTTTGTAAATGGTATTCCGATCAGCAGTCAGTATAAGCTTGAAAAAGACGATGTCCTTCAAATTGGCTCCCTTCAATTTCGAATCAACTGGTGAAGATACAGGAGCAACAATAAATATTGAATATTGTCCTAGTTTAGCTGCATTTTCTTATTCGGGAGTTAATCATATTAAAGACAGATGCAACAAGTTCACATAATTTGCATATTATGCGTTATGAAGCTGATTATGTGGAAGGAGGTAACCGGATGACATACAGAGAGGCATTGGAAGCAAACAAAAGGAGCTACCGTTACATGATGATGAAAACCCGATTATATGCGGATAGCCCGGGAAGAGTCCTGCCTGGAACACGAGCCGGCGATTTTGCTGCAAATGAGAAGAATGGATCAAAAAACCTGATAAAGCTATTCATACCCGGCGGTACCGTCATCAATTTACTTGATATCATCGAGCTTTCGTCACCAAGCGGTATCTCGCTCAAGGCCAGTCTGCCATTTTTAGGTGGGGATACAAAAAACGGCATTAAATCATTGGTAAGCAAATTCATTTCTTCAGCCGGTCAGCCGGACGGACTGATAAGTATTGTCAAGATGGATGATGTGATTGATAAATGATCTGACATAATTAAAGGTAAACCAATTATGTTAACAATATTAATGTGGGATGCATAGTATGGAGTATAATGGAGGTGAAATTTATGGTAAACAGAGATTCTGATTGCAATAAAAAGAGTCCTTGTCCTCAGCTTCCGGGAACAGTACTTCGCATATTCATTCCCGCCGGCGCAGTGATCAATCTGTTGAATCTGGTCGAGCTTGCTTCTCCCAGCGGTATCTGTGTAATAATCAGGCTGCCCTTGCTGGGATGCCTCGGAGGCGCCGGAAATGACCTGTTCAAACAGGTCAGGGCGGCAGGTGGAACAGTAGAAACACTGAACTTCTAATGAAGCAAAGTCCAATAATGCGCACTGCAGCGCAAATACCGGAGCATATTCAGCAAGCCGTGTATCCACTTGGTTGGATACACGGCTTGCTTTGCTTTCAGCAAAAAAAGTGCCCTCGCGGGCAGAAAATGTATGGCGTACAGCAAGCCTTCATAAGGCCGCCAAAAATGCTGGAAATTATTTACTTGCACTGTGCATTGCAGGGCGGACATTCCTTAAAATACTCATCGTGATATTTATCTGTTGAAGCCTCATATTTGTGTACATGTCCGTCAGCCATCTTGGTTATGCCGCAATACATATGATAATGTTTTCCGCCTACATATATGGCAGGTCCGGTCGGATTGTGGAAATCATGGACATGGCCGTCGTTCAGAGAGGTTTTTCCATCCATATAATGGACATGATCAGGATCGTTCTGGTCACAGCTGGTCATACCCTCGTAATTATGCCAGTGTCCATTGTCTATTGTTGTTTTACCTAAAAAGTAATGCGAATGCATAATAACACCTCCGATATATTGTAGTTTATGTTAACCAAACCACCGATGTGACATGAGAATGATAATTTGGTGCTTTTGATTGCTAAGGGGGTAAAAATTTGTTAAAATTATTCAAGAAAGATAAATAATATATCGGATTAATTTATGGTAATATTTTGAAGTAATGTGTTTTCATATGTGCTGATGTTACAATAAATGGGGTCGGGAGGCAGCATGAGTATTGAAAAGCAGAATTTTGTATATATCAGTGTCTACAGCATCGATTACCTTTTAAAATGCACCGTTGAAGACTCATCGGATAAGTTTATCAAACTATCCCCGTTTTCGGGAAAGCTCGATATGCTTCAAATGTATGACCCTGTAGTTATCGTACACAGCAGAGCCGATCAAATCAAAACAATTCAGGGAGATGTGGCTTCCATAGATATCAGCTGCTGTCAGTTTGATCTGAATATACGCGATATGGAAATATATCAGGATCGGAGAGTTTTCGAAAGATATCCTGCATCTCTTGCCATAAGCGCCCGAAGGAAGTACTCAAGCAAGCGGCTCCACATGCTGGTCAAAAACATCAGCCTGTACGGGATGGGTGTTATTTCTCCGGTGGATCTGGAAGTTGAGGAAATGGTAGACATTGACCTGATAACGGATAGAAGCATGTTTTATTTCAATGGGAAGGTAGTCTGGAAAAACAGGTTCAGCAGCGAATATTTTGAATACGGCATGCAGCTCACAAACTATGATGTTGCTACACAATATCAATTCCAGGAATATTTGAAAAAGCAGACGAATTATTACTTAAGCCTGATCCCCAGAGCGAGATAGTGCTTACATGTCCCTGTAAAAAGACAGGTTTTGCTCAAGCGCCTGGTCCAGTGAACCGTTTGCCTTGATATAGCCTTTATATCGGTTCTCCAGTTCTCTGGCTTTTTTTGCGCGCTGAGTCCTGAAGACAGAGAGCTGGTCGGCATAGATCGGCTGGCGCTCAAGCTGCTCGCGTATCTGCCTGGAGAAGGGGCAATGCTTCATGAAAATGCTTCTGGCTACCTTATTCAGCCGTGGATTGCCCTTTGATTCATTGTTGAGCCATATCTCGTACTCTGATGTAAATATGTCACGGAGCTTATTGTGATACTTGGAAATCAAAGCTTTGACCTTTTCCTTTGCCTCATCTGTCAGATCGCGGTTTTTACGATAAAACTGTATATAATCCGCATATTCGGAGGTCAGCGAGTTCTGCGAGATGTCATTCCAGGCTGCGCCCATCATCGTTCTGCAAAGCTCCCAGCGGAAATTGCCTGCCAGCTTGATCAGTATGTCGTCGAGGTTTTCATCGGAGAAGACCGGAAGCATGAACCTGCCGGGAGTATTCCTGACTCTGCCCGAGATTTCCTGCCACATCATGGCCTTTGTTCCATAGACGGGGACAAGGAGTATGTCCGGCAATACCTGTTCCATGACAATTTCCTTCTCAATGGAGCTTTCAGCGTTTCTATAATGAATCTCCCGGTGGAAGAGCGAAAAATCCATTTCCATTATCCTTGAGAGCCTTTCACGGATCAAAGATGGAGATACGTATGAACGAAGAGGGTCGCAGGGCGCAGCGTCACTGTGGAGTATCGGGAAATATGTCGATATCTGACCCTGACAAAGCTTGTGGTTCGTAGTGAGCATATTGTCGATCTCAAAGGAAACTCTGCCGTCCCTGTTCTGTAAAAATGCATGCTTGTCGTTATCAGTCAGACGGCCCTGCTTTTTCAACTCGCGGAACGTATCGGTATAGTCATTTCCGAAATTGTTGATGGAGGGTTCTTTCGCCATATCATATATGGCAGTGAGCCACTCATGCATCAGGAATATATTTGATGTGCCGCAGGAATCTCTCATGCCGGCAAGCCTGTATAGATCCAGGACCTGCTTTGTGCTCAGCAGCTTTTCATCCATGTAGCCAAAGGAGAGGAACATCCTTACTAGCCTTGAGGTGTCATTTTCCGTGTGTGACCTGCGAAATACGGCTGTATATATTTCAAAAAAGGAATCGGCAACAGCCTTTCGGATCGATTTGGCCGGTTCGTCGGTGGATAGCTTGTCCTTCAAGTTTCTGAAGGCTGTCAGATTCATCAGAAAGCAAGTGGCTTTTTCTTCCGAGATTCCCGAATACTCAAGTATTTTGACTGCGCTGCCCTTCAATTCCTCAGGCAGGCTCAGCGCGGAGCTCTGGAAGTCAACTATGGACGGGTCGCTTCCAGCTGAATATATCGGTGCATCAAGTGCAGCCAGATTATCCGAGTGTATATGCTCGAAATATTCGAAATCAATGCCGGACTTGTGTTTGTATTCAAGCTCGATATATAAGCATATCTCCTTTAGCCTGTTGAATATAAATGTTGCCGCATCTAATGCCGGAGCATGGTCAAGACCCTTTTGCCTCATTTCAAAGGCTGCCTTTATGAATGCATCATAGGCATTATCCGTCTCAGGCTTGTAAAAAAGGTTAATTATTTCCTCATAGTTAGTGAAGACTTTACGCAGTTCCTGTAGTAAAGTGTCAAGATATCCGGAAGCTTCGCCGGCCTGTCGGATGGCTATATAGCTGTCGGCTGAAAAGAAAGCTTTTACTATATCAGACGGAATATTGAACAAGTGATTGTAATAATCGATCTCATCAGCTTTTGTTTTCCTATCGGAAGTAATATGCTCATCCGATGGAGTCTCTGAAGGCTCAATGAACTGTTTGCTGAACTGCAGCGGAACAAAGGCGCCGGACTTCCTTAGCCGGGCCAGAACAGCTGCTCCGTTCTCCGAAACTTTTCCGAAGATTTGGTGAAGGTCATATTCCTCTGTTATGGCAGCATAATATGCATATAGCTTATCCAGGATTCTTTTTGCTGAATGATAATGGGATAGTGTGTTTTCCAGAACACGATTTGTGTTAACAATAAGGCTGCATATCGAATTGACGACATACGCTCCGTAATCGGTGTTGTTTTTTATCAATTCCCCCGCATCCTGCCAGGTGGAGGCAGGGCAGGCATACAAGGCGCAATCCGTTGCGGCGGTGAAGGTAAGGCTGCCGGTTCCGCCAGTATACAGATCGTTTGCGCCGATGAAAATATTCCGGCTGAGTTCAAAAAGCCTGTAGCCGGTATGGGCCAGCTTGTCTATGGTGACAGCGCTGCCGGCTGCACTTTCCGCAGCGGATAAATATACATCCAGCTTGCCCTGAAGCAAAAGGCTGATAGAGGAAAGACGCCCGCCTTCAAGGATCACAGGAGAGCCTTCCATTACAGTATAACTTCCGTTTTTCTGTATGTGTTGAGCCATTTGACCGTCCTGCTGTTATGTATTTGCCCTGCCGGATAATACACCTGCAGGGTATTAGTATTCTTATTATACTATATTTTCTAGATTATTGATATGGTTTTTTGTTAAGCGTTTGCTCCTGCAATATCCGCAAGGACGAGACCCTTGTTTTTTTCTTCCGCCCACCTTATATTCCAGTCATTTTCGAACAGCAATACAGGCCTTTCCTCATCATCCTCCACTAGCATAGTTGAGCTTGTAAGATTGAGCCTTTTTGCATCCTCTATACCGGATATGCCTGATATGATCCATCTCGCATGCTTGAAGGACAGGTGCTGTATTCTTAGATCAACTCCGTACTCATGCCTGAGCCTGTGCTCGAGCACTTCGAACTGCAGTACTCCAACCGCTCCGATCACGATTGATTCCATACCGGTATCCGGCTGCTTGAACACCTGTATCGCGCCTTCCTCCGAAAGCTGGCTGATGCCTTTTATAAACTGCTTCCTTTTCATGGAGTCGGCCGGTGTGATCCTGGCAAAGTGTTCGGCGGGGAATATGGGGATGCCCTCGAATCTGAAGCGCTTGCTTCCTTCGCATATGGTATCTCCTATTTTAAATATGCCGGGGTCAAAAACACCAATTATGTCACCGGGGAATGCTTCTTCAACTATAGCGCGCTCCTGGGCCATGAACTGCTGCGGCTGGGCAAGCTTGATCTCCTTTCCAGCCTGTACGTGATAAACGGACATTCCGCGGGAAAACCTGCCTGAACAGATACGTATGAATGCGATCCTGTCCCTGTGGGTCGGATTCATGTTGGCCTGGATCTTGAATACAAAGCCTGAAAAGCTTTCCGATTCAGGGTCGACCTCTCCGGCATCCGAAAGCCTGACCCCAGGCGCCGGAGCCATGTTTATGAATTCTTCCAGGAAGGGCTGAACTCCAAAGTTCGTCATTGCGCTGCCGAAAAACATCGGGGTCAGCTCTCCATTTCTGACCTTGTCCATTGAAAATTCATCGCCTGCCATGTCCAGCAGTTCAATTTCTTCGCAAAGTCTGCCATGGTAATGGCTTCCCAGAAGGTCGGCAAACACCGGATCGTCAACGGTTCCCTTGACCGAGCTGACAGCTGTCTGGCCATGCCTGCCGCCCTCGAAAAGCTCTATTTGCTTTAGTTTTCTGTCATATACGCCCTTGAAATCGCCATCGGTACCGATAGGCCAGTTCATTGGGTAAGAGCGGATGCCCAGCACATTTTCTATTTCCTCCATGAGCTCAAATGGATCCTTGCTGGCTCTGTCCATCTTATTTACAAATGTAAATATAGGGATACCTCTCATTTTACAGACGTGGAAGAGCTTGATGGTCTGGGCCTCCACACCCTTTGCACCGTCGATGAGCATCACTGCGCTGTCGGCGGCAACCAGCGTCCTGTAGGTATCCTCGCTGAAATCCTGATGACCGGGGGTGTCAAGTATGTTTATGAAATGTCCTCCATATTCAAACTGCATTACACTGGAGGTAACGGAAATACCCCTTTGCTTTTCTATATCCATCCAGTCCGACACCGCATAGTTGCCGGCTTTGCGCGCTTTTACAGTACCTGCCAGCCTTATGGCTCCGCCGTAAAGCAGCAATTTCTCTGTTATTGTGGTTTTACCTGCGTCAGGGTGAGAGATAATGGCGAAGGTTTTTCTCCTGTCTGTTTCACTCTTGATCTGCTCCAAATTGTTTTGTTGATTTTTGTCCAACATATATATATTCATTCCTTAAGTTCGTTTTTCAATCATCTTAACTTATATACAAGTATTCTGTCAAATGTTCCATTAACTCTTTTTATCAGATGCGTTATAATATAATAGAGAGTATTATCCAAAATAGTGAGGAGCAAACGTATGACAGATACAAAAGAGCAGGTAAAGGTCATTATAGACCCAGGGCAGAAGGCAGAGGTTCCAAAAGGTACTACGCTTCTAGAACTGTCGCGTGATTACGCAAAGCTTTACCGTGAACCAATAATCGCCGCAAGGGTGGACAATGATATAAGGGAACTGAGCTATGTGCTGCACAGGGACTGCAGGGTCAGATTCATCGATCTGACTGAGGAAGACGGCATGAGGATATACAGACGAAGCCTGTACTTTATTTTCATGAAGGCTGCAAATGATCTGTTTCCGGAAAGGCGGGTCATCATCAGCCATGCTGTAAGCAGGGGACTGTTTTGTGAGCTAAGGGGGGATAAGGCACTTGAGCCGGCTGAGGTATCCAGGCTGGAAGAGAAGATGCATGAGATTGTAGCCAGGGCCCTGCCTTTTGAGAAGAGGGAGCTTCCGCTATCTGAGGCCGAGGCGTTGTTCGAGTCCAGCGGAAGGATGGACAGGTACCATGCGATAGAGCATAGGAACAAGGAGCTTGTCACTATCTATAACTGTGGGGGAATGGACGATTACTTTTATGGCTACATGGCGCCGGACACCGGCTATATCAAGGTGTTTGGCCTGAGATACCACGAGGGCGGCCTGATAATACAGTTCCCAGACAAGTCCTCGCCGCGGACACTGCCCCAATATGTCGAGCAGGAGAAGCTTTTTAACATATATCTCGAGTTTAAGAAATGGGGACGCATACTTGAGGTCGAGAATGTCGGTGCCCTTAACGATCTTGTCAAGGCCGGCAGGTCCACTGAGATCATCAGGATATCCGAGGCCCTTCATGAAAAAAAGCTTGCGAGCATTGCCGACATGATATCGGGCAGTGATCACAGAAAGCGCATAATTCTCATATCAGGACCGTCTTCATCGGGGAAGACCACATTCGCCCAAAGACTGTCGATACAGCTCAGAGTTAATGGAATAAAGCCTGTAACCATATCCCTCGATGATTACTTTGTCAACCGCGAGGACACACCGCGGGATGAGGATGGCGATTACGACTATGAAGCGCTGGAAGCAATAGATGTCAGGTTCTTCAACAGGCAATTGACAGAATTGATCGAAGGCAGGGAAGTAGAGCTGCCTGTCTTCAACTTTACAACTGGTTCCAGGGAGCCTGTCGGCAAGAAGCTGCAGATCAGCGATGATAATGTGCTTGTGATAGAGGGCATCCACGGCCTGAATGAAAAGCTGACCTCCGAGATACCAAAGGAAAGCAAGTTTAAGATATATGTCAGTGCGCTGACTTCAATGAACATAGATGATCATAACAGGATACCGACCACCGATAACAGGATCATCAGGCGCATAGTCAGAGACCACCAGTTCAGGGGCAGCAGCGCAATGAGCACTATAAAGCGCTGGCCTTCGGTAAGGAGAGGAGAGGAGAAGAACATTTTCCCGTTCCAGGAAAGCGCGGATGTTATGTTTAATTCCTCTCTGATGTATGAACTGAGCGTGCTTAAAACATTGGCCGAACCTTTGCTGTCGGAGATCGACAACAGCGCACAGGAATATTCGGAGGCAAGAAGGCTCATCGAATTCCTTAGCTATTTCCTGCCCATTGACTGCAGAGACATTCCGGCTAATTCGATCATACGTGAGTTTATCGGCGGCAGCTGTTTCTACTGATGGTTTATAGGAGCTTATCAACGGCAGCTGTTGCTACTGAATGTAGAGATGATCCGGCTAAATCTATCATAAGGGAATTCATTGGCAGCTGTTTCTACTGATGATTAATGGAAAAGCTCCATAACGGTCCGACCAGCGGAATCGTTATGGAGCTTTTTGCTGATTGGACTGACTAAATCATTCCCGGTCGTAAAAATTATCAGCTTTTATTTTCTGAATAATAGAAGGTCGCGCAGTCTGTCTGCTCGGATGATACTGAGTTTTTCGGCTCTACCTGTATCTTGGACGCGCTGCAGTAATCGCCCTGCATGTAATAGTAGCATGTATTTACCGAACACGAGATACCGGCGTTCGGGTGGTCCATTTTTTGAGCTTTCATTGTTAAGCCTCCCTTGTGTTTTAAGATTACAGTATTATTATTTACAGAGTAAGAAATATTATTGCATGGCGATAGATGTTGAAAAAAACCATGCTTGTTATCTGGTTTTCAAACAGTGTGGCTGATTGGCCATATTTTCAATTATGGGCAGCGCACCTCAGCCTACTTGGCCATATTTTCAATTATGGGCAGCAACTATGCTGTAATGCAGTGACATAAAACTAGATAGCTTTATTTATGTAATCTATTTGTGGAATATTTACAATAATTAACCATGAAATCCTGCCCCTAATTGAAAATTTGGCCATGTTGACTAATCGCATCCTAGATTAATAAACTTAGTTTATTTAGTAAAATAAAATTTTGTTTTTGTTGACTATTTTCATTGCATATTTTTCCTTGGTAGAGTATACTTAATAATATAATATTATAAAGCTAAATATCGGGAGGGAAGCTTATGGCTTATTTATTAGGTATCGATATCGGAACCTCGGGGACGAAAACAGTTCTGTTTGATGAGACCGGAAAAACCATAACCAGCGCGCTTGAAGAGTATCCGCTTTACCAGCCGAACATCGGTTGGGCGGAACAGGATCCTGAAGATTGGTGGAAGGCTTCCTGTGACGGTATTCGAAAGGTACTGACAAAGAGCGGCATCAATCCGTCCGATGTCAGCGGCATAGGCCTGTCAGGGCAAATGCACGGCATGGTCCTGCTGGATGCCGAGAACAAGGTGCTCAGGCGTTCCATCATATGGTGCGATCAGAGAACAACAGCTGAATGCGCGCAGATCACTTCTCTCGTAGGAGAAAAAAGACTCATAGAGATCACTGCAAATCCCGCCCTCGTCGGATTCACAGCTTCCAAGATAATGTGGGTCAAGAACAATGAACCCGCTGTATTTGAAAAAATAAGAAAGATTTTGCTTCCAAAGGACTATGTCAGATTCAGACTGACCGGCGAATTCGCGACCGAGGTGTCGGATGCCAGCGGCATGCAGCTGCTTGACGTACCCGGCAGGTGTTGGAGCGGCGAGGTACTGTCCAAGCTTGGCATAGACAGGAACTGGCTGGCTGATGTATATGAATCGCAGGTCGTCAGCGCTAAGGTAAACAATGAAGCGGCATCACTGACGGGATTGAAACCGGGAACACCGGTAGTCGGAGGCGGCGGAGACCAGGCTGCAGGGGCAGTTGGAAACGGTATAGTAAAGCCGGGAGTCGTATCATCTACTATAGGCACATCGGGCGTTGTATTCGCCTATCTCGATAAAATTAGCATAGATCCCAAGGGCAGGGTCCAGACCTTCTGTCATGCGGTGCCTGACACCTGGCATGTAATGGGAGTCACTCAGGCAGCGGGATTTTCACTGAAGTGGTTCAGAGACAATCTATGTAAGGAAGAAATGAGTGTTGCTGAACTGATGAACACAGATCCCTATGTCCTAATGGACCAGGAAGCGGATAAGGTCAAAGCCGGAAGCAATGGCCTCATTTATCTGCCATATCTCATAGGCGAAAGAACGCCTCACCTTGATGCTGATGCAAAGGGCGTATTCTTTGGGCTTTCCACCGTTCATAAGAAGAGGGATATGATCCGCTCAGTCATGGAGGGTGTTGTTTACAGCCTTAAGGACTGCCTTGGAATAATTTCAGGCATGGGCGTTGATGTGAATGAAGTCAGGGCATCTGGCGGCGGTGGAAAGAGCAAGCTTTGGAAGCAGATGCAGGCTGATATATTCGGAGTTCCAATAACCACCACAAATTCCAGCGAAGGCCCGGCTTTGGGAGTTGCATTGCTGGCCGGCGTAGGCACCGGCGTTTACAAGAATGTGGCGGAAGCATGCGATACAGCTATACAAGCGAAGAATATCCAGCAGCCAGATGAGAGCAATGTAAGCATATACTCCAAATATTACGAACTGTACGGCAAGCTTTATAATTCGCTTAAGAACGATTACAAGGAGCTTTCACAAATATTAAAGAGTATATGAGGCCCGTACAATGACAAAAAGCAGGACTGGCAACAGTAAATTTTTGAAAGCGTATAACGAAGCGGGTATCCTGGATCTGATCCGAATGAGGCAAACGGTTTCTAGAGCCGAGCTGTCGAAGGAAACGGGTTTGTCGCCTACGGCAATCGGTGTGATCGTGTCATCGCTGCTGGACAAGGGTTATATACATGAGACAGGGACCGGGGAGTCAAAAGGCGGCAGGAAACCGGTAATGCTCGAGTTGAAGCCTGATTCCTACTACTCTGTGGGGCTTGACATTGATGTTGACAGTATACAATTTGTACTGACTGATATTACAGGCAGACTGGTTCATGAAGGCTCCGTTCCACTTGCTGTGAACACAGCAGAGGGCGCAGTTGAAGCATCGGAATCGTGCGTCACCGGCATTATGAACAGGTTCTCCATCAGCAGGGAAAGAATGCTGGGAATCGGAATCTCGGTCCCGGGCATGGTTGATTCCATTTCCCACAGGGTCGTACTTGCACCCAACCTGGGATGGGAGGATGCTGATCCTGCAGGTATGCTCAAGGAAAGGCTCCAGCTGCCGGTATTCATGGAAAATGAGGCTATGTCCTCTGCAATTTGTGAAAACTGGATCGGCGCCTGTCAAAAAGCAAGTAATTTCGTTTGCGTCAATATCAAATCGGGTATCGGCGCAGGTATTTTCACAGGGGGCATGCCATACAGGGGAACAGGCGGCAGTGCAGGTGAAGTGGGACATATCGTTGTGGATGAGAATGGTCCCAGGTGCGGCTGCGGTAATTACGGCTGTCTGGAGACGATGGCTTCGACCGGAAGGATCGTTGAGAAAGCCAGGAAAATGGTAAGACAGGGTGTCGTATCCAGCTTGAACGATTACGAGAATGTGGATGCAATGTCTCTTGAAAATATCGTGGCGGCAGCCAGAGCCGGCGACGGAGCAGCAATGAACCTGCTGGATGAAACTGCCCGCTATCTTGGGATAGCACTGTCAAATCTGGTCAATACCCTCAATCCTTCAAGGATTGTGCTGGGAAAGGATTTTGCAGTATATGGCGATCTGGTTATGGGAACGCTGAGAAGTGTTATTGACGGCAAAGCGCTAAGGAGACCCGCTTCAAATGTTGAATTGATCATATCTGAGATAGGGGACAGGGCTTCGACACTGGGGGCGGCAATAATACCGCTGAAGAAGCTGTTTGGAAGGTGAAAAACAGAGATAGAGAGTTAGTACTACAAATTTTGCAAGTGAAAATAAAATTAATATAATGGAGGTTTATTATGGCAGAGTTTTTTAAGAACATTCAAAACATCAAGTATGAGGGCAAAGGATCAGACAACCCGTTGGCATTCAAATTCTACAATGCTGATGAAGTGGTTGCAGGCAAGACAATGAAGGAGCATCTGAGGTTTGCAGTTGCATACTGGCACACCTTCCAGGCAACAGGAACAGATCCGTTCAGCGGAACTGGAACAGCTATAAGGCCCTGGAGCTCTATCACAGATGCTATGGACGTTGCAAAGGCAAAGGTAGAAGCAAACTTCGAATTTTGCGAAAAACTCGGAGTACCGTTCTTCTGCTTCCATGACAGAGACATAGCTCCCGAAGCCGACACACTCGCGGAAACAAACAAGAGGCTTGATGTCATAGTCGCAGCTATCAAGGACAGGATGAAAAACAGCAGTGTCAAGCTGTTGTGGGGCACAACCAATGCATTCGGCAACCCCAGATTTACCCATGGTGCATCAACTTCACCGTACGCTGACGTATTTGCATATGCCTGCGCACAGGTAAAGAAGGCAATGGAGGTCACTCTCGAGCTGGGCGGACAGAATTATGTATTCTGGGGCGGCAGAGAAGGCTATGAGACCCTGCTCAATACCAACATGAAGCTCGAACTCGACAATATGGCACGCTTCCTTGGCATGGCTGTTGATTATGCAAAGGAAATCGGCTTCACAGGCCAGTTCCTTATCGAGCCCAAACCAAAGGAACCTACAAAGCACCAGTATGACTTCGATACAACTACTTGCATCGGCTTCCTGAAGACCTATGGACTCGATCCATACTTCAAGATGAACATAGAAGCAAACCATGCTACACTTGCACAGCATACCTTCCAGCATGAGCTCCACGTTTCACGCATCAACAACATGCTCGGCAGCATCGATGCCAACCAGGGCGACATGCTCCTCGGATGGGATACTGACCAATTCCCGACAAACATATACGACACCACTCTGGCTATGCTTGAAGTTCTCAAAATGGGCGGCTTCACAAAGGGCGGCCTGAACTTCGACGCAAAGGTAAGAAGGGGCTCCTTCGAACCGGAAGATATGTTCTATGCTCACATCGCCGGCATGGATACCTTTGCAAAGGGCTTGAAGACTGCTGCAAAGATAGTCGAAGACGGCAAGCTGGACAAATTTGTAGCTGACAGGTATGCAAGCTATACAACAGGTATAGGCAAGGATATCGTTGAGAAGAAGGTTGGCTTCAAGGAACTCGAACAGTACTGCCTCGGCCTCGACAAGGTCACCATCGGCTCCGGCAGACAGGAAATGCTCGAATCCTTACTCAACTCATATATAGTAGAATAATAAACGGGCGGCATCGCCCACGAAAAAAGCGGAACATGGGGACATACCCTGTGTTCCGCTTTTTTTACAGTCCGAATGGATATCGGCCTTTCCCCTGTCAACAAAGGAAGTAAAGGAGCCACCCCTTGCTTCCACTTCCGCTTTTATACGGGCAGTTGGACGGTGAATATGGTGCCCTTGCCGGGCTTGCTGGTGATGCTGATATCGCCGTTGTAGAGGTTTACTATGTGCTTGACTATGGACAGGCCAAGACCCGTGCCTCCCATGTTGCGGGAGCGGCCCTTGTCCACCCGGTAGAAGCGCTCAAACACCCTTGAATAATGTATCGGATCGATGCCAATGCCTGTATCCTCGACAGATACGATAAGGATGCCGTCATTTTTAGATGCCCTTATTTTGATTGTTCCATTCTCCTTATTATACTTTATGGCGTTATCTGCAAGATTGATAAGCATTTGCTTGATCCTGTCCCTGTTAGCATGGATCTTTATCCCGGGGGAGGCTTCCATGCTCACTGTTATACCCTTTTTCTCTGCAGAAACCCGCAGTATCGATATAACTTCCTGTATAATGTCTGTCATATCACATAATGATAAATTTGTATCACTCACATTATTTTCTATCTCAGAAAGCTGCAGTATGTCATTTATAAGCATTGTCAGCCTTTCTGCTTCGATGTCTATTATCTCAAGGAATCTGCCGATGGTTTCCGGATCATTGACAGCACCGCTTCGCAGTGTTTCAACAAAGCCTTTGATAGAAGTAAGAGGGGTTTTCAGCTCATGTGTGACATTTGACACGAATTCAGTACGTATCGTTTCCAGCTTTCTAACTGCAGTTATATCATGTATGGAAATAATGCATCCAGAATTTTTTTCATCAGAGCCGCCAGCGGTAATGGGACTGGCGTAAATCCTGTAAGTGCCGGTTTCCGGTGTGCTCAGAGTGACCTCTGTCACAGAGGATATATTTTCTGCGATTGTTTTTTGAACTATTTCAGAAATATGATGATTTCGAATAACCTCTATCAATTTACAGCCCATAGCTTCTTCCTTACTGACATTGAAAAACTTCAAAGCAATTGAGTTGATATGAATGATTCTCTCATTAGAATCAACAGCTACAAAGGAGTTTGTCATACTGTTCAATATTACATCAAATTTCAAATTCTTATCTTTCAGATCAGCTACGGTTTTATCCAGTTTAGCTGCCATATCATTAAAGGTGGCGGCAAGCTGACCCAATTCGTCACGAGACGATACTTCGACCCTTTTTGAATAATTCCCATCGGCGATTTCCTTTTCTGCTGTTGTTAGATTTTTTACGGGCTTTATTATTCCAGACGTCAAACTCCAAGCCAGTATGGCTGAAAGCAGAAGCCCTGCCGCCATGCCGGCAAGACTGAACATGAGAATATGTCTATCTATCCTTCGGAGCTGATCAAGGGGCACAGAAACTCTAATAATTATATCGGATTGTGAGGAGGGAATAGCAATATACAGGAAATCCATTCGGAGTGTCGCACTAAAGCGTATTTCCTCTCCCAGTTCATTTTTCAATGCCTGCTGCACTTCTTTTCTGTCCAGGTGGTTTTCCATACGGTTGTAATCTGCCTGGGATTCTCCGATGACATTTCCTCTTCGGTCAATAAGAGTTATTCTTGGACTGAACTCCGAAAACGAGACATCTACGAGAGTCTGAGCATTTTGTGGGGTTTGTGGCAGCTTTAAACCTTTTGCCGATGACAATACATTTGCATAGTCCTTTGAAATGCTGTCATAATCAGCAATGCTGCCGCTTCCAGCCAGCTGCATCAGCTCATAATCCAGTAACGATGCAACGGTGAGTATCTGTTCTTTAATACTCTCCTTATACAGGCTCCGCGCTTGCTGTGCCACAAAGATGCCTGTGGTTGCTATACTTGTAAGTATAAGAATCAGGAAACCGATCAGAATTTTCTTCCTCATATTATTGGACCTCTGAATAATCTGTATTAATTTTCACTGAAGCGGTAACCGATACCCCTGACCGTTTCAATATATTTAGGGTTATTATCGTCATCCTCTATCTTTTGTCTGATATATCTTATGTGAACATCCACTGTTCTTGTCTCTCCATAATAGTCAAAACCCCAAACCTTATCAAGAAGCAGTTCGCGTGAGAGGACCTTTCCCTTGTTCACCATAAGCATCCTCAAAAGCTCAAATTCCTTTAAAGGCATTTCTACCGGAAGGCCTTTTTTGTAAACCACATGTCTGTCAAGATCTATCGCTATAGTTCCATGTCTGAGAATATCCTGTTCTGTAGATGTAGTGATTGACACTCTCCTGAACAATGCTCTGACCCTGGCTGTCAGCTCCCGTACACTGAAGGGCTTTGAGATGTAATCATCGGCTCCGAGTTCCAGCCCCAGCACCTTGTCGAATTCTTCACTCCTGGCAGTGAGCATGATTATGGGTATTACCCTTGTGCTGTGTTGGGCTCTAAGCCTTCTGCATACTTCCAGGCCATCGATACCGGGCAGCATAAGATCAAGGATAAATAGGGAAGGTAATGTAACTGCTGTCTCTGCAAGCAGATTTTCACCGCTATCAAATAATACAACTCTATAGCCTGCTGCCTCAAGGTTAAACTTAATCAACTGCTGTATATGGGCTTCATCTTCAACTGCATAAATCAACTCATTCGACATTATGACCTCCATGGCATGAAACAAAGCGTGCGTCCGCTTGCTGCACTAAACATCATCGTAGTGTGGAACATGAGTACCTTGCTTGTGGTAAAGCCTTGCAAGCCGGTCATGCTCACCTGTAACATTGAAAACGACCCATTCGCCAATGTTGGTTGCATGGTCTGCCATCCGTTCAAGATATTTTGCTATGAACATAAAGTCAATACCCTGCTCTATCGTTTCCGCATCATTGCGCATCAGGTTTATTAATTCGAGTATTATTTTATTGAACAGATTGTCGACCTCGTCATCACTGGCGCATACATCCTCTGCAAGCTTCACGTCCTGCCGCACATAAGCGTCGATTGCCCTGTTTACCATGTTTTTGGCCATCTCGGCCATCCTAGGTATATCTATCAACGGCTTTATATAATTTTTACCGGACATGCGTATAGTTATTTCCGCTATATCCGCAGATGCATCTGCGATACGCTCCATATCGGTAATTATCTTAAGGGCCGTGCTGATAGTTCTCAAATCCTTTGCCAGAGGCTGTTGCCTGGCAATAAGGTTCATACATTTCCTCTCGATGATCTTTTCATAATCATCGATCACGTCATCGTTGCGGAATATTTTTCTGGCAAGCTCAACGTCCTGTTTCTTCAATGCCATTATTGTATTGTCTATAGACTCCTCAACAAGACTTCCCATATTTATTAAATCCAGGTGCAGATCTTCCAGGCCCTGGTCGAATGAATGTCTTGACACCATAATTAATTCCTCCTGTCCAATCGCTCTTTCTAATACTTATCCAACTATTATGTTTCTAACCGAATCTCCCCGTTATATAGTCCTCAGTTCGCTTATCAGCCGGCAGATTGAATATTTTCTCCGTGTCATCGAATTCAACTATTTCTCCATGCAGGAAAAATGCTGTTTTGTCGGAGATCCTGCCGGCTTGCTGCATATTGTGAGTCACGATTATGATCGTGTATTCATTTTTCAGTTCGTGTATGAGATCCTCTATTTTTAAAGTGGATATTGGATCCAGCGCTGACGTGGGTTCATCCATCAGCACTACCTCCGGGCTTACCGCCAGTACCCTGGCTATGCAAAGCCTCTGCTGCTGTCCGCCGGATAAGCCCATAGCGCTTTTTTTCAGTCTGTCCTTCACCTCATCCCACAAGGCGGCGCTTCTCAGGCTTTTTTCCACAAGCCGGTCTAGCGTAGCCTTTGATTTGATCCCGTGTATACGCGGGCCATATGCTATATTGTCATATATAGACATAGGGAAGGGGTTGGGTTTCTGGAACACCATTCCTACTCTTTTACGCAACTCTACTATATCATATTGACTGTATATATTAATACCGTCAAGATATACTTCTCCTGTGATTTTCACGCTTGGTACAAGGTCGTTCATCCGATCCAGAGTTTTAAGGAAGGTTGACTTGCCGCAGCCCGAAGGGCCGATCAATGCGGTGACCTGGTTTTCTCCAATGTCTATATTTATATCATTTAGTGCATGGATATCACCATAAAACAGATCCAACTTTTTTGCGCTTATTTTTTGCTTTTTCAACTAAATGACCTCCTATTAGGGCACCGTCAGATTTTTGATCCGCCCCTGACTATTGTTCTGTAGGTATTTATTCTCCGGTTGTCGCCCTTGACAGTCTTTTTGCACTTCGGGCTGCAATGAAATTAATCAATGCGACAATTATTACAAGTATCGTTGCTGTGGCATATGCCTGCTCGAATGAAATGCCCTCTTTCGCCAGTGAGTAAAGGTGTACTGACAAAGTCCTGCCGGAATGCATTATGCTTTTTGGGATATTTGGTACATACCCCGCTGTAAGGTACACGGCGGCAGTTTCACCCACAATTCGGCCGATGCTGAGGATAACTGCGGTAAGTATCCCCGGTATCGCTGTTGGCAGCACGACCCGGAAAACTGTCTTGAGCTTGCTCGCTCCCAGAGCCAGACTCCCTTCTCTGTACGAATCGGGTACCGATTTAAGCGCTTCTTCCGTTGAGCGTATCACTGTAGGAAGTACCATTATGCTAAGTGTCAAAGCCCCGGATAGAATGGAATATTTTAATTGAAGTGCAATGACAAAGAAAATGAATCCAAACAGTCCGTATATTATAGATGGTATACCCGACAGGGTCTCTGTGGCAAAACGGATAGTATCCACCAGCCTTCCCGGCTTTGAGTACTCTACAAGATATATAGCCGAACAGATACCTACAGGGGTAGCGATCACTACTGTGATAATAATGATCTCAATTGTACTCACTATCATCGGCAATATACCGTACATATCCTTGACCGGCTTATATATAGTGGATAGGAAAGCCCAGTCTATATGTGCAATGCCTTTAGTGATTATATAAACAAGTATCCATACCAATACTGCTGCTGTGATAAATGCACTCAGCCATGCAAAGGCAGCCAGTATGCCATCAATGATGCGGCGTTTTGTTATATGGGCTTTCATACGCCTTTACCTGCCTTTCTGTGTATAATAACGTTCAGTAGTATATTCAAAAGCATTATAAAAATAAACAATACAACACCTGTTGCAAACAGGGTCTCTTGATGAAGTCCGCTGGCATACCCCATTTCCAGCGCAATATTGGCTGTCAGAGTTCGGACTCTGTCTGTAAGGGCGCGGGGAATAAGGGCTGTGTTTCCGGATACAAGTATGACCGCCATGGTTTCTCCGATAGCGCGGCCTGTGCCCAGGACAATAGATGCCATTATGCCGGATTTGGCTGCCGGAACCAGGACCCTGAAAATCGTCTGGATATGACTTGCTCCCAATGCAAGAGAGCCCTCCTTCAGAGTAGATGGAACAGCTCTTATTGATGCTTCGGACATACTTATCACTGTTGGCAGTATCATAACCGCCAATATGATTATAACAGCCAGCAGGCTGTTGCCGGCTCCTCCCAGGTATTTGGATATGAGAGGCACAAGAACCATCAAGCCGAAGAAGCCATATACAACAGATGGGATTCCCGCCAGCAGTTCAATAGCCGGTCGTATGACGGCGGCCAGCCTTTTGGGAGCCAGTTCCGCCAGGAAGATAGCGGTAAATAATCCTATGAAAACACCTATTATTATTGCGCCGAAGCTTCCCAGAATGCTTGCGATGATCATTGACAGAATACCGAATTCTCCTGCCTCTGGCTGCCAGGACGTTGATGTGAGAAATTCGACTATACCTGCCTTGAATATTGCCGGCGTACCCTTTGCAAAAACATATACAGTTATGACCACCACAGACAATACCGATATTGCGGCGCATAGCAGGAATACCGTTTCTACAGTTCGTTCCCAGGTTTTTTTTATCTTGTTGGATTTCACACTATAAAGCCTCCTTAGGTCAGGAATCGAAACAACAGTCTTTATTTTATAGTTAATGAATAACAGCGCATTAGCTGTTATCCATAGCGGGTTGCGGTGTTAGATTCCGGTTATTGTATCGTTGTTAGCTTACACTTATATAAAATTTTCCAACTACCGCCTGTCCCTCGTCACTTAGTATGAAGTCCAGGAACGCTTTGACTTCCGGCCTGGGCTCGCCCATTGTGAGCATCAGGAATGGTCTTGATATTTTGTAGGATTTATTCATAACACTTTCTGTCGTGCATTCCACGCCATCAACCTTGATCCTCTTCAGCGTTTCATCTGCAAATCCGAGGGAAATGTAGCCTATCGCGTTTTCCTTGGAGGCAATGTTAGCCTTTACAGGTCCGTTTCCATCGGCCACCAGGGCGTCTTCTCTGATGAGTGAGCGAGTCCCGCCGTCAGTTTTTTCTTCAAGCCCAAGAAGCTCCTGAAATGCGGATCTGGTACCCGAACCGGCTTCACGTGTAACTACCAGTATCTCCAGGTCGTTTCCGCCGACTTCTTTCCAGTTTGTTATTTCTCCGCTGAATATTTTTTTCAATTGCTCACCGGTAAGGCCGTCGATTTTATTTGTGGGGTGCAGGACTACCGCGATAGCATCATAGGCGATAACGTGCTCGGTGATCCCCGCTTTTTCTTCCTCTTTCAAATCTCGTGACGAGTTGCCTATATCTGATATTCCGGTGCTTGCATCCTTGATGCCCTGACTTGAACCACCGCCCTGTATCTCTATCATTACACCTGGGTTTGTTTCTGCAAAGACATCAGCCAGATCCTGCGCCAGTGGTTGAACGGAGGTGGAGCCTGATATGGATATGGATCCCGATAACGTGTTCGCGTTGTTCCCGCCGTTTTCTGAAGGCGTACTGTTTTGTGTGCTTCCGCAGGCTGTGAACAATAATGCTGTGGATAAAGCCATTGCCGTTGTAACCAGTAATTTTTTATTTAATGATTTTAATGTCATTTTTTTTCCCTCCCGGTATTATTTTCTCATAATGTTTTATTGATATTCTGTAAAACCGATTTCTAACGGAATTCCAAACAAATGTAATAATGCTTACATTTACATCATATATCCGGAGAATTAAAAATGGATTAATCCGATGTTAACTTAAGGTTAACTTTTAAGAAGCAGATGCATAGAATTAAGAAAGGCGGTGTTAGTATGAAACATTCAGCAGGTACATGGAGGAATGTATGTATAGTTTCCACACCGGCAGACAGAAAACAGTAAGGTCCTATGACAGAGAGAAAGTGCTGCATTACGCACATAAGTGGGCTTATGCCAGGAATCCGGCATATTACGATTTCGAAAAGCTGGGAGGCGACTGTACTAATTTTGCATCGCAATGCATTTATGCGGGCTCCGGGATAATGAACCACACCTATATCCATGGCTGGTATTATGGCAGCTCATATGACAGGACAGCATCCTGGACAGGTGTCAATTATCTCTTTAAGTTTCTTGTGGATAATAAAGGACCTGGCCCCTTTGCAGAGGTAGTTGATGCTGCCGATGCAGAGCCGGGGGATATAGCCCAGCTGTCCTTTTCCGACGGCAAATGGTTTGATCACTCTCCGGTAATAGTCAAAATGCCTGAAAACAAGGCAATGGACGGCATATTAGTTGCCGCCCATACATTTGATACGGATTACTACCGGCTGATCGACTTCGAACCGGCATATACAAGGTTCCTTCATATTGTTGGTGTGCGGACCTGAAGTCTGTAAGGCCTGTGATTATTCTATTGCAGCAGCCGGCTTTACATTTCTTGTGGTCTTTATAGGTTTTGCAGGCGGTGCGTCAGGCTCGGTGATCACCTTGTCAACATCGAGTATAAGAATCAGCCTGTCGCCGTTTTTTACAGTCCCAGTCAGGAACCTGTCCTTTATGGCGGACAGCTCCTTAGGCATGGGCTCAAACTGATCGTCCTCAACCTTGACTATCTCGCGGACACCGTCAACGATAAGTCCGATTACCGAATCCTGCGCGTTTGCAATGATTACCTTCGTATCATCGTTAAACTCTGGACAGGGCAGATGAAAACGCTTTCTGAGATTGAATACGGTGTGTACCTTTCCCCTCAGATTTGTCAGACCTTCGACATACTCAGGCGTATTGGGGATCTTGTAAATTTCAAGCATTCTCTCAATAATGCTTACTTTCTCGATTTCAATTCCGAATTCTTCTTCGTTGATCGTAAATATGGCATATTGTCTGATACTCAATCCGACCCCTCCTGTATATTATCATCTAAAAGCATATATCGGAAACAACGCAGTGATCCAAAAGGAATTATTTCGACTGCAGTAAGTTACCGAACCTTGCGTGTTTTAACGAGGCCGGCCGCCGCATCCCGGGCGGCAGCCCTGATGTCATGAGCGATAACTTGCGTTGATTTTTACATAATCGTAAGTAAAATCACATGTCCACACGTGATCTGAATAAACTCCCTTGTTTAGCTTTACAAGCAGCTTGATCTCACTTTTCTCCAGCTGCTCCCTGGCCAGCGCTTCATCAAAGCTTACCATGCATCCGTTCTTGCAGACGAGTATATCTCCTATATATATGTCTGTAAAGTTTGGGTCGAATTCAGCTCCTGAATAACCTATGGCAGTTATTATCCTGCCCCAGTTTGCATCTTCTCCGAAAACAGCTGTCTTGACAAGCGGCGATTTAGCTACGGCGTATGCAGCCTTGCATGCATCCTCGGGATTCCCGGCGCCTTCGATCACAACATCGATCAGTTTTGTAGCGCCTTCTCCGTCCCTTGCGACAAGCTTGGCCAGATAACCGCACACATACTCGAGACCCTTCATAAACAGCTCGAAATCTTCTCCCTCATTAGTGATGCCGGCATTGTCCGCCATTCCGTTTGCAAAGGCCAATACCATATCGCAGGGACTGGTGTCACCATCTACTGTGACTCTGTTGAAGGTCGATTTCACGGCATCCTTGAGCGCCTTGTCCAGCAGTCTTCTGGAGATGTTGGCATCTGTTGTGATAACGCCTATCATGGTGGCCATATTCGGATGTATCATTCCCGAACCCTTTGCCATCCCGCCGATCACCACTCTGGTGTCCTGAAGTTCCAACTCTATTGCGATTTCCTTTGAAATAGTATCGGTAGTCATGATAGCTTCCTCGGCGTCATGGCCTCCGTCAGGGTCCATACCTGAAACGAGGGCTTCGATGCCAGGGCGGATGGCATCCATGTTCAGCCGTTTTCCAATGACGCCTGTAGAACCGACCAGAATGTCCTGAGGGCTGCATTCAAGCAAGCCTGAAGTGATGGTTGCTATCTCAAGTGCGTCGGCATAGCCCTGTTCACCTACACATGCGTTTGCACCGCCGCTGTTGATTACAACTGCGTTTGCGTATCCGCTTTTAATATGATCCATTGTCAACTGCAGCGAATGACCTTTAACCTTATTGGTTGTAAATACTCCGGCTACTGCAGCGCTGTCCTCGGAACAGACAATAGCCAGATCCTTTTTGCCGTCTTTCTTCAGACCACAGGCTACTCCTGTAGCAAAAAAACCTTCGGGGGCCGTGACCCCTCCATTTATATTATTCATCACACCACTCCAACCCATATATAAGAATTTTTTTTACCTTTTGCTTTAATTAAATAAATTATACATAATTATGCCAGTGTGTTCAATAAAATGAAGAAATAATGCCCTTGACTTGTTTTTTCTAATAATATATTATTGATACAATGAAAAAGGCAAAAAACGCTGATCGGGAGGAGTAAGCGCCAATCTGACCCAACAGGCATTTTGCGGCAGTCACGCCACTATCGCAAACGCCGCAACAGAGAGAAAGGCTCATAGGCTGTGAAGCCTTTCGGGAACAGAAACGCTGAAGGTCGCCCGGGAGTTCTGCAAAAAAAGCCGATTCTGTGACATGTGAGTACTTATCTGTGCTTAGTGCGTGACAGATGTAGCAACGGCGCAATTGCAGCGGCAGAGGAACCGTTATTTCCATGAGCTGCCCTTAGGGGAATTTTGGTGGTACCGCGGAGTATGGCCCTTCGTCCAATCGATATGGATGACGGGCTTTTTTAGTTCCATGTATACCGGGATGATGGGGCCAGGCATAAAGGACAGGGCTCTGGGTGGCTTACGCTATACGTACCATATGAAATCTGAAAGATAGACAATGCTCTGGATGATCAGTACGGTCTTGAGCTAAATTGAACGATTATACGAATAGGGAGGAACAAATGCTGGCACTTAAGATACTGGCCGGGTTGATAATTGTAACAGGATTTGTCACAGTTATTGCGGCAAAGAAAATCGTTATGAGATTTGGCCTTGATAAAAAGGTTAAATTAGAGAACGAACATGAAATGGAAGCTGAAGAAGCTGAGGATTACAAAATGCTGATTGCAACAGTGAATGTCAAGCGCTACGGTATGCTGATAGCATTGCCCGGTTTGATTCTGACGCTGATAGCATTCAGGTAAATATTTGAGGAGGATTTGACATGAAGGAAATAAAGGAGCTTGCAAAAACTTATGATCCGTCGCAGGTGGAAGACCGCCTGTATAGTGAGTGGATGGAAAAAGGGTACTTCCATGCCGTGCCCGACAGTAAAAAAACGCCTTATACGATAGTGATACCGCCGCCAAACATCACGGGACAGCTCCACATGGGGCATGCCCTTGACAATACGCTGCAGGATATACTCATCAGATGGAAGAGGATGCAGGGCTATTGCGCATTGTGGCTGCCGGGCACAGACCATGCCAGCATAGCCACCGAGGCCAAGATCGTTGAGAGCATGGCTAAAGAGGGTATTAAAAAAGAAGATCTGGGAAGGGAAAAATTCCTGGAGAGAGCATGGGAATGGAAAAAAGTATACGGCGGCAGGATCGTCGAGCAGCTCAAGAAGCTGGGCAGCTCATGTGACTGGGAGCGCGAAAGGTTCACTATGGACGAAGGCCTTTCAAAGGCTGTGCTGGAGGTTTTTGTCAAGCTCTATGAAAAAGGCCTGATCTACAGGGGAGATCGCATAATCAACTGGTGTCCCAAATGCAGCACCTCCATATCGGATGCGGAGGTCGAATATGAAGAGCAGGAGGGTAACTTCTGGCATTTGAAGTATCCTGTAAAGGGCAGCAGCGAGTTTATTATTGTCGCAACGACAAGGCCTGAGACCATGCTCGGAGATACAGCAGTTGCTGTCAATCCCGAGGACGAAAGGTATGCCGGGTTGGTTGGAAAAACAGTGATACTGCCTCTTATGAACAGAGAAATACCAATCATTGCCGACTCATACGTAGACAAGGAGTTTGGAACAGGCGCAGTAAAAATTACACCCGCTCATGACCCCAACGACTTTGAAGTGGGCTTGCGTCATGATCTGCCGCAGATAAGGGTCATGGACGACAGTGCCAGGATGAACGAGGCCGCAGGCAAGTATGCCGGCATGGACAGGTATGAAGCAAGGAAAAAGATCATAGAGGACCTGAAGGAGCTTGATCTGCTCGTGAAGATCGAAGGTCACAAGCACAATGTCGGAACCTGCTACAGGTGTAATACGGTTATCGAGCCAATCATGTCCAGACAGTGGTTCGTGAAGATGAAGCCGTTGGCAGAGCCTGCGATAGATGCTGTGCGTAACGGTACTATCAAGTTCGTGCCCGATAGATTTTCAAAGATATATTACAACTGGATGGAGAATATCCAGGATTGGTGCATATCCAGACAGCTCTGGTGGGGCCACCGGATACCTGCATATTATTGCCGTGAGTGCGGAGAAATGATCGTTGCCAGGGAACAGCCCGACGTATGCTCCAAGTGTGGTTCTTCAAGGCTGGAGCAGGATCCCGATACGCTGGATACCTGGTTCAGTTCGGCGCTGTGGCCGTTCTCAACACTGGGCTGGCCGGAGAATACCAGGGATCTGGAATATTTTTATCCGACAAATGTGCTTGTTACCGGCTATGATATCATTTTCTTCTGGGTCGCCAGAATGATCTTCTCCGGTCTTGAACACATGGGCAAAGAGCCCTTTAGCCATGTATTCATTCATGGTATTGTCAGAGACGCTCAGGGCAGGAAGATGAGCAAATCCCTCGGAAACGGCATCGATCCTCTTGAGGTCATTTCACAGTATGGCACCGATGCGTTGAGGTTTGCGCTGACCATTGGTAATTCGCCCGGAAACGACCTGAGGTTCTCGACTGAGAAGGTGGAATCCAGCAGGAATTTTGCCAATAAGATATGGAATGCAACAAGATTTGTATTGATGAATTTTGATGAAAATGTGAGCTTCGACAAGGTTGACATGACAAAATTAACAACTCCTGACAAGTGGATACTCAGCAGAGTCAACACTCTGGCAGCAGAGGTCACTGAAAACCTTGAAAACTATGAACTGGGCATTGCCTTGCAGAAGGTGTATGAGTTTATCTGGGAGGAATTCTGCGACTGGTATATCGAGCTCGTGAAACCGAGGCTCTTTGACAGGGAGGATGAAACCAGGCTTGAGGCACAGTGG
Organism: Bacillota bacterium; assembly: GCA_023412665.1. GTDB lineage: Bacteria > Bacillota > Clostridia > Acetivibrionales > DTU013 > DTU013. The sequence goes on from JAEZCA010000064.1 coordinate 40,704, forward strand.
GTGCTCAATTATGTACTGGGCACCGCCATGAAGCTGCTCCACCCATATATGCCCTTTGTAACAGAGGAGATATACAGCCACCTCATCAATAATGATGAGAGTATAATGACCTCAGCATGGCCCACATATGATGATAAACTGCATTATCCCCAGGATGAGAAGGATATGCAGCTGATCATGGACGCCATAAAGGCGGTCAGGAACATCAAGGTCGAAATGAACGTTCCGCCATCAAGGAAAAACAAGCTTATTTTTGTGGCAGGACCTGCTGAAGGTGCTATTTTAGGAAGCGGAGCAAAGTTCTTCGAGCGGCTGGCAGGAGCATCGGAAGTAATAGTACAGTCCGATAAATCGGGGATACCGTCTGATGCAGTGTCTGCTGTAATAGCTGGCGCAGAAATATTCATACCGCTGGAGGATCTGGTCGATATCAAGAAGGAACTGGAAAGGCTGGAGAAGGAAAAAGCCAACCTTGAGAAGGAACTGGAAAGAGTCGACAGCAAGCTCAACAATGAAGGCTTTGTCGCAAAGGCACCGGCCAAGCTGATCGAAGAAGAAAAGGCCAAAAAGGCCAAGTATGCCGACATGTACGAGAAGCTGATGGAGCGCATCGCCAGTTTGAAAAAATAGGTGGACGCGGCATAAGCAAGTGAACCTGAATTTTTTGTGAACTGTTGAATAGGTGAAAGCGGTATAGCGAGTAAACCCGAATTTCTAGTGAATTGTTGAATAGGTAAGCACCTGCAGACGGGGCCTGGACCAAGGCTGTCTGCAGGTGCTTTTTGCTATATGCTGGCCTTCGTATGATAACTATCTCCTGCCCTTGATTTACGACCAAGTGACCAAAACTTGGCAGTACTATTGGACAGCATAGGGTGGGTGTGCAAAAATCGTATCATCTGGGCACAAATTCATTGATTTTATTGAGAGTATACAATGGTTATGGCATATAATTGGGTGGTTATCGAGTTATGTAGACTCCTGAATAGTATTATGCGCCCAGAACATTCGTTTTTTGCACACCGTGGTCTTAATAAGTAAAACTGCTGCCCTTACCTGAAGCTAAATTTAGCAATTGCAGCATTTGAAATTCACAATGGACACAGCTTATATATCCATTTGTATGTATAAGTGCTATAATTATGGGGTATCAGAAAAGCAGAACACATCAATAAGAAGGCAGGAACTAAATATTATGAAATATGGTTTCATAAGGACAGCTGCTGCGGTGCCCATACTGAAGGTGGCCGCTTGCGGCTATAATACAGGAAAAATAATTAATATGATAAATGATGCTGAGGCAGCAGGTGTAGAAATGATAGTCTTTCCTGAACTTTCCATTACTGCATACTCCTGTGGTGATCTGTTCCATCAGGAGCAGCTTCTCAGTGGAGCTCTAGAAGGCTTGGGGATGATTACTGAGGCTTTAAAGGGTCTGAGGATAATGGCAATTGCAGGGCTGCCGTTAATGGTCGACAACCAGCTTTTCAACTGTGCAGCTGTACTTCAAAATGGTGAAATACTGGGCATAGTGCCTAAGACGTATATACCCGGCTATAATGAATTCTATGAAGAACGCTGGTTTGCTTCGGGAAGAAACGCAAAAAGCAGCTTTGTTGAACTTTTTGGCAAGAGAGTGCCTTTCGGTACTGATTTGTTGTTTGAGTCTGTTTGCAGTGCAGTATCTCTGGATAGTACATTAGCTTCCCGCAGTACAGCGGCTTCCGACAGTACAGCATCCGGAGCAGAAAGCGTCTGCTTCGGGGTGGAAATATGCGAAGACCTTTGGGCACCGATACCTCCAAGCTCATATCAGGCTACTGCCGGTGCATCGATCATATTCAATCTTTCAGCCAGCAACGAGATCATTGGGAAGGCTGAATACAGAAGAGAGCTTGTCAGACAGCAGTCCGGCAAATGTATCGCGGGATATGTATTTGCGTCCTGCGGGGTGCATGAGTCCACCACTGACGTTGTATTCGGCGGTCATGCGTTGATTGCCGAAAACGGCGGAATACTGACTGAATCCAAGAGATATCTGCGTGACGGGAATATATTGATAAGCGATATCGATGTTCAAAAGCTCAAAAACGACAGGATCAAAAACACTACCTTCATGGAAGATGCGAAAATTCGTGATTTCAGGAAGATCCCGTTCGTTCTTTATGGAATGGATACGGCATCATCCGTCGGCTCTGCCGGGACGGGGACTACAGGGACGGTGGCTGATGGGACGGCGACTACGAAGTCGACGACTGCCGTCAAAGGGGCAAAGCCGGAAAAACTGTCAAGATATGTGGACCCGCACCCGTTTGTACCGTCTGACAAGGCGTCCAGAGACAGGAGATGCGAAGAGATCTTCGCCATACAGACTGCCGGCCTGGCAAAAAGGTTGGAGCATACGGGCATAAAGAAGGCGGTCCTGGGGATTTCCGGCGGCCTCGACTCGACGCTGGCTTTGATAGTGACAGCAAAGGCCTTTGACATGCTGGGCATTCCAAGAGATAACATCCTGGCAATAACGATGCCAGGGTTTGGAACTACTGACGCTACCTATGAAAATGCACTCCAGCTGATAAGGTCCTTTGGAGCGGAATTGAAAGAAATTAATATAAAGAAGGCCTGCCTGCAGCATTTTGAAGATATCGGCCATGACCCGTCCGTACATGATGTCACCTATGAAAACGTACAGGCCAGAGAAAGAACTCAAATATTGATGGATATAGCCAACAAGCTGAACGGCCTTGTGGTAGGGACAGGAGACCTGTCTGAGCTTGCTCTGGGCTGGTGCACATACAATGGCGACCATATGTCCATGTATTCGGTAAACTGCGGTATTCCAAAGACATTGGTCAAATACCTGGTGCAGTGGGCTGCCGACAATGTGACCGACAAAGCGGCCGCAGAGGTTTTGCGAAGAGTACTCGAAACACCGATTTCTCCTGAACTTCTGCCTCCGGATGAAAAAGGGAAGATACAGCAGAAGACTGAGGATATAGTTGGTCCTTACGAACTGCATGATTTCTTCCTGTATCACATGCTGCGTTACGGAGCAGCGCCTAAAAAGCTCCTGTTCCTTGCGGAGCAGGCATTTGAAGGTGTATATGATGCACAGACTGTCAAGTCATGGCTTAGGGTCTTCATCAAGAGGTTCTTCTCACAGCAGTTCAAACGCTCATGCCTGCCGGACGGCCCCAAGGTCGGTACCATCAGCCTGTCGCCCAGGGGAGACTGGCGCATGCCAAGCGACGCCTCACCTGAGGTATGGCTCAAGGAGCTTGAGTGAAATATTTCCACGTCATGGTATGAGGTGACTGAGCGGTGAATAAAATGCCGTTAGTGCTGTCAAGGATGTCGTGTGATTTACGCGGCGAGTAAGCGAATTAACACTTGACAAAAGGCGCTGTGTGCCTTAAAATAGCATATGTCGCTGAAAACGTCATATGCATGGTGGGCTTAGCTCAGTTGGTTAGAGTGCCAGGTTGTGGCCCTGGAGGTCGTGGGTTCGATTCCCATAGCTCACCCCAAAAGAGAGGTTGTTAATACAGCCTCTCTTTGTTTTGCATTATGGCTGTGGAGGGTATATCGGGCTGATTGAAAAGTAGTTTTCATGTATTTATTCATGGAAAGGGACGTTGATTGAAAAAGAAAATTCTACTGGTATACCGTGAGAGCGACAGTTATTTACCTTGACAAATGGCGTTCCTGCCTTTATAATTGACTTTGCGCTAATAAATGATGGGATGTAGCCAAGCCGGTAAGGCACAGGACTTTGACTCCTGCATCTCGCTGGTTCGAGTCCAGCCATCCCAGCCAATACGGGCCATTAGCTCAGTCGGCAGAGCACTTGACTTTT
>JAEZCA010000067.1 GCA_023412665.1 Bacillota bacterium
TACCAAAATGCAAATAAAGATGGATATTTTTTTAACATATAAATTGGTAAAGTAGCTTGGATGAATTATCAATTCATTATCCGGAGAGTTATTCGCTATTTGGGTAAAATTAACTTGATTTATAGGCGAAATCTGTTAGAATTAAAATGATAAATTTGTAACAAGGTTACAATACATATTCTATCGTCGTTTTGCAATATTAAATTATATAAAGCAAAGGAGTTGTTTTTATGCCATTAGTAACATCAACTGAAATGTTCAAGAAGGCTTACGAAGGCGGATATGCCATAGGTGCTTTCAACGTAAACAACATGGAGATCGTACAGGGAATCACAGAAGCCGCAAAGGAAGTCAATGCTCCGCTGATCCTGCAGGTATCCTCGGGAGCCAGGAAATATGCCAATCACACATACCTTATGAAATTAGTCGAAGCAGCAATTATCGAGACCGGACTGCCGATCTGCCTGCACCTCGACCACGGCGATACCTTTGAACTCTGCAAATCCTGTATTGACGGAGGCTTCACATCAGTAATGATAGACGGCTCACATCATTCATTTGAAGAAAACATCAGGCTGACAAAGCAGGTCGTTGAATACGCACACGCTCACGGCGTAGTGGTAGAAGGCGAGCTCGGCAGACTTGCCGGTGTTGAGGATGATGTAAATGTATCAGAGGAAGATTCATCCTATACAAGACCCGAAGAGGTTGAAGAATTTGTTTCAAAGACTGGCGTTGATTCACTGGCTATCGCTATAGGCACAAGCCATGGCGCATTCAAATTCAAAGGCGAAGCAAAGCTCAGATTTGATATACTTGAAGAAGTTTCAAGGAGACTTCCCGGATTTCCTATAGTTCTCCACGGCGCTTCCTCAGTTATACCTGAACTGGTGGATAAAATAAACAATAACGGCGGAAATATGCCGGGCGCAAAGGGAGTTCCGGAAGAAATGCTCAGACAGGCAGCAAGGTCTGCAGTCTGCAAGATCAACATAGATTCCGACCTCAGGCTTGCTATGACTGCTACGGTAAGGGAATATTTCACACAGCATCCTGAGCACTTCGATCCCAGACAGTACCTCGGACCTGCCAGACTGGCCATCAAGGAACTCGTAAAGAACAAGCTCATAAACGTTCTCGGCTGCGACGGCAAGGCTTGATTAGTGTAAGGGGACTGCTCTTGAGCTTATCTGAGACAGAGTAAAATTTTTGAAAATGCTAATACCAGAAACTCGATCCGGTATCTATAAAAGGATACCGGATTTTTTTGTGAATTTCTTAAGGCACAGGATGATCACCTGTGCTGTTGAGAAATCGGATAACACAGCCCTTGTTTTTCCGAAATTGCGGTATGCAGGCTCTGGTGTATAAACTCTTCCTGTTTGTCAATAATACGTTAAGATGATTAAACATTTAATAATGTTTTGAGGGGTGTTGAACTTTTGTGTGTGAAAGTAGGAATACCAAGGAGCCTGTTCTACTATAAATTCATATCGTTCTGGGAAAAATTTTTTGCCGAATTAGGTGCCGAAGTCGTAGTATCCGAGCAAACCAACAAACGCATCCTTGATGATGGAGTGAGGGCATGTGTTGATGAAGCATGCCTTCCAATAAAGCTTTTTTACGGCCATGTCATCAACCTGAAAAACAGGGTCGATTATATTCTCGTACCGAGGTTCACAAGTATATCAAAAAAGGAGTACATATGCCCTGAGTTCGGAGGCTTGCCAGATATGATAAGGAATACGCTCAAGGACCTGCCGTACTTGATCGATACTGAAGTCAACCTGAGGAACTCCAAAAGGGGAGGGCTGAAAGCAGCCATTCAAACCGGGGCTATCCTTGGAGTCGACAGGCGGACTGCAGTCAGGGCTTATAAGTCGGCGCTGGAATTTGGGGACGGTTCTCACCTTTTTACAGGTGGAGACAGTGCAATTAGCGGGGACGGTTCTCACGTTTCTGCAAGTGTGTATAGTTCTATGATTATGGACAGCACAAATAAAAGTCAAAAAGGTGAGAACCGTCCCCAAGGTGAAAAAGGTGAGAACCGTCCCCAAGGTTGCTATAGGATAGCGGTGATTGGGCACCCTTACAATATATATGACAGGTATATCAGTATGGATCTGCTGGGGAAGCTGGCCAGGTATGGTGTAGAGGTAAGGACCATAGAAATGGTTGATGAGGCTCAAATAAACTCACAGGCGGCGTTGCTTGAGAAGCCGATGTTCTGGAACTACGGCAGGATGGCCTACGGCGCGGCGCTCCACCTGGCTGAGGCCGGCATGATCGATGGGTTTATATGCGTCACCAGCTTCGGCTGCGGCATAGACTCATTTGTGAATGACCTGATAGAAAGAAGTATCAGAAAGAAGTACAATATACCATTTATTACTATGACTATAGACGAGCATACGGGCGAGGCCGGCTTCAACACACGGCTTGAGGCCTTTGTAGACATGCTACGCTGGAGAAACCGGAATGAAAATTACATTTCCGCATTTGGGTAATACATATATTTGCGTCAAGTCAATATTGGATGATCTGGGCATAGAGTATGTCATCCCGCCCTTCAACAATAAAAAAGCTCTTGAGCTCGGTACGAGATATGTGCCTGAGATGGTGTGCCTGCCGCTGAAAATAAATATCGGCAACTATTTGCAGGCATACGAAATGGGAGCCGATACCATCCTGATGGCTGGCGGCTGCGGACCTTGCCGGTTCGGCTACTACTCCCAGTTGCACAGGGCGATACTGCAGGATGCAGGCTATGACATGGAGATAATCACCCTTGAAGCAGCATATGGCATAAAGGACCTGATAGAAAGGATACGTAGGATAGTTCCGGGAAATGCAGCACTGATCGGCTTGCCGTCGATTCTCAGTCGCGCAGTAAAAATCGCAAAGCGCACCGATGAAATCGAAATGCTGTCCTTCCGGACAAGAGCACGTGAAAAGGAAGCCGGCTCCACCGACAGGATATATAGGGGCTTTCGGGACAAAGCCCTTTCTGCAAAGGGCACTAAGAATATGATAATGCTTATAGACAGCATAGAGTCCGAATTGAAGTCAATAAAGCTTGACCCGGATGCACACCCGCTGAAGGTGGGAATCGTTGGAGAAATATATACAGGCATAGAGCATTTTGCCAGCTTTGAGATACAGGAGAGGCTGGGCAGGCTTGGTGTCGAGGTGGACAGGAAGGTGACCGTTAGCAGCTGGATAATAGAGCATATGATAAAAAAAGGTCTTCACCTGCCAAGAGACATGAAATTTGCGGAAGCAGCCAAACCCTGGCTTGGTGCGATGATAGGTGGCCATGCCCAGGAGACTGTGGGCAACACGGCATTATATGCCCGTAACGGCTATGACGGAGTGATACAGATATTTCCGTTTTCATGCATGCCCGAGATAGTGGCGGAAAGCCTTCTTCCTTCGGTAGAAAATGAACTGGGAATACCTGTGCTGTCGCTGATCATAGATGAAATGACAGGCGAAGCCGGGTATATGACCAGAATAGAGGCCTTTATCGACATGCTGGAAAAGAGAAGGGAGAGTGAAAAATATGAAGGCGGATGGCAATTATCTTGGAATTGATGTAGGTTCAGTCAGCACCAATCTTGTGGTCATAAACCGGGAAGGGCATATAACCGCAAAGCTATACAGGCGTACAAGCGGCAGGCCGATACAGTCCATGCTCGAAGGAATGAGGGAGATCGCAGAGGAATGCGGCTATCCTGTGATATCAGGTGTGGGAGTGACCGGGAGCGGCCGTGAACTGGCAGGTGTCATAGTCGGAGCGGACATAATAAAAAATGAGATCACGACACACGCAATAGCGGCTCAGTCAATTGTCCCCGGAGTCAGAACGATACTTGAAATAGGCGGGCAGGACTCCAAAATAATCATCCTGAGGAATGGTGTTGTCTATGATTTTGCCATGAATACGGTCTGTGCGGCCGGAACAGGATCATTTTTGGACAGACAGGCGGCAAGGCTGGGGGTGCCGATAGAGGAATTCGGGGAGATGGCGCTGCGCTCAGCTGCGCCTGTGAGGATCGCGGGCAGATGCGCAGTTTTTGCTGAGTCTGACATGATACATAAGCAGCAGTCGGGGCATAGCAATGAAGACATCGTTAACGGTCTTTGTGAAGCATTGGTAAGAAATTATCTCAATAACCTGGCAAAGGGGAAGGAAATCTGCGAGCCCGTTGTTTTTCAAGGCGGTGTTGCAGCAAACAAGGGCATTGCGGCTGCGTTCGAAAGGGCACTGGGAGTCAAGGTTGTAATACCCGAAGAGCATGCTGTAATGGGTGCCTTGGGAGCAGCCTTGTATGCAAAGCAGAAAATAGTGAGCGAAAAAAATTCACATACAAAATTCAACGGTTTTGGTGTCATAAAGAGGGACTACAGCACAAAAAGCTTCGAATGCGACGGCTGCGCAGGCATGTGTGAAATTGTCGAACTGATGATGGATGGCACTGTTCAGGCCAGGTGGGGGGACAGGTGCGGCAAGTGGTCGTCATCGGTCCGATATGAGCACCGGACAATATCCTGACAACCCTTCCGGAGAATGTATTACCGGACAATATCCTGACAATCCTTCCAGAGTATGTATTGCAGAGGGAACATTTTCATTGAACGCTCGTCTAAACCAATAAAGGAAACGGCATTTTATTCCGTTTATCGTAAACCGTTAAATCTATTGGAGGTGTAATCATGACACAGATATTTTCAACAAAAAACAAAGTAATGATGGCAGTACTTATGCTTACCGCAGCTGCACTTCTCACGGCAGCATTCGGTATCTTTGTAAACACGCCGGTACAGGCAGCCGATGAGGAAACAGCGCCTAAAAAGACCATCAATGTATCAGGTCAGTCAAAGGTAAGTGCTTCTCCTGATTTTGTCACTATAACCCTCGGAGTGTTGACCGAGGACAAGGACGCAAAAGCTGCACAAAAGGCAAATGCTGTATCAATGGATAAATTAATAGCATCCATTAAAGCATTGGGGATCAGTGAAGACGATATTAAAACAGTGAATTATTCAATAAATCCAAAGTACGATTACCACAAGGAAACCGGCATCAGCAGCATAGTTGGATATACTGTAAGCAATAATGTAAGTGTTACTGTAAAGGATATTGACAAGACAGGAAGCGTTATCGATGCAGCAGCTGACAGCGGCGTTAATACAAGCAGCAGCATCAGCTTCGGGATAAGTAATTATGAGGATTACTACAACACCGCATTGAAAAACGCAGTACTGGCAGCAAAGAAAAAGGCCAATACGATGGCAGATGCACTGGGTGTAAAGCTGAAGGCTCCGATAACCGTCAGCGAAGGCGGCGGATACAACCCCCTGAGCAACTATGCAGTTTATGATATGAGAGCGGAAGGTCTCAATGCCGCAACACCCATACAGGCGGGCTCGATTGAAATTACCGCATATGTGAGCATAGTCTATGAATATTAAGAAAAATACAGTATCCGACAGTTAAAGCCGATTATGCAAAGATTAGTTATATTGATATACTTCTGGAAATAATATATAATAAAGCAACAAACGTGGGTATGGGGGCTTGCCCCCATTGGAAATTGAATAGACAAATTGCGCTTAATCTAAAAAGAGCGGGGGAACCAAAAACCGGCCATTGTGTGTCGCTATAATAGAAGACACAAGGTGTGACCGGGAGGCAGGGCGTCAAGTGCCAGGCCTTATTTCCGGGGTGAATCCGGCCGTATCAATCCGGCTGGTAGGGTCAACTCTATCCGATCCGAATCCGTCAGCTAACCTCGTAAGCGTTGGAGGAGAAGGTGATGAACATGTTAATAGCCACATAGTGGTGAGGGCTGCAGAACTTCTCTGCAGCTTTTTTGTTGTTTTCCACAGGTTTCATTTCCATTTGTCCGGAAGATCCATCTGTATATTTCCGGGCTGACTGAATGATCCGCAGCTTCGGAACTTTTCTGCTATTTCAGGCTCCGGATCAGCCATGTGGACTGTGCTGAGAAAATTCTGATTTTTTTCAGCAACAGACCGATCAATGATCCCTGGCACAGGTCAGGCAATAAACAAAGCTGTGAAAGGCTTGGTGCAATACATAGTATTGCCCTTTATGCCAAATGATACAGTCATAATGTACAAAAGACATCCATTGGATTCATTGCGGGATCTGACTGCAAAGTATATTTGCTTTGCATACTGAAAAAATTAATTTAGGAGGTTTATTGATGATACGGATTTGCCTTATCGGTTTGGGTAAAACAGGCAGCGAAGTTGCCAAGGTTTTGCTTGAACAGGAGAATTTCAAGCTGGTGGCGGCTGTCTGCCGGCCGGGAAGTCCCAAGGAAGGAAAGGATCTGGGAGAGGTTATCGGCACCAGAGATACAGGTATAGTAGTCAATGGTTCCGACAAACTCGAGGAGATGGTGTTCAAAACCAAGCCGGACATAGCCATTGATTTCTCTAAACCGGAAGCTACGATGAAAAATGCCGTTATATTATCTAAACTCAAGGTAAATATGGTGGTCGCAACAACTGGCTTCTCAAAACTTTCAATCAAGAAGCTTTTTGTACTGACTAAAAAATATCATAACGGTATCGTATATGCCCCCAACATAACTCTGGGCGTCAATGTAATGATGCTTTTGACAAGTATAGCATCAAGCATATTGAATAATTACGACTTTCAGGTGAGCGAGGAGCATCACAACAAAAAAAAGGACATACCCTCTGGGACTGCGCTGAAGATTGCCGGGGAAATTGAGACAGCGCTGAAATCGTCAGGCACCGAAGTAGTATCGGGCAGTATACCGATTAACGCAGTACGTGCAGGGGGTATCGTAGGAAAGCATGAAGTGGAGATTGCCGGTGATGAGGATATGATCACCATATCTCATGAATCATTTTCAAGAAAAGCCTTTGCAACAGGCGCTATGCGTGCATCAAGGTTTGTATACAGAAAGTCCGGTTATTATGAGATGTCGGATGTGCTGAATCTCAGCAGTGTGCTGTCAAAGTACATAGAGAATGATAAAAACCGTCAGGCAAAAAGGGCTTTTAGAAGCAGAGGTGTAAAGGAAGAAAAGCCGGAGACCATTACGAGCTAAGCTGAGGAGAGGAAACGCGCTCGCGGGACTGCAGTGAGATACTCGCAGGACTGCAGGGGAAATACTGACGGGACTGTTTTATGTGACGTCGAGGCGATTGTCTGAATGATATCAGGTGCTGTCTTTACTGCGGCGTAATATGAACGAAACCAATTTGGCAAACAGCTTTCCCAAATTAAACAGCAGTAGTATTGCTTCAATAACCAGCAGAATTGCGACGATCAGGAATATATCCTTGTTTTCGTTTATTTTTTTCTGAATTTTTGTCTTTGTATCCTCAGTTGGTATTATCTCACTTTCAGGATACAGGCTGATGGTCACTTCGGTGCCGTCGCCAAGGATATAAGTGGCGCTGCCTGCAGGGATCGTTCTCTTCAGAGGTGGTTTGATATCTGCTGTAGCTTCAAATTCCTTTATATAGCTTTCACCTATCGGGTGGGTATACATGATGTCGCTTTGGCTGACAAGCTTGACCTGATTTCCTTCGAAATCGACAGTTTTGATCACTTCGTTTTTACTTACCAGCGTGCTCTTCCAGAAGTTGTTGAAGCCATAATCCAGCAGCGCCGATGTATCAGTGTACATGGACTGAGCCGGGGAATCAAGCACGATGCCAATAAGCTTCAGATTCTTTCGCGTTGCAGTGCTGATGACCGACTGCTGATCCTTGTTGTTGTATCCGATTTTGCCTCCATTTAAACCGTCGTAGGACCAGAACAGCTGATTGGAGTTGGTCAGAATCCTGGGAGTATTGGAAGCATCATACCAAAGCTTGACCTTGGCCGAATATATGTTGTTGAACTGAGGATTTTTAATAGCATATCTGACCAGTGCTGAAATATCCTTTGCCGTAGTATATTGCAGTTCATCGTACAAGCCGGTGGGATTTGTGAACTGGGTTTGTGTCATTCCCGCATTTTTAGCTGTTTCGTTCATCATATCGACAAACTTCTTTATGTCACCGGAGGATACGCTCTCTGCAACCGCCACTGCAGCATCATTGGCTGATGTAAGCATTATGGCATGGAGCAGGTCACTCATCAAATACTTTGCTCCAACCTGAAGACTCAGAGCAGAACCTTCCGTATCAACAGAGTCAGAACTGACGGTAACATAAGAGGACAGACTGCTTTTTTCAACCGCAACAAGAACGGTCATAAGCTTGCAGGCTGCCGAAATATGAAGAGGTGCTTCACTGTTCTTGTGATACAGGACCTGACCGGTCTCAGCCTCGACAAGTATGGCTGAGGGTGCGCTGATTTCAGGAGATGGAACTCTTCCTGCTGCTCCGATTCCGATGCTTTCTGCACTGATATCGGATACTGCCGCTTTGGAAGCCGCATCGTCGGCATCCGCTGCTTCAGGAAGCGCAAAACAAGCAACAGGTGTGAATGTCAGCATTAATGCCGTTATCAAAAAAAGCAGAAAACCTCTTACTTTCATTCCGTCCTCCGGTCAAGGTGTTGTGACACTCCTCAGGCTATAGCATGCTGAGGAGTGTCATGTGTATGATCATTCGGCCCATTTTACGAGTCGGAGCTCAAATTTGTCTGTCAGCAGCGGGTGCGACGGCAATAATCTGTATTGGTACCCGTATTCGCCTCCGTTGGCAATCACTATATCCGTTGTATATCTGTAATTGCCTCCGCCATTGTCTGCTGTCATCTGCATGGTCTTATACATGCCATTTTCAATGTCTCCATTGCTGCCGACATTTCCGTAATAAAGCTCTACGGCTACATCCTCAGGCTTAAGCGGGCCAAGGTAAACTACAGAATCCAGTGATATTTCGGTTCCCGGCACAGACTGTACATCACAGCCTGCTGTAACAGAAACGCCCATTTTGATACCGGTTCCTGACTGGCTTGCAGTACGGCAGCTGTCTGCTCTTACAGATACATAATGCCAGTTGTCATAAACATACTTTTTCCATTTTGCAAGCTGTATAACCAGCTGACAATCTGTATTGCCTGTTGACGAAAAATTGCATGTCTTTCTCATTGCCGGCATATAAAGCTTTTCGGTATAATCCTGAAGCATCCTGTGGGTGCTGAAGTAAGCCGCCAGAGAGATTATTGACTCCTTCATCATTCTTACCCAGCCCTTTGGAATGCCATTTTCATCTCTTTCATAATACAGCGGAATAAGGCTTTTTTCCAGTACCTCATACAAGGACTCACTGTCCGCGTTGTCCTGGCAGATTTCATTCGGATAAACGGTTTCCGAACCGATGGCCCATCCATTCATGCCGTTATAGCCTTCTCTCCACCATCCGTCCAGAACACTGAAATTCAACACTCCGTTGAGGCCTGCCTTCTGTCCGCTCGTACCGCTTGCCTCAAGAGGCATCCGCGGATTGTTGAGCCATACGTCGACGCTTTGCACCAGGCGCCGTGCCAGCGAAATATTGTAATTCTCCAGAAGCACGACCTTTCCCGCAAAGCCCTCCTGCTCGGAAATATCATTTATGAATTTAATCAAATCCTGAGCAGGTCTGTCGGCCGGATGGGCTTTTCCCGCAAATATTATCTGGACCGGAGCATCCTGCTTGTTGAGCAGCTTCCTGATACGCTCGATATCCCGGAAGATCAGCGTTGCCCTCTTATATGTGGCAAATCGCCTGGAAAAACCGATCGTAAGTGCGTCGGGGTCCAGTGTCCTGCAGGGTTTTACCGCGTTACTGGCCATATAGCCCGCTCTTATCCTGCTGTTTACATACCGGGCCATACTTTCCTTTAGACTCGCATGCGCTTTCCAAAGTTCCTCATCCGGAATATTTTCTATCATTTCCCATACATCACGGTCATAAAGCTTGTTCTCCCAGCCCTTTGGCAGGTAGGTATCAAACAGCCTCTTGAGAAATGGCGATAGCCATGTAAGCGTATGAATTCCGTTTGTCACATGTGTTATCGGGACTTCATGCTCCGGTACTCCGGGCCACAGATGGTTGAACATACGCCTGGTTACGGCCCCATGAAGCTTGCTGACGCCATTTCGCCCCGAGGCCATTCTCATAGCCATTACTGCCATATTGAAGCCGTACGGGTTTCCATCCTCGCGTCCGAAGGAAAGGAATTCATCCCTGCTTATACCCAGGGATTCCCTGTAGGCTGTGAAATACATGTCCATGGCGTCGTGGTAGAAAACGTCTATACCTGCCGGGACCGGCGTGTGTATCGTGAATACTGAAGAGGAGGACAGCAGCTCCTTTGCTTCATGGAAGCTGATATTGTACCTCTTCATGAATTTTCTGATGACTTCGAAGCACAAAAAGGCCGAATGACCTTCATTCATGTGATAGACGGCCGGCTGTATGCCCAGGACATCCAATGCGCGCACTCCGCCGATGCCGAGCAGTATTTCCTGCTGGATCCTGGTATCGTGATCGCCGCCGTAAAGCCTGGCGGTTATCAGCCTGTCGTGTTCAATATTCGCCGGAACATCGGAGTCGAGCAGGTACAGATTTACCTTTCCGACCTTGATATGCCATATTGAGGCATATACTGTCCTGCCGGGGAAATCAACGCTTATGAGTACGAGGTCGCCATTTTCGTCCACTACCTGGGTGACCGGCATTTCACTGATATTCAGAGTGGAAAAGCTGGTTTCCTGGATGCCCTCACAGTTTATCTGCTGGTTGAAATAGCCCTGTCTGTAGAACAGGCCGATCCCTGTGAAAGGAATGCCCAGATCGCTTGCCGATTTGCAATGGTCCCCGGACAGTACGCCAAGGCCGCCGGAATAGATGGGCAGAGTCTCGTTAATGCCATATTCAGCCGAAAAGTATGCGATCATATTTCCGGCTTTATCCGGATAGGTCCTGTTGAACCAGGTGTCCATGTTGTTCATATACTCATCGAACTTGCTCACAACACTATCGTATATATCCAAAAATTGCGGGTCCGCAGCCAGAGCCTCCAGCCTGCTGCTGTCTACCCGTTTCAGGAATGACAGCGGATTTGACCCGGTATCGATCCAGAGTGCCGGATCTATGGTGCGAAAAAGCTCTGTTGCCTCGCAGTTCCAGGACCACCAGAGATTGCCGGCAATATCCGCAAGCCGTTCAAGTCTGGCGGGTATTACTGACGGTACGGTTATTCTTCCAATTGGTTTCATTTAATCACTCCATTATAAATGTCTTCTATGTGTTAATATATTAACCACAAAATCGCATGTGCAACCAATATTTGCACTTGAGATTCTATTAATAATAACATATTTTATTAACAATGAAATATAATTTTCATTAAAATTTGGAATCAAATGCGAATGGCTAATGCAAAGTAATCCTACATCCATCACTAACTGTAGAACTTAACTCTTTGCTTTGCTATAGGGCTGCCGATCACAGTGACAAAAAATTACCACTTTTAAAATGCCTTATTTTGCTTAAACTAGAAGCAAATGATCGATATGGCGGGTAAGCATTATGTTGAAACGTTTCTTCTTCTACGGCCTGGCGGGCTGGGGCATCGAGATGGTATGGACCGGCGCGGGATCACTGATCAGCGGCGATCTGAGGCTCGCCGGCGAATCGAATCTCTGGATGTTTTTTATATACGGAAGCGCTGTATTCCTTGAACCAGTGCATCATGCCATAGCCAGGTGGAATTTCCTCCTTCGGGGCTTGCTTTGGGTATTGATCATATGGAGCATCGAATACACCAGCGGATGGCTGCTATACACAGTGCTGGGCGTTTATCCCTGGTATTATTCCGACAGCCTGTCTGTGAATGGACTGATCACGATCGCATACGCTCCTGCCTGGTTCGTTGCAGGTATGGTCTTCGAGAGACTGCACAGAGGCCTGGACAGCTTTGGCATTGCGTGAGATTGCCATATTATTGCATGATTATTTCAAAGCGGTAAGCATCATTGCGTTTATATTAATATTCCTTTAGAATAGTATAACGAGGCGATAGGTGGGCCCTGCCCCTATAGGTGGGCCCCGCCTCTATACGTATTTTCAGCCCTTCAGGCGGAAAAACGCCTGGTGGCGGGTAACGATTGCATTTGGAAAAGGCTTATTAAATTGTGAGGTCAAAATGAAGGTTGCGGAAAAAAAAGCGCCGGGTTCGCCGGGGACGCCGGGGACGCCGACATCGCGGAGATCGCCGGGGTCACATAAAAGGCGCATTCTTATATTTTTACTGTTCCAGTTTATAATCGCGTTGGTAACAATGCCGGTGTATATTTTCTACGGTCCCTTTGAGGAAGTCAAAGCGACTCTTGTAGGCGCGTCCTGGAATACCCTGAACCATCAGTACATTGCCAAATTCTTTCTGACAGACGAGGCCATCCAGAGAATAATAGGAGGTACCTATGCCGTTGACCCTACTGACGGCGGAGAAGCGCTGCAGAAGCTGGAGCTAGGAAAAAAGCATGATAATGAAATAGAGGTGTACAACATAGACGGCGGAGACTTCGAGGGCAAGCTCATCGTAGTTCATGATCCGACACGAATAGTTGTGGGCTATTCCTCGCTGTTTCCGGATTCGGGAGAGACAACGAGCCGCATCGTGAAAAACAACGGCGGAATCGCCGGTATAAACGCAGGCGGCTTCCTGGACAGAGGCTGGACCGGCACAGGCGGCACGCCGCTGGGATTTATAATCCATGACGGCAAGGTAGTAATGGATCAGCATGAAGGTAAGGATGTAAAGCAGGAAACCGTTGCTTTCACTGAAGAGGGTATGCTGATAGTGGGCAAACACACCATGAAGCAGCTAATGGAATACGGAGTCAGGGAGGGCGTCAGCTTCGGCCCGCCTCTGATAGTGAATGGAAAACCGACTATCAAAAAAGGTGACGGGGGCTGGGGGATAGCTCCCAGGACCGCCATTGGTCAAAGAAAGACCGGAGAGGTACTGCTGCTGGTGATAGACGGCCGGACGCTGGATTCCTTCGGGGCTACACTCAGGGACGTGCAGGATATCCTTCTTGAATATGGAGCGGTGAATGCGGCAAACCTTGACGGGGGCTCATCCACAACCATGTATTACAATGGAAAGGTAATAAACAAGCCCTCGGACAAGCTCGGCGAAAGAACGGTCCCCACGGCCTTTGTCGTGATGCCGGAAGGCGGTGGCGGCAGATGAAAAAGCTGAGAATGATATATAAATGGATATTGATATCCGTAATATTGCAGACAGCTGTGCTTGCATATATCAATTATGTATACCTTCCCAACAGAGGTCAATTCAGGGCCACCATGTACGAGACAGAGGTTTTGCCTGTGAAAAACCGCAGCTTCAAGCTTCCCAAGGGAGCGGAGAATGTCAGCGTTTCCTTTGACGGACTGTTTGCAGCATACAGGCTCGAAGGAAAGCTTGAGATAGCAGATCTCGACAGCGGAAAAACTATTAAAAAGCTTGAGGCCGGCGAGGGAGAATTCACATTTTTCAGGTGGCTCCCGGACAGAGAAATGCTCATCTACAGTATAAAGGAGCCGGAGGGCAAAAGCGGCAGAGTACGCATATCGACCTATGACATCGTACCTGAGCTGGACAGGAGCTATCCTGATATAAAAAACCTGCCTGAGGAAAGCGAGGTCGTCGGAATAGAGCTGTCTCCGCTGACCAACATAGTTTATCCGAAGATAAAAACAAGCGATACCAGAGCCCGGATCTACAGGTTTGACATCATGGACGAGCTGAACCTTGTTTTCAAAACGGATCTGACTACGATAATAAAGGAAACGATGTATACGGACAACCTTGTATACCAGCCTGAAGGCAAGAAGATCAGCATAAGGAACGGCAAATCGGGCAAAACCTCATACGTTCCTGTGAAGGAGGCCGGACTGCTGCTGGCTGTAGACGACAATGACTTCATTTATACCGGCGCCGGGGATGAGTCGGGCAAAATCGTGGTCATTTACTATGGGAAGGCTGATCAGAAAGCGGAAGGATGGAAATCGCTGAAGCCGGAGGCGGCAGCTGCCAGAGAGGATATCTTTATAACGGCAGGCGGAGCTATCTATACAGCCGACAGGGACAACAGCAGCGTCACATGCCTGAAATCACCTGATGGTCAGGAGACCGGGAAAATCGGGTTTGATGGCAATCTGCTGACTGTGCTTGATAATTATGTTGTTTCAATAGAAGGAAATAAACTAATAATAAAGGCAATAAAAAAGTAGAACTGTTTTATTATTGAATTATGTGGTAATAATAAACAGACTAATAGAATTATTCAGGAGGTTGATGAAATATGGCGGGAGATAAAGTAACAGTCTTAACAAAAGACAATTTCGACCAGGTGGTCAATGGTACCGATAAACCGGTACTGGTCGACTTTTGGGCTTCATGGTGCAATCCTTGCAGATCAATCGCGCCCGTGATAGAGGAGCTGGCGCAGGAATACGAAGGCAAAGCAGTGGTGGGAAAGGTAAATGTTGACGAGCAGGGCGAGCTGTCAGCAAAGTTCAGGATAATGAGCATCCCAACAATAATACTGTTTAAAGGTGGACAGCCCGTTGACAAAATCGTGGGCGCAAGATCAAAAAGCGATTTTGCAAAAATGCTTGATAAGAGCATCTGATAAAACCCGAAAAGATTTTCTGAGTTGGTGAAGTATTATTTCTATATAGCAAGGCAATGGTTGTCCCCCCGTTTTTAAAGGCGGCGGGAATTAATTTGTACTACAGGCGGCGAGGATAACCTCCCGCCTGAGCTGCAAAGACGAGCAGAAGGTACTGCTTTCAGCGGGCCTGACAGAAACGCGCAAATATAACGAAATTCTTGTCATAATCGAAAAATTTCCTTATTAATAATTGCACTATAAGAAGGATTTTGTAAAATAATATTGAATATATAGAAATAAACTACTTTACGAGGAGGGAATTCCAATGCCTGGAGAAAAGCGTTTTAGGTCTACGTTTATGGGCGGATTCAAGAAATCCGACGTTAATGTTTATATCGAGAAGATACTTAAAGAGTTTGATGAAAAACTCAAAAATAAAGATGATGAAATAGCTGTGCTGAAGTCCCAGAACAAGGATCTGAAAAACAAGTATGAGGATCTTTCGAGACGATCTGATGAAATAGGCGAGTCAAGGAACAAGATCGCCAATGTACTTATACAGGCGCAGGAAAATGCTGAGAAGATACTGGAGAATGCCCGCCTCGAAGCAATTGAAGAAAAGAAGAAGCTCGAGGAGACCATCGAGAAGGACAGAGAGAAAATCGTCGATATCCGTACTGAGATAAAGAATTTGAAGAACGAGGTCGTGACACTTCTTAAGAAATATGAGGAGCAGCTTTCGGAGCTCGCAAAGGACGAAAAGGCGGCCCAAGCCGTTGAACAGGCAATGGATCAGGCTGCCGCTGCATCGGAGCCGGGCTGGGAGGCCGATATGTCAGCTCAGCAGGAGCAGGCCGCTGCATCGACTGACGAATATGATCCTGGCTTCACAAGGTATTGAACAATGTAACAGGCATTGGTGCAAATATTTTTTAAATAATGCTTGAAATAAACGGAAGTAATTGCTATAATCTAAAACAATCAAATATTTTCAGTGATGATGGGGAAGAGTAGTCCTGTGAGTATCAAAGAGAGCCGGAGCTTGGTGCGATCCGGTATATGAGCAGGAGGAAGGCAGCCTCGGAGCATTGCCTTGAGAAACCGGAGACGGGATAAAGGTCAACGTGTCCTCACGTTACAGAGGATGGGTATGAATGTACCCGTAAAGTGAACGCTTTCAGCGTTAAAAAGGGTGGTACCGCGGATAACTCCTTCGTCCCTGTTCTGGGATAGAGGAGTTTTTTTGATGCTGAAAACCCGGCAGCGGGGGAGACTGATGTTCAAATCCCGTTAAGACCCGGCAGGAGTGGGGAAACGGAAGCATTATTATTTAATATAAAGGAGTGTGTATTATGGAAGAGATACTCGAAATACTGGAAGGCAACGCAAGAGCGACTGCGGAAGAAATAGCGCTGATGCTGGACAAAAGTGTTGAGGAAGTAAAGGAGACAATAAAGAGACTGGAAGAAGACAATATTATCGTAGGATACAATACACTGATCAACTGGGACAAATCCAGCAAGGAAAATGTCACGGCGCTGATTGAGGTAAAGGTCACTCCCCAGAGGGGACAGGGCTTTGACAAGGTGGCTGAGCGCATATACAGGTATCCGCAGGTGAAGTCCTGCTATCTGATGTCCGGCGGCTTCGACCTCACCGTCATTATCGAGGGCAAAAGCATGAAGGATGTCGCACTTTTTGTAGCTGAAAAGCTTGCTCCGCTGGAATCCGTCCTCAGCACCGCGACTCATTTTGTATTAAAAAAATACAAGGATGACGGTGTCGTATTTGATGAAAGCAATAAGGACGACAGGGAGGTGCTGATATTATGAACCTGCAGGAAATGATCAAGCCGGCTGTCAGGAATGTACCGCCTTCGGGTATAAGGAAATACTTTGACCTGATTAATGAAATGAAGGACGCCATATCGCTGGGTATAGGAGAGCCTGACTTTGTGACTCCATGGAGCATCAGGGAGGCAGGCATCTATTCACTTGAAAAAGGACACACCCATTATTCTTCAAACCCCGGCTTCATAGAGCTCAGAAGGCAGATCGCAAGATATGTGGCAAGAAAATATGATGTGGTTTATGACCCTGCAAAGGAGATAGTGGTCACAGTAGGAGCCAGTGAGGGGATCGATATAGCATTGAGGGCCCTTGTCGGTCCCGGCGATGAAGTAATTATACCCGAACCGAGCTTTGTGGCATACAAGGGCTGCACCGCATTCACGGGGGCAACTCCGGTGGTGATCGAGCTGAAGGCGGAGGATGAATTCAGGCTGAAGCCTGAGCAGTTGGAGAAAGCTTTGACTGACAGGACCAAGGTGGTTATACTGCCCTTCCCCAACAATCCGACCGGCGCCGTCATGACTGAGGAGGACCAGAGAAAGATCGTTGATGTGCTAAAGGACAGGGACGTGGTGATAATATCCGATGAGATCTATGCAGAGCTCACCTACAGCGGAAAGCACAAATCCTTTGCAAGCTACCCTGAAATAAAGGAGAAGACCATCCTCATCAACGGCTTCTCAAAGGCATTTGCCATGACCGGCTGGAGAATAGGCTATGCCTGCGGACATCCCGTACTAATAGAGGCAATGAATAAGATACACCAGTATGCTATAATGTGCTCGCCAACCACGGCCCAGTACGCTGCATCCGAAGCGCTGAACAGCTGCGACGATGATGTTGAGGCAATGGTACGTGAATACAACAGAAGAAGGCGTGTTATGGTGGATGGCTTCAGGAAGGCAGGTCTTGACTGTTTTGAGCCGCTGGGAGCATTTTATGTATTCCCCTGCATCAAGTCAACAGGAATGTCCTCAGATGAGTTTTGCGAAAGGCTGCTGAAGGAGGAGAAGGTGCTTACAGTGCCCGGTTCGGCGTTTGGCGCCTGCGGTGAGGGGTATATCAGAGCAACCTACGCTAATTCCTACGAGAACATTGTTGAAGCCATGAAGAGGATCAGCAGATTTGTCAACGCGAGCAAATAACCCAGAAAATACTGGTATTTAAGAAAATAAATAAATAAATCTGCTTTTATTACCGCCCTTTTTTTGCTATAGTATTAACAAGAAAGGGCGGTTAGAATATATGTCAGGGGAAAAATACATTGTTGCAGCCGTTGAGAATTCCGTCCAGGTCGCAATTAGAAATATACTGAATCCCAGCGGATACTTTTTTCTTGAGCATTGCCGCGACCCTGTTTCGCTTTTACGGCTGATCAGAAGCTTTCACCCCGATTTTATTGTTGTTGATTCCGGAATGCAGCTAAGCGAGGCCAAAAGCACTTTGGAAACCGTGGACGATGAAATGCTCTGCGCCGGTATATTGCTTGGTGAATACAGTGATTCTGTCGCTTTTTCCATAATGGAGCAATCCAAAACCTTCAGCTTTTGCCCAAAGCCGCTGAACCGTGATATGCTGCTGCATACGGTGAACATGGCGCTGCTGAGCTACAGGCGGGTATTGGATCTCAATGTCAGGCTGAAAAAGATGACTGACAACTATGAGAGCAGGAAGCAGATAGAGCGTGCAAAGTCAATGCTCATGGAGCAGGGGCTCAATGAAAATGACGCATATGCGGTGATCAGGAAAAGGAGCATGGATGAGAGGACTACTATGAGATCCATAGCCGATTCCATCATATATTTAAACAAAAAATAATTATTTTTAAGGGAGTTGATCAAGATGCTTGAACTGGAACAGTACAAACTGGAAATCGAAAGTCTGGACAAAGCTATCGTCGAAATGGGGGCTTCACTTTGACATCGCCAGGCTGAAGGTGGAGATAGAAGAACTGGAAAACAAGGCGGCAGAGCCAGGCTTCTGGGATGACATGGAGAATTCCCAGAAAATTCTGCAGAAAACAAAAGGATTGAAAACAAAAGTCGAGCGCTATGAAAAGATGGCATCGGAGCTGGAGGATCTCAGGACGCTGAACGAGCTCGGTATGGAGGAGCAGGATGCGGCGGTCATTCCGGAGGTCGGTGAAGAGCTGGAAAGGCTGAAGGGCATATATGAGAAGCTGAGGCTGGAAACGCTGCTGACAAAGCCTTATGACAAGAACAACGCCATACTTACGATGCATGCCGGCGCAGGAGGAACTGAAGCCCAGGATTGGGTGCAGATGCTTTACAGGATGTATAACCGCTGGGCTGAAGCACATGAATTCACTGTAAAGACGCTGGACTATCTCGATGGTGATGAAGCCGGCATCAAAAGCGTTACAATAAACATAATAGGCGAGAATGCCTATGGCTATCTCCGCTCTGAAAAGGGCGTGCACAGGCTGGTCCGTATATCTCCCTTCGATGCGTCAGGCAGAAGGCATACATCCTTTGCATCGGTGGACGTGATGCCGGAGCTGGATGATGACATACAGGTGGACATAAACCCTGCCGACCTCAGGATAGACACCTACAGGTCAAGCGGCGCAGGGGGACAGCATATCAACAAGACCGATTCGGCGGTCCGCATAACCCATATACCGACCGGTGTCGTAACAGCATGCCAGACGGAAAGATCCCAGTTCCAGAACAAGGACACTGCAATGAAGATGCTCAAGGCAAAGCTGCTGGAGCTGAAGGAACGGGAACATAAGGAGAAGATAGAGGATCTGAAGGGCATACAGATGGACATAGCATGGGGGAGCCAGATAAGGTCGTATGTATTCTGCCCCTACACTATGGTAAAGGATCACAGGACAAATTATGAAATGGGCGATGTAAACGCCGTGATGGACGGCGACCTCGATAAATTCATCGACGCATACCTGGCATCGCAAAAATAAGTATTATGCGGGGACGGGAGCAATGTCCTGCCGGACGGGAGAAAACCCCGGACAGCAGAGATGAGGCTGCCGTCCCTAAAACATTTTAAGGACATGTTTTTATGGTATATAACAAGTTTTCAGATTATCTGAAAAATAAATATGGTTCAAAAGTGTACAAGCTGCCAGTAAACCTCTGCACGACCTGCCCCAACAGGGCCGGCAAAGGTGGAGGGGCGAATGACGCCCGAGACGATGACGCTGAAAAAGCCGCCGGGACAGGCGCCGGTGCACCCGACGCAGATGGGATACCCCATGGAATCCCCGTCGGGGCAGGCGGCTGCATATTCTGCGGAGACGAAGGCGCCGATTTTGAACTGCTTTCGCCTCAAATGAGCATCACTGCACAGCTTGAAAGCAACCGCAGATATATCGGCGAGAAATACAAGGCCGACAAATACATTGCATATTTTCAAAACTACTCAAACACATACCTCCCTTTGAGGTCTTTTACTGAAGCCATGAAGGAAGCCTGCGCCGATAGTATTGTGGCGCTTTACATTTCGACCAGACCTGATTGCATAGATGATGCCAGAATAGGATTCCTGAAGCAGCTAAAAGAAGAGAAGGGTGTAGACATAGTTGTGGAACTGGGCCTGCAGTCAGTAAACCCCTCCACGCTGCGCTGGCTGAAAAGAGGCCACGGCATTGCTGAATTCATTGATGCGGTGCTTAAGCTCAAGAGGAATGGAATAGAAGTCTGCGCCCATATGATAAATGACCTGCCTGCGGACGATACCGGTGATGTGATAGAAGGCGCGAAGCTGCTGTCAGCACTTCAAATCGACCAGGTAAAATGCCACTCCTTGTATATACTTGAAAATACCGAGTTGGGTGAATTATATAAGAAGGGCGGCTTCAAACCGCTGGAGATGGACGACTTCATAGAAAGGACCATACTGTTCCTTGAATATCTCAGCCCGGATATCGTAGTGCAGCGTCTGATCGGAAGAGCCCCGGCTGAGAGAACACTGTTCTGCAGCTGGAACACCAGTTGGCGCAAGATACATGATATGATAGTTGAAAAAATGCAGAGCGAAGGAAGATACCAGGGCAGTCACTTCGATTACCTCAATGGTTCTGCATTGAGAGGAATGGACAATTCGCAATGAGTGCGATATATACATTTTGTCATTTGCATTTTTTTGTTTACAATGCATAAACACTTGGATATAATAAGCAAAAAAACGATGATCAAACCCAATTACACTAAAAAATAAACATATTGAATAAACAGGAGTTATAGAATATGAACAACGAACTTGTACTTGTGCTCGACTTCGGCGGGCAATACAATCAATTGATTGCAAGAAGGGTAAGAGAAGCCAATGTTTATTGTGAGGTGCTGCCGTACAATACCCCGGTTTCACGAATAAAGCAATTGGGACCGAAGGGTATCATATTTACGGGCGGACCGGCAACGGTGCTGGATCCTGAGGCGCCGATGTGCGACGCTGAGATCTTTTGCCTGGGCATCCCGGTACTTGGAATATGCTATGGCATGCAACTGATGAGCAAGCTCCTCGGCGGAGAGGTCGAAAAGGCGGACAGCCGCGAGTACGGTAAAATGGACATAGAGCTCCAAGCAGAGAGCGGGCTGTTTAGAGGTATAGAGGAGTCTACTACCTGCTGGATGAGCCATACATATTATGTGAAGGGTATGCCGGAGGGCTTTGTTAAAACAGCCCATTCATCAACCTGCCCCACTGCGGCTATGGAAGACAGCAGCCGAAAGCTGTATGCAGTCCAGTTCCATCCTGAAGTGCTGCATACTCCAAAAGGAAAGGAGATGCTTAGAAACTTCCTGTATGATATTTGCGGATGCAGGGGCGACTGGGTCATGTCCTCCTTCGTCAAGCAATCCATAGGAGCAATAAGGAGCAAGGTTGGAAGCGGCAAGGTGCTGTGCGCGTTGTCGGGCGGCGTGGATTCATCTGTTGCGGCAGTACTGATCCATGAAGCTGTCGGCAGCCAGCTGACCTGTATTTTTGTAGATCACGGACTGCTTAGAAAATATGAGGCGGATCAGGTGGAGCAGATATTCAGAGAAAAGTTTGACATAAATCTGATCAGAGTCGACGCCAGCGAAAGGTTCCTGGACAGACTTGCCGGTGTGGAAGACCCTGAGACCAAACGGAAGATCATCGGTGAGGAATTCATCAGGGTATTTGAAGAGGAAGCAAAGAAAATAGGCAGCGTCGATTACCTTGTACAGGGTACGATATATCCCGACGTTATTGAGAGCGGCCTTGGCGATGCGGCAGTGATCAAGAGCCATCACAATGTGGGAGGACTGCCGGACTATGTGGATTTCAAGGAGATAATTGAGCCCCTTCGCAGCCTGTTCAAGGATGAAGTCAGAAAGGTCGGCGAGGAGCTGAATATCCCAGGTGAAATAGTATGGCGCCAGCCATTCCCGGGACCGGGTCTTGCAGTACGCATTATTGGTGATATAACAAGGGAAAAGCTTGAGATATTGAGGGACTCGGATCACATCTTCAGAAGCGAGATTGCAAATGCAGGCCTTGACAGGTCTCTGAACCAGTATTTCACCGTGCTTACAGGGATGAGGAGCGTCGGAGTCATGGGAGACGAACGCACTTATGATTACACGCTGGCATTAAGGGCTGTGACAACTACCGATTTTATGACCGCCGACTGGGCAAGGATACCCTATGATGTGCTCGAAAAGGTGTCCAACAGAATAGTCAACGAAGTCAAACATATAAACAGGATCGTTTATGACATCACCTCAAAGCCGCCGGCGACTATTGAGTGGGAATAGAGCTATGGGCTGAGTTCATTTTCTGGGGGCTAACCTGATTTAGCCTTGCTTTGGAGAAAAAGAGATCGATTTAGTAAATATACTGGGGAGTGGATTCATTGAAATATATCAAGAATATAATTAAAGGGATCGTTATAGGGGTATCCATGATGATCCCAGGTGTCAGCGGCGGAACCATGGCGATCGTCCTTGGCATATATGACAAGCTGGTACATAGTGTGGCGGCGTTTTTCAAGGATTGGCGGAGAAACATTCTATTTCTGCTTCAGGTAGGCATAGGAGGCGCAGTTGGGGTATTGATATTCAGCCGCCTTATGGAAGGCGCAATGACGAAGTATCCCCACATAATGCGATTTCTCATTATGGGTATAATAATCGGAGGACTGCCGCTGCTTTGGAGAAAGGCGCAGGAGGGCGGCAAAGTACCGGCCGGAAACAGTTCGACCGGCGTTAAGGGTGCATCGGCCGGGAAAAAAGGTGCATCGGTCAGCAAAAGCACCGGCAGGTCCGGGTGGGACTATGCTTTTCTTTTACTTGGTGTTGCAATAGTCCTGCTTATGTCACTGGAACCGGAATCCCTTATTCAATCGACTACCGACAGAAGCTTTTTAAGTTACCTATTGCTGCTTGTCGCCGGCTTCATTATTGCTATAGGACTTGTTCTCCCGGGTATAAGCTGGTCCTTTATGCTGCTTGTACTTGGTATGTATGAAATCACACTGAATGCGATAAATACACTGAACATACCGTTCCTTATACCGCTGGGCATTGGCCTTGCATTGGGTACCTTCGGTACTGCCAAGGTAATCGAAAGGTTTTTACAGAAGCACCCCAGAAAAACATACATGCTGATAATAGGCTTCGTAGTCGGCTCGTTGGCAGAGGTGTTCCCCGGGATCCCGACGGGCTGGCAGCTGCCGGTAGCTGTAGTTTTGTTTCTGGCAGGTTTTGCGTTGATGTTCATGCTTGGAAAAAAAGGGCTTGCAGATTGATGCGGCCAGGATCGGCTGAGTAAAGACCGATATAGTCAAAAACAAAGTACGAATATTAATTAAATTATTTTTAATAATGTTCGTATTTTTTTATTTTCGCCGTTGACAAATTGATTGCTCATTTGATAGTATTAATAACGTAGCAGGCAACCTCCACGTGAGGCGGGGATGCCTTGAAAATCAAGGGTTACGAGAAAATGCCCATACAGAGCTTTTTACAGGCTCCTTCGGTTTTATGAATGCATAATGTACCAACCCAGCATTAGTAAGGAAATAAAGTACGAACATTAAGGCTTTTGCGGTACAGACTTGACCGGACGTGATGAACGTTCGTTGATAGTAATTATTTCTTAATTTTTGGGAGGGGAAGTTTATGTTGGACAAGCTGTTCGGACTTAAGGCACATGGAACAAATGCCAGAACAGAAATCATCGCAGGTTTGACTACATTTGTAACGATGGCATACATCATGTTCGTCAACCCGTCGATACTCAGTATTACAGGGATGGATCGGAATGCTGTTTTTGTAGCGACGATACTTGCTGCAGCTATCGCAACATTTATTATGGCATTTGTCGCAAACGTTCCGTATGCACAGGCTCCTGGCATGGGCTTGAATGCCATGTTCACCTTTACTGTCTGTCTGGGAATGGGTATTCCGTGGGAACAGGCGTTAGCAATCGTCTTTATCTGTGGTATCATCAATATCGTCATAACAGTTACAAAAATTAGAAAAATGATCATCTATGCGATACCGAAGACTCTGCAGTATGCTATCAGCGGCGGTATTGGACTTTTTATAGCATACATCGGATTAATAGGCGGACATCTGCTCAGTTTCACACCTGACAGTGAAGCAAACGCGGCCGGCGCATTCTCCAAGGTAATACCTGCAATTGTCGACTTTACAAGCCCCGATTCAATTCTGACTGTTATCACTCTTGCAATTATTGTTGTATTGATGCTTCTGAAGGTCAAAGGATCAATCCTGATCGGAATAGTAGTAGGTACTGTGATAGGTATACCAATGGGTGTAACACAGATTCCGGAATCGTTATCATTTGCAGTTCCGAGTCTGGCGCCGACATTCCTGAAGCTGGACTTTGCGGGACTGTTCAGCGATCCGTCCCAATTGTTCAAAATACTGGCTCTCATATTGACATTCAGCCTTGCCGATACATTTGATACGATTGGAACATTCCTTGGCACAGGCAGAAAAACCGGTATATTCGATCAGCTTGACGAAGAAGCTCTCCAGAATGGCAAGGGATTTTCATCAAGACTTGACAAGGCATTGTTCGCAGATGCAACCGCTACTTCCATCGGAGCTCTGCTGGGCACCAGCAACACTACGACCTATGTTGAAAGCGCAGCCGGTATATCTGCAGGCGGCAAGACCGGTATGACATCAGCAACGGTAGGCATCTTATTCCTGCTTTCACTGTTTTTATCACCGGTTGCAGGAATGGTTCCGGGAGCAGCAACCTCCGCGGCTCTTATCGTGGTTGGAATACTGATGGCGGATTCCCTCGGAAAGATTAAGTGGGGTGAATTGGAGGATGCGATACCTGCATTCTTCACAGCGGTTGTAATGCCATTAGCATACAGCATCACAACAGGTATATCAATTGGGTTCATATTCTACTGCATCACCAAGATATGCACTAAGAAAGCAAAAGAGGTACACCCGATCATGTACATTGTTACAGCGGTCTTCATATTGAACTACCTGATTACCGCACTGAAACTATTTTGATCTACTGAAGTCCGCCCCAACGGGCGGGCTTCTTTAAGTAAACGGCGCTGCGCATATGGTAAGCGGTGCAATGCGGACGGCAAATACACAGACAGCAAATACACAGACAGCAAGACGTGCAGCGCAGCGTATAAAGAACTCACATGGAGCGGGGCTTTGCACCCGGAATTCTGGGGCATCCCCGCTCTTATTATTGTCGGATATCAGTTAAATTTATATATATTAGCTTGCAGGAGAGATTCAGAATATGATTAATGTGGAAAATAAGCCAAAAGCAGCAATAGTAATGGGAAGTGATTCAGATTATCCCGTATTGAAGGGCTGCATAAAAATACTGAAGGAATTTGGCGTCGAAGTGGAGACAATGGTTTGCTCAGCCCACCGCACTCCGGAAAAAGCTGCGCAGTTTGCATCAGGCGCAGAGGAAAAGGGAATAGAGGTCATAATTGCCGCAGCCGGCAAGGCAGCGCATCTGCCGGGAGTTTTAGCAGCATTCACGCCGCTGCCGGTAATAGGTCTGCCGATAAAGTCCTCAACAATGGACGGCCTGGATTCACTGCTTTCCATAGTACAGATGCCCTCTGGCATACCTGTGGCCACAGTAGCGATAGACGGAGCCGACAATGCCGCGCTGCTGGCGGTGCAGATCATGTCCGGGCTGCACCCTGAATTGAGAAAAAAGATGAAGGAATATAAGGCAGGTCTTGCTCGAAAGGTTGAGCAAAAAAATGCGGAACTGCAGAAAAGATTGCTTGAGGAAGAATAGTTTAGGGATAAGGCATAGTTTGATCGTTTTGAAGAGGTAATGAAAATGGACAATGGGATACGATTCGGAAAGCTTCATGAAGAGTGCGGGGTCTTTGGCATTTACAGCAATGACGGCCATGATGTCGCACGGGCAACGTACTACGGGCTTTATGCCTTGCAGCACAGAGGCCAGGAAAGCGCAGGCATTGCCGTAAATGATTCGGGAGTGATAGTGCACCACAAGGATATGGGCCTGGTGCCGGAGATATTTAACGATGTGGTGTTGAATCATTTGAAAGGTCGCATTGCTATTGGCCATGTGAGGTACTCTACCACCGGGGGGAGCCTTAGGGAAAACGCTCAGCCGATGGTGGTCAAATACAAGAACGGTCAGCTTGCTCTGGCGCATAATGGTAATCTGGTCAATGCAGCGGAGCTTCGAAACAAGCTGGAAGAAAACGGCGCCATATTTCAGACTACCAGCGACACGGAAGTGATAGCCAACCTTATCTCAAGGTACAGAGTAGGCAGCGAAACCATTGAAGATACTATTGAGAAGGTAATGAAGACCATAAAGGGCTCATACGCCATAGTGATGGTCACACCAAAAAGACTGGTGGGCATAAGGGATCCGTTGGGGATCAGACCCCTTTGCATAGGCAGGGTGGATAACTCATATGTGCTGGCCTCCGAATCCTGCGCCCTTGATGCGGTCGGTGCGGAGATGATCAGGGACGTGGAGCCGG
The DNA here is from genome assembly GCA_023412665.1 of Bacillota bacterium. GTDB lineage: Bacteria > Bacillota > Clostridia > Acetivibrionales > DTU013 > DTU013. Next base: position 26,496 of record JAEZCA010000067.1, read on the forward strand.
GTGAGATAGTTCTCATTGGAGAGGACGGCATAGAATCGGTCAGGTGCTCTATCGGAGATACCGCAGAGGATACGGCCGGTTCCGGCGGGAATACACACAGGCCTAAAAGTCTATGTATCTTTGAGTATGTATACTTTGCCCGTCCGGACAGCATTATAGACGGAATAAGTGTCATGAGAGCAAGGACAGAAGCCGGCAGAAGGCTTGCCATCGAGCATCCAGCCGACGCTGATATAGTTATCGGTGCGCCGGACGGCGGACTCAATGCCGCACTGGGATATTCGAGAGAGTCGGGGATACCATACGGCCAGGGCTTGCTGAAAAACAGATATGTTGGAAGGACCTTTATACAGCCCGAACAGGGACAAAGAGAAACCGGTGTAAGGATAAAATTCAATGCTATGAAGGCTGAAATAGAGGGCAAGCGGGTCGTGATGGTCGATGACTCCATAGTCAGAGGGACCACCACAAGAAGGATAGTTCAGATGCTGAAGGACGCCGGAGCCAGAGAAGTGCACATGCGGGTGTGTTCACCTCCGTACAGGCATCCGTGCTATTTCGGGATCGATATATCATCCTCTCAGCAGCTGGTTGCATCAGAGCATACCGAAGCTGAGATCTGCAGGATAATAGGAGCGGACAGCATAGGTTACCTCAGTCTTGAAGGATTATTGAGCATATCGCCGGGAACGGGCTGCGGCTTCTGCACAGCATGTTTCGATTCCAGATACCCTATGGAAGTACCGGCAGAGGGCAATAAAATGATTTTTGGAGGATGATCGGAGATGATCGATTACAAATCGGCCGGCGTTGATGTAGAGGCCGGTTATGAAGCAGTCAGGTTAATGAGGGATGATGTGAAGCGCACGTTCAGACCGGAGGTGCTCACTGATATCGGAGGCTTCGGTGGGTTGTTTGCGCTGGATAAAAGCAAATACGAGGAACCCGTGCTTGTTTCCGGCACTGATGGAGTGGGCACAAAGCTGAAGGTCGCCTTTCTAATGGACAAGCATGATACAGTCGGCATCGACGCTGTGGCAATGTGCGTCAACGATATTGTCTGCGGAGGGGCCGAGCCGCTGTTTTTTCTTGATTACATAGCTCTTGGAAAAAACAGGCCTGAAAAGGTCGCGCAGATTGTAAAGGGCGTTGCCGACGGATGCTTTATGTCGGGCTGCTCTCTCATAGGCGGTGAGACTGCTGAAATGCCAGGATTCTACCCCGAAAACGAGTATGATATCGCAGGCTTTGCTGTAGGCATCGTAGATAGGAAAAAGATCATCGACGGGAAAGCTATAAAAGAAGGAGATGTCCTTGTGGGACTGGCTTCATCTGGTCTTCACAGCAACGGCTTCTCCCTTGTGAGAAAGCTTCTCAACCTCAACGAGGAAAAAATGAAAAAGCATATAGGCCAGCTGGGAACGACCCTCGGCGAGGAGTTGCTGAAGCCCACCAGGATTTATGTGAAGTCCATACTGGCCCTTAAGGAAAAGTTCGAAATAAAGGGTATCTCACATATCACAGGCGGCGGATTCATCGAAAACATTCCAAGGATGATACCGGAAGGCCTCAGAGTCAGTATAAAACTCGGTTCATGGCCGGTACACCCCATATTCACACTGCTCCAGCATACAGGCGACATCAGTGTCAGCAGCATTTACAACACATTCAACATGGGTATAGGAATGGTACTTGCGGTTGACCCAGCCATATCCGCAGAAGTAATCGCCTTCCTCGAAGAGTTGGGCGAAAAGGCCTATGCCATTGGCGAAGTCATCGCTGGCGAAGCCGGCGTCGACCTCTGCTAAGGAAGCAGAGAGCGCTAAAACAATGACCGAAGGAAGGGTCGGGATCAGATAATGTTGAGGCTTGGAATAATGGTTTCCGGTGGGGGCACCAACCTGCAGGCGATTATTGATAAAATAAAAAGCGGTTATCTCCAGGACTGCAAAATAGTAACTGTGGTTTCCAGTAAACCAGGTGTATATGCTCTGGAACGTGCAGCGGCCAACGACATACCGGCAGTATGTATTTCAAAAAAGAGCTTTGCTTTTGTGGAAGAATACGACCGGGCACTGATAGATCATTTCAACAGCTTCAATGTCGATCTGGTAGTGCTTGCCGGATTTTTATCAATGCTGGGAGAAGGCTTTGTCAATGCATACCACAACAGGATAATCAATATACACCCTTCGCTTATCCCTTCCTTCTGCGGAAAGGGCTACTACGGCATAATACCGCACCGGAAGGCGCTGGAGCACGGAGTCAAGGTGACCGGCGCAACAGTACATTTTGTTGATTTTGAATACGATACGGGACCTATCATACTGCAAAAGGCTGTCGAGGTAATGGACGGCGACACACCTGAATCGCTGCAGCTGCGGGTCATGGAGCAGGCCGAATGGGAGCTGCTGCCAAGGGCAATCAAGCTGTACTCGGAAGGCAGGATCGCCATTGACGGCAGAAAAGTCAGTATAGATGAAATGGGGGACTGACCCTTTGAAACGCGTATTGATCAGTGTTTCGGACAAGACAGGCATAATAGAACTGGCCCGGGATCTCGTCGGCAGAGGATTTGAGATCATATCCACCGGAGGTACGGCAAAGGTCCTGTCGGATGCGGGCATCAGCGTTATCGGCATATCCGACCTCACCGGCTTTCCCGAATTTCTGGACGGTCGTGTAAAGACACTTCATCCAAAGGTTCATGGAGGCTTGCTTGCGATCCGCGGGAATGCAGAGCACATGAGGCAGCTGAAGGAACTGGGCATCGAGGCCATCGATATGGTCATTATAAACCTGTACCCGTTCAAGCAGACAATTCTCAAGGGTAATATCGAGCTGGAGGAAGCCATTGACAACATTGATATAGGCGGTCCGGCAATGCTTAGAGCCGCCGCCGGTAATTACCGGGATGTTGTGGCCATCGTGGATCCCGGGGACTATCCAAAGGTGCTAGAAGAGATCGATACATCAGGCGAGGTGTCCATAAAAACAAGATTCAAGCTGGCATGCAAGGTGTTTGAACACACCAGCAGCTATGACACAGTTATTGCGAAGTACTTCAGAGACAAGCTTGGGGAGGAATTTTTCCCCAAAACTCTTTCTCTGACATATGAGAAGATACAGGAAATGAGATACGGTGAGAATCCACACCAGAGAGCAGTTTTCTACAGGGAGGCAGGAGCTGATATAGGCTGCCTGACCACTGCGAAGCAGCTTCATGGCAAGGAGCTTTCCTATAATAATATAAACGATGCAAACGGTGCGTTGGAGCTGATAAAGGAATTTGACGAACCGACGGCAATAGTGTTCAAGGATGCCAACCCATGCGGCGCAGCAAGCGGCAGATATATCAGGGATGCATATTCGAAGGCATTTGAGGCTGACCCGGTGTCTGCATATGGCGGGGTCGTTGCGTTGAACAGAGAAGTGGATGCGGAAACCGCAGCAGAGATGAACAAGGTCTTTTTTGAAGTGCTTCTGGCGCCCTCATTTAGCAGTGAAGCATTATCAATACTCCGGGACAAGAAAAACGTCCGGCTGCTGCAGCTTGAAAACATATCAGCAAGGCTGCCGGAGGGCACATATGATATAAAAAAGGTCACCGGCGGACTGCTGGTGCAGGATTACAACAATGAGCTCATCGATATGGATGAGCTTAAGTGTGTCACCGATGTGAAGCCTGTTGGCGAGATGATGGAGGATCTGATTTTTGCTGCCAGAGTCGTGAAGCATACCAGATCCAACGGTATTGTCCTAGCAAAGGACAAACAGACCACAGGTGTAGGTCCCGGCCAGACAGCCAGGGTAACAGCCCTGAAAATTGCAGCCGGCTGCGGGGACAAGGATCGCATAGCAGGTTCTGTTATGGCGTCCGATGGTTTCCTGCCGTTCCCGGACTGTGTAGAGATCGCGCATGAAGCCGGCATCAGTGCGATCATTCAACCGGGCGGATCCATCAGGGATCAGGAGTCGATAGATGCCTGCAATAAATATGGAATCGCCATGATTTTCACAGGCATGCGTCATTTTAAGCATTAAGCTGAATAAAGTTAACATAATGAAGGAGCAGGAAGATGAAAGTACTATTGATTGGCGGAGGCGGGCGTGAACATACGCTGGCCTGGAAGATCTTACAGAGCCCCAGAGTGGAAAAGCTCTATTGCGCGCCGGGTAACGGCGGTATTGCTGTGCTGGCTGAATGTGTTCCTATAAAGGCAATAGATATCGAGGGCATCGTGAGCTTCGCAAAAAGCGAAAGCATTGATATGGTTGTCGTAGCGCCTGACGATCCCCTTGGAGCAGGCATGGTTGACGCTCTGGAAGCCGCCGGAATCAGGGCATTCGGGCCGACAAAGGCCGCCGCTGCAATTGAAAGCAGCAAGGTGTTTTCTAAAAACCTGATGAAAAAGTACAATATACCTACAGCTGCATACGAGGTATTCGACAACAGCGAGGAAGCCCTTGACTACCTATCAAAAATCAGCTACCCTGTTGCGGTAAAGGCGGATGGGCTGGCATTGGGCAAGGGAGTCGTTCTGGCGCAGAATTATGACGAAGCTGCCAAAGCTGTCAGAGAGATGATGTCCGACAAGGTGTTCGGCAGTGCGGGAGATAGGATCGTTATAGAGGAATTCATGACAGGTCCGGAGGTATCCATACTGGCATTTACCGATGGTAAAACACTGGTCCCGATGATCAGCTCACAGGATCACAAGCGTGCTCTTGACAACGACAAGGGCCTCAATACCGGCGGCATGGGCACATTTTCGCCCAGCAGGCTATATACTGAGGAGTTGAACGAGTACTGCACCAAGAACATTTACATGCCGACTGTGGAGGCAATGAACAGAGAAGGCCGTAAATTCAAGGGCATACTCTATTTTGGGCTGATGCTGACACCCGATGGCCCCAAGGTGCTCGAATACAATGCAAGGTTCGGTGATCCGGAGACACAGGTCGTACTGCCTCATTTGAAAACAGATATCATCGATATTTTTGACGCAATAATCGACGAGAGGCTGGATACAATAAAGATCGAGTGGGAAGACAATGCTGCGGTGTGTGTGATACTGGCATCAGGCGGCTACCCGGAAAATTACCGCACAGGCTATGAAATCACAGGTATCAGCGAGGCTGAAAAGGATCCGTCCGTTATGGTTTTTCACGCGGGAACGAAACTGGATTCGGGCAGATATTATACAGCAGGCGGCAGGGTGCTCGGCGTGACGGCGGTTGCCGATTCTATCGACAATGCAAGACAGAAGGCGTATGCCGCAGTCGATAAAATAAACTTTGAGGGCAAGCACTTCCGCACGGATATCGGCATCAAAAAATAGCTGTTAGCTAATCAAATAAACTGCTATTGTGATACATAAGGAATTATTTCCGTGAGCTTTTCAACGGGAGCAAAGCATCGGAAGCAGATGAACCGTCCCCTTGCTTCCAGGACCCTTGCTTCAAGAGGAGAATGTGATAAATGAGCAGAATCGGGATAATGGGAGGAACCTTTAACCCCATACATACAGGGCACTTGATCATAGCGGATGATGTGCGGGATAAATACAGGCTGGACAAGGTACTATTCATACCGTCAGGGCTGCCCCCGCACAAGCCGGACAGTGAAGTGCTGGATCCGGAGCACCGCTTTGAGATGGTCAGGCTGGCTGTTGCTTCAAACGCCGGCTTTGAAGCATCGAGAATGGAAATAGACAGAGAGGGCTTCACGTATACTGTTAACACACTCAATGAGCTTAAGGAAAAGTATTGCGAAGGGACAACCTTCTATTTCATTATAGGCGCCGATGTCATTGCTGAGTTGAAAACCTGGAGAGAGTACAAAAAGGTATTTCAGCTCTGCGAATTTATTGCTGTGCTGCGGCCAAGTTATTCTGAAGGCGGCTTTATCAGCGAAATACAGCAGCTCGAAGCGGAAGCGGGAGCCAAGATCCACCCACTGCAGTCACGGCTGATTGACATTTCCTCGACTGATATACGGGAGCGCTGCATGAGAGGAGCATCAATCAAATATCTCGTTCCTGAAGCTGTTGAGAAATATATACTGGATAAAGGTTTGTACAAGAATAGCGGGTTAGTATAACCAGGGGATATGATCGCTCGCATTTCTGAGTTATTTTCAGTCGCCGAGCAAAAAAACACTTTTAGGCAAGCCGCTACAAGAGGTCTTTTTAGTATGGAGTTGAATGAAATAATAAAAAAGCTTGAAATAATTCTTTCACCGGGCAGGTTCAACCACTCGCTTGAGGTTATGAAGGCCAGTATCCGGCTGGCTGAAAAGTATGGTGAGGATGCGGAGAAGGCAGCGCTTGCAGGACTGGTGCATGATTGTGCCAAAGACATGAGAAAAGATGACATTTTACCTGCATGCAAGAAATATGGTATCATAGTCGATGAAATAACCGCTTCGCGGCCTGAGCTGCTACATGGACAGATTGGTTCCCATATGGCTGCGGAGCTGTTTGGCATCGAATGTCCGGGGATACTTGCTGCAATTGCCGACCATACCATGGGCAGGCCTGGAATGGACAAATTAAGCAGTATCGTATTTATAGCAGATTATATAGAAGACAGCAGGGATTATATAGGTGTCGACGCAATACGAGAGGCTGCCAAAGAAAGCCTGGAGAAGGCAATCGTAGCCGGGATCGACAACACGATCAGGCACATACTGGACAAAGGCCGTTTTCTGCATCCTCAGACAGTAGCGACAAGAAACTGGGCGCTGAGGCGGCTGAAGGAAGGAAATGAATAATTTATACAGGTGACTAATATATGAGCAAGAAGAAAAACGAATCTGCAGCAGGCATACTGTTAGATACATTTGGCACTATACTACTGCTGACAGTGATAATTATATGTACCCTGAACTTCATCAGAGACGGAAGGGGTTATCAAATGCTTGCGAATAAGGCATCGGCGAATGTGAATGATGCCGCTGGCAGCAATAAGACTGAGCCAAAGGATAATTCCGATTCGTCAAAAAATGGCACCAATACGAGCGCCGGCAGCAATCCTTCATCAAAACCGGCTACCGATAAAAAGACAGCAGGAAAACCGGCAAACAAACCAACCGGTGCTGATGCAAAAAACACCGGCGAAGATAATAAGAAGCCTGTTCAGCCGGGAGAAGAGCCGTAATAAAAAATGTCAAAGGCTATTGACATTTTTTTTCACCCGAGGTATAGTGGTACTAATTAATACCACTACATGAAATGCAATATTATTCTACCATATGGAAGGCGGATCTATGGATTTACTTGATTGCCTGATGAAAGCAGGTTTCACAAGGCATGAAGCTATGCTGTATATAACCCTCGGCAAGGAAGGCGCGCTGACGGGGTATGAGGCGTCAAAGCTCTCCGGTATTCCTAGGTCCAATGCATATCTGGCGCTGGCCGGGCTGGTCGACAAGGGCGGAGCATTACGCATCGACGGAGATACATCCAAATATTCTGCCGTGCCTGCCGCAGAACTGACCTTCAACCTCAGACGCAGGCAGGAGGAGGCCTTCGATTTCATAGAAAAAAACGCACCGGTACGGGAAGAGACTCAAGAGCCCTATTATACCGTTACAGGCAGAGATAATATCATAAACAAGATGAGCCACATAATCACCAAGGCAAAAGAGCGTATATACATCTCAACCTCTCCCGCTGAACTGGAAAATGTGGCGGCAGAATTGTCCAGGGCCTGCGCAGATGGACTGAAGGTAGTAATAATAACATCAGAAGGGTTTCATATGGAGGGGGCAACGGTTTACAGAAACGAGAAGCAGCCTGGGCAGTTAAGGCTGATATCAGACACAACGCATGTGCTGACAGGCGAGCTCAAGGCTTCCGGAGATTCGACAGCCCTTTACTCACGGAACCGCAATCTGATTGACGTAATCAGAGATTCTCTTAAAAATGAGATTACTCTGATTGGGTTAAAGCATACCATATAATGAGGCGATAGATGGGCCCCCCGCCCCAGCTCTATACGTATTTTCAGCCCTCGGACTGAAAAACGCTTGGTGACGGGTACCGATTTGCCTTTCGGATATTTTCTTTCGATCAATGGAAAGAAAACGATGTGAGCATATCTCCCGCCTCGTTTTAACACCCGGTTGAGAAGCGCAGCAGGAGTAGTTCGGATAATTCACTGCAAGCGGATGAAATATATATAGACAATGGAGGAAACTGTATGGCAAACTTTTATACTGAACAAACGAACTTTTTCGGAAACAGCAAGCCGTCCGAATTGCTCAAGGAATACGGCAGTCCGCTGTATGTCTACAACGAGGCTATACTAAGGCAGAGGTGCAGAGATATGGCGGGATTGGTCCAGTATCCCGGTTTCAAGTCCAATTATTCAATAAAGGCCAACTCAAACCTGGAGCTTTTGAAAATTGCCAGGGAAGAGGGACTTCATGCCGATGCCATGTCCCCCGGCGAGATCCATATACTGCTTGCGGCAGGCTACAAGCCTGAGGAGATGCTGTTCGTAGCAAACAATGTATCAGCGGAGGAAATGCAGTTCGCCATCGACAGGGGAGTACTCGTCAGCTGCGACTCGCTGTCACAGCTCAGACAGTATGGAAGGCTGAACCCGGGAGGAAAGGCTGTTGTGCGTTTCAATCCGGGAGTTGGTGCAGGCCATCATGAAAAGGTAGTTACAGCCGGCAAAAACACCAAATTCGGCGTCAATATCGAATTGATCGATGAAGTCAAGGCGATCCTGCAGGAATACAATCTGAAACTGGTCGGCATCAATCAGCACATCGGCTCGCTTTTCATGGAAGCGACACCATATATAGAGAGCGTAAAATCGCTGCTTGCCATCGCGTCACAGTTCAAGGAGCTTGAATTTGTGGATATGGGAGGCGGCTTCGGTATCCCGTATCACAAGCAGGAGGGCCAGGAAAGGCTCAATTTGGCAGAAACGGGCCGGAAGCTCACAGAGGTATTCGAAAGCTGGATGGCAAAGTACGGAAAAAGTATCAGGATCAAGATGGAGCCCGGACGCTATGTTGTTGCAGAGAGCTGTGTGCTGCTCGGCACTGTGCACTCCGTAAAAAATAACGGAAACAAGAAATATATTGGGACAGATATAGGCTTCAATGTTCTTATACGGCCCGCTATGTACGACTCCCACCACGATATTGAGCTTTATAGGAACGACAGCATAATTAAGTCTGAGAAAACATCACCTGCCACTGTTGTCGGCAATATCTGCGAAACGGGAGACATACTGGCTAAGGACAGAGAGCTACCCGAAGCCAAGGAAGGCGATCTGATAGGTATGATGGATGCAGGAGCCTACGGTTATTCCATGGCATCCAACTATAACAACCGCTTGAGACCTGCCGAGGTCCTCATCGGCCTGGACGGCAGCCCGCGGCTCATCCGCAGGCGCGACACCTTCGAAGACCTGATGCGCGGCTTTGTATAATATGAAGGGGGACGGTTCTCACGTTTTGAACCATCCCCCTAAATTTTATTTAGAAAATATTATGATTTAATTTGCTGATTGACAATATTTCATAGAAAGCCGCTGATATTTTATTCTCTTCTGATCAAGACATGCAGCAAGCCCCTGGGCATTATTCTATCTTAAGATCAGCCAGATTTATTTTGCACCACATATTGTCCTGAATATAGTTAGTGGTAAACTTCACGTCAAACTTGACAACACCTGTGATATCAAGTTCAAGGTCCTGTGGAAGGCTGCCCTGTGCAAGATCGTATTTCTTGATCAATTCACCATCGCCATAGAATTCAATAACGGCATTTGATGTATTTGAATTGTCATCCAGGCCAAGGATGCCGTTTAATGATTTGTATTTACCTTCCAGATTATATGAAAAATTCGTATACTTGGTATCGCTCAGGTAGAAGCTTAAATTCTGCAGCTGTAATCCCTTTGTATAGGTCTTGCCGGCCATTTTCATTTCTTTGTTTACATTGAAGATCTTGTAATTGCTTTCAATATAATAAGGCCCCATAATATCAGTCAGATAACCTGTTTGAACAGCACCCTCCTTTTTCTCGCCGATATAAATAGTCTTTTCCTTTCCAACGTACGAGACGGGCAGTCCGACTACTTCTGAGAAAAATCTGAGGGGGACATATGTAGTACCGTTGTAAATCAATGATGCCGGAACGTATGCCTGGCCGTTATTATACATGAACGGTTTATCGCTTGGCTTTTTTTCCTGGCCGTTAAACACGACTTTAACTTCGAACAATGACAGAGCATAATCACCCGCGGCAAGAGCTGTTGTGCCTAACAGCAAGGCTGCCATAATACCTGCTAAAAAACCCTTTAATTGACCCTTCAAAAATTTCATTACAAATCCTCCTTAATAAATTATGTTTTACATAATAAGTATGATAATATTATCAGATAACAATCATGTATGCAAGATTTTACAAAAAAGAAAATCAAATGGAGGATTTCATAATAAATAAAGGACAATAATGGTGAATAAAAAATTTTTATTCGTCCTTGACATTGTTACAGGCCTTATTTATAATTAAGTTTAATTAATTGCCGGCACTTTTACGTATACTATTGAATGATCAGGCAACAACTGAATATAGTCGGATGATGGGCGAGGAAGCAAATGCGACCTTGTCAGGACGGATCTCTGGAGAGACCATGACGGCGCCGAAGGGGCAAGGCTCAAAAAGCTTAATCTCTCAGGCAAAAGGACAGAGTAAAGGATAGCATGTTATTTGCATGTATAAAGGTCAGGTCTTAACAAAGATTTGATCTTTTATTATAGTTGGGAGGAAAGGATATGCATAAAAAACTATTCATACCGGGACCGGTAGAGGTTCGGGACGATGTCCTTCAAAAAATGGCTTCGCCAATGATCGGCCACAGGACCAAGGACGCGTCCGCACTTCAAAGAGGGATTTCGGAGAAGCTTCAGAGGCTGATGTACACGAAGAACACCATACTGCTTTCGACTTCGTCGGGAAGCGGACTTATGGAAGGCGCTGTACGCAGTTGTACTAACAAGAGGGCAGCTGTTTTTTCAGTAGGAGCTTTTGGAGACAGGTGGTATAAAATGGCCACATCAAATGGTGTGCCGGCAGACCTGATCCAGTCGGAACCGGGAAAACCGACAACACCTGAAATGGTCGACCAGGCGCTTTCAACGGGAAAATACGATCTGATAACCATAACCCACAACGAAACCTCCACTGGTATAATGAATCCGGTTGAAGAGATAGCCGAGGTCATGAAGAAATACCCGGAAGTAATATGGTGCATGGACACTGTCAGCTCAATGGGCGGAACAAAGATCGAGACTGACAGGCTTGGCGTAGATATTTGCATAACATCCACACAGAAATGCCTTGGACTGCCCCCCGGAATGGCAATCTGCTCAATCTCTGAGAAGGCTGTGGCTGCGGCGGCCAAGGTACAGTTCAGGGGAACCTACCTGGACCTGCTCGAACTATATAATTATGTAATAAAGAAAGATCACCAATATCCATCAACGCCGTCACTTTCACACATGTTCGCTCTGGACTACCAGCTTGACAGGATCTTCGAGGAGGGCTTGGAAAACAGGTTCGCCCGTCATCTGGAAATGGCAAAGACCGTCAGGGCATGGGCAAAGGAAAATTATGCGTTGTTCCCGGAAGAAAAATATGCATCGGTCACACTGACGACTGTCAAAAACACAAAGGGCATCAGCGTAAGCGACCTTAACAAGAAGCTCGGAGAAAATGGATATATGATATCAAACGGCTATGGCGACCTGAAGGAGGTAACCTTCAGAATAGCCCATATGGCCGACGCCACTATGGAAGAAATACACGTGCTGCTCGGACTCATCGACAGGCTTGCAATATAGCCAGAACATAAAAAATAGCAAATATTTGAGGAGGTCTTTTTAATGAAGATAATAGTAACTGAAAGAATCGCAGATGAAGGTATACAATATCTCAAGGACAAGGGCTTTGAAGTAGATACAAAGTTTGGTATTTCTCACGGTGAACTGCTGGATATAATAAATGATTATGATGCTATCATTGTCAGAAGCGTTACGAAGGTCAACGCAGAACTGATCGAAAAGGGTAAGAATCTGAAAGTGGCAGGAAGGGCTGGAAATGGTATTGATAATATAGATGTGCCTGCCTGCACCAACAAAGGAATAATCGTCGTCAATACACCTGAAAGCAACATCATGGCAGCTGCAGAGCTGGCGATCGGCCATGCATTCTGCCTGTTCAGAAATATACCCCAGGCAAACGCGGCCGCAAGGCGCGGAGACTTCAGGAGAAACCTGTTTCTTGGCAACGAATTGGAAGGCAAGACCGTGGGTATCATCGGCCTTGGAAGGATAGGGTCGATAGTTGCTACAAAGCTCAAGGGATGTGGTATGAGGGCAGTTGCATATGACCCGTACATCACGGATGAAAAGTTTAAAAAATATGGCGTTGAAAAGTGTGAAAAGCTTGAAGACCTGCTGGTTCAAGCTGATCTGATAACGATGCATACACCGAAGACTTCCGAGACCTACGGCATGATTGGAGAAAAGGAACTGAGCATCTGCAAAAATGGTGTCCGCATAGTTAATGCCGCAAGAGGCGGACTCGTCAACGAAAAGGCTCTTTACACCGCATTAAGGGAAGGCAAGGTAAACGGTGCTGCAATAGACGTACTGGATCCGGAGCCAGGCTATGATAAAAAGCCTGAAGATCAGACATATAGAAATGATCTGCTCGCGCTCGATAACGTGATAGTTACACCGCATCTTGGAGCTTCCACAGAGGAAGCTAATTATAATGTAGGAACTGCTGTGACACAGCTGGTGGCTGCTGCACTGGAGGGTGAAATGGTGGCGGCTGTCAACATGCCTCCGATGCAGGCTGATTTGAATGGTCTCAGACCCTATATTACACTTGCTGAAATGCTTGGCAAGATCTATTATCAAAGTGAGAAGGAAACTGTCCAGAAGATCGAGGTCGTTTACAGCGGTGATCTGGCGGACAAGGAAACCAAGGTATTTTCACTGTCAGTGCTCAAAGGCTTCCTCGACCCGATAATAAAAGAAAAGGTCAATTATGTAAATGCCGAGCTGATGCTTCACAACATGGGAATAGAAATGGTTGAAAGCAAAAGGTCGCACCTTGATAAATATACCAACCTTATCACAGTGAAGTTTACCACTAAAAAGGGCACACAGAGTGTATCCGGAACGATTTTCGCAAAAGAGGAAATGAGGATAGTGGATTTCTTCGGATACAAGCTTGATTTCGAGCCGACACCGTATATCGTAGCGATTCAGAACATTGACAAACCCGGTATAATAGGACGTATCGGCACGATCCTTGGAGCTGCTGGTGTAAATATTGCAGCGATGCAGTGGAGCAGGAATAAGAAGGGTGAGAAGGCAGTGTCCTTTGTAAGCGTAGACCAGGAAGTGAGCAATGAGACATTGGATGAGATCAGAAAGATAGACGGTGTCCTGAAGGTATCGCTGCTGAGCTTCTGATTGTCTGTCCTGTGGGAAATAGAGGCGGCTGTTTGCGAGAAGATGCCACCTGAAAAAAACCAGGTATAGGCTCGGATGCTAAGGTGCAGCCAGAAGATAGCTAGTACGAAGATGCAACCTGAATTGATATAATAAACTGCATAAAGCTATTAGAAGAGTTACTCAGAAACGCTCCTACAGGAACAAACAGGAGCGTTTCTTTGTTTTGTGAGCATGCAGAAGAAGCATGGCCAGATAATTTTTATGGGCTTTTTATAGCTTTCACATGGACAGTTTTCAATCAAGGGCAGTAGTAGGGTGTCAAGATGGATGAATTTTCGATTAAGGGCAGCAGTAGGGCGTCTAAGTGGATGAATTTTCAATTAGGGGCAGCAGTAGGGCGGCTAGGTGGATGAATTTTCAATTAAGGGCAGCAGTAGGGCGTCTAAGTGGATGAATTTTCAATTAAGGGTAGCAGTAGGG
>JAEZCA010000071.1 GCA_023412665.1 Bacillota bacterium
CGAGCCTTCGGGCACGGCGGGCCGACCCGCGCTGACGGTGCTGCAAGGCTCGGGACTGGGTGACGTGGTGGTAGTGGTCACGCGCTATTTTGGCGGTACAAAGCTGGGCACGGGCGGGCTGGTGCACGCCTATACCGACGCGGTCAAAGCGGTGCTCGAGGTGCTGCCCCGCGCCGAGAAAATCCCTACCCACACTGCCATGCTGGCTTGCGAGTACAGCCTGTTTGAGCGCGTGCGGCTGCTGGTAGAGGCTCACCACGGCCAGATTTTGGACCAGGATTTCGGCGCGGACGTTACGCTCACCGTGCGGTTTGCAACCTGGCACTTTGAGGAATTCCAGGCCGCCCTGCGCGAGCTTTCGCGCGGCGCGCTGCAAGCCGAGATCATCGAGACAAACCCCGAAACGATCATGCCGCTGGACAGTTTCCCAGGACCAAATCCCGGTTAAGCGCTACCCTTTTTTGGAACTAACAATCGTGCATGTTCGTCTTAATGGTGGAAAACTACAGCCAACCACACGCCATCAGGAGACGGCACCATGCACAAGAACGTTGCCCTATTTATAATCCTTATTATCTTCGCGGCGGCCCTTCTCGCCGCGTGCACCCCGCCACTGCCGCAAACTGGCGGTGACCCGGCAGCGCAGGCTGCTACCCAGCAGGCCCAGATCGTGCAGGCTGTGCAGGCGACCGCCACTGCCGCCGCTATGCAGCAGGAAATCGACCGGCTGCAAACTCAGGTTGCTGCGGCATCGCAGACCCCGCAGGTAATTGTGGTCACCGCCACGCCCGAGCCCCCAACCGCAACGCTTCCCGCTACCGCAACGGCGGCTGCGCCTACGGCAACGCTTGTGCCGCCTACCGCCACGCTGGTTCCCGCGACCGCTACGCTCGTGCCGCCCACGGCAACCGCCACCAATCGCCCGCCAACCATCACGCCGACCGCGCTGGCCTGCAACCTGGCCAAGTTTGAAGCGGACGTCACCATCCCCGATGGTACGCAGCTTGCCCCTGGAACAAGCTTTACCAAAACATGGCGGATTAAAAACACTGGCGCGTGCATCTGGACCACTTCGTACGACGTGGTATTTATCTCCGGCGATTCGCTGGGCGCTGCCACGGTCATGGATCTGCCCGGCTCGGTTGCCCCCGGTCAAGTAATCGATATCTCGATCCCGATGAAGGCCCCCAGCACCGATGGCAGCTACCGCGGTAACTGGAAGCTCCGCGACGCGGGCGGTCTGTTGTTTGGCCTTGGCAATACCGGCGCGAACTTCTATGTTGATATTCGCGTCAAAGGCGCGCAGGTTGGGCTGCCGTACAACATGGTCGACAATTACTGCTCCGCCGGATGGCAATCGTCTGCCGGGCAGCTGGCCTGCCCCAGCGCAGAGAACGACAGCCGCGGCTTTGTGATGAAGGTCGATAAGCCCACGCTGGAATCGGGTTACGTGGATGACGAGCCCGCGCTCTACATGCACCCGCAGATGATCACCGACGGCGTGATCCGCGGCTTCTACCCGGCCCTGCGCATTGAAAGCGGCGCGCATTTCCGCGCGGCGATTGGCTGTGCCCGCGGCGCCACGAACTGCAATGTAAAGTTCATGCTCGAATATCAAATCGGCAGTGAGGAAATCAAAACACTTGCCACCTGGTCTGAAGTGTACGACGAGAAGTTCCAACAGGTGGACGTAGACCTGAGCAACCTGGCAGGAAAAGACGTTCGCCTCATCCTGACCGTGCTCGCCAATGGTGTCTCCGATCAGGACCGCGCGCTCTGGCTGGCCCCGAGAGTGGAAAAGTAAGAAATGGAGAGGGACGCAGCCAAGCTGCTTGGGGGTGAGGCGTTGCGATCAGATCGTGTACAATGGGTCGAACAGGAGGTTGAATGTCCGAAACTGACACTCCCAAACTGCGCCTGATCGACGCCCAGGCCATCGAGTACGAGGGCGCTACCTATCTCTACTTGCGCGATCCGCTGGAGCTGACAGAAAAGAATCTGCTGGTGCCCCAGCCGATGGTACCTCTGCTGGCGCTGTGTGACGGCACGCGCAACCGGGCCAGCCTGCGCGGTGCGATGGCGCTGCGCTACGGGGTGTTTCTCTCTCCAGAGCGGATCGACGAACTGGTCGATGCGCTGGACGATGCGCTGCTGCTCGAAAACGAACGCTCCGCCCAGGCCCGGTTGGAGGCGCAAAAACAGTTTCGCGCCGCACCTTTCCGCCCGCCCGCCAGCGCCGGGCATGCCTACCCAGAGGATCCCGAGGAGCTGAAAGCAACCCTGCAAAACTACTACGAGGGTCTGAATGGCAGCGTGCAGCCGGTCGGCGGCGTGCGCGGGATTGTCAGCCCGCACATTGATTACCAGCGTGGCGGACCGGTCTATGCCCAGGTGTGGGGCGCATCTGCCGGAGCCGTGCGCGAAGCTGACCTTGCCATTATTTTTGGAACCGATCATTTTTCCGAAGGCTACCCCATCTCGCTCACCCGCCAGAACTACGCTACGCCCTTTGGGATTCTGCCAACCGACCTGGAGATTATTGACCGGCTGGCCGAGGTGGTTGGGCCGATCGCCTACGCGGGTGAGCTGCACCACCGCCGCGAGCATTCGATTGAGCTGGCGGCGGTTTGGCTGCACCACATGCGCGGCGGCGAACCGATTGCGCTGGTGCCCATCCTCACCGGCTCGCTGGGTCCAAATGGCTCCGAACTGGAAAACACCGTGGATTGGGACCGGGTGCTGGAAGTGCTGCGCGAGGCGAGCGCGGGGCGCAAGGCAATCGTGGTTGCCGCCGGAGACCTGGCGCACATCGGCCCAGCGTTTGGCGGCGAGCCGGTGGACCCCGGCAAGCTGGTGGTGCTCAAAGACGCGGATGATGAATTGATCCGCGCCATGTGCGCTGGAGATGCCGAGAGCTTTTATGGCGCAATCGAGCGCGTGCAAGACACCAATAACGTGTGCGGCGTTTCGCCTATCTACCTCACCCTGCGCATGCTCGCTCCGCTGGCTGGGCAGAGCCACGGCTATGCCGTCTGCCCGGCGGATCAGGCCAATACTTCGGTAGTCACGATCTGCGGCGTAACGCTCCAGTAATCGAAGTGCCTTCCACAACAAAACGCGGGTTGGCATCCCGCGTTTTGTTGTAGAATTTAAGCACCGCTTCACTGCTCCCTGGAGGCCCGTGATGAAAAACAAAATACTACCTGCCGTGCTGGCGCTGCTGCTTGCAGCCTGCCAGGCTGCTCCAACCTCATCCGTCAACACACCAGCACCGTCAGCCACCTCGGGCCCAACGCAAGCCGCGCCCACGACCGCAAAGCCTACTGCCACACCTGGCCAGCCAACCGGCGCCCCGG
>JAEZCA010000053.1 GCA_023412665.1 Bacillota bacterium
CCCACTCTCCTCTCAAGGTTCATCTGTATTTTTTCGCATTTTTCTAATGTATGTTTATTCGAGAATGGCATGTTTTAGAATAAAAAAGTACTCCATACATCAGCGTCCCATATCTATATAAAATAAACTGATTTTATATACAAGTCCAGTCACGTATTTTGGCTACTATGTTATATTATATTACATATTTTTCGACTTGCAAATCCCTGATTTCAAATTTTGGTATTCCATCATATTGTACGGTTTTCGTTCAGACTATTAAGGTCGATACCATTAACAATAGCAAAGGAAGCCGCCGCCAGCAGATTGTGGCTGTCGAGCTCGCCCGCGTCAAGGTGTATCTTGTATTCCTGGGGCTCTATGACCTTTCCGCCCCGGGTGGAAATTGATCTCTGCAGGCAGCAGATAAAGCCGTCCTTGAAAACCGTATCCCCTATGCTTGAGGTCGTTATGCTTGCTTTAGTATTGAAGCCATAGGTAATGACCCTATGCCTTCTGCTGTTCAGAAGCTTAATAATTTCGCTGTCATCCACATTAACAATAGCTACACCTTTGTCGTCGATCAGGGAAAAGACTTTTTCAAGTCTGGTTGTGTATTCATTTTTCTCTATGAGTGAGATATCATTGGATTTGTCGGTATATATCAGAATATCAAAGCGCAGTTCGTCAGAAATGTACTTATCTATATCCAGAATGTCCATTTTCAGTATCAGCATATCTACATTATTCTTTTCCAGCTCGCTTATATAGGCTGTTATTCTTCTGCTATCCAGCCCGGGCATGCCTGCAGGGTCAATGACGCTTACTTTTTCACCTTTTGACGCAAGCATAGAACTGATGATGCTAGCTGTTTGCAACTTGCCTTCACTGCCCAGGATACATGCAATAAGCATTTTTTCAACCCCATTTGTCAAAATTGGTGATTCTATTCTATGATGTGCTTTTCAATTTTTTTTATGTGCTCTTTTGCAGCTGCTAATGATCTATTTCTCACTCTTTTTTTATTTGGCTTTCAGGCAAGCTGGTTCTCTGGCGTCCCTCGTTGTCTATATAGTATTTTTCACGGATAATGAGTTCTGATATCGGTACAAAACGGTAGCCTTGCGCATCCAGCTTCGAAATGATCTCAGGAAGCAGCTTTGCTGTGTGGGGCGTGTCATTGTGAAACAATATAATAGAGCCGGGCTTTATTTTAGCTTCAATTCGCTGTAATATCTCCTCCTTGCTTATTCCCGGCTTCCAATCCAGAGAATCAACATCCCATTGGATCGTATAGTAGCCCAGCTGCTTGGCTTCTGACAGCAGGACATTACTGTAGTCCCCATACGGTGCTCTGAAAAGCTCACACTTTGAGCCGGTCAGCTTCTCTATAATCTCTCCGCATTTTTTTATTTCTGAGTTGGCTTTACCCCCATCCAGGCCGCCCATTCTTAAATGAGAATATGAATGGTTTGCTGTATCATGACCCTCCTGTGCCATCAGCTTCACCATTTCAGGATTCTTCTCCGCCCACTGGCCTACCATAAAAAATGTGGCCTTAATGTCAGCCGCCTTCAGAGTATCCAATATCTGAGGTATATCGTCCGCCCCCCAGGCGCAGTCAAAGGTGATAGCCGCCAGCTTCTCCTCAGTATCGACCGAATATATAGGTATCTTGCGCTGTGTAGAAAAAACCCCGATACCGCCCGCTGTAGGTGAGCCCAGTACAGATACAATAATAATCAGGGATGTCAGCATCAGCAAATAGGCAATTAACCTACGATAATTGAAAACATACAGCTTCATTTTTGGTACCCCGCATAGACAAGATTAGATATATCTGTACTATACTATTTGTATATGCCCCAGATTATGCAAAAAAGGCAGGGGGACGGTTCATGTGCTTCCTTGAAGCACATGAACCGTCCCCCTGCCTTTTTACTGAAAGGTCTAGTCTATATTTTTTTCTTCACCCAGTGTCATCTCAAGCATGAGCGTCTCGCCATCCCGGTATACCTCGACCATGACCTTGTCGCCAGGCTTATGCGTATTTTTCTGGGTTTCCAGGTCATTGAATTCAGTAATTTTTTTACCGTCAAATCCAGTTATGATATCTCCTGTATGGATGCCCGCCTTATACGCTGCGCTCAGCGCCTGTACTTCATATACGAGAAGTCCGTTAGGCACCTTAAGTCTTTCCGCTTCTTCCTTTGTAAAGGTGTTATCTATTACTACACCAATATACGGCCTATCCTTGACATATTTGTGTTCTATCAGGCTCTCCGCGATTTCATTAGCCTTGTTGATCGGTATTGCAAAGCCTATCCCCTCCACGTCTGTGGCCGCTATCTTGATCGTATTGACGCCGATTACCTGTCCTTGCGAGTTCACAAGCGCGCCGCCGCTGTTGCCGGGGTTGATGGCCGCATCGGTCTGTAACAGCTTCAATTCCTGTCCATTGTCCATTACAATAGATCTGTTTATCCCGCTTATAATACCGGCGGTAACCGAGCCCATGTAATCCATGCCTCCGGGATTGCCGATGGCAACTGCCAATTCGCCGGTTTTGACCAAATCGGAATCACCGAGTTCAGCTGCCGGTAAATTATCCATTTCGATTTTCAGTACAGCTATATCTGTCTTCGAGTCTCTTCCGACGATTTTCGCCTCATACAGCTTGTTTTTATCACCGGGCAGAACCACTTCGATCTTCGCACCGTCAATAAGCTTATTTGACATCTGGCTTGACACTGCACCTTCTATAACGTGGTTGTTGGTCAGTATATAGCCGTCCTTTCTTATGATTATTCCCGAGCCGTATCCAACGCCGTTTTGCTCAAGATCAAAGAAGAAGCCGTAATTGCTTCTGGCAGGCACAGTGATCTGGATACCGACTATCGAAGGTCCTACCTTCTCTGCTATTTCCTCTACCGGAGATGAAGACTGAGTTATCTCCACTTTTTTATAGATGCCGTTATCACCAACCGAAGTCTGTGCGGCATCGTCCGGCGTCCCCAGTATTTTCCCTGCTTCGGTACTGATAGCCGGTGCAATATAGACTGAAGCCGCCAGCATGATTCCTGCTCCTAACAGTGAACTTAAAACTGATACAAGGATCAGATGACCGGCGCCTATTTTCCTCTGCTTTGCCTTCTTGACATTTTCCGTATAGTAAGGCTGGTTCTTCGGCTGCTGTGGTTCGGAGAACCGGACTGTCTGCTGGGGCTGAGTATACTGCTGCTGTGTCTGCTGTGGCTGTGTCTGCTGGGGCTGTAGCTCTGCATCCATTTCTGCATCCTTGCTTCCAATAGCAGCTTCAGTCTGTGTGGTGCCTGCCTCCTCAGATTCCACTGCCTGCGGCACTTCTTGAGATATTGTGCCAAAATCACTATTTATAGAATCACCGAATTGATTATTATTCAAATTATTTGTTTCCTTATTGAACTCATCCATATATATAACCTCCCTGAAAGCATTATGTGTAAGTTTGCTCATTTATCTTATACCCATATTGTAAAGCTGCTATTTGAAAAATCTATGAATAATCTGTTAACATTATTCATGCGCTTCCGATTTCACAAGCTCATCAGTTTCCCTGCCTGTGCAGGCGAGTGTGAAAACAAAGGCGGTTCCTTCTCCCGGCTTGCTTTCAGCCCGGATGGTCTGCCCATGTTCATTGATTATATTCCTTGCGATGGCAAGACCCAGGCCTGTGCCTGTCTTGTCCCGGCTTCTTGACTTGTCGGATTTGTAAAATCTGTCCCATATCATATCCAGCTCATCCGGCTCGATCCCGATGCCGGTATCTCTTACTGTCACTTCTGTCAAATCCTTGCACTTCTTTGTTGTCAGGCTTATCTTGCCGCCGGCAGGCGTAAATTTTATTGCGTTGTGCATCAAATTGTAAACCACTCGTTCTATTGCATCCTGATCAGCCTTTACCGGCATGTAATCCTCCTCAAAATCCGCATCTACGGCAAGCTCCTTCTCAAGAAGCAGTGCTTCGAGCTTAATGACGGATCTGCGAAGTAATTCATTGATATCAAAAACAGTCGGATTGAGCTTTGTCTCCCCGGCCTCCATCCTGGCCAGATCTAGCAGATCATTGACCAGCCGGTTGAGTCTGTTTGTCTCATCCCTGACAATCGTCAGGTAATGATTCTGCTTCTCAACGGGTATCGTGCCATCGAGGATGCCTTCTATAAAGCCTCTGATTGATGTCATAGGTGTTCTCAGCTCATGAGAGACATTTGCAATGAAGCCCCTGCGCATCTCTTCAATATTCTGAAGCGCAGCAGCCATTTGATTGAAGGCTTTTGCCAGCTCCCCCACCTCATCCCTTGACTTTATGTTCACCCTTTTGTCGAATTCTCCGTTTGAGATCCTGGAAGCAGCATATTTAATCTGCTTCAGCGGATTTGACAGTTTGCCTGAAAAGAAATAGATCAGAATCACTGCGGCAGCCATGGCAATTGCTCCGGAAACAGCAAAGTACATAAGCAGCTTCTTGCGTACTGCCATGACTTCCTCCACCGGAGTGTGGATATAGATGATGACCATGGTGTCATTTCCATTGCTCCCTTTATATTTAAATGACCGGGCCACCGTCAGCCATATGTTTCCATGCTCATTGAAGTACGGTTCCTTGAAAAATCCTCCGAAATCGCCCACGGTCCTGATGGTCGTTTCCGACTGGACCAGCTTTGGCAGGTTGTTGTCCTGTACCTTGATATATCCTGTTTCATCTGTATACTTGTCTGCAATGAGCTGTGGCATGTCCCAGTTTGAACGGAACAGATAGCCGTCCTGGCTCACTATCCATATATACGACTCAAAATAATTGCCGTAATTGACAAGGGAATCCCTCAACAGCAGCTCCGAGGCTGCAACATTGACATAGTCGTTCACATCCAGCAGGTCCAGGTAGTTTTCAAACACCCTGTTCACCCATGCAGCTGCAACCTCCAGCGTATTGGCCTTTTCCTCCGTTACGTAGTCATCAAGGAAAAAGTTCAGCATCACACCAGCTATTGCAAAGGCAACGGTCAATATGAGCAAAAATATGGCAATGAGCTTGCTGAATATCGTTTTGAACATTATTTTACCTCGAACTTATAGCCTACTCCCCACACTGTTTTCAGCTGCCATACCTGATCTGGGATGTCTATCTTCTCCCTCAGTCTTTTTATATGGACATCGACAGTCCTGCTGTCCCCATAAAAGTCAAACCCCCACACATGCTCCAGGAGCTGCTCTCTCGTAAATACCTTGTTCGGGTTGGAGGCCAGAAAATACAACAGTTCCAGCTCCTTTGGAGGAAGCTCCAGGTCTCTGCCGTTCAATTTGACCACATATGTCGTCTTATTAATGACGAGATTTGGAAAAACTATCTCCCGGACATCGAACTCCTTGCGCTCATACCTTCTGAGCACAGCCTTCACTCTTGCAACGAGCTCCTTGGGCTCAAAGGGCTTGACCATATAATCATCAGCGCCCAATTCCAGGCCCAGCACCTTGTCAAAGGTCTCCCCCTTGGCAGTGAGCATAATGATCGGTATATTGCTGACCTTCCTGATTTCCCTGCATACCTGCCAACCGTCGATCCCGGGCAGCATAATGTCGAGGATGACTATATGGGGGGCCGACTCTCCAAAGGCATCGAGTCCGCTCCTGCCGTTATAAACCGTCAGGACTTCATAGCCTTCCTTCTCAAGGTAAAGCCTGATCAGTTCGCAGATATTTATATCATCATCGATTACAAGCACCTTGCTCTTGCTGTTCATAATGTCTTCCCCCCATTCCGTTTCAGTGTGACAATGTCAGACCATAATTATCAGTAAGGCTGACCTTATCATAATAATACCATTTTGGAATATCAGCCAACAATATTAAAAATGTTAACAATATGAAAACAATTATACAAAAAATATTTAAAAAGACTGCCCGTTTGAGCAGTCTTTTTCATATCCTTACAGCTTTGATAAATTCCTTGACTAGCCCTTCGCTTTTTTCACCGTTTTCCTCAACACCGCTGCTCGTATCCACTGCAAAGGGAGATAACATGCCTATCGCGTCTCTGATATTATCTGCAGACAGACCACCGGCCAAAACCAGTGGCCGTCCAACATCCAGTCCTGATACAAGGCCCCAGTCGAAGCATTTTCCGGTACCGCCCGGACTGGCGGCTGCAAAAGTATCAAGCAATATCCTGTCGGCGCCAAGGGAGGAGGTAAGCGATTTATCCAGCAGATGTCCGGGGCCTATGCGAAACGCCTTCCATATTTCTGTACCGGATCTCACCATTGAACGGATCTGACTTATATATCGTGAGTCTTCCTCTCCATGCAGCTGCAAAACATCAAGTCCCGCTGTCTTTGTCGTCTCTGCGACATATTTGAGGTCGGCATTCACAAATACTCCTACCCGTTTCACCTTTTTGTTCAATACCGCTGCAAGGCTTGCAGCCCGATCCGGAGTTACCTGCCGCCTGCTTTCGGCAAAAACGAATCCGATGTAATCGGGCATGTATTTATTAAGAAACTCTATCTCTCTGCTGCTTGTAATCCCACATATTTTTACTTTTGTCATATACAGCTCCGCAGCTCTTTTACTGTGTCCCGGACGGTCCCTGACCTCATCAGTGTTTCACCGATCAGAACGGCATCTGCACCAATACTCCGCAGATATCCCATGTCCTCAGCTGTTTTTATACCGCTTTCACTGACAACTGTAATGTCATTGGGAATACTGCTTATTAACCTTTCCGTAGTTCCAAGGTCGACTTCGAAGGTCCTGAGATCCCTGTTGTTGATACCGATCATTCTGGCTCCGGCGGCTATAGCGCGTTCCAATTCCTCCTCATTGTGCACTTCGACGAGGCACTGCATGCCTAGTATACCCGATACGATCATCATTTTTTTCAGCATTTCATCAGAAAGCACGGAAACGATAAGCAATATTGCATCAGCTCCGAGATATCTTGACTGATATATCTGCCAAAGGTCAATAATGAAGTCCTTGCGCAATACCGGTACGGGAACGGACTGTCTGACCTTTACCAGGCAGCTTTCATCACCATGAAAAAAGTCCTTCTCGGTCAGTACAGATACAGCCTGTACTCCTGAATTCACATATTCCCTGGCGATACCTGCGGCATCAAACTCATCACAAATAACACCGGCTGATGGTGATGCTTTCTTTACCTCCGCAATAATTGCCAGTCCGTCCGCTTTTTTCAAAGCCCCTGAAAAATCCAGCGGTTTATGCAGACCTCCACCTTTTATCTTCTGCTTCCAGCCTTCGATCGAAATCTGCTGCATTTCATACCGCAGTCTTTCTCTTTTCTTCTTTATTATGTCATCGAGGATCATGCCGGTACCTCCCCTTTCCTGCCGATCACATTCGTAAATACGGCCAGTTCCTTCAGCTTTAACGCAGCCCTTCCTGAATCTATCATATCGGCCGCTATCAACGTTCCTTCCTTGAGGTCTGCCGCCAGCTTTGCCACATATATGGCTGCTGCTGCATTAATTATCACTATATCACGGTGAGCGCCCTTTTCACCGGCCAGGACAGAAGATATTATTCCGGCATTGTGTGACGCATCACCACCCGCGATATCCTTCAGGTCCGACTGTGCTATGCCAAAGTCAGCCGGTTCAATGTAATACTCTGTAATGCTGTCTTCCTTCAGTTCAGCGACTTTCGTCCGACCTGTAATAGTTATTTCATCAAGTCCGTCTCCGCCATGTACTACAAGTGCGCGTTCGGCTCCAAGCTGTCTGAGCGCTTCCGCCATGGAGTACACCATACCTTCGTCATATACGCCCAGGAGCTGCCCCTTTGCATCAGCCGGATTAGTAAGGGGTCCTAGTATATTGAAAACAGTTTTTATCCCCAGCTCTTTCCTGACACCTGCCGCATGCTTCATGGATTGATGGAAAAGCTGTGCAAACATAAATCCCACACCTACCTTCTCCATACACTCTCCGACCTGGGATGGGTCCAATGCGATATTGACCCCCAACGCTTCCAATACATCAGCGCTCCCGCTTCTTCCGGACATGGCTCTGTTCCCGTGCTTTGCGATTTTTGCCCCCGCGGCTGCCGCTACGATAGCAGCTGCAGTCGAAATATTGAATGTTCCAGCTCCGTCACCTCCGGTCCCACAAGTGTCAATACAGTACGAAAGGCTGTGCTGTACTTTTGCAGCCTTACTCCTCATCGTCCTTGCAAATCCGACGATTTCCTCCACAGTGCTCTCTCTGAAGCTCAGCGCGGTCAAAAACCCCGCTGTCTGCGATGCAGACGCTCCGCCGCTCATAATGCAATCCATTACTTCTGCTGCCTTCTGCCCGGACAGGACATTTCCGGACACCAGTGTTTCCAGTGCCGATCTCATAATACTCATACTCGTCTGTCTCCTCTCATCTGATAACTCCTCATCTATTACCTTCCATCTGTATTTTGAGAAAATTGTCCAGTATTTCGGCGCCGTTGGGTGTTAGTATCGATTCAGGATGGAATTGGATCCCATATATCTCATATTCCCTATGTTTGAGCCCCATTATCAATCCATCCGATGTGAGTGCTGTGATCTGCAGCGTTTCCGGCAGTGTTTCCCTGTCCACCACCAGCGAGTGATACCGCCCGGCAGTGATTTCCCCGGGCAGGCCGCTAAAAATCCTGCATCCGGGCATCAGTGCTATTTTTGATGCTTTGCCGTGAACAAGATACGGCGCATGCACAACCTTTCCCCCGAAAGCCTCACCTATTGCCTGGTGACCAAGACAGACGCCCAATATGGGTATCGTTGCTCCAAGCTTTCTTGCCGCCTCGATTGAAATACCTGCTGCCGATGGAAAACACGGCCCGGGGGATATGATTATATGGCTGGGTTTTTTAGCAGCGACACCCTCAACCGTCAATTCGTCATTCCTGTATACTTCCGCATTATGCCCCATAGCGCATACACACTGATAAAGGTTGTAAGTGAAGGAATCGTAATTGTCTATTATAAGTATCATACTATCATCTCCCCCTCTTCTACGGCCTTTATCAAAGCCATTGCTTTGTTCATTGACTCCTCATATTCCGTCTCCGGGACCGAATCGGCCACTATTCCGCAGCCAGCCTGAACATATGCGTACCCGTCCTTGAAAAGTACCGTCCTTATGGTGATACAGCTGTCCAGATCACCACTAAAGCTCATGTAGCCCACGGCCCCGCCGTATTGGCACCTTTTAACGGTTTCAAGCTCGTCAATTATTTCCATCGCTCTGATCTTTGGAGCCCCAGAAAGAGTACCTGCGGGCAATACTGCACCTAGTGCATCAAAGGATGAGGCGTCTTCCCTCAGCTCTCCGCTGATATTGCTGACAATATGCATAACATGGGAGAACCTTTCCACATGCATCAGTGAATCAACCTTGACAGTACCGGGCTTTGACACCTTTCCCAGGTCGTTCCTTCCCAGGTCCACCAGCATTATGTGCTCAGCCCTCTCTTTTTCGTCATCCAGCAGCTCATTTTCCAGCTCTATATCCTGTATTTCATCGGCCCCTCTTTTTCTTGTGCCTGCGATGGGACATGTTTCAACCCTTCTGCCTTCGACCCTTACAAGCATTTCGGGGGAAGAACCTGCAAGGGTATAGTTGTCGAATTTTAAATAGTACATATATGGGCCGGGGTTTATGGTTCTCAGTGCACGGTAGGCATTGAGCGGCTCACATTCAGTCTTGATACGCAGCCTCTGTGAAAGCACAACCTGAAAAATATCTCCGTTTCGGATGTACTCTCTGGCGCTTTGTACATTTCTGCAAAACTGCTCGTGGCTGATATTGCTTTCGACCTTCAGAGTATTCTTTACAGCCGGAGCTTTGCGGATCATGCTTTCATCGAGTGTCCTCCTGCCCGCCCTTATTTCCTCATAGATCTCATTGATCCTTGCGGCAGCAGTCCTGTAGCTCCGCTCGACAGAACCGGCGTCCACATGTATGTTTACTATGATATGGAGCTTATGCCTGAAGTGGTCAAATGCGATAATTTCATCCATGAACATAAAATGCAGCTCAGGTATGCCTATATCGTCAGCGGGAATATCCGGGAGCTTTTCAAAATAACGCGCGGTATCATAGCCAAAGAAGCCGACTGCTCCTCCGTTGAATCTTGGCATGCCTTTTACCGGAGCTCCGCTATACTTCGGCATGAGCTGCTTCATGACCTCGAACGGGTTCTTTTCGAGTATTTCATGATTGCCGCCGCGGTAAAACAATTCTGTCCTTTTTCCGCTGCCTTTCACAATCAGAAACGGATTTCTTCCGATAAAGGAATATCTGCCCCATTTTTCTCCCCCCTCGACGCTCTCAAGCAAAAAACAGCTATCGCTGCGGCACAGGCATTTGAATATGCTTATGGGGGTCTCTGTGTCGGCATACGCTTCAAACGACACCGGCACTATACTGTAATCCTTTGCAAGTTGTTGCACCTGATCGATATTGGGATAATACATTTTCGATCCTCCTTCTTTTTTTGAAGGAGAGAATGAGAAAGAACTGCACCTCCATAACGCACGGCAGTGCTGCTCCTGTAAGGAATGTGTTTCCAGCCTCATCTCTGCTCTTCTCTGCTCTTCTCAACTAAACTCTGCTATTCCGGTCCATCTGTTTATATTACTTGTAATTTTATGAAATTATAACACGGTTTGTTAGCGTATGCAAGTAAACAATGCAGTTCATTGTGAAAAATTCAGCAGCAGTTGTAATACCCGGTCCTATAATATATAATAATCATTGTTTGATTACAGAGGCTGTTGCCCAATGGTCATGGGGCGTTTGCTCGTAAAGCTCCTTTTTGACTGAAGATAAGAAGGAAGGTTGGATATATATGAAGCTTGGTATAGTCGGTCTGCCCAATGTGGGCAAAAGCACACTTTTCAATGCAATCACAAAAGCGGGAGCCGAAATTGCAAATTACCCGTTTTGTACAATAGAACCGAATGTGGGCATTGTCCCCGTTCCTGATGAGAGGCTTGACAAATTGGCTGAAATGTATGAGCCGGTGAAGGTGACGCCAGCAACGGTGGAATTTGTTGATATAGCGGGTCTCGTCAAGGGTGCCAGCAAAGGCGAGGGGCTCGGAAACAAATTTCTTTCCCACATACGGGAGGTGGACGCAATAGTACATGTTGTCCGCTGCTTCGAGGACAGCAACATAGTGCATGTTGACGGTTCAATAGGCCCTGCCAGGGATATCGAGACAATTAATCTTGAGCTTATATTTGCAGATTTGGAAATGCTGGAAAAGCGTCTGGACAAAACTCGCAAAATGATGAAATCCGGCGATAAAAAGTATCTATCCGAGATCGAGCTTTACGAAAGGATAAAATCTGCTCTGGAAGGCGGCACTTCTGTCAGGGCAATGACATTCACAGATGAGGAGAATGCTCTTGTTGACCAGCTGTTCCTGCTTACTTCAAAGCCGGTATTGTATGCCGCCAATGTCTCCGAGGATAATGTTCAGGGTTCAAATAACCGTTTTGTTGATGAATTAAAGCAAATAGCACAGAAAGAGGGCTCTGAAGTCCTTGTCATATGCGCAAAGATCGAAGAAGAGATAGCTCAGCTGGAGGACGAAGAGAAATCGCTGTTTCTGGAGGAGCTGGGTCTGAAGGAATCCGGTCTGAACAGACTTATCAAGACCAGCTACAAGCTTCTTGGCCTTATGAGCTTTCTAACCGCAGGACAGCCGGAAGTAAGGGCCTGGACCATCACGATCGGCACAAAGGCTCCCCAGGCGGCCGGTAAGATCCACAGCGATTTCGAAAGAGGCTTTATACGCGCCGAAATAGTAGCTTATGAAGATCTGATCAGATGCGGCTCGTATGCGGCAGCGCGTGAAAAGGGACTAGTCCGTTCCGAAGGAAAGGAATATGTAATGCATGACGGAGATGTGACACTGTTCAGGTTCAATGTGTGAATACAAGAGTACAAAAAGCTTTCGGTCAAGCCGAAAGCTTTTTTATTTCAGCTTCGCTGAGTAACTTCTCCAAGTCGACTATTGATATAAGCTTATCTCCTTTTTTGCCGACTTTGCTCATATAAGCTTCCGTCTCCCTGTTCATCACCGGCGGGGTAGCACTTATGTTCTCTTCGGCAAATCTGGTGATCTCTGTCACATCGCTGACAATGAAGCCCGCATACTTTTCGCCCATCCTGGTCACCAGTATCTTGGTCTTTTTTGTGACAGCTGTCTCACCCATTTCAAATCTTTTTGCCAGATTGATCACAGGAAGGACGGTATCCCTGTAGCTGAGTATTCCATCTATGAATTTAGGCATTTTGGGCATCTTTTCGGGTTCATTGTATTTTATGATCTGGAATACCTGTGACGCTTCTGCTCCGAATAACTGGCCCTTCAAGTCGAATATGACTACCTGCAGCTCGCTCATAATCCTACCTCCAGAATTAAGGTATGGTGCTCCTCGTGTAGTGACACTCCCTATTTGAACACCCTTTGCAGAGGAGTGTCACCATACCTTATTATATCATAGAAGTTCGACAAAATGATACAAAAATTCATCCTTGACATTAAAACACTCTCATGATACCATATAGTAAATTTATCAACAACAAAGGCAATGAAAAGGGAAAGTAAATCAGGTAATGCTTGAGTGTCGTTACGACACGGGCAGCCCGGCTGAATCCAGCAGGCAGTCCGTACCAGCGAACCGGGGATGGTGAAAGCCCGGTCATGTATCCGGATCGAAGTTCCCCTTTGAGCCGCAGGCTGAATCAATCAAGTAGGCCGTGCCGGAATCCGCCGTTACAGGGAAAAACGTATGATTGTACGTTATTAAGTGGGTCTGTTGACCAATTTGAGTGGTACCGCGCAGAGAGCAACTCTTCGTCTCATAGAGACGGAGAGTTTTTTATTGGGAAAAAAGCTTACTGAAATAGTTCGGAGGAGGACTGTATTTATGATTATCGTAATGAGCAAAAACGCTACAAAGCAGGAAATCGACAATGTTGAGAAGAAGCTTTCAGATCTCGGCTTTAAAACACATCCCATAATAGGAGAAGTAAAAACCGTAATCGGAGCGATCGGCGACAAACGGATGCTGAATACTGTCAATATTTCTACCATGCCCGGCGTGGAAAGCCTTGTTCCGATCATGAAGCCTTTCAAGCTCGCAGGCAGAGAACTCAAGCAGGAGCCGACCATTGCAGATATAGGCGGCGTCAGGATCGGAGGTCCTGAAATCGCAGTAATTGCAGGTCCGTGTGCTATCGAAAGTGAAGAATCATTCATTGAAACTGCCAGGAAGGTCAAGGAAGCAGGCGCATGTATGCTGAGAGGCGGTGCTTTCAAGCCGCGGTCTTCCCCCTACTCCTTCCAGGGTCTTGAAGAGGAAGGTCTCAAAATAATGGCCAAAGCGCGTGAAGCGACAGGTATGAAGATTGTTACCGAGGTCGTGGATACAAGGGATGTGGAAATGGTCGCATCCTATGTGGATATGATACAGATAGGCGCAAGAAACAT
The DNA here is from genome assembly GCA_023412665.1 of Bacillota bacterium. Taxonomy (GTDB): domain Bacteria; phylum Bacillota; class Clostridia; order Acetivibrionales; family DTU013; genus DTU013. Next base: position 13,519 of record JAEZCA010000053.1, read on the forward strand.
GCAGAATTTCAGGCTTCTGCACGAGGTTGGCCTAACCTCCAGGCCGGTACTGCTCAAAAGAGGTCTTGCAGCTACGATCGAAGAGTGGCTGATGGCGGCTGAATACATTATGGCGGCAGGAAATGAAAACATCATACTGTGCGAAAGAGGCATCAGGACATACGAAACCTCCACCAGAAACACCATCGATATCAGTGCTATACCTGTGATAAAAGAGCTTTCACACCTTCCCATAATAGTTGATCCAAGCCATGCTGCAGGCAACTGGAAATATGTCGGCGCATTATCCAAAGGCGCAATAGCTGCAGGAGCTGACGGATTGATCATCGAAGTGCATATGGACCCACCAAACGCATTGAGCGACGGTCCCCAGTCCCTCAGACCAGCAAAGTTCACACAGCTGATGAGTGAATTCAAGCCGGTAGCTGAAGCTGTTGGAAGAAGTATGGGCGAAAGGAGTAAATAATATATTTTATCCATATACTAAGCAAGTACAAGCAATGATACGAGGTTGAGACATAATGCGTGTACTTGTAGTGATCCCGGCACACAATGAAGCAGGGAATCTGGCACCACTGATAGCAAAAGTCCGGTCAGAATGTCCCGGGTATGATATATTGGTCGTAAACGACAGTTCTGATGACGATACATCAGCAATTGCCAGGCAATCACGTGCCGATGTAATAGATCTTCCTGTCAACCTGGGGATCGGAGGCGCAGTCCAATCCGGCATGATATATGCAAAATACAATAATTATGACGCTGCAGTGCAGGTCGATGGCGACGGGCAGCATGATCCTGCATTTATCCGTGTTTTGACCGACGAACTTGTAAAAGGAGCAGATTTGTGTATCGGGTCAAGATTTCTGAAAAATGAGGGCTTTAGATCCACCTCGGCAAGGAGGCTGGGTATAAGGTGTTTCAGCCGCCTGATCAGACTGTTGACTGGCATAAATGCAACAGATCCCACTTCGGGCTTCAGAGCATACAGCCGCAACGCAATCCAGCTTTTTGCAGAAGATTATCCCAGAGATTACCCTGAACCGGAATCGATAGTAAATGCTGCCTGCAATGGACTTAGGATCAGTGAAATGCCGGTTGTTATGGGCATTAGGCTCGGTGGCAGGTCATCCATCACCGCCATCAGGTCGATCTATTATATGGTCAAGGTCAGCATTGCAGTGATCATAACATCCCTGTCTCTGAAAAGAAATGTCAAGGAGTACAAAAGATGAATACAAGACTTCAGCTCATCATGATCACTGCTTCACTAATATTCCTGATGTATATAATAATTATGGTCAGAAGCAGAAGAGTCGAGCTTAAGTATACACTTACATGGCTTTTTGCCGGCCTTTTTCTGCTGACATCCGCTGTATTTCCGAAGCTTCTTGGAATTGTTTCTGGTCTTTTGAACATAGTCGAGCTTGTAAACACCATTTTCCTGCTCGTTATATTTTTCCTGATGCTTATACTTTTCACTCTGACCATAGCCCTTTCCAGGAGCTCTTCCCGGGTCAAAAGGCTTACGCAGGAAATAGGTATTATTAAGCTGGAGCTTGAAAAGCTGCACAGAAATGCATCAAAATAATGGTCTAGGTGCGAACAGTAACCGCTGGCATTTCTTTTTCGATCTCAGCCCTTGATTTATCCATCTCATCATAGCATACCACTATGTTTTTGCCGATCTCCTTTGCATGATAGAGAGCTTTGTCCGCCATTTCTATTACTTCCCTAATGTTTTTCGAATGGGTAGGAAACTGCGCAATACCACAGCTCACGGTCACCTTCTGGTTTTCGAACTGACATCCAAGATGTATGTTCTGCTTTTCAAGCCGCCGCCTTATCCTGTCACCTACGCTTTTGGCAATGATAATATCCATGTCCCTGATCAGTATCATGAACTCCTCGCCGCCATAGCGCACCGGAACATCTGATTTCCTGATGCACTGCATTATTATGTCGGAAAACAGCTTGAGCAGCTTGTCGCCTGAAACATGTCCGTAAGTGTCATTAAACCCTTTGAAATTATCCAGATCAAAAATGAGAACGTTGAGCACCGTACTGAAGCTGCTGGCATATTCCGCTTCCTCCGTGACCTTCTGATCAAAATAGTGGCGGTTGGCCAGACCTGTCAGCTTGTCGGTGCGGGCCAGCTTGAACTCCTTCTTCCTCAGCTCATCATATTTTCTCACTCTGCAGCTGATTCTTGTAATGGCGAAGCTGGCCATAAAAAATAACACAACTCTGATAATCAGTGTAGAATAAATAATATCGCCTGAATTGAACCTGTCGGACAAAATACATGCAACGGCATAGAAAACAGCAAGGAAGCTTGTTATTTTAAAAGTACTTGCCGTTTCATTGTTTATTCCATACAGTCCCAGCAGCAGGAAAAAGAAAATGAATAAATCGGATTTGATGCCTCCTGAGAAGAAAATGATAAGCATTAGTGCGATAATATCTAAATAAACAACAGCGCTTGCGTATTTTTTCCCATTGTTGAGGCAGTACGCAGTAATAGCTCCATTGTAAACCGCAACTACAGCCAATGACTCCAAAATCGCAAAGCCCCATATTCCGAAGCCTCCGCCTGTTATGCTCAAGACGGCTGAAAACAAAAAGATGAGCCATCTGTAAACAAGCATTATCATTATATTCTGACTACCGGGGCAGTTGTTTTTCAGGGCTTTCTTCTCTTCCTGCCCGGAAGGCTTCTCAACCAAAACACCATCACCCTGTTATTAGATTTTCCTGTTGTAAAAATAATGACGCAAAAAGATAAAGTTAAAACACAACAATTTCACTCATAATTTTGTCGCCTACGAGAAGTATTTTATGATAACTGGTTTTACCCGCTTCTGACGGCTCGACATCTGTTTTGATATATATATCGACATTCTTTTTGACGTCAACAAGTATCCTGTCAAATATGTCTGTTTGCATCAAACGTACTATGGAATCGATATAATTCATCGGGGAGTGGTTTGACTTGTCCTCTATCAGCACCGGCAGCTTGTTCCCGTTGTCCGGACTCAGTACCTTGATATGTATGCATCCTGGTTCTATGCTGTTGTCCGTCGGATAAAGCATGTCCTTTTCGAATAGTACATTAGTAATCATGCCAAGCCTCCCTGATTCAAAGTTTCCTCATACTATAAAATAACATTAAAAATCATTTTCGTAAAGCTTTTTGTATATTATATAGCTATTATGTACTTTTTTAATATATTTTTCAGTCTCATTAAACGGAATTCTGTCAAGTGCTTTACCATCAGCGCTCAATCCCGGATCTGCAAGCCACTTTGTTACATTTCCGCTGCCGGCATTGTAAGCCGCCAGAACAAGATTGGTTTCTCCGAACTCCCTGTACAGTGTGGATAGATACCAGCAGCCGATATGTATGTTTGCTTCAGGCTCATAGAGCTTTTCCGGTGAAAATCCCTCCATTCCGAGCCTTTCGGCGCCCCATGCACCCGTCCCTTCCGTTATCTGCATAAGCCCTCTGGCATTTTTATGTGACACCGCATTATGCCTGAAGCTGCTTTCCACCTTTATGACCGAAAGAACGAGGAACGGATCCAGGTCGTACATTTCAGAATACTCCTTTATCAATTCCTCATATTTTAAAGGGTACAACGATCTGCCCGCATTATATAAAATAAATAATGTCAATATTAGTGTTGCTATGATAGCTAATAATGAAATAAATCTGTTGCTGCTCTTATTCTTCAAAAAAACACATCCTATCGCTGCCATTCCTGTTTCTTACTGAGAAACAGTTTTACTACAGCCTGCTCCAGCTCTTCCATACTGCCGTCGTTTACAAGCACCTCGTCTGCCAGCTTGAGGTATTCATCGTCTCTCAGCTGTGAATCCATCCTTCTGGTCACTTCCTCGTATGTATACCCGCTTCTTTCCATTACCCGCCTTATTCTGGTCTCCCTGTCTGCAGTGACGACCCAGATCTCATCTGCCAGATCTTCAAATCCTCTTTGGATCGGTATTGGTGCATCCAGTACTATCACATCCCATTTTCCTGTGCTTTTGAGCAGTTCCACGGTATCGTTCAGTTTTTCAGCGACATATTTATGTGTGATACTGTTCAGAGCATGAAGCATCACCTTATCACTGAAAGCTTTCTCTGCCAGCCTGTGCCTGTCGATCTCCCCATTCTCGCCAATAATATCAGCGCCGAAATAGTCCACCAGTTCGTCAAAAGCCTTGCCTGCACTGGAGGTTACACTCTTTGCGAGGACATCCGCATCGACGACGGCAGCGCCGAGATCTCTCAAGGTTCTTGATACTGAGCTTTTGCCGCTTCCTATACCACCGGTTACTCCAATTATTTTCAATGTTACCATCCTTCTCAGCTGAATGCTGTTCTATTTTGTCTCATACCAGCTCGAGCCCGTCTTGACCTCTGCGATCAGCGGGACTTCAAGCGACGCTGCGTTTTCCATACATTCCCGGAGTATTTTCTCGACCTGCTCCTTTTCACTTATATGAGTTTCAATTATCAATTCATCATGTACCTGAAGTATAAGCCGTGATAACATTTTACGTCCGGTCAGCTCACTGTATACCTTTACCATGGCAATTTTGATAATATCGGCGGCGCTGCCCTGTATGGGCATGTTCATTGCCACCCTCTCGCCGAAGGAACGCGTATTGAAATTGGATGCCTTCAGCTCCGGAAGGTATCTTCTTCTTTTGAACATCGTTTCAACATAACCGTCACGCTTTCCGCTCTCAACAGTGCTATGCATATATTCCCTGACACACGGGTATCTTTCAAGATAATCATCAATGTACTTTCGGGCTTCCTTTCTGGAAATACCCAGATCCTTTGCCAGACTAAAGTCCCCTATACCGTATACTATGCCGAAATTGACGGCCTTTGCCCTTGATCGCATCAGAGATGTGACCTGGTCCTTTGGTATCTTAAAGACACCTGAAGCAGTCGCAGTGTGTATGTCCTCATTATTTCTGAAAGCCGCCCTCATGTTCTCATCGCCGGTGATATGTGCCAGGACTCTCAACTCGATCTGAGAATAATCCGCATCCGACAACAGGTATTCATCATTTTCAGGCACAAAAACCTTCCTGATCTCCCTGCCCATTTCCAGTTTGACGGGTATATTCTGTAAATTCGGCTCTGTGCTGCTTATCCGCCCAGTGGCAGTCACCGTCTGGTTAAAGCTCGAATGTATCCTTCCCGTCACGGGGTTGACCACGTGCTGGAGCCCTTCGGCATATGTGGATTTCAGCTTCACCAGCTGTCTGTATTCAAGTATGCTCGATACTATTTCATTTTGCGCAGCCAATTGATCCAGGACCTCTGCATCTGTGGAATAACCTGTCTTTGTCTTTTTCAGCACAGGCAGGCCGAGCTTTTCAAAAAGGATCGTTCCAAGCTGTTTCGGAGAATTGATATTGAACACCTCTCCTGCCGCATCGTATATACGGTTCGTAGTGTTGGTGATCCCTTCATCCAGTGCTGCAGAAAACCTGACCAGATCATCCTTATTGACCTTGAAGCCCCTGTATTCCATGTCTGCAAGAACTTCCACCAGCGGCATTTCTATTTCATAGCAGAGCTTGTGCTGATCGTTATTTGAAATATTGCCGCTGACAGCGTCCACCAGCTCCATTACCGATCTGCTGTGCTGAACTGCAGCAGGTGCCAGCTGTTCCGATGGAATCTTGCTGTATGGGGTGAAGCTTTTTCCTTTACCGCATAATTCATCGATCGATGGGAAGCTTTTGTCCAGATAGAGCTGCGAAAGCTCCGCAACTGTATATGTGGCCCGTGAAGGATCCAATATGTATGCCCCGATCATCGTATCAAAACCAAGACCTGAGAAGCCTGTCCCCTTCCATTTCAGGTATACGATAAAGCCTTTCAGGTCATGCCCGAATTTTTTTATTTCGCTGTCGGACAAAACCGGCCCGAAAAGCTGTAAAAACTGCTCCTCACTAATTCCTCCGCCTATAGCCACATATGCGTTTTGATCCGCCCAGGACAGAGCAATACCTGCCAGTCCCATCTCAAACGGGCTTATGCGGTCCAGCAGATGGATCATGGAAAAAGCACCAGCCTTGGATACTGACGAAACAATGGATGCAAGCGTAATAGGATCGTTGACCTCTATATAATCCAGTATTGCTGCCGCAGATGCCAAAGAAGGGCTTTGGGCCCCAAGCCCGAATTTTTCAATAAGGCTTTTAAAATCCAGCCTCTTAAAAAGCTCATACAGCCTGTCCTTGTCAAATTCACCCCTTTTAAGCTCATCAAGCCGACACAGCGCCGGCATATTTCTCTCTATAGTCGCAAGATGTTTACTTTTAAAGGCCAGTTCCCTGTTTGCCTCAAGCTTTTCCCGGACACCTTTTTTTTGTATGCTGTCGATGTTGTCGTAAATGGCCTCAATGCTTCCAAATGTCTTTATAAGCTCTATTGCAGTTTTTTCACCAATACCTGGAACGCCGGGTATATTGTCAGACTTGTCACCCATCAGCCCTTTTACATCTATAAACTGCAGCGGTGTCACTCCATACCGTCCAAATACCCCTTCGGGATCGTACTCCTCTGTTTCGGTCCTGCCTGCCTTTGTCACCGGCAGGAGTATCCTTACATTCTCCGAGGCTAACTGCAGTGAGTCTCTGTCCCCTGTAACGACTACGACCTGCATCCCCTGTTCCTCGGCGCATTTTGAGACAGAGCCGATAATGTCATCCGCCTCGAAGCCTGCCATTTCAAGGCGCTTGATGTTCATAGCGTCAAGGACATCCTTCATGTAGGGCAGCTGTTCGGCAAGCTCCGGCGGCATACCCTTCCTTGTAGCCTTGTAATCGGTGAATTCCAGGTGCCTGAAGGTGGGCGCCTTCATGTCAAAGGCTACGCAAAGGTACTGAGGATTCTCATCGGCAAGGAATTTGTTCAGTATGTTGAGGAAACCGAATATCGCATTCGTGTGGAGTCCATCGGGCGCAGACATCAGCTGCTGCCCCTGCAGTCCGTAAAATGCTCTGTTAAGTATGCTGTTCCCGTCGATTATCATTAGTTTTTCCATCCGACAGCACCTTCCTTCTGTAAATCTTGTATTATTTTTTGCACAGGATAAACTTATTTTTCATCCAATATATTCTACACAAAAAAACAGCCGCCGTAAAGGTAAGTTTAAATGCTCGCCCTACGGTCGGCAGTCTTTGGCTTTTTTGTTGTCATTCCCCACAGCGGAAATAACGATTGTATAGACTATTTTATGTTAACATAAACCGTAACTGTCACAAAATCCGAATCGAGTCTGATTTTTTCGATCTGCCCGTCTATGTTTTCCTTCTCGTTCTTGAGCGTGTTGATCTCCTCCTGGTTTTTAGAGGAGTTATTCATCTGGAGCTTCTGTATTTCGGCATCGAAGAGTACAGACTGATCTATGAGAATATTCATCATATCCGTCATATCTTCCGATACAAATGCGCCGGTTTGTACATCAGCGGCCCCGAATGTATCATTCAGTGCTTTGGTAAAAGCGCTGTAGTCCGCTTCAGTAAATACATATTGCAGTTGTTTATGAGCCTCGGCTTCATCCTGCGTTACTGATAACGCAGCCATATCCGGGCTATCCGCCGGGCTATTTAGAGCTGCATCGCCGGCCGGGATCATTCCATTATTAGCTGATGCCAGCACAGTGACCTGTCCCAGTGCTGCTGCAATATCCTTTGTAGTAATGGTGACAGTTGAGGTTTTTCTTGCGGCTGTATCATTATCTATCCCTTTATATGAACCGTCATCCCGCGCTTCCATCGCCACCGAGCGGTCCACTGCATAATTTTTAGCCGGCGCCTCCAAGGGTTTTTCACTTTCCATCTTGCCGTAGTCCATGTCTGCTTCCCCCGCTCCGGCACTAGCCGGCGGTTCTGACGACTGGATATCGGAAGTATCCGGCATTGCGCTGAGGCTGAATGCAAAGCCTTCTTCACTTGGAGCTGCTTCCGGCGCCTGTGTTGCTGCGTTTATTTCAGCGCTGTCCGCGGTTTTTGACATAAAACCTTCGGAGAACAGCCCATACCTAACGATACTTCCCCCAAGGAAGATCAGGAGGGTGCCTGCGGCTATGGTTGCAATGGTCCGCGCGAAGACGACACTTTTCGGCTTTTGTCGGACGACATGTATATTTTCTCGTCTGGCCGAAACCGCTGTCAGTTTTTCATGCAGTTCAGCCTTGAATCCTGTTGGCAGCTCCTGCTGAGGCATGTTTTGACAGATCGCGATGATCCGGAGCATATCCTCCAGCTCTTCCTTGCATGAAGGGCATTTGTTTATGTGCTCTTCAAAGGACTGCCTTTCATTTATGTCCAGTTCGTTATCCGCATATGCGCTTATATTTTCTCTTACATCTGCACAGCTTGTCATCTCCAACCCTCCTTTCACATTATTTGACGTAATCCCCAAATAAAAGTTCCCGTTCAGACGACAATACATTTTTTAGAGCCAACCTTGCCCTGTTGATCCGTGATTTCACCGTGCCTCCGGGCAAATCAAGAATTTTTGCGATTTCTTCATAGCTCATTCCATGCAAGTCTCTCAGGATTATAACTGAGCGCTGATCCTCCGGAAGCTTGTTTATTGCATTATTAACGACCCGACGGACTTCCTCCCTCTCGGCGGCTTCATCAGGACCGGGGTCATCGCTGACCACCTGGCGCTTCATATCGCCGTCGTCCATATGTATGTCTTCGTCAAGAGATACGACCTTCTTGTTCTTTCGCTTTCTTATCTCATCCAGACAAACATTTGTTGTGATCCTGTATATCCATGTGGAAAAAGAAGACTGTTCCTTGAAATTGGAGATAGCTTTAAATATCCTGACAAAGGTCTCCTGTGCCAGATCCGCAGCATCATCGTAATTCCCGATGATCCTCAGCGCCAGGTTGAACACTTTTTTCTGATATGCGTCGATTAGCTCTTCAAAAGCGGCTACATCGCCAGACTTTGCCCTTTCAAGCAAAAGCTGCTCACTGTGTTCCATAGACTTTAGCTACCCCCTGAAATCTTTATGTGAAAACGGCATACACAGTTAAAATTATACCTCACTTATGTCAATGTTGAAAACAATTTATTTTTAACTTCTTCCTATCATGATGAAATTCAGAGGCACCACACCTATGCCAACATGGATGAATTTTCAATTAAGTGCACGATAACTATTTAATATATTGTATATAATCCATAATTCCAATACATAATTCATGATATCCTGCATTATGTCACCGTAGTTGATGAGAAGTTCTTCCCTTAATTGAAAATTCATCCATCTTTGTTGCAAACTTCCTATTCCAATCTGTTGCGCACCCACCCGGGTAGCTTATAGTCACTTTGCCGCACCTTGCCAGCATGGGTCCCATGAAAATTATCGATGAACGCATTTCTGCTGCAAGTTCCACTGGGATCTGAGTCTCTCTGATATCGGATGAATTAGTGATTATGACATCACCTTCAGTCTTGACACTGCAGCCTATTTTTCTTAGTATTCCGACCATTACCTCCACATCTCTTAGTCCCGGACAATTCTTGATGACACTTTCCCCGCCGTTGAGCAGGGATGCTGCCAGAATAGGCAATACGGCATTTTTGGAGCCTTCGACTGCGATTTCACCCTGGAGTCTGGCGCCACCCGTAATAACTAATTTGCTCATAAAAACACCTCGCACACATTTTATTTTATGCGAGGTAAATGTAATGTGTTCAGATTCTTTCATACTTGGAATATCGAGAGACATTTAGCAATATGCCCACTTCGGCCATAAAAAGGACAAGGGCCGTACCTCCTGCACTGAAAAAGGGCAGCGATACGCCGGTGGGCGGGACAGAATTTGTCACAACAGCTACATTGAACAGACTTTGTACTGCAATCAAAGCAGTTACACCTGATGCAATAAGGCATCCATAAGTATCCGGAGCATGAACTGCTATTTTGATGCCTCTCCAGATAAAGACCATAAAGAGCAGTAAAACTGCAACAACTCCGACAAAACCAAGCTCTTCGGCAAGGATCGGAAAAATGTAATCGTTATGGGGCTCAGGCACATATAGAAATTTTTGCATGCTTTGCCCCAGTCCTCTGCCGAACAAACCACCCGAACCGATGGCATACAGCGACTGGATCGTCTGGTACCCGTCACCGCGGGGATCGCTCCATGGATTGATCCATGAATTGATTCGAGGAGTCATATAGTCGGTAAATGATATCACCGCCACGACCAGAGCGGCAACAGGCAGCACCAACACCGCAAAATGCCTGATCTTCGCCCCTGCGGCAAACAATATGATCATTGCTAGGGATATCATGATTATTGTCGCACTCAAATGTGTTTCCAAGAGTAAAAGTGCTGCTATAATACCCAACACAAACAGATACGGCAGAAGATCACCAAAGAATGTCTCGAGAGGTTTCTTCCTTCTTGACAAATTATACGAAAAGAAAAGTATCAAGGCCAGCTTTGCCAGCTCTGACGGCTGAAAACGGAAGCCTGCAATCACGATCCATCTCCAGGAGCCGTTGGATTCGCTTCCTATACCGGGTATCAGAACCAGAATGAGCAGGATGATACTGGCAATCAACAAGCCCCATACTATTTTCCTGCCTATTTTATGATAATCAAAATTGGCGGCCAGCAGCATTGCAACCATACCTATTGCGGCAAACATCAGCTGTCTGTTGATATAATGGTATATATTGCCATACTCCTTTTCAGCCGTCGGAGCACTGGCGCTGAAGACCATGATGAGTCCCAGCGAGAGCAGTATCAGAACTGTTACGAACAACAGAAAATCGAACGGCTTTTTTTCCTTCATAGAAAACCTCCAAGGTGGTGTGGCGCACTCCGGGGAATGTCACCAACTAGTATGGTTGCTAAAAAAAGCTGAACCTGAGTGTTGTAAAACCAATCAGGCAAAGCACTATCGTTATCAGCCAGAAGACGCCGACTACCTTCGTTTCCTTCCAGCCGGACAATTCAAAATGGTGGTGGATCGGAGCCATCTTGAACACCCTTTTGCCTCTGAGCTTGAAGGATGTCACCTGTATGAATACGGAGAGGCTCTCCACGGCATAAATTGCACCTGCCACCAACAAGATCCACGGCATCTTCATAATAACGGCGGCAGCGCCTACGACCCCTCCCAGCGCCAGCGATCCCGTATCTCCCATTATTACCTTTGCAGGATAAATGTTGAACACCAGAAAGCCCAGACATCCGCCGGCTGTTATGGCACACATCAGCTTGACATTGTCCCATTCAGGTCTTACCATGGCAACTATGGTGAAAAATACAGTGACGATAAGCGTTACTCCGGCAGCCAGCCCATCTACTCCGTCCGTCATGTTAACCGAATTTGTGATCAGATACATGACAATGATAATGAGCGGTATGTACAGCCATATCGGTAATTCAACAACAGCATCGATGCCCAAAAAAGGCAGGATCATTCCGGTTCCAAGGGAAGGATGGAGGGCTGTATAGACGGCAAAAGCAGCAGAAACAAGAAACTGCCCGATAGATTTCTGCTTCGGGTTGAGTCCATCCTTGTTCTTTTTGACGACCTTTATCAGATCATCAATAAGACCAATGGACGCATACCCCAGAGATACCACCAGGATCGGTACCAGATCTGGGTGACGCGGTGCGAATATCAATGTGGTTATTATCATCGGAATTATGAAAATCAGGCCTCCGATGGTCGGTATACCCATTTTTTTAAGGTGGGTGGCGGGTCCGTCATCCCTTATCGTTTGTCCAAACTTGAGACGCCTCAGTAAAGGTATGATAATCGGACCTGCGATGAGCGCAAGCACAAATGTTCCTGCAAATGCTACTACTTCCGTCGATCTGAATATGAACTCCAAATCCATTCCCCCGTATATCCGTTTATTTTTTCATTCCGTAATCTGCACACCTTGAGTGATTCAACCGGATATCAAACCATTTACGATCTCTTCCATTTTCATTCCCCTTGAACCCTTGACCAGCACTGCATCACCTTTATTGATGATTCTCCCGAGATAGTCCATGGCCTGCTTATTGCTTTCGGTCATAACTGTATTCTCCGGCGGAAAGCCTGCTTCAACGGCTCCTCTTGCTATATCGGCAGCCGCCTTGCCAACTGTGATAACAATATCTGCACGGCTGCCAGCAGCATTGTGGCCGGTCTCCAAATGTGCGTCAACGCTCCATTCACCAAGCTCCAGCATATCTCCCAAAACTGCTATTCTCCTGCCTGCCTCCAATTCATCCAACACATCGATGGCTGCCTTGACAGACTGCGGACTGGCATTATAGACATCATTTATTACTGTAATGCCGTTTGCCTTGATGATATTCAGCCTCATACTGCCCGGGCTGTAAGCGGCAATACCTCTTATGAGCTCCGGAATATCGATGCCGAGCTCATGTCCGGCAGCCAGTGCGGCAAGCGCATTATATACATTATGAACACCCGGCGTAGGCAAATGCACATTATACTCTCTGCCTCCGATTGTGATTCCGAAATCTATTCCGTTCTCTCCTCTGGACCGTACATTGTACGCCTGGTAATCCACACCCTCTTCAAGACCGTATGATACTGTCCTTACATTCAGCAGATCCTTAACGCCGCTTAGCATCACATCGTCTCCGTTGAGTATCAGCAGTCCGTCGGGCTGCAGGCCTTCAAGAAGCTCCAGCTTTGCCTTGAGAATGTTTTGCCGCGAACCCAGCTTCTCTATGTGTGAGATGCCTATATTGGTTATTATTCCCACCTTTGGCCTGACAATACCAGTCAGGGTACTGATCTCACCAACACCGCTCATGCCCATTTCCACCACGGCGGCTTCATGATAGTCCTCCAGATTGAATATCGTCAACGGGACACCGATCTCGTTGTTGAGGTTGCCTTCGTTTTTAAGAACATTGTATCCGGCTCCAAGAGCGCATGCAACCATATCTTTTGTGCTTGTTTTTCCGACGCTTCCCGTAATTCCTACAAAAGGTATCGGGAATTTGCTTCTATAGTATGCGGCAATATCCTGGAGGGCTTTAAGGGTATTGCCGACCTTGATCAGTATTTTATCACCGACCTGAGCATCCTGTCCGGCAACGGCATTATAAATATCTGCTGGGCTGCGTTCTGTCAAAGCGGCTGAAGCACCGCTTTCGAAAGCGCCCTGTATAAAGTCATGACCGTCATACCTTTCCCCCTTCAGCGGTATGAAAAGATATCCCGGCCCCGCTTTCCTCGAATCTGTAGATACCCCCGAAATGACTGTATCCGAATGCCCCCTCAACAGTACTCCTTCTGTTGCTTCCAATATCTCTGTGATAGTTAACTGGATCATACCTTCTCCTTCATTTCTTTTTCTCGTCGAGTATATCCCTTACAACTTCTCTCTCATCAAAGTGTATCGTTTTATCCGCAAAGGTCTGATAGGTTTCATGGCCCTTGCCGGCAAGTACTATGACATCTCCGGCGGAAGCGCCAAATATCGCATGCCTTATTGCCTCCCTGCGGTCTGTTATGCATATGTGCCTGCCGGATGTCGTTTTTATGCCCTCCTCTATCTGCGATATGATAGCTTGAGGATCCTCAGTCCTTGGATTATCAGAGGTGATCACTGTATAATCGGCAAGGCCTCCTGATATCCGTCCCATCATGGGACGTTTTGATCTGTCCCTGTCGCCGCCGCAGCCAAATACACATATCACCCTTCCCGAAGCATAATCCCTGACTGTCTCAAGTATGTTCTCAAGACTGTCGGGAGTATGAGCATAATCTATTATAACACTGAAATCCGTTCCTGTATTCACCGACTCAGCTCTGCCGGGCACCTGGACCTTCTCAAGTCCTGCCCTTACCGCTTCGCCTCCAATCCCCAGCAACCCGCATACGCCTGCTGCTGCCAAAGCATTATAAACGCTGAATCTGCCCGGTATGTTGACTCTGAATCTGCCCCCGTACCAGGGTGATATCATGTCGAACTCCACACTGCCGGGCATCTTGCTGATGTTGACGGCCTTAATGTCCGAATCGCTGTCGAGGCTGTATGTATGTATCTGACAATTTGCCTCCTCGATTACCTTGACAGCATATTTACTGTCCAGATTGACCAGGCCTCTCCTGCAGATCTTGAAGAGTATGCATTTAGCCAGAAGATACTCTTCCATGGAAGCATGCTCCGAGGCGCTGATATGATCCCTTGACAGATTCGTAAACACTCCGGTGTCAAACTCGCAGTACCTGACTCTGTGCAGTGCAAGCCCCTGTGATGAGACCTCCATAATCACATCGGAAACATTTTCCTCGACCATCTGGGAAAAAAGCTGCTGCAGATCAAGAGACTCGGGCGTTGTCCTCTCGGAATACAGTATCCGGTCCCCTATCCTTGTGCCAAGGGTCCCGATCAGGCCTGTCTTGCGTCCCGCCGCCTCCAGTATTGCCTTTATCATGAAGCTGGTCGTGGTTTTCCCCTTGGTACCTGTGATCCCGATCAAATTGAACCTGCCTGACATATGTCCGAAGTATCTGTCAGAAACATATGCAAGGGCTGACCGGGAATCTCTGACCATTATTACGGGCACTTCGGTTTCAAATGCCAGCGGCTTTTGTGCTATCAATGCTGCAGCCCCATAGCCAAGCGCCTGTTCCGCAAATTCATGCCCGTCCGTCATCATGCCATCAATACATACGAATACGTAACCCTTCCTTGTCTTTCTCGAATCATATGCAATTCCGTTTATTTCAATGTCCGCATTTCCTCTTATGTAAAGGATATCCAACCCTTCGATCAGATCAGCCAGTATCATGGCAACTCTCCTTTACGTTTTACACTGATTATTCTACATTGTCAAAATTCCTGAATTCTACCAGGACCACACTACCCTTCTTAACATCCTCGCCTGCTTCGTACTGCTGTTTGTAAACCACTCCGTGACCGGATACTTTTATATTCAGGTCTGCCCGGTTTATCGCATTTATGGCCTCCGACATCGTCTTGCCTGACAGGTCAGGCATTTTAACCGTCTGCTCACTCTCAGGCTTGTAGGTATACAGCAGTACGACAGAAT
The DNA here is from genome assembly GCA_023412665.1 of Bacillota bacterium. Lineage (GTDB taxonomy): Bacteria > Bacillota > Clostridia > Acetivibrionales > DTU013 > DTU013. The sequence goes on from JAEZCA010000053.1 coordinate 28,624, forward strand.
TTTCGGGAACGACCGAATCCGGTTTCGGAGTCTGTTCAACAACACTGCTTTCGTTATTTCCTTCCCCTTCGATACTGTATTTAAGGCCTGCCGCCTTCAGCGCCTTTACAGCTTCCGCCACTGTCTTTTTACGGACATCCGGCACATAGACCTCTTCGGTCATCGATTTCAGATCCTCTTGGGTAAACTGCCTTTCAACCTGCATGTAGCTAAGTACATCTTCTGCGATTTTGCCGACAAGAGGTGCCGCTATGACGCCGCCCATGTGCGAATCGCCTCTGGGATCTATCAGGACTATCAACACCACTACCTTGGGGTCATTTGCAGGGGCAAAGCCACAGAAGGATGCTATATAAACATCCTTTTTTGTCGTTTCCGATGTACCGGTCTTTCCTCCCACCCTGTAGCCCTTGACGTATGCATTATTGCCCGTTCCCTTCGGGTCCCCCACGACCCCTTCTAGTATATCCCTTACTGTTCTTGATGTTTGTTCCGATATTACCGTTCTTACCACCTGTGGCTCGTATTTCTCAACTACATTTCCATCCGAATCGGTAAGCTCCTTTATCAGCCGCGGTTTCATCAGCTTGCCGCCATTGACCAGTGCAGTATATGCAGTTGCAAGCTGAAGAGGTGTTATGGTGAACCTCTGTCCGAATGAAGCAACAGCCATGTCTATTTCCTTTGGTTTCGTTTGAAATTGGGACTTTGCCTCACCTTTTAATTCTATCCCTGTCTTTTCCATAAAGCCAAAAGCCTTGACATAGCTGTAAAAGCGATCGATCCCCAGACTCTGTGATACCTTGACAAAAGCAGGATTGCACGAGTTGTAAACAGCTTCCCTGAAGGTCTCCGTACCGTGAGGTCTTCCTACTCGCCAGCAGCTGATCAACTTTGGCCAGCCTGTGACTTTAATTGGCAGATCGTTTGTGATAGTATCGGGAGCCACTACCCCCTCTTCGATACCTGCGGCAGTTGTTATACTCTTAAAGGTAGACCCTGGTTCATATGTATCTGATATTACTTTATTCCTCCATACAGTCTTACTGAGAATATTTACCGAAGTACTGGATCTTTCGACCCAATTAGATGGATCAATTCCTTCGACCTCTACATTTGCCGGAAATGCAAAAGGAGAGTTCAGGTCGTAGTCAGGTTTTGAAACCATTGACAGTATATCTCCCGTATTAGGATCCATTACTATGCCGATGGCTCCGCCCTTTACTTTGTTGTCCTCGATCGCCTTGTCCAGTGATTTTGATACCAGGTACTGGACCGTTTCATCGATTGTAAGCACCACATTCAACCCGTCCTGTGCATCTATCCTTTTTTCGGAGTCCGATGGTACGGCGCCTCCCCTGGCATCAACCTCGCTGAGTATTTTACCCGGGGTTCCCTTGAGATATTTGTCCATTACCTCCTCAACGCCGCCCATGAGTCCTTGATTGTCATCTCCTGTAAATCCAAGTATATGCGACATCAAATTACCGTTTGGGTAGTATCTTTTGGCATCTTCATCGATATTGATGCCCTTTACGCTGTTTTCGGACATCCAGGTTCTGATCCGTGCTTCGGTCTCCCTGTCGACCTTGCGTTTGATTATAGCGCTGTTCGCTTTTTTGGTTATAAGCCGGTGCACATCATCCCTGTTTAAAGAAAGCATCTCAGCCAATGCATCAGCTACCTCATCAACGCTAAGCTTTGTATTGTTTGCCACTTCATTGGGATTGCAGCTTATAGTGCCAGCCTGGACGCTGATAGCAAGCTTTTTGCCATTCCTGTCATAAATTGTCCCTCTGATAGGGCTGATAACTCTGCCGGCATTCTGTTGGACAAACGCTTTTTTCTGTAGCTCGCCCCCCTGAACAAACTGTATGTATGCCAGTCTTGAAATCAGCGCAGCAATTATAAGCGCAAATACGCAAAGCATTATGATCAGACGTCTTTTTTGAGCCAGCCCCGGTACCGCCAACAAAATCTCCCCCTCGGAAACATAATCACGCAATAATATAAAAAAGACTATAGACCGTGCAAAAATAACATTTTACACTATCCACAGTCTATGCTTGCCTCTAAATGCCTCACTCAGCCTGTCATGGCGCTCCGTCTGCTACTCAAACAGCTTTATCAGCCCGGATGCCTTATCGGCTAAGGCTCCTATGATGCCTTCATCATTTCCGGTCTGAATTTTTGGCGTCATCACAACAGTATAGTCGTTTCTCGGCACCTTGATATATATGATCTGGCTTTTATCAGGCATTTGCATGCCAAGCCTTTTTTCCGCAGCTTCCTTTATCTCATTCAAATCTGTTTTTGTTTCTATCTGAACCTTCAGGACAGAGTTCTCGTTTCTGATTTTCTCGTAGTCCTTTTCCAGGCTGTTAAGATCATAACTCAACTTAGTAATTATAGCATATCTGCACATCACGGCAAGCCCTGCAGCCAATACGGCAATTATTGCCACAACCATCCTGAGCTTGATCTTCCTGTTGCTTTTATATCTTTTTTTTGCCTTCAGTACCTTGTTTTCTTCATATACATCGTATTCAAGCTGCCTTGCCGCTGAACCGTGTACATATTCATAATCCTTTTGTATCAATTGTATTCACCTCATAAGTGATTTATGCCATGCTGCTGGTTCAGTGTTCTTTTGTATATTACTGCTTTCTTCCTTAGTAAAAATTTTTTCTTTGGTAGATTGATACATTTTTCTTTGGTGTTTTGCATGTTACTGCTTTTCTTTGGTTTTCCTGTCGCTCGTCTATCCTTACAGACGCATACTCTGCGCCATCGATGCATATCCTGAAGTACTTTCTTGAGATTTGTCTTTAGTGTATTGCTGCCTTCCTGATGCTCAATACATCAGGACCTGCATTTTATCCCTTGTATCTCATCTGTTTTCCTTTGTAACTCCTCTGTTATCCAATGTATATATAAATTTAATCTTTGGTATCAAATTTATATGCCGGTTCATTTTTACAGCTTAACTGCCGTCCTCAGCTTTGCGCTTCTGGAGCGTGGATTTTCTGCCACTTCCATCTCCGACGGCAGTATGGGTTTTCTAATCAATACCTTCAGTTCAGGCTTTTTCCCGCATATACATACCGGAAATGACGACGGGCATGTGCACGGTTTTTCTCGTCTCTGGAATTCATTTTTTACTATTCTATCCTCCAGCGAGTGAAAGGTTATTATACTCAGCCTTCCTCCCGGCTTGAGCAGTCCCACCGCACCCTCTATGGCATCCTCAAGGGCTGCCAGTTCATCATTGACTGCGATCCTTAATGCCTGAAAGGTTCTTTTCGCGGGATGCGGCCCTTCCCGTCTCGCCTGTGCCGGTATTGCCGCCTTAATAATATCCACCAGCTGTCCTGTGGTCTCGAGCCTTTTTTCTTTTCTTGCTTCAGTTATAAATGCTGCGATCCTTGCCGCCCAGTTCTCCTCACCATATTCACTGATGATTTTCTTTATTGTCTTTTCATCATATGTATTGACGATCTCTGCGGCATCAAGGCCGCGGCTCCTGTCCATCCTCATGTCCAGCGGAGCATCCTGCTGGTAGCTGAAGCCCCGTTCAGCCTCATCGAGCTGATATGACGAAACTCCGATATCCAGCAATATTCCATCCACAGCCTCGATTCCCTGCTGAGTTACAAGCTGTCTAATGTTTCTGAAATTGCCGCTGATAAGTATCATTCCTGCATCACGTTTCAGCCGGCCAAGCCGTTCACCCGCCACCTCGATTGCTGTCTGATCCTGGTCTATGCCGATGAGAGTACCCTTGTCCAATCTTTTGATGATTTCGGAAGAGTGGCCAGCACCGCCCAGGGTTCCGTCTATATATGTCCCATCCTTGTCTATGTTCAGACTGTCAATGCATTCATTCAGTAAAACCGGCCTGTGTGCGAATTCCATGGGTTTATCCTCCGGCAGTAATTTTCAGTCCTAGATGCCAAGCATTGCAAATGTATCGGACAGGCTTTCAGGACTCAGGCTTTCACCGCTCATATATTTTTCCCACCTGTCCTTGCTCCATACTTCGACCCTGTTGCCAACACCCACAATGCTGATATCCTTTTCAAGTTCTGCATGGCCCCTGAGGTCCTGTGGCACCAGTATCCTTGAATGCCCGTCCATCTCGCACTGAGCAGCGCTTGAGAAGAAAAACCTGCTGAATTCACGAGCTTTGTTGTTCGAAAGCGGCAGTGTCTCGATTTTCTCTACCAGACTGTCCCATTTGGGCATGGAAAAGATGAAAAGACAGCCTTCCAGCCCTTTTGTTATCATGAATTTCAAATTCAACTCGTCCCTGAAGGCTGCAGGAATGATTATCCTTCCCTTCGGGTCTATAGTGTGCTGAAATTCACCATAGAACAATCACTTCACCTCACACCGATCACTTTTGCTCCACTTTAGCCCACTTTGTCCCACTTCTCTTTAATTTTATAGTAAATTCCGTGAATAATCAAGTCAAAATCAGAAATATTTTTTATGATAGGCAAAAAGTCCTAGCTAGAGCTTTCGATAAGTGAAGGGTGAGAGCTGTATACCTACATGCACCAAAGCATACATAAAATTACACCAAACTGGTAGATATAAAATATTTGTTTGTTACATACAAATATGCGATAATAATAGGAAGATTCAGACGTTTCTAGACCTATCGCCCCATAAGAATGGCTAATGATCTATAAAGACGCTTAATTGATACAAAACAACAATAACAACATTGGAGGAACTAAACTATGCTCAATTTCCTTAAGAGAAAACCGTGCGAAGAGGCAGGCTGCATATTGAATTACGCTAAAGAAAGATTAGCTGGCAAGGATATTCCGGAGCCGGATGTGAAATATCCTATTCACATATCGGTTCTGGATTACTTCAAAAAGTTGTTTTCAAATGAAAAACAAATGGCCAGCTCAACAAAAAAGCTGCTTGGTATCACCGCATCCCTAAGTGACTTCGATGTGAAGATGGCTGACATGTCGTACAAGCTGATTGATTTTGCAAGAGAAATGGCTGTTCTCAGCGAATCAAACCTGGCAGTTGTACAGCAAACAACGGCAAGCATGAGTGAGGTAAATAATTCGATTATTAATACCTCAGCCACTTTATCCCAGTTGTCTGAAACCTCAGCTCAGCTTATGGATAAGAATCAGGAAAGCTTGATTCAGCTTAAAGAAATCGGCGAATTAAAAGAAAATGTTTTGAGCGATGCAGATGTTATGAACCAACAGATTGGCAAGTTGGTTCAAATGGCAGCAGAAGTCAATGATATTGTTAATGGAGTAGCAGCTATTGCTGAACAAACAAATCTTCTTGCATTGAATGCTTCTATTGAAGCCGCCAGAGCCGGTGAAAACGGGAAAGGGTTTGCTGTAGTCGCAGAAGAAATCCGTAAGCTGGCAGATGGTACCAAAAAGAATCTTGAAGGAATGAAGGTGTTCGTCAACAGCATTCAGGATGCTGCAAAGGATGGACAGCAAAGCATGATCAGTACAATTTCATCCACACAAAAAATGAGCGAAAAAATTGATAGCATCAGTAATACTATGGGCAAAAACGTAGACATGTTAAGAAATACAATTGATGGCGTACAACAAATCAACTATTCTGCAGAAGGAATAAAAAATGCCATTTCTGAGATCAATCAGGCAATGGATGCATCAAGTCAGGATGCTGAGAAGCTCAGCTACTTGACCGGACTTATCCATGATGATGCAATAAAAAGCGCTGAACAGGCAAGGCAAATCGGTATGGTAGATGATTTACTTTCTGATATTGTTAAAGAGATGATGCATGCGTTAGCGGGAAGTATCAATGCACTCAGTAATAAGGAATTTTTAGAAACAATAATCAAAGCAAAGGACGCCCATGGTAAATGGATGGAAAATTTAGCGAAGATTGTAGATGACATGAAGGTTTATCCACTTCAGATAAACGGAACAAAATGTGCGTTTGGACACTTTTATCAAGCAATATCGGTAACATACCCTGAAATTAAGAATGATTGGGAAACGCTGGGGAAAATCCATCTGGAGTTCCACAGCATAGGCTCTGAAGTACTAAATTCAGTAAGAAACGGAGATACAGCAAAAGCAAAAGAAAATTACCTGGCTGCTGAAAAGCTCTCAGAAAAAATATTTACATATCTGAATATAATATCGGAAAAGGTTGATGATCAAACCAAAAAAGGAATCAACATATTCCAGGTGTAACACCTCAATGCTCAGGCCTAGTCCTCACCTTCTAACAACATGACAAGTAACCGGCTTTCACAAAAAAGCGGCTCTCACCAGAGAGCCGCTTTACATTCATTTACTCTATTGTGAACTGTTGAATATGGTTTTCTTTCGCCGCATCGAAATGCTCAGCAGTATGCCGATGTTTAGATAATTAGCTATGAGCGAGCTGTTCCCCTGGCTTACAAAGGGCAGCGGAATACCGGTGACCGGCATTACGCCGATGCACATCCCGATATTTTCAATAAAATGGAAGCCAAGCATAGCGGCGACACAGACAGCCATATAGGAGCCGTACAGATCCCTTGCACTTACCGATATTTGTATGACTCTGAACAGCAGGAAGAATACGATCAGAACAAATAGGACCGAGCCGACAAATCCCATTTCCTCGCCGATGACCGAAAAAATGAAATCCGTTTCATTTTCAGGCACTTTGAACATACTTGATGTGACACCCTCCCGCAGTCCATGGAATATCCCTTTCCCGAAAATCTGGCCTGAGCCTATCGTGACTTTTGAACGGTACACCTGAAGTCCATCGCCCAACAGATCATTTTCGGGGAAAATGAATGTCAGGATCCTGTCACGGATGTGATCAAAGCGCTTCATCGGAAGGACATAGAGCCATACAACAGGAGCGGCCGCAGCAAAAGCGCCTATTGCTATAAGAAAATACTTGTATGGTATCCCGTATATGAAAAGCAGCACTACAAATGCAAATACAAAAACCATTGCCGTTCCCACATCCGGCTGGAGTAAAACCAGCCCAATGGGAAGCAGCGCGTAAATAATCAGCTTTACAACATTTTTACCGACATTCTTGCCTTCCTTCAGTCTTTCAAAAAAGAGCGGTACAATGACCACATACGCAACTTTTGATAACTCGGACGGCTGAAACCCTCCTATAAACGGCACTTCGATCCAGCCCATCGTTCCATGGGTCTCTTTTCCGATGATCAGCACCAAAACAAGTAAGGCAATACTTCCCAGATACAGCACGATTCCAAGTGTCCTGAAATCCTTGTAGTCAATAGCGCTTATAACAATTGCCGCAATTATGCCTATTCCCAGGCAGATGACCTGCTTGAGCCAAACATTGGAAATCCCCGGCAGCAGCGTATCCGTACTGCTCGGACTGCCCAGGGCGCTTCTTAAAGCTATGATACCATATACCGACAACAAAAGGACAGCCGCAAATAGCGGATAATCAAACTGTTTAAAGTAGTCGGTGCCTTTTGTTTTTTCAACATAATACATTTTATCCACCCTGGCTGCCAGCTGAAGCCGCTCATGGTAAAGCAGCGCTGATTCTGATCTGTTTAAATAGTATTTCCGTCCAATTTTATTCTATATAGTCTTACTATACTGTAATCAAGCTTTTTACTGAGACTGTATATTTCATCAAAACCTGCATCAATGGATATGAGCCTGTCCAAATCACTTTTCAGAGCTTCGATCTCACTTATAAGGTCCTTTTCTTCCAACTTACTTCTCCTCATGTATTTCTGCTGCAATATCTGCTTCAATTTCCGCCTCTTCCCTTTCAGCTTCTTTACCCGTTTCTGTTTCAGCTTCCGTCTTGCTTCCCGCCTCTTCCTCTTCCTTCATCTTCATTAAGAGGGATCCATACTGGCTCTGTCCGAGCACTGCCGGTTCTGCATCCTCAGTCCTCCTGCTTTTTGCTCTTCTGTATACGAAAAGCAACAGGCCTGCTATCAGCAGCACCACCGACAGCAGCTGGGATACCCTTAAGCTGCCAAGGTACAGGCTGTCCGTCCTCAAGCCTTCTATAAAGGCTCTGCCGGCTCCATACAGCATCAGATACAGGAAAAGGACTTCCCCTTCAACCTTTTTCTTTTTTCTGTAGTACGCAAGAAAAAGAAAAATAGCAATATCCCATAAGGATTCATACAAAAACGTCGGATGTACGCCCCATTTGGAAAAATCCACCGACGGAACAGCAGTTGCAAGGTAGTCATTGATCAAGGTGCCGTTCATTCGCCACGGAAGTGTGGTGGGGGTGCCAAAGGCCTCTTGATTGAAGAAATTGCCCCAGCGGCCTATACCCTGGCCAAGCGCCAGATACGGTATGCCAAAGTCGACCAGATGCCAGAAGGTGATCTTTTTCTTTTTTGCATAGATCCATGCAACCAGCAAGGCTCCGATCACGCCTCCATAGATCGCCAGTCCCCCGTCCCTGATCCTTATTATATTGATGAGATTGTCCTTATACTGATCCCAGCTGAAAACTACGTAAAAAAGTCTGGCAAAAACAATTGCCGTCGGGGCTGCAAACAGCACCAGGTCAAGTATATTGTCCGGCTCCAGGTCATATTTCCTGCAGCTTCTTATCCCAAGAAGCACTGCCAAAAGAAATGCAAACGCAATTATGATCCCGTACCAATATATCTCTACATTGAATACAGTAAAAGCATACCTTCTGATATCAAATTCCAGCCCGAAACCTGGAAAGCTGACATTGTTCAAATCAAACGCCTCCTCATGCCGGCCGCATCGTTCAAACAGGCTTGATCACTGACATGGCAAGGTTTTCCTGATTGAAATGCTCATTTAATATTTCACTAACGTATTTAAATGATATTTTATCATAAACCTGCAAATAGTCAAACATGTTGACACCTTTAAAGTACACCGGGATGAAAGAGTGAGATATTTTTTCAACCGAGTTGAACTGCCTCATATATCTGCCATACATCGATCTGATCAGTCTGTCATATGCCGTCTCATCTAGACCTTTTCTTTTTATTTCCTCTACTCTTTTGCAAAAGCTGTCCTTTACCTTCATCGGGTCGGAAGAGTCACCTCCGAGGATCGAAAATGCATAGCCCATTTCGATCGTAAAATCCATATCAAAGGAGGAATTTATCAATCCTTCGTTGTAGAGCCTTTCATACAGTTCCGAGCTTCTTCCGGCTACCATCTGCAGCAGGACCCTTACAGCGGTTTCATACATAAGCAGTTCTATACCGCTTCCATGGCAATTATCCTTATAGCCCATCTGGAACATCGGCATTGATACCGCAAGAGACTGCTCGGCATAATCGGTCCTGATCCTGCTTGGTTCGTCAGGATAGATCCTTTTAATGCCGGGTCTTGGATCCTTTTGCTCGATTGCTGCTTCCACCCTCTCAAAGACACTCTGCGGTTCCACATCCCCCACAACAAGCACTATCATATTTGAAGGGTGATAGAAGGTATTATAGCATTTATACAAGGTGTCCCTGTCTATCCTGCTTATGCTGTCTATAGTGCCGGCAATATCGATTCTGACAGGCATTCTTTCATAAAACGCACCAAGTAGGTTGTAAAACGACCTGTATCCCGGATTATCCTGATACATCATTATTTCCTGCCCGATGATGCCCTTCTCCTTTTCCACGCTCTCCTCGGTAATATGAGGGTGCTGGACGTAATTGAGCAGCAGGTCGAGATTTTCATCAAATCTGTCGGTGCATGAGAAAAGGTAAACCGTTTGGTTAAAACTGGTATACGCATTCGGGTTCGAGCCCAGCGCAGAAAATTTGTCCATTACGCTGCCGTCTTCCTGCTCAAAAAGCTTATGCTCCAGAAAATGGGCGATGCCGTCCGGAACCTTAGTCGCGCTCTCTTCACCTGGAATTACGAACTCATTGTCTATGGACCCGTAGTGGGTGGCAAATGACGCATACTTTTTGGAATAGCCCTTTCTTGGTATGACAAAAGCCTTCAGTCCGCTGCTGTGCTCATAGCTGTATAATATTTCTCCGGCCTTATCGTATTGTAGCTTTTCAATATTCATTGTAATATCTCCTCAATAAACTCATTATCCTGCTGTCTGCTGCTGACCACCTTCAGGGGCAGTCAGGAAATAAACCGTATCCAGCTTGATTCTTTGTGCCACCCTTATGATATCTTCTTTTTTAACCTTACATATTTTATTGATGACGTCGCCAAAGCTGTCCGAAGTACCGGATATGATCTGACTCAGGTAGAAATCGACAATATTTATCTGACTGTCCGTAAGTGATTTCACTCCAGTCTCCATACTTTTCAAGGTTGCTTCCATCTCATGGTCGGAAATACTTCCGTTCCTGATTTCGTCCAGTTGTCTTCCGATTATCTCCAAAGCTCTGTCTTTATTCTTTATTTCGATACCGCTACTTATGACCATCAGCCCTTTGAATTTTTCCAGCATGGCGCTGGAATAATAGGCAAGACTCGCTTTTTCCCTGACATTCTGGAACAGCTTGGAGTGTGTGCCTCCACCGAGTATGCCGCTATATACCATCAGCGCCTTGTAATCCTCACTGTCCGGTGGTGTATTGGTCCTGTACCCAAGACATAGCTTGCCCTGTGTGACGTTCATCGTCTCAGTCACATATCTGGGCTCTGCACCTTCTTTTGTTTTGAAACCGTTGACCAGGGTCGAAGTACCCTTGCGGGGCAGGCCTTTGAGCAGGCTTACGACTCCTTCTGTCTCCTGATCGGAAATACTTCCTGTCAGAAAGACCAGTATCGGGAAGGTCTCCATTACCTTTCTGTAATGCCCGGTCAATTCCTCTGCTGTTATACCGGCAAGATCCTCAACAAAACCGTAGTCATAGATCCCGTAAGGCTCATCGCGGCAAACCTCCTCCAGGCATCTGTCCACACTGTAGCTCATCTTGTCATTGACCCTGCCCTCTATCAATATCCTGAGTTTATCCTTCTCCTGAATGAGGTAGTCCTCGCTGAACAATCCATTAGTAAACGCCGGCCTGGTAACGATGTCGAACAGCAGTCTCAGACCCGCTTCAAATGTGTCGGTCCCGTCAGGAGCATACCGTTTTGACAAAAATTCGGTATAGAAATGTATCAGATGCCGTTCCCCTTTTTTATTGACACCACAGTCAAAGCTTGCGCCGTAAAGATTCTCAAGCTCCATTGAAACATCCTTCAGGGTAGGGTATGCTTCGCTTCCGCGTCTCATTACTGCAGGCAGCAAAGCGTTCCTTGTCACATTTTCTCTGGTCAGATTATCCTGAAAAAAAATGTGAATGCTGCTTGTTTTGAACTTATCCGTATCGATCCTGTAGATATCTATTCCATTGAATGAGTCTACCTTCACCGCCTGTCCGGCATTGAACTCCTTTTCCATCGTTACCTCCGATCAATGTAGTGTGACACTCCTCTGCAGCAGTGTCAGCCATAACTTGTTCACTATAACTATAGTATAATAAATCAGCCTTATTGTATTCAATAACTGGAAATATAATTTCACTACGCAGATAATAATTTAGACATTTACGGTAATAATAAATCGTGAAATTTATATGCCGGAGGTTTTTATGAGATATCAAAATACCAGAAAGTATCCTATCACACAAATGAAAAAGAACACTCAGCAAAAACACGGCGAGCGTGTGATAGACCTGAGTATCGGGGCTGCGGCCGGGTTGCTGGGAATTGTGTTCCTGGAAGGACTGTTCTGCGGTTATATGATCAAAAAATGGCGCTAGTCTAAACATAAATGTTATATAAATGGCATTTGTATCCGATATCTATACTGTATCACCTGAATCATAGGAGGATCAAATGCCATCGCAAGCACAGGAAACGGTACATTTAGTCACCGTTATTATATCGTTATGCTTCTCATTCATGATACCTCTGCTTTCATTCTGGTTTAAAAAAGCGGATGTAAAGCTGAGGCTTTTTGCTTTTGCATTTTATTCAATATTCATATTGAATGTTGCTGCTGCACTTTCAAAGGACTTAATAGTGTCTGCAATTTTTTCTCAATACTCCGATACCCTGTTATTGCTTCTGTTTGCTGTAGCGCTGATATCAGGCAGCGGACTGCTTGTCAGAACACTTACCTTTCTGATCCCTGCAGCGCTGATTATATTTACCAGCTTCAATCCAGCCTTTGCACAGTATCAGTATCATCAGAATATCAACGCAGCGATATTGACACTACTGTCGCTTGCGGTCATGTATGTTCATAAAAATAAAAAAGGGGCGGACAGCCTGTTGTTCTGGTTCATTCTGCCGATGCTGGCGTCAGGCCTGGCAGGCCTGTATCCCGGATCCTGGATAACCGGACCGGCAGTACCTCTATTAAAACTTATCTCATATTCCATACTGCTTTACTATTTCTACAAGTCCTTTATACAGGCACTACTGAAAAAATATGATGATAATGAGAAAAAGCTTTCTGCTATAGACCATTCAGTTGAAACAGAGGTCAAAAAGAGAATGCTGGAGCTTGAAGATATGAACAAAAAGCTTCTGGACATATCCAAAATGGACGCTCTTTCAAATGTCTATAATAAGGCGGCAATACTCAAGGCTATTGAAAGACTCATAAGCAGCAAACCGGAATCCGAACTGTCGTTGTTGATGTTCGATATAGATGATTTCAAGGTCATAAATGATACACATGGCCATATAGTCGGAGATAAATGCATAAGAATGCTCTCTTCTACAGCAAGGAGCAGCTTCAGGGATATCGACCTGGTTGGCAGATACGGCGGGGACGAATTCATCATTGTATTGCCGGATACCGGCAGCAAACAGGCTATAGCAATCGCTGAACGCTTCAGAAGTACAGTGGCAGCAGCTACCTCACCGAGCTTCACGATCTCAATCGGGGTTTCTTCGTACCCATCCGACGGTACTGATGTGAGGGCGCTTATCCAGGAGGCTAACAAGGGTCTTTATATATCAAAGAAGAAGGGGAAAAACGCCGTATCCCACAGCAGTACGTACTGAACCATAGCTCTGGATATACGGGTCATCTGGTTTTTCGAAAGCAAATGTCATATTTTTGATGCAAACGAGTGCTTGCTGCGCTCACCTGTCCATACCGGCCTGATGCGCCTGTAGGAAGCAAAAATGAACAGTAATATTCCACATGCAATGAATACATATAAAAAAGAGCATTTTGACAGCAGCAGAGCCGTGCACCCCATTCCCGCCAGCTTTCCAGCGCTCGAAAGCACATCGTTTATACCTGTGACTCTCGCCATATATTGTTTGCCGGTAATCATCTGGAACCGTGAGGCAAGAATAATTCCGGCTATTGCGGAAAATGCACCCTCAATGAACTGCAGCAGCAATATAAGGGCATAGCTTCTTATAAAGGCGTACAGAAGCCATATCACGGAAACCACTGTCAGACAGCTGTAAAACAAACGTCCGTCCCTAATGCCGTATATCCTGTCCAGATACCTGGTCAACGCCATTGCCAAAAGATTTGTCCCATAAAATATCGTTATCATAAGGCTCCATCCTCTGCCTGTCACCTTTATGACATCAAAAGCAAAGGGATAGAAGGACATATTGACAGATATGGTGCAAAGGCCGATAATCACGCCGGCTGCCAGCAGTTCAACGATTGCCGGCATGTCAAGGCAGTATTTTATACAGTTTCGAAAAGCAGAGGCTCCGGTTTCGTATATATCCGCCGGTGCTATGTCTCGGCTTCCGCCCCCGGCCAATATAGAAAACAGTGTCATCAGTCCCGAAAACAGACAGCATAGCGATGAGATGACAAGGGCAGGTGCAGCACCGCGGCTGTCGGTGAGAAACCCTGCCAGCAAAGGACCGGCCAGATAAGCGGCCCCTCCTATGCCGGTCAGCTGTGAATTTGCCCTCAGCGCATTGTGCCTGCCTGTCGAACCAAGCACATATTTTCTTCTTGACGGGTTATAAAAGACATCCAGCACTGATATAAGAATCAAAAGCAGATATACAAAGCGAATATCTCTTGCATAAAGAAATAAGGGCACTGTCACGAACCTTGCAAGATCGATCAGAATCATCAGCCGGCCTTCATTGGCCCTGTCTCCGAGCACTCCAGCAAACGGCGAAGTAAAAATACTGGGCAGTGATGAAAAAACCACTCCAGCTGCAGCAGATACACCCGATCCGGTCAGCTTGTATATCAGCATTGTTACCGCTATGAATCTCATGGATTCGCCAAGATTCAAAAAGCCCTGACCGGCCAGGAAAAACCGAAAATGCCTCTCTACAGCCGGCTGATTGACGCTTTGCATTCTCTTCCCCATTCCTGATCAACATCATACTTGATGTTATTCCGAAATATCAAGTTTATGCATGTGTTTTACTGCTCTATGGATCGGGTCCTTTTTCAACAAGGTGGGGCATGGGTTGATACCTGCTCATTCCCATATATCTGGTTTCCGAGCTTTCAGCGCTTGTCACCGTTATCCATGATTTCACCACGGCCCCGTCCATTCCCTCTATCAGCAGCTTTTTTTCATTTGAGCTCAGCTGCGGGTTTATCTTATACATAAAGGGCGCTTTTGTCGTCTGAAGCACTTCATGCCTCCAATTGACGGACGGAGCAGGCTTGCTGCCGTAAAAAGCCATATATAGCACATTGTCTATTCCCTTTGCCCAGATCAATATATCGGAGCCTGTGTTGTTCTGAAACCTGATGTCCTTGTTGCCATATGACACTGTAGCATCCTGTCCGTATGGAACGTAAGGCACAGGCATGGTGTGGTTATGGCGTTCAATTATCTTCATGTCAGATAATACTGCCGTATTGTACAGTGTAGAGGCGATTTTGCATACTCCACCCCCTATGGTCGTGGTAACTAACGTGCCAATATAGGTCGGACCCTTCCTAAAGCCTTTATCCTCCGTATATGGTCCGATAGCAGCATTTTGCGAGAATATCTCCCCGTTTCTTACCACTCGTCCTGCAAGCATGTCCGCAGCCAGATGCACATTGTACTCCTCACCGGGCAGGGGATCCTTCAATACGGTTCTGAAGCCTCCCAGCATGATTCCAGTATTATTTTTTTCAACAGCATCAACAAAAGCGCTTTCATTTGACCAGGGCATTACTGACTCCGGGCCTGACACCATGTCTAGGCATTTCTCCTCCTCAATGATCTCCTCAGTGTCCCTGGCAGCTGAAGGAAAAATTCTAAAATGCGGCATTGCGGCTGATGGGAATACTGCTCCTGATGTGCTTGCGAATGTTAGAACAGCTATTGATGCAATTGTTTTTATAAATATCTTATGTCGTCTCATAATGATATTTTTATCAACGGGAGCTTAATTTACACCATAAAAAAAATTCCAGTAATAATGCTATAAATATTTTCATATTGTCAACTGAGGAAAGGAAAACGAAAATGGAAAGAAATCATGGAGGTAAAAAAAACATGGTGGTGCTGCTTTCGCTCTTTGGCATGATATGTTGGGGAATTGCTCCTGTTTTTGCAAAAGCGGCACTTAAAAACATCGACCCGGTCGCAGGACTTGTGCTTCGCACGATTTTTGCAGCAAGCGTTGTCTCCGGATGGGTCATAATCAGCGGCAATTTTTCAAAGGTCAGCAGTATACCTGCAAACACATGGTGGCTTATCGGGATAGAAGCCCTCCTTGCGACACTTGTCGGAGACCTGGCGTATTATGCAGCCTTGAAAAAAGGTGATGTATCGCTTGTAACCATAATAATGTCAAGCTCACCGCTGATCACAATACTGTGCTCAGTCTTTTTCCTCGGCGAGCAGATGACCCTCATGCGCCTAATCGGTGCCGCACTTGTAGTCGCCGGAATAATACTCATAGTATAGAAACAGCTTCCGGCGACGCTATGTCAGGACCGGACCTGTACCGTCACGGTTGCTTCCGAGCACGCGTATGTAATCAACCTTGGGGTCACAAGTGCCCTGCAGCTCGCATCTTTCTTCCTTCAGAAGCTTTATGTAATCTATCACGTCACTTGTGATTCTCTCTCCCAGGCAGATCACAGGTATCCCGGGTGGGTAGGCCATCACCATTTCACCGGCAATCTCACCTGCAGAATCCTCAAGCCTGACGGTCTTCTTTTCATTGTAAAAGGCATCTCTTGGCGTTACTATCATCTCAGGATTTTCCGGTATGATGAAATCATTGGTCCGTATATTTTCACTCCTTCCAAGGGACAGCTTTCCAAGTGCATTAACAAGGGCAGCTATATCTTCCTTTCTGTCTCCGATCGAAATAATGGCAAGTATATTATACAAATCCGCCATCTCGACCTGTATATTGAAGCTCTCCCTCAACATCGCCTCTATCTGGTACCCGGTGTATCCTGTGTTCCTGACATTCACGCCCAGCTTTGTTTCATCGAAATCAAAACAACCCGCCCAGCCTGCCAGTTCATGGCCAAAAGCATGGAAGCCCGGTATGCGGTTGATCTCCTCCCTTGCCCATCTGGCAAGCTCAAGTGTCTCCTCCAGCATTTCCGGCCCTTTGGTGGCAAGCTGCTTCCTTGCGATATCAAGAGAACACATTAGCAGATACGAAGCGCTGGAAGTAAAGGTCAGCCCCAGTGAATGCTTGATCCTGTCCTGAGGAATCAACCCTCCCCTGGATAACAACACCGAGCTTTGTGTTAACGAGCCTGCTGTTTTATGTATACTGGCAGCGCTCATATCAGCCCCGACTTCCATAGCTGTAAGGGGAAAATCGTCGTGGAACATCATATGGGCGCCGTGAGCCTCATCGGCAAGCACCGCCATATCGTGCATATGGGCTGTCCTGACTATTGATTTGATGTCGGAGGTGATTCCATAATAGGTTGGGTTTATTATAAATACAGCCCTGGCATGAGGATTCTTTTTAATGGCCTTTCTTATGTTCTCCGGAGTGACCCCCATCGTTATACCCAGCTCCTGGTTTATTTCTGGCTGGACATAAACCGGCATGGCTCCGCTTAGTATTATTCCGCCTATTGTAGATTTATGCGCATTCCTGGGGATGATAACCCTGCTGCCGGGCTCACAGGCGCTTAGTATCATAGCCTGGACACCTGAAGTAGTGCCGTTCACCAGGAAATATGCATTTTCAGCACCAAAGGCATGGGCCATCAGCTTCTGAGCTTCTTTAATGACGCCAGTAGGGTTGTTGGCAAAATCGAGATCCTCCATGCCGTTGACATCCATCCTGAGCGCCTTTTCACCTATGTAATCCGCCAATTCCCGTATCCCTCTGCCCTGCTTGTGCCCCGGCACATGGAACGGTATCACATCGTCGTCGATATACTTTTTGACCGCATCAAAAAGCGGAGTCCTGTTCTGGTTCATCCGCACAAATACCACCTGATATTACCGTAAAACAATTTTCTGTGTATTATATGGCAGATATCTCAGACCTGTGCATGTTCATACCGCATATCAGCCACAATGCCGGCCCGATTTCAGCTTGATTTCATACCGTCTGAGCATCGACATGAGCAACCCGTTTTCATACTGAATTCATACCGCTGCTTAAGTAGGTAAAACCCTTATGGGACTACTCGTTTTTGCAGCTTTTGGACAAAAATATGTTCTGGAAGATCCATTTCATTGACTAGTATGACCATTTTATAGACAAAGGACAATAAAAAATGTGCGCTACCCTCAGAAATTATGATCAAAAGTTGTAAAAGTGAGTAGTGCCCTTTGTTTTATGTAAAACAACGGATTACATATCTGTTTAGATATGCTGAAAACCCGCCATTCTAGCGGGTTTCCATATAAAATGCGGTTCAATGGCAATCGATCATGTTTATTCGTACCTGAGAGATTCTATAGGATCCAGATCGGCGGCACGCTTTGCAGGATAAACTCCAAAGATCAGTCCCAAAGCAACAGATCCCAGGAATGCCAGTGTTATCACCTTGACATCGACCAC
>JAEZCA010000029.1 GCA_023412665.1 Bacillota bacterium
CTTTTGATTTGCAAGGATACTGTCTCGTATTCATAAGACACTACATATTTTTTACTCTCTGCTAAAACTTCCCACATAATTCATTCCTCAGAGTGTATTTATTACGCCCGACGGCGGAGCCCGGGCGCTCGTAACGGGCTGCATTTCATCTAACTTTTTTCTTCACGACAGGTGTCGTATATACCGCTAACCTTGGTTGCTTATGCGACATGTCGTATAAGCTGAAAACTATAACAGCATATGCGACATGTGTCGTGAAAGCAAATTCTGGCTGAACAAATACTATAGCAGTTCATTCCAAATCAAGGCTGTCAAGAGGGCTCTGGATCCTCTTCAGGTCCCTGGTGCTTACATGCGTATAGATTTCTGTGGTTTTGCTGCTGCTGTGACCTAGCAGTTCCTGTATGTACCGAAGGTCTGTACCGCTCTCCAGCAGATGTGTCGCAAAGGAGTGTCTGAGTGTGTGGACTGACACATCCTTTGTTATACCAGCCTTTTTGCACGAGCTCTCAAAAACCCGCTGCACAGATCTTTCTGTCAAGTGTCTTCCTGGTACATCTCCCTCAAAAAGCCAATCCCCTGGTTTATACTTTTCTAAGTACTCCTTGAGGATCATTTCTGCCTTCGAAGATAACAAGGAAATACGATCCTTCTTGCCTTTTCCCTGATCAATTCTTACAATCCCTCTAATAGTATCTATATCCTGCACCTTTAGATTAACGACTTCTCCGACCCTTAAGCCTGCAGCATATGTCAAATATAGTATTGCTTTATGCTTTAGGTTTCTGGTTTGCTTCAGTATACAAGTGATTTCATCCATACTAAGTATATCCGGCAGCTTTCGCTCCTTCTTGGGAAAGCGAATATCGGAAATATTACCATCCATCCTTGCTACATTCATGTAGAAGAATTTTACCGCACATAAAGCCTGCTGCATGTAAGAGTACTTACATCCCATTTTCTCTACCAGGAAAATAAGGTAATCCTTAATATCATTCTTACTAAGATCTCGCAGCCCTTTATTATAATGTTCGGTTAACCTTTCAATATGCCCGTTGTATGCCTTTATGGTCTTTGTGCTATAACCTCTTAATCGCAGTTCCTTTTTTAGATCATTGGTGTCAGCTAATAACTGCTCAGCTACATTTAATGTGCTATTTGCTATCACTGCTGCAGTTCTGCCCACTGTTTTGGACTTCAGATGCTCCTCTGCCTTTTTTGCCTTATACTTCTCAATCAGATCCGCAACCTTATCATCGCAATATATCTGTTCACCCTTGAACGACCTAAAAATAAACCTCAAATTATCAACGTTTTGCGGTATGCTCCAGCTCATTTTGTCCGGAAGCCATCTGCTGTCTTCAATAATATGGATTGGAATCGAATCCATATTTGATGCAGCGATATTTACCAGAAGCCTGTCATTTTTATTGTCCAACTTTATTTTTACAGGCATAATAACCTCAACATAGCAAAGAAATAGATAAAAATAATTGTCAATTGCAATAATACATATACAATAACATATTTTTACACATATTGCTACTACTTTCAAATAGAGGCTTTTTTCATTGCTCATATAATTGAGATACATGAATGGGAGTATTACGATATGCATCACAGAATAAACTTCCTGTAATAATTATGGCGTATCTGCTCTGCCTTTCCTCTGCCCAATTTTCAGCTCGGAGACGAGCATACCGGCAAGGATCATGAGGCAGCCGGCGGCTTTTGTGATCGTTGGGATCTCTGTCAGGCCATCTGCATTGGGTATGACCATAGCAAAAAGTGCGGCAAAAACAGGCTCAGCGGTAAAAATCAACGAAGTGTGTGTGGGAGTTGTATACTTCTGGGCAATGGTTTGCCCGCCAAAGCCTATGGCGGATCCCAGAATGCCTGTAAAAAGCAGTATCAGGATCACCGTACTGTTAATGATCATTGGTTTGCCAATATCCGCTGTCAGCCACATGCATGCACTTGCAATCCCGGTGAAGGCCAGCTGAAGTATCGCCAGAAGCGAAGCATCCTCTGTCTCGGTGAACCTGTCTATGAAAGTTATCTGAAATGCCCAGCAAATAGCACAGAGGAATGTCAGAAAGTCACCGAAATTAAAGTCGAACTTCAGTCCTCCCGAGAGAAAAAAGAGACCTGCAAATGCAACCGTGACACCGATGACCGACGCCCTGTCCGGCTTTTTCTTTAGCATCACGGCAGAAATCATAGGTACCATCACGACATTGAGGCCGGTGATAAACCCCGAGTTGGAGGCGGACGTGGTATACAGACCGACAACCTGGAAAGCCATTCCCCCGAACATAAACAGACCTAGTATGCATCCGTGGAACAGTGTCCTTTTATTTATTTTTTTCAATGACTTGGGGTATATCATGATTAAGACCATGGCTGCCAGTAAAAACCTGAGTGCCAGGTAAGCATATGCCGGTATATAGGCCAGCACGATCTTCATTATCGGAAAGGATGTACCCCAGATCACCGTTATTATCAGAAGCGCCAGATCCGCCTTAAGTTTTTTGGACATCTGTCAGAGAACCTTTTGCAAGAATGATCTTGTCCTTTCGTTTTTAGGGCTTGTGAAGATCTCCTCCGGTGTACCCTCTTCCTTTATCTCACCGTTATCCATGAAGATGACCCTGCTTCCCACTTCCCGTGCAAAGCCCATCTCATGCGTTACCACCAGCATGGTCATGCCTTCTCTTGCCAGGTCCTTCATTACTTCCAGCACCTCTCCGACCAGCTCAGGATCGAGTGCGGAGGTCGGTTCATCAAAAAGCATTATTTGGGGTTCCATAGCCAGAGCCCTTGCAATAGCAACCCTTTGCTGCTGGCCGCCCGACAGTCTGGATGGGTACTCGTCCCTTTTATCTACCAGGCCTACCTTCTCTAGCAGTGCGATGGCTTTTTGCTCGGCCTCCTGTTTTGGTGTCTTCTTTACCGTGACAGGGGCCTCCATGATATTCTCCAGAACAGTCATGTGGGGAAACAGGTTGAATCGCTGGAACACCATACCAAGCTCAGTACAAAGCTCTGATATCTTCTTTTGTGATATTTTCAGCTGATTTTTGCCCGCTTCCCTTTCATCTATTATTTCATTACCGATGAATATCCGCCCGCTAGTGATCCTTTCAAGGTGGTTCAGACACCTTAGCAGCGTACTCTTTCCGGAACCGCTGGGCCCGATGATACATACCACCTCGCCCTTGTCTACCTCTAGATTGATGTTCTTGAGTACCTGGAGGCTTCCGAATGACTTGCATACGTTTTCTACCTTTACCATTGACATCATTCAAGCCCTCCCTTATTCATAAACCGAATATTTTTTCTCAAGCTTCTCAAATACTACTGTGAACACAGTAGTCAAAATCAAATATATAATGGCAGCAGGAACATAGACCAATGCTTTTGCCTGCTGGCTCTCTATTTCGTGTGTAACCCTCATCAGGTCCTGCATTGCAATTATTGATACAAGAGATGTGTCCTTGATGAGCATGATAAATTCATTTCCGACAGGTGGTATGAGCCTTCTGTAGGACTGTGGCACAATAACCCTTCTCATGGCTTGTCCGTAGGTCATTCCCAATGCTTTGGCAGCTTCCATCTGACCCTTGTCTATTGACTGAATGGCTGCCCTGATGATCTCAGCCAGATATGCTCCGGAGTTGAGGCTGAAGCCGATAAATGCGGCCATTGTTGCGTTCAGGCCTCTAAGCGGCGGATCGAAGAACAGAGGGAACGCATAGTAGATGAAAAACAGCTGCATCAGCAACGGAGTCCCTCTGAAAAACCAGATATACAACCAGCTTAATTTATTAACGATAACATTTTTTGATAATCTGCCAAGAGCCAGCAATAAACCAATTATCAATCCAAATATTACTGCGACGACAGTCAGCTCTATCGTGACTACCGTTCCTTTGAGCAGCCGGGGAATGAAAGACATTATTTCGGCCATGTGATATTGATACCCCCATATAATCAGATAAATGAGCAAATTGGCTGCAAAACCATTGTACGGCCCTGCAGCCAATCACTTAAGCTATCGGTTTTTACTCAATATTTTTTGTCATATCTTCGCCGAACCATTTTTCAGAAATCTTGGCCAGCGTTCCATCGTTCATCATTTCCTCGAGTACCTTATCAACCTTATCCGCTCCGGCCTGGTTCTCCTTGGTGAAGCCTACTGCTATCGGTTCATTTGGCAGCGTGGTAGATACCAGCTTAAAGCTATCCTTGTCATTGGCAACAAAATATTTACCGACTACCAGGTCGGTGACGACTGCATCAACTCTTCCGATTTTCAGTTCATTCAGTGCCTGGATCATACCTTCGTATTTCTTAAAGTCCTTGAAAGGAGTAGTTTTCATGAATTCATTACAGCTGTCCTCAGATGTGGTGCCCATCTGCACGGCTACTATCCTGTCACCGAGATCAGCTTCCGATCCGATATCTTCATTGTCGATCTTGACAACGATTACCTGATTGTTTGCTATATATGGACGGGTGTATGCAATAGTCTCCATTCTTTCTTCTGTTATACTCAGGGACGAAATAATACAGTCATATTTGTTTGAACTTAAGGCTGTGAAGATTGCCGACCATGCTGTCGGAACGAACTCTATTTCCTTGTCGAGCCTTTTTGCGATCTCTTTTGCCAGCTCAATGTCAAAGCCTGCATAATTACCAGCCTCATCCTTGTACTCCATCGGCGGGTATGTGTCGTCTATTCCAACGCGAAAAGCATTGGATGAACCTCCGCATGCTCCGAACACAAATGCTGCGCACAAAACCAGCGCTAGCACTGAAAGAATTGTCTTTCTTTTTGCCATTTTGTCACCCTCCCTCAAAATACTACACTTCATATACAAATTTAATGTAATAATATTATCGCAAAAAGTGAGGGGTTACAATAATCAAAATGACTAATTAGAGAAATATATGAATAAATATTAGTAAAAATAGCTGATCCGAATCATTCATTCAGCTTTTTAAATATCTCATCCTTTATTTTACTTTTCAAATAGATGGTGTTGCTGCCTTCATTTATCAAAGCGCGCCTGATATACTCGACCTCAGTCTCCGTCAAATACAGCACCTTGCCCTTCAGCTCCGGTCTGACATTGCTGAATATTTCAGAAACCGCATTTTTGGCTGACTCTGTGCTGCTGAAGTAATAAACCTCCTGAGAGCCGTCATATTCGGCGCCATTATGAATGTATATCATTGTCACAGCTGGTGTTTCAAGACCTGTGATACGTGCTATATCACTTGTTTTATATAATCCCGTATAGTCTATGTAATAGCTGTTATCCTTTCTGCCTGATTTTCTAACGATAAAGCTTGACAGATTGACCATATCCGGCACCTCCATTCAATTTCCAATGGGGGCAAGCCCCCATACCCCCTCGCTGCGGGCGAAATGAATTCGCTCTGCGCTACACTCCGTGCGCTCCGCCTCCCTAGACCACCGAGTTTTTGCTGACAACAACTGGATAGTCGTACTCTCCCTTAAGATATTTCCCTTTCGTTAATACGACGTTCTTGTCTATTATTGCATAATTGATTGATGCATTCTCCTCGATCACCGCACCCTGCATTACTATGCTGTTTCTCACAACGGCGCCTTTTGCTACCGTGACGCCCCTGAACAGCACGCTGTCCTCCACGACGCCCTCAATGAAGCAGCCGTCTGCAATAATGGAATTCCTGACCTCAGCCTCTTCATTATACTTGGCCGGCGCTTCATCCTTTACCTTGGTGTATATCTTCCCGCTTGTAAAAAAGAGCTCTTCACGTACAGCCGGATTCAGCATATCCATGGAGCATCTGTAATAGTTGCGTACAGAGCTGATATTGCGCCAGTAGCCCTTGAACTCATAACCATAAATACTGAGCTTGTCAAGCTTCTTAATCATTATATCCTTAACAAAATCGTAGTCTCCATGTGCTATGCACTCCTCAAGCAGCGAGATCAGCAATGTCCTTCTGATCATATATACGCCGATTGATGCCAGGTTGGACTGGGGATGGAGCGGTTTTTCCTGCAGATCGGCCACCCTGTTGTTCTCGTCGAGTTTTATTATTCCGAGCTTGGAAAGGTCCTCCCGGCTGAAGTCGTACATTATTCTGTATGCAAGGGTAATGTCGGCATTTGTCTCAATATGGTACTCCAGCATCTCATCCAGTTGCATCTTGAAAATGCCGTTTCCCTGGGAAATAACCACATAATCCTCATTGCTTCGCTTCAGGAAGGAGAGGTTATGGTACATTGCGTCCGCGCTTCCCTTGTACCAGCCGCTTTCATCGTCGGAAAGCGATGGCGGGAATATGAACAGTCCGTCGTACCTTCTGTCAAGGTCCCATTCCTTTCCTGCTCCCAGATGGTCCATCAATGACCTGAAGCTGTACTGTGTAAGTACTCCGACATTTTTTATACCGGAATTGACCATATTTGATAAAATAAAATCGATTGCTCTGTATTTTCCGCCGAAAGGAATGGCAGATACGGACCTTATATACGAAAGATCCTTAAGCTCAGGCTTTCTCCAGCCGGAAAGTATCAATCCCATTGTATTTGTCATTCACACACACCACCCTTATATATACTGGAGCCTGAAGGCACTGTGACGCTGCAGAAATCCTCCTTCTGCGCATGCATGTCGATCATTACATTCTTTCCTATTACGGTGCCGTCAGGTATTTCGGCACGCTCTCCCACAACAGTGATACCCGAGTTGTATATGCTCGGTTTATCCTCATTGGGTACATCTTCGCCCTTGCCAATGGATACCTTTGTGCCGACAGCGGCATTCTCTCCTATTATACAATGGTCAAGTACGCAGCCCTCTCCTATATGGGTATTGGACATAATAATAGAATTTTCAATCAGAGTGTCCTTACACACAACAACGCCAGGGAAAAGAACAGAGTTCCTGACAGTACCATAAATCATACATCCCTCTGCTATCACCGAGGTTTTTATACTGCCCGTCGGTGCTACATAATGGGGAGGCTTTACAGGATTCGGGGTATATGTCCTCCATGAGGGATCGTATAGATTAAATTCGGGCACTCTTTTTACAAGGTCCATGTTTGACTCCCAGAAGGCCTGTATCGTACCGACATCCTTCCAATAGCCGGAAAACTTGTAAGCATAGAGTCTTCTTTCCTCAGAAAGCATGGCGGGTATTATGTCCTTGCCGAAATCATGGTCTGAGTCCTGCAGCTGCTCATCACGCAGCAGATATTCTCTGAGCACATCCCAGGTGAAAATGTAGACACCCATTGATGCCAGCGTGCTCCCGGGATTTTGGGGCTTTTCCACGAACTCATATATGCGGCCCTTCTCATCGCAGCTCATTATGCCATACCTTGACGCTTCCTCATAGGAAACATCTATAACTGAGATCGTAGCCTCTGCATTGCTCTTGACATGGAATTTCAGCATCTCTGAATAGTCCATTTTATAAATATGGTCACCGGACAGGATAATAACATATTTAGGCGCCATTTTATCCACGTAATCAAGGTTCTGACTGATAGCGTTTGCAGTGCCCTTGTACCACTCTCCGCTGCTCTCCTTCATAAATGGAGACAGTATTGTGACGCCTCCGTCCATCCTGTCCATGTCCCAGGGCTTTCCTATACCAATGTGATTGTTCAGCTTTAGCGGCTGATACTGAGTAAGGACGCCTACAGTGTCTATTCCTGAATTGATACAGTTACTCAGCGAGAAATCGATGATCCTGTATTTGCCGCCAAACAATACCGCCGGTTTGGCTGCTTTCTTGGTCAGGATCCCGAGTCTGCTTCCCTGTCCTCCGGCCAGCAACAGAGCAATGATCTCCTTCTTAACCATCGTACATCCCCCCTATGCTAATCTGCAAATTGTATGATTTGTTCGTTCATAATTTATGCTTTATTCGTACCGGACATACCTTATCGTGATCGGGTAAATCTTACCGGGCATACCTTTATGCAGATGCCGCAGACGGAGCCCCGTCCGATATGCTTGAACTTGCTGTTCATATAGTCGCTGCATGCTTTTGCGTCAACGATTTCCTCCCTGGCCATTCCATCATGCCAGTCCCTGCCTGTCAGAGCCATAGCCGGACACGCCTCGACACACAAATTGCAGGAGAAGCAGGGGGACGGTTCATCTGCTTCCTCTCTGTCCGGGAAGCAGATGAACCGTCCCTCTGCTTCCATGTTTGTCAGAATTGTGGCAAGCCTGACCCTGGGGCCGTATTCTCTGTGCAGGAAAAGACCGTTCTTTCCGATACTGCCCAAGCCGGCCATGACAGCTGCCGTTTTGTGGGGAAATATTCCCATGTATGGGTCACCTGCATCGTTTACTGTCTGTGACGCTGGTACAGCAACTGCGTCGTATCCGCACTGCTGGATGAACATGGCACCCCTAAGCGCTATCTGATCCAGCGCTGCATTTACAGTCCTGTAATGATGAAAATATGTGAAGGTGGGCTTGTCAGTTATTTCATCTATTGTTGCGTCAGACAAGCGTATACCGATAGTTACCGCATAATGCAGATCCCTGAAGCCAGCTGCTGTTTTTCCGCTCACATCCGAAAATCCGGCAAATGAAGCGCCGAGTCCGGTTAGTAAATGCATAAGCTCTTCATACTTCTGCATCTGTCTTTCTCCTTTGTGAGGAATTGTCCTTTAAATAATAATACCACAGACATGCTGTTTTAACCATAGTTCGAGTACCATTTTTTGTATTGCTTATAACACTTCGGTTCAAAGAAAATTCGTTACGCGATAATTTGCCTTGCAAATTACGCTTAGCAGAAAAATTATCTTGCCTCAGCAGTGTATCAACGAGGTGGGGCGGGGGGGCCCATTATTCGCCGAGTTATAACATTGAATAGTACATGGAGGCACATTATGCTATAATCTATACGAATGTCCCTGTATTCGGATAACATATACAGTGCGCCAAGGAGGTACAGATGAATCCACTCGGAAGCAGCAAGGAAATAGTCCAGAACAAGCTGATTATCATGTATATATTGCACAGGCTCAACATATCTGTCAGTAACGGCACACTCATAAAGCTGGTACTGGAAACACGACTGATGAACTATTTCATGTTCCAGCAGTGCTTCAACGAACTGTGTGAGAGTGGACTTGTGGAACTGGAAAAACCCGCTACCGGCTCATCAAAGGCGGTAACAGATAGAAAAGAACTGCCGGGCGGTTATGTACTCACAAAATCGGGCAATAATACATTGCAGTATTTTATCAACCTGATCACACCGGGCATAAAAAAGCAGCTGGATAAGATAACACCTGCGGTACGCAGGGAAATAGAGGCGGACTCGCTTATCACAGCCGATTATATACCCGAGAGCGAAAATAAATTCACCGTAGTCTGCAATATGAGGGAGAAGGGTTTCCCCCTCATTGAATTAAAAGCAGCTGTAGGAACGAAAAAAGATGCGCTGTCGGTATGTGAAAACTGGAAAAAACATTCTTCAGAGATTTATGCGGAAATCATCGAATCACTGACAAAGCCGAGGTGATCTCCTTGTGCTTTTCAGACTCCTTGTAGAGCACGAACCTGTTTCCTATCACCTGTACGACATCAGCACCTACGATTTCAGCGATCTCATCGCCTATTTCCCGCGCTCCCGCCTCCGAATTTCTGAGGACTGTTGCTTTTATGAGCTCCCGCGCCTCAAGTGCATCATTGACCTGTTTTATCAGATTATCACCAATTCCGCCCTTTCCTATTTGAAAAATGGGCTCTATTGTGTTTGCCAAACTTCTTAAATAACTTCTTTGCTTGCTAGTCAGCATACTTATCTCCTTATTGCCTCACACTCAAAAATAATGATTCCTATCTCATAAACTCAAATTCGATATCATAGATCTTTACCGTATCACCCTCATTGATCCCCAGATTCTCGAGAGCATCTATCACTCCCTTTGTCCTGAGTGAACGCTGAAAATATTGAAGGGATTCGTAAATGTTGAAGTTGGTGGAACCGACCACCTTTCTGATCCAGCTGCCCTCAACGATGTATACATTACCCTCCCTGCGGACTGTGAACGGTTCTTCCTCCTCAGCCTTGTAAACAACATCCTTTACCTCATCCACCATCGGCATTGCTTCCGGAAGCTCTTTCAGCTGGGCTGCTATGTACTGCATCAGTTCCTTTACTCCGCTGTTTGACGCGGCTGATATGGGAAATACCTTGTAGCCCTTTTCCTCGATAGTCTTAACAAAGCCTTCAAGGTTCTCTCTGCCCTGAGGCAGGTCTGTTTTGTTTGCCGCGACCACCTGGGGCCTGGCTGCGAGTTTTGGGTTGTACTTCCTGAGCTCCTCGTTTATCTGTTCAAAATCACTCAACGGATCACGTCCGTCAACGCCTGCCACATCCACTACATGCAAAAGCAACCTGTTCCTTTCCACATGCCGCAGAAAGTCAAAGCCCAGTCCGACTCCCTCATGGGCTCCCTCTATCAACCCCGGTATATCTGCCATCAAGAAGCTGGTACCTTCTCCAATGCTAACAACACCAAGATTGGGTTCCAGCGTCGTGAACGGATAATCAGCTATTTTAGGCTTTGCTGCCGAGACAACAGAGAGGATCGTGGATTTTCCTGCATTGGGAAAGCCTACGAGACCTACATCTGCTATAAGCTTCAGCTCAAGCTCGATATCAAATTCTTCTCCCGGGTCCCCGGGCTTTGCAAAGCTTGGGACCTGTCTTGTGGAGGTCGCAAAATGCTGGTTGCCGGCGCCTCCCTTTCCGCCCTTTGCCACAAGGGTTTCCTGTCCCGGTTCGACCATATCCGCTAGGATCCGTCCCGTTCGGACATCTTTGACAATAGTCCCGGGCGGCACCTTAATAACGGTATTCCTGCCGCTTTTTCCGGTACGCCTGGCTGCGCCGCCATTTTCACCGGCTTCTGCAATATATTTCCGTTTGTACCTGAAATCGATGAGCGTCCTGAGCCCTTCATCAACTACAAAGATGATGTCGCCGCCCTTTCCTCCGTCACCGCCGTCAGGTCCGCCTGCTGCGACATATTTTTCCCTGTGGAATGAAACAATGCCGTTGCCGCCGTCACCTGCTTTTATATGTATACTGGCGCGATCTATGAACATGCCCGAAGTCCCTCCATATGCAAAAAGTCCCGGCCTTTATGTGCCGGGACTTATTTTTTGCGTATTACATTGTTACTATACTTACCTGCTTTTTGTCCTTGCCCACTCTTTCAAACCTGACCTTGCCCTCTGCCAGAGCGAAAAGGGTGTCATCCTTGCCTATTCCAACATTTTCTCCGGGGTGGATCTTTGTACCCCTCTGTCTGACCAGGATGTTGCCGGCCAGTACGAACTGTCCGTCAGCTCTCTTGACACCGAGTCTTTGAGCCGCACTGTCACGGCCGTTCCTTGAGCTGCCGACTCCCTTTTTATGAGCAAACAACTGAAGATTAATTTTAATCATTGGATTACACCTCCTCATCCATTACCGAAACATACTTACCATATGAATGTTCTATCTGTTTGAAGCCTATCGCCGTTGTTTCCATTATGACCGCTGCAGTCTCTGCCTGCTGACCGCTCATACTGTCCGGCAGACGTATCGTCATATGACCGCTGCCTTCAGTGTAACACTTCTTCAGTCCTGCGAGTTCTTCCAGTGCGCCAGCCGCTGTATAAGCTGTCACCGATACTGCCGAGCAGATGATGTCCGCTCCTTCCTCCGCATAGCCTGAATGCCCGTCGATCTTCATACTAATGATAGAACCCGCCGAATTCCTCGATATAACGATCCTTATCATTATCAAACACTGATCTTTTCGATCTGAACCTTTGTGTAAGGCTGCCTGTGTCCGGTCTTGTTCCTGTAACCCTTCTTGGGCTTGTACTTGAATACAAAGATCTTCTTTTCCTTGCCCTGTCCGAGAACCTTTGCGGATACACTTGCATTTGCTACCAACGGCTTGCCGAAAGTAACATTGCCTTCGTTGGATACAGCCAGGACTTTGTCAAATGTGACAGCAGCGCCGTCTTCAGCATCAAGCTTCTCTACGAATACTACATCGCCTTCCTGCACCTTGTACTGCTTTCCACCTGTTTCAATTACTGCGTACATGGTATATACCTCCTGCTAACAGACTCGCCGGACCGTAAAGGCAGCTGTTTCAAATGATTCAGCATTTTAAAGCCTTGGCCGAGCGGTTACCGAAATATTTTAACACATGGCGCAACTGTATGTCAACGCCAATTTAATTTATTTGCATGGCATACCTACATCTTCTTGCCCTTCTCATCGGACGCAGGTATTTTACCCGTTCCATCGCAGCAGGGACAGTCCACATGCAAAACCGTCGACAATTCCTGCCTCACCTTTTTCCTTGTCATCTCGATCAGCCCCAGTCCTGTCATGCCAACCACCGTTGTCTTGGTCCTGTCCTTTTTTAGCGCCTGCTTCAGTGCGTCCATCACCATCTGCTGGTGTTCGTGCTCATGCATGTCAATGAAATCAATTATTATGATGCCTCCGATATCACGCAGCCTCAGCTGCTTTGCTATCTCAGAAGCGGCGTCGATATTGGTTTTCAGGACTGTGTCCTCAAGATTGCTTCCGCCCACGTACTTCCCCGTATTCACATCTATGACCGTAAGGGCCTCCGTCTTGTCAATGACCAGATAGCCTCCGCACTTGAGCCAGACCTTCCTGGACAATGCCCGGGCAAGCTTTGACTCAAGCTGGTAAAACTCAAAAAGTCCGTAATCCTTTGAATAATACTCGACTCTCTTTTTCAGCTCAGGTGATACCATTTCCACCAATTCCAAAACCTTTTCGTACTGGTCCTGGTCATTAATGACAAATTTATCGATATCCTTGGTAAAAAGATCGCGTACCATCCTGTACACGAGGCACAGATCCTTATGCATGCAGCGCGGGACCGGTCCACTCTTTTCCTTTTCCTTTATGCTATCCCACAGCTTCAGCAGGAAACCCAGGTCATCTTTAAAATTCTCCTCCTCCATACCTTCCGATGCTGTTCTGACTATAAGCCCCATTCCATTAGGCTTTAAGCTTTCAGCGATCTTTTTGAGCTTGGCGCGTTCAGACTCGTTTTCTATTCTTCTGGACACGCCTGTATAATCGGCACCT
The DNA here is from genome assembly GCA_023412665.1 of Bacillota bacterium. Taxonomy (GTDB): domain Bacteria; phylum Bacillota; class Clostridia; order Acetivibrionales; family DTU013; genus DTU013. The sequence continues at coordinate 13,173 of JAEZCA010000029.1, forward strand.
GGCAGCAAAACCAGCTGTCTTCCGGGAAGGGTGACGTTGGTGGTGACCCTCGGTCCCTTTGATCCAATGGGTTCCTTAATGACCTGTACAGTCAGTTCCTGTCCGGTGCTGATCAACTCGCTGATATTATAATCCTTTGCTTCCGTATCGTCGTCATCTTCGCTGTATTCCTTTTTCGCTACAATATCTCCGGCGTAAAGGAAAGCGTTCTTCTCACAGCCTATATCAATAAATGCAGCCTGCATTCCCGGCAGAACACTGCTGACCTTTCCCCTGTAAATATTGCCTACCATTCTCTCCGTGCCCGGCTTCTCGATATATATTTCAGCCAGATCTTCGTCCTCGAGCAGCGCAACCCTGTTTCCACCAACTCCGATGTCTACAATCAATTGTTTACTCAATTCCACACCTCAAATCATATATTCATGAAAGACATGTCTTATCCAACGGGTTCGCCATTCCTCCGCCTGCTTTGGAATACAGGGCGCTACGGTGCATCCTGACAGCATCAGCTGTCATCCCAAGCTGCTGTGCAAGACCCTTCAGGAACAGGTCAGGCCTGAGATTTGCCTCGCTTCCGGCCTTCAGCTCCGCCTTTACCAGATAAGCCGATCCAAAACTCTCGTAACCCGCTGGAGGCGTTTTTATTGGCTCGATTTCCGCTTTCAGTATCATTGGTCTGATTTCAGTCTCTTTCAGGACCTTGTTGCCGTCCTTTCCCATGGACTCTTTTTCGACTTTAATGCTTTCACATTTCAACATGTTATCAAGGCCGGCTGCTGCCTTTTCAAAAGGCAGGTCCTCATTGAAGAATATCTGCAGCAGATACTCAGCTCCGCTGATCGCAGCCATTATGTTCTTTTTCGAATTATTCACCGCTGCCGCTGTCACTCTGACGCCTTCAGGAAGAGAGGCATTGAGCTTCTTTGTAAACTCCTCTGGCTCAACCTCATTCACCAGTTCAAAATCGGCATACTCACAGTCGCTTGTCATCCCGACCGATAACGGAAGCCCGAATACCATATGGGGGTGGGGATTGAAGCCCTTTGAGTAGGCTATTGGCAGCCCCGACCTCCTTATCGCGCGTTCAAACACCTTCATCAGGTCAAGATGGGATATAAATTTGACTGACTCGCCTCTCGAAAACCTTATACGAATGCTGCTCATTAGTCATCCCTCCCATCCGAAGCACAAGGACTGCCCTTTTGCTCAGCATTTTTGTCCGGGCTGCCTGCTTTTGCTGTGCTATCCGGGCTGACTGTTTGCACTTTCATACCCCCGGCAGCATACTCAGTGCATATTCCCTGTCCAAATGCAGCCGCTCCGCAGCCGACGCATGAGGTCATGCAATTCGGCGTGACCTCTCCCCTTTCAGCTCTTTGATTTTCACGAAGCAGGTGCTTCTTTGAAACCCCGATATCGATATGATCCCATGGAAATACTTCATCCAGGCTTCTTCTCCTGTTGGCGTAAAACGCCGGGTCGATCCCGCAGTCGCTAAAGGCCTGCATCCATACATCAAACTTGAAATGCTCACCCCAGCTGTCAAACCTGCAGCCCAGCTCCCACGCTCTGGCCAGCACCTTCCCGGTCCTCCTGTCGCCTCTGGCGAAAACCGCCTCCAGCAGGCTCAGTTCAGGGTCATGCCAGCTGTATTTCAAATGTCTGTCCCTTATTTTGTCTCTCAGGAATTTCTGTTTCTCCCTCAATGTGCCGATGGTATCCTGTGCTTCCCACTGAAATGGTGTGAAAGGCTTTGGCACAAATGAGGATGTGCTTATCGAAACCTCGAGGCCCTTGCCCCGCTGCTCCTTTGGAACCTTGAAATACTCATCTGCCACCATTCTGCCAAGCTTTGCGATACCCTCAACATCCTCCATGGTCTCAAAGGGCAGCCCTATCATAAAGTACAGCTTGACGCCGCTCCAGCCGCCTTTGAAGGCCATGCCGACGGAATTGAGCAGGTCCTCCTCGGTAACTCCCTTGTTGATTATATCCCTCAGTCTCTGGGTCCCTGCCTCCGGTGCAAATGTAAGACCGCTCTTTCTGACCTTCTGGACCTTCTGCATCAGGTCCAGCGAAAATGAGTCGATTCGAAGAGACGGCAGCGCCAGGTTGACCTTCTTGGGCTCCATTTCATTTATCAGTTCTCCGGTCAATTCCGGAAGTCCTGAGTAATCACTGGTACTGAGAGAGGTCAGCGATATTTCCTCATATCCGGTGCTTTCCTCAAGCTTTTTTGCAAGCTCGGCAAGCTTGTCGGGAGTCCGTTCCCTCACCGGCCTGTATATGTATCCAGCCTGGCAGAACCTGCAGCCTCTGGTGCAGCCGCGGAACAATTCAAGCATTATCCTGTCATGCACGATGCTGATGTATGGCACAATAGCCTTCTCAGGGAAATATATACTGTCCAGATCTTTGATGATCCTTTTTTTGATCCTGGCAGGGTAAGATGCCTTCAATGGTGTAACAGCCTCGAGGGTACCATCACCCTTATACTTCGGTTCATAGAAGCCTGGCACATAGATTCCTTCGATACTCACTATCCTGTTCAGGAATTCCTCTCTTGCCGCGCCTTCCTTTTTCCACTCTCCGTAGACATCCATTACTTCATTTATGATTTCTTCACCCTCACCAAGCATGAAAAAATCGACAAAGTCAGCAAGTGGCTCAGGATTGTATGCGCATGGCCCTCCGGCACAGACAAAGGGCTTCCCCTCATTCCTGTCTGTCCGCCGCAGCGGTATCCCGGCCAGATCCAGCATGTTTAAAATATTTGTATAGCTCATCTCATACTGCAGCGTAAACCCAACAAAGTCAAAATTGCCCACCGGCTCCCTTGTTTCAAGCGAAAAAAGCGGTATGCCGTTTTCCCGCATCCTTGACTCCATGTCCGTCCATGGTGCAAAGACCCTTTCACAATATGTATCCTCCCGCTCGTTGAGCAGGCTGTAGAGTATCCTCATTCCCAGATGGGACATTCCAACCTCATACACATCGGGGAAGCAGAAGGCAAACCTGATGCTGGCCTTTGACGGATCCTTTATTATACTGTTCAACTCACCGCCCGTATACCTGGCTGGCTTTTCCACACTCTGCAGTATATCATCTCTAATTATTACCGGCACATGAACCTCCATAAAACGCTCCGCTGCCACGTTTTTTCAGCATATGGCAGCCAAGTCGTTGATATTTATTGATCTATATATTGATATTTATGCGATTTACCTCTCACAATAATATACCCAAATGAGCATAAATTAGCAACTGACTTATCCGGCCAGCTTCTCCCCTGCCGCATTTGTACTGACCTGCGCAGGGATTTTTCTCTCCTTCAGCCAGCGCATCAGGTACATCAGCGTTCCTGCAACTCTAAAGGTACCGGCTATTGCCATGGTAATATAAATATTGGTCCTATTCAGGATCCACAAGCCAATCAGAGGAGCTGTAAATCCCGTAAGGCTTGTCAGGGTATTAAAAACTGCTATATAAACAGTCTTCTTCCCCGCTGACAGCGTTTCAAGCAGGCAAAGGAATAATGCTACATTGAACGCCGCCTGGAATGCTCCGGCAAAAACACTTTGCAATACTATTACAGGGAAGCCAACCGAAAAAGTGTATATAAAAGGGGTCACGGCAAGCCCTGCAGCTCCAAGTATTATAACCATACTGCCACCTTTTTTATCTATCACCCTGTTCCATAATGAAAACGAAAGGAACTGTGTCACACCGGATGAAAGATTGACAATACTGAGCTGTAGTTCGTTAAGGTGAGCATAATCAGTTTGGTATATAAAGAATAAGGGCCATGCCATCTGCCAAGCCATATGGAAAACAACGCCGCACAGGCAGAACAGCAGGAATCTTTTGTTCTTGAGCATTCCTGCAAAGTCTTCCTTCCTGAATAAGCGTATTGCATCTTTCGCTTCTTTTGATTTTTGTCCCTTGTGTTTTTTTGTTCCCAGCTTCTCTGCTCTTAGTTTCTTTGCTCCTGTTTTCTTTGCTAATGATTCATTGACCGCTCCCTCATTCCTCGGACCTATGACCTCTGTCTCTGCACCCTTCAGCTCATCGTCCGAATCACCCTGTTTTGGCGGAAAATCATTAATACCGGCTGTTCGAGTTATCTGGCCCCTGACTCTTGAGAAAAAAACTATCTGAATAATTGTCAGCAAAAAGCATACGCCATAGAATATCTGATACAGTATAAGCCGTTCAGTATCCGATTTTGGGATATTTGTGAGAAGAAGTCCCGTGACAAGCACCGTCAGCAGCCCGAAAAATGTACCGTACTTGCTCCTTATAGTATACAGCCTTGATGCGCGGCTCCCCCCGAAATTATCTGCAAAAAAGGCTTGCCATGTGGTGAGATATAGTGACCCCGGCCCGTTCATCAAACCGATCAATATGACAAAAATCATAACCTTTGATTCATGCGGAATCATAGGCACAAAAGCAATAGTAATATAAAACAGACTTATGATTGATAGCAGAAACATTACAGTCTGCTTTTTTCTATTGAGCCTCTCGATAAGTATTCCGCCAGGCAGCAACAAAAAAATGGCCGCCAGTGGTGGAAGAGCGTTTATCAAAGCCGTGTGCAGGTCGCTCCCGCCCATCCTTTTAGCGAACATTTGGGTAAAAGGGTTATAAAGGTTCAAAACCATTGTATATACAATGCCCTCTAATATGAGAAACATTGCCGCCGAATCCTTGCTTCTAATAAATTTCATTAAGTTCCATCATCCCGATACAAATAATAAGTGTGAAAAAGAACTTCCGGGGACCATACGGATATGCTGCAGATAAGATCCCGGGTATTATCTCCTCATATTGTATCATATTATAATATCATAAGACGATAGAATCCAAAAGAAACAACCAAATAAGCCAAATTGGGAAACTACATCAGGGTTTGACAAATCTGGCTATGTTGACATGCTCAAATGCAGTCATGCCATCATTTCGCGTGCTGAACCAGCGCAACTGGACATCGTCAGGGCTCAGGTTTTCAGCTCGTAAAAGTCCGATGGATGAAGCCAGCTCTGCTATTTCATCAGGGCTGAATCCAGTTTTCATAGGTTCTCCTGCCATACCGGTGATCTGTATCATTTTTCTGACGCGCAGCGATACCTTTTCCGGATCAAAGGCATCTTTATCAAGGTAATCAAAGATGACCATGCTTGCCGAGCTGCTTATATCAGCTATATTTTTCAGTGCAGATATCACATCCTCCAAAGTCAGGTAATATGTAATACCGAGCCAACTGAACAACGCAGGCTTGCACGAGTCAAAAGCAGTCTTTTTAAGAACGTCGGTTAGAGAGTCAATCGAGAAATCAACGGGTATCATATGGAGATTACCAGGTATCTCCCATCCAAGCTCACGGAGCCGATCAACTTTATACTGTTGTGTTGCAGGGTGATCTAATTCAAAAACTGAAAGTTTTTTCATAAGGTCGGGCCGTCTGAAAGCAAACGTATCAAGTCCGGCTCCCAGAATCACATACTGATCCATACCACCATCAACTGCAGCTTCAAGAACTTCTTCAGTATATGCGGCACGGCAGAGTGTTATAGCTGATGAATGAAGCTGCAAAACACGCGCAAGGGCAGCCTTTTCATCAGGCCCCCCGGCAGCAAATTCAGGATCGAAAAATGTGATCGCGTTGGCGAGGTTATGACCCATCTCATTATACTTTTCACTACTCATCATCGACTCTGCCAGAAAGTCATCAAAAATTTTAACAGCCGCCTGCTTTGAGTGATAAGCTCTCCCAAATGCAGAAATAAGAGCTGTCAAACTAACCTGATTCTTATTCATTCAAATACCTCCCATATAAACATATGAGTAATATTCTAACCCAGTATCGGGATCGCTTCCATCGGCAATTCAACCATAGTTGAGCCAGATTATTATACACTATGCAAATTGATTTTTATGTAAAAATGTGGTATGATGAATGCAATTGACAAGACTTGAGAGTTTACGAAAAATAGATCTCAAGGAGTGATCTATTTAACACAAGGAACACTATGTCAAAAGATAATCTCTAGTAATCCTATACTATGCCGGTATCCCTTCACTGGTTGTTCTTGGCATCACATGAAAGTATAGTACGAAATCATAACAACAAATAACCCCTGACGAAATGCCTCCACCTGACATTTTGTCTTGAAATGGCTGCATTTACTTTACCCGCCCACCTTAGCTTTCCAGCAAATAATATTGGTTTTGTAATTTTACCATTGCATTAAGTCTTTTTTGGTGTTAGAATAATAAAGCGCGATTTCAAGATCGCACATCGGGGTGTAGCGCAGCTGGTAGCGCGCTTGGTTCGGGACCAAGAGGCCGCTGGTTCAAGTCCAGTCACTCCGACCAGCTTATAAAATAAAGGATTTGAACTTTGAGAGTTCAAATCCTTTTCTTATTTGAATATATTCCAGAGACTAGTCCGGTTGTTATTGATGAAATTTTCAACTAAGGCGGGGGCACTAAGGCCAGGTGGCTATTTTTTCAACTAAGGGCAGGATCACTTAGGCCAGATGGCTATTTTTTCAACTAAGGGCAGGATTTTCTGAACCATTATTGAATATTTTACATGAAGGCTCCACATAAAACCGCTATAAATGCATTATGTAGCCATGAGATAGTATGTTTTCTGCCCTTAATTGAAATTTCAGCCATATAGCTGATTGATTTCTGCCCTTAATTGAAATTTCAGCCATTTAGCTAATCACTATTCAGCCAGAATGATTTTTGTGAGTTCTACAGGTGGTACAATTTTGCCGTCCTTGTATACCCGCATATTACCGCTGGCTATCTCATCGATCAGGATGACCTCCCCGTTGTTATAGCCAAATTCAAACTTTATATCCCACAGCTCAAGTCCCATAGCTTTCAGGTCGTCCGCAACAATACCTGTTATTCGCAAGGTCTGTTCTTTCATGCTCTTGAAAAGCTCTTCGCTCATAATGCCAAGAGCTTCAAGGCCTTCGCTTGTAATAAGCGGATCACCCTTTGCATCATCCTTCAGGGTCGCTTCTACATAACCACCCGGCAATTCCGTACCATCCGCTATGTAAGCTCCATACCGGCGGATAAAGCTTCCTGTTGCCTTTAACCGGCATATTACCTCAAGCCCCTTTCCGAACGGTTCCCCCGGCAGTACTTCCATTGTGGCATTTTCAACATCGGCTTTGATATAATGTGTTTTGATCCCCGCATTTTTCAGCAGCTCAAAGTATCTGACTGATGTTTGCAGGTTGGCCCTGCCAATCCCCTCGATAGTCAATCCTACCGAATTCTCCCCCGGATCAAAAACACCATCCTTGCCGGTACAGTCGTCTTTGAACTTCAAAAGGACATTCCCATTCTCCAGCTCAAATACATCCTTAGTTTTTCCCTCATAAATTTTCTTCATAAATCCTCCGTTTCGCCGTCACCACTTACGGCCATATAGAAATAGAAAATCATGTCTGATAATTCTAAAACTTGAAATGTCACTAAATCTAATTTGATTCAAACACACATCTTATTCGACAAAATAATGTCATTAAATCAAATCAGATCAAATTCAAACACAACATTTCATTCGACAAAATCTCGTAATCAGCTTAGTGCTTCCCGGCGTAAAACATTAGATAATCCTTTATATTTGCCTTGGAATGCTCCAGATCATGTCCGCCATTATACATATGAAACTCGGCGGGTATACCCCTTTTTTGCAGCGCCTCATGAAGTGACTGAAGCCCTGGCAAAAACGGATCGTTGTTTGTACCGCAATTAAGAACAATGCTTAGCTTGTCCAGCCCTCTTTGCTTGTCAAACTCGATAATATCGGCGATATCGTTGACATTATCGTATGGGAATAGCCATTCCTCAAGCTGTCTGCCCGAATAATCGTTTGATATAACCGCCGCACTATAGCCGCCAACCTTGCTGAACAGCTCCGGGTGGTGGAAGGCAACTCGAAGGGCAATCATCCCTCCCATGGAAAACCCTCCTATGTACCTGCTGTCAGCCGATGCAATAGTATCATATCCGGAATCTATATACGGCACCAACTCCTCGCATATGAACCGGTCCATATTTCTCTCACCAACTTTTCCATCGTCCTCCATATCCTTTTCTATTTCCTTCAATGTAGCGTCCCTTGTATAGGGAAAGACCATTATCATGGGCTTTATCACACCCTCATCGTTCAACTCATCAGAGGCCACAGCAGCTCCGACCTGACTTATCCACATGGATTCATCCGATCCATATCCATGCAGTCCGTACCAGACAGGGCAAGCCTCCCCGCTTCCGTATCCCTTCGGAAGATAAATCTTGCATGGCATTTTTCTGCCCATAATACCACTCTCTACCGAAACATCGATCACCAGTGAATCCTCCAGCGGCAGAGTTTTGCCTAGAGTGATAATATCTTGATTTTTATCCTTAGGGTGTAAACTAGGGTGTAAATCGGTTTTGTCCACTTCTTCACTATTAGCTGTAATTGGCACGTCTGTATTATTAACAGCGCAGCCGCATAATGTCATACAAATGTATATAGTGCAAAGAAGTAAAGCTACTCCTCGCAGAACCCTGTGACTATTAAGCAGGGTAAACTTATTAGACTCAAACATATAAACCTCGGAACTCCCTATTTTTCTACACAGATGTATGTCTGCTTGGTATATAATTCGACGCCGGACAGAATAATCCTTCTGTCCGGCTATCAGATACAAGAGCATGTTTCACTTGACTTATTCTAGTTTTCATTGCTGAAGCACTTCTCTCAGGAATTTTCCAGTATATGATTCCTCCACTCGCGCTACCTGCTCCGGTGTGCCCTCTGCGACCACGAAACCGCCATTGCTGCCGCCTTCAGGTCCCATATCTATGATGTAGTCAGCTGACTTTATCACATCCAGATGGTGTTCTATGACAAGTACGGTATGGCCCTTGTCGACCAGCTTGCTCAGGCAATCCAGGAGCTTCTGTATATCCGACAGGTGAAGTCCCGTCGTAGGTTCATCCAGTATATAGAGGTTATGAGCACCTCTCTTGATCTTTGCCAGTTCATAGGCCAGCTTCACCCTCTGTGCCTCACCGCCGGACAGCGTGGTGGAGCTTTGCCCCAGGCGCATGTAGCCAAGTCCCAGTTCCTGCATTATAGCGAGCTTGTGCTTCAGGTAGGTCTCGTCCCTGAAAAACTCAAGAGCCTCTTCAACGGTCATTTCAAGCACATCCGCAATACTCTTTCCTCTGTACTTGATCTCAAGTCCTTCATCAGAGAACCTCATACCCTTACAAACAGGACATACAGTCTCTATGTCTGACATGAACTGAAGGTTCGTGACAATTATACCGTCGCCCGAGCAATGCTCACAGCGGGTGCCGTTTGCATGAGTCAGACTGAAGTCGATCTCCTTATAGCCGCGTGCAATTGCTTCAGGCTGCATGGCAAAGAGCTTGCGTATCCTGTCATATATACCTATATAGGTTGCAGGGTTAGATTTACTGTTCCTGCCGATGGGTGTCTGGTCAATATTGATAACGTTATTGAGCAGTTCTGCGCCAAACAGGAAGTCATGCTTACCGGGGGCGATGCGGGCTCCCGTTTTGTCGACCTTGAGCTGTTTGTAGAGTATCTCATTGATCAATGAACTCTTTCCCGAGCCCGAAACACCTGTGATACATACAAATACGCCAAGAGGTATGTCCAGGTCCACATTTTTGAGATTGTTTTCCCTTGCTCCCTGTATGGAAATGAAAGTATCTCCCAGACTTCTGCGCGTCTTCGGGACAGGTATGTGTTCTCTTCCCGACAGATACCGCCCGGTCACGGATTGTGTTTCCTTCATTATATCTTCGATGGTACCTTCGGCAACGATATTTCCTCCATGGACACCAGGCCCGGGACCGATCTCTATGATATGGTCAGCGCTGCGGATAGTGTCAACGTCATGCTCCACAACTATGACTGTGTTTCCGATGTCTCTTAGCTTTTTCATCGTTTCGATAACTCTTCCGGAGTCACGGGGATGAAGTCCTATACTGGGCTCGTCCATAACATACAGCATACCCATCAGCTCGCTGCTGATCTGAGTGGACATCTTTATACGCTGCATCTCACCACCGGATATACTGTCGCTTCTGCGTCCAAGATTGATATAGTGAAGTCCGATCTCTATCAGCAGCTCCAGCCTTGTACAAATCTCCCTGATGACTGATTCAGCTACCTCCCTTATATCCTCCCCAAAGCTCAGAGAATTAAGAAATGATAAAAGCTCAGGCAACTGCATCCTACTTAGCTCATCTATGTTTTTGCCTCCTACAGTTACAGATAACCTCTGTCTCTTTAATCTTGCACCGTTACATTCGGGACAGATCCTTTCTATCATACACTCGTTCAGAAAGGACGGTTCAAATGCCTCTGTAGTTGAACTCCTCCTTATATACTGCCTATACCAGTTCTCCAGCTCATGGACAAAGCCCCAGAACGGCCTGTCTCTGCCGACCATCCAGTTCTTTTTCTGCGAGAACGGAGGCTGTAGCATCTTGACCGTCTCACCCTTGGTACCATAGAAAAGTAACTCGTGGATATGCTTGGGAAGCTCGTTGAACGGGATATCCAGGCTGAAGCCATACTGCTGCGACAGGCTGTACATCATCACCATATGGTAGCTGTCCTTGCCTGCCGGGTTAAACACCGTATTCTTAAGGGCTCCCTTGTTTATGCTTCTTTCAGGCGCTACAACCAGGAACCTCGGCTCCACTACATAGGACATGCCGACTCCCATGCATGTATGACAGGCGCTGGCGGGAGTGTTGAAGGAAAAGTGGAAGGGCTGCATCTCGCAAAGCGCAAAGTGGTGCTCGGGGCATGCAAAGCCTTCGTAGAACGACCTGTCGACACCGTCGATCACCTCCGCTTTGATCATTATGTCCTCATCCAGCGACAGCATAGCAGCTTCAATGGTTTTTGTAAGCTGAATATATGAATCGTTCCTTAATGTGAACCTGTCTATGACAAGCTCAATTTTATAATCCTTTGTCTCATCCAGCTCTTTCTTCTCAGCCAGTGAAAACGGACTGCCATCAACAAGCAAATTTTTGAAGCCTTTTTCACGCAGCCTGTCGAAGGTGTAATTGTAGTCCTCGTCAAATATCTTGTAGACAGGCGCCCTGAGCTCAATGACGGTACCCGAAGGGAGCGATGCTATCTTCTCGGCCATCTGGGCTGCCGACATCTGCCTGAGCGGGTATCCGCACTCCGGACATTTACCTGTACCCGCTGCCGAGTACAACAGCCTGAGGTAATCATTTATATCTGTAACGGTGCCCACCGTTGACCGGGGATTGTTGTTGCTTTTTTTCTGTTCGATTGCTATAACCGGCGACAGGCCGCGCACATAATCTACCTTTGCCTTCTTCAGCTGACTGATGCGGCTCTTTGCAAAGTTCGATACAGAGTCGAGGAAACGCCTCTGCCCCTCGCCATATATTACATCGAAGGCAAGGGAGGACTTCCCCGAGCCGGATACGCCGGTAATAACAGTCAGCTTATCCCGGGGTATCTCAACCGATATGTTTTTCAGGTTATTCTGCTTTGCTCCTGATATTTCGATAGTTGTTCTGACAGACATATGAATTGCTCCTTTACATTATTTGCTCGATCTCCCGCACAATTGACCGGGCTGAAGCTTTACGGAAACAAGATTCAAATATTGCCCATTATCACGCACTGCTTACGTTATATACAAATACCCTATCTCCTCTACGGCCCTCCTGCTCTTGGGCGTTATCCTGATAGTCTGTGATACTTTTTCTATCACACCGATTTCAGCAAGATAATCAAATACTTCTATCATAAAGTGAGACTCCGCATGAAAATGCTTAGCTACAAGTGTCATAGTCTTTATCTGTTGATCAGCCATAAATTCAAGCACCGGCTTTTTGAAAATGTCCGATTTATCCAGCAGGTACCTGTCAATATGCTCGATACATCTGACTATTTCTTCCTCCGCCATATGGTGTGACATAGCATCCGTATAAAGGGGTCTGACAGCATCCGGGTTCAGCTGCATAGCCTTCTGTATGGAGTCCCGGCCAATGGTCAGCTGACGGCTGCACACCTCCATCCTGGCTATGGTTTCACCGCACAGCAAAATGAAAAACTGGGCATAAAGCGGGTCCTTCCTTGCAGTGAGCCACTTCTTGCACTTATCCCTGTTTGCTATCAGCTCGCCTGCCAGGTAGACCATGGACATCGCCATATCGTCGGCGCCAACTCTCCTGATATCTTCATAGTACTCATACAAGCTGTCATCGGTGGTGTAAACGATTTTCCCCTTTGACATGTAGGAATGGAGCCATGACCCTCCTATGTTTTGTTCCATGTACCTCTTAAAGCCGCTTCTTGGTGCAAGATATACATTGATCGTAATGCCGTCCTCTACGATGCAGTAGCTTTCATTTTTCAGGTTCTGGTCCCGAATAACCAGCGTCATGTCTATGTCGCTTTTTTCCCAGACCACATCATAAGCCAGACTTCCGCTCACAATAGCAGCAATGACATTAGGGTCATCCTTCACTTTACTAACAAAGCTGTCTACCGCAGCCATGTATCTTTCTTTGAGTTCGGTCTGAACAATATCCGCTTTTTCATCCATGGTCATTATTCCTCCCATTTCACAAAACACTTGTTCTGTTTTTCAGCTAGTGGTAAGATTATACTACTACATATTTTTATATACAGGACAAAAATTGCTGAGTTGGAATTTTTGTATTGAATTAATAAAACAGTCGTAATAGGCTATATTAACAAACTCACCAGGTCAAAAACCAGCTGTAATAATAAACGGAATGGATGAGGCAAGCTTGGATAATTACCTGCTGAAGATCATCAAGGACACAACCGAATATATTGAGGACAATATCCTGGAACCTTTGAGCCTTGACTGCATATCAGAAAATGTGAACATCTCCAAGTTCCATTTGCTGAGGATGTGGAAGGGTGCGACCTCAACAGGCCTTATGGAGTATGTCCGCAGGAGGAGGATAGCTCTGTCGCTGGCAGACCTGCTTAACCAGAGGAACAGCATAGAGTATATATCCTGCAAGTATTCTTTCGGCTGTGAGCGGACCTATAACAGGATCTTCAAGGATGAATACGGCACCACACCGGCAAAATGGAGAAAGTCACCCTGTCCCCTCAGCATACTGGATCGCTTTAATGCCGACTTTATGAACTGCGCAGGCGAGGGCCTGGTATTCTTCAGGTCCACAGTCATATTGCCCTCCTTTACGATAGCCGGGCCGGAATACTCCGTCGGCGCTGATGACAACCGGCAGAACCAGACTGCCAACAAGCTTGCGGTGGATTTTTTCTATAATCTCAGGCCAAGGATAATAAATCCGGTGGAAAAAGATGTGTATATAGGCTTTACACAGGTGCCCGACATATTTGGTGGCTCCACACTTTACCAGCCGTCCATAAAAATAGACCAAAACAGCATAATACCGGCCGGTATGAGGCCAAGACACATAAAGCCGCACAAGTATGGTGTGTTCACCTATATGGGGCCTCACAGGCCGGAAGATATCTCTTCAAAAACATTGTCCGACTTATGGAAGTATGTTTCAGAAAAATGGATGCCCACTATCCGCTTCGAGTTAGATGAGACATTTCACTTCGAACTGGTCAATTATGCTAAATGTAACAAGCATTACTGCGAATGCGACCTGTATTATCCCATATCAAAGCTGTAAAAACCAAATTGATAACTGCTCCTGATAAGCTGTATGCGAATGTGAGCAATTTTCAAGTACTATCTTTCCACACATTACCGGTTTTTTGCACAGTTGGTTGCTAAAGCTCTACTCAGTACAGAATTAAGAATAACAAAGAATATATTATTTAGTATTGCATATTTATAAATGCGTATGTATAATTATTCATAATATTAAATAAACCCTATACAGTTGCAGACCTTATTGATAACCTGCCAGATCATGTATGATTGATCTCAGTTATGAATAATCATTCACTACATATACCTGTAAATCTTAATTGCAACTTTTATGGGAAAGCTGAGTAAAAATATTTTCGAGGGAGGAATGATATAATGTTGAATTCTACAGATGAACTTCTTGAACAAGCTGCTGATACCATACTCTTTACGGCCGCAAGGCCTGATGTGGTAATGGAAAAGGGTGAAGGGATGTACCTTTGGGACACAGATGGCAATAAGTATCTGGACTTTATCGGCGGTTGGGCCGTCAACTGTCTTGGCCACTGCCCCGCAGCCATTTCAGAAGCTCTCAGAGAGCAGTCGTCATTACTGGTCAATGCAAGCCCAACATTCTTCAATAAACCGATGATAGAGCTTGCAAAGCTGCTGACGGATATATCCTGCTTCGACAGGGTATTCTTCACAAGCACCGGTGCAGAGGCAAATGAGGGTGCCATAAAGCTTGCAAGAAAGTATGGCTCAAAATATCTTAACGGCGCATATGAAATAATTACGACCGTAAGCAGCTTTCACGGACGTACACTTGCCACTATGTCTGCAACAGGCAAAAAGCTTTGGGAGGATCTGTTCAAGCCTAAGCTGCCCGGGTTCAGGCATGTTCCCTACAATGACATAGCTGCAATGGCTGCCGCTGTCAGCAGTGATACCTGTGCAATCATGCTGGAGCCGGTCCAGGGCGAAGGCGGGGTCATTGTCGCCGATCCAGCATACATAACGGCGCTGCGCAAGCTGTGTGATGAGAAAGGCATCCTGCTTATATTTGATGAGATACAGACGGGTATCGGCAGAACGGGAAAGATGTTCGCATACGAGCACTATGACATCGAACCCGACATAATGACACTGGCCAAGGGTATAGGCGGAGGCTTCCCACTCTCAGCCATGCTGACCAAAGAGAAATATAACATCTTCGATGCCGGAGACCAGGGAGGCACGTATACAGGTCAACCACTGGCAATGGCAGTAGGACTTGCAGTCATAAACGAAGTCATGGGCAAAAAGCTGCCGGAAAGAGCAGAGATAATGGGCGATTATATTAAGGAGCGGCTCAACGAACTGACGCTGCGATATCACATAAAAAACATACGCGGCTCAGGCCTTTTGATAGCTTTTGATCTTCCTGAGCCGACAGGCAAAAAAATCGTGGAGGAATGTCTGAAGAAGAGACTGATACTCAATTCTCCCCAGCCCTCATCGATCCGCCTTATGCCGCCTTTGATCGTAACAAAATATGATATTGATAGTATGATGGATATACTCTCCGGCGTTCTTGACTGTATCGTTTGACTCTGCATAGGATCAGCCGCATTCACAAAAAAATTACCGTTGATATTGAAAAAGGCAGGCCGGTTTTTAACCGGGCTGCCCTTAATAAGTACTGGAGTAATAAGATGGTCCGACTACATTACCATTTTCCTTTTTTCATATGCCCTTCCAACTCTGCCTTCGATCTCTGCTTAAGTATCCACGACTCCTTGACAGCATTTTTGAACAACGCCACACACGGTGGATCCAGATCGAGATCAATGCCTTCCTGTGCAAGTGCGGCAATCTTTCCCGCAAGATTTATGATTTTCATATGGATGTCATTGGTCCTGTCGGATTTATATATTTTTTCTGCTTCCTCATCGCTGAGCTGAATGAATTTTTCCTTTGGTGCACCACATTTCGGACAAGCCTCAGGAGCTTGGTCCCCTTCATGGATATATCCGCACACACTGCATTTCCAAAGCTTCTTCACAAACATCATCCTTTCCAGATTTCATTTTAGTTGCCCTGATATTTATACCCATTTACGAGCTCGGCTAACATATAATTCGCATTCCCCACAGGAATTTATTCTATTGTCACCTTTGCTCCGACAGGCATTATCTGTATCCAGGTCTGACCACGATTCAGCACCAGAGGATCGCCGTTTTCAAGTGTATATTTAGTTTGCGAGCTTCTGGATTCCTTGGACCATTTCAATTTGACAGCCTTGCCGCATGTGATGTAATAACCGCTTCCGCTCCCTGTAGTATCCATATCCTGACGGCCTGCATAATCACCCTTTATATCCCAGCTAGTCACATACAATACAATGATGTTTTTTGCCGTCATCTGTTTGCCCGATACTCTTTCCATATGCTCCTTGCCATACCTGAAGCGCTTGTATGTCCCTGAAGAGCTGTCATATTCATATTTTGACGTCATCGAAGGATATTTCAGCGTAACAGCGGCGGCGTTATCTCCCGCAGGAACCACATCCTCACCCGCTTTGTTATATGTGAATGGAAACTTTACCTCCGCCGTGTTGTGGAATTTCTTTTTCTCCGCATGCTTTTTTAGTTTTTCCATGGAAGTATAGGAATCCTGCCAGTTGCCCTTGTCCTTTGTCAGATCCCAGAAAACATCAGGCCCCAGATACATACCGTCGATCTCGTCCTGCTTGAGCTTTTTTATGTCTGCACCTGCCTGCGGACTGCCGCCGTAGTGAACATAAATGGCATCGTATTCCATACTGAAGTCCAGGAAATAATGCCTTGCACTTCTGACCGGTCCTATCATTTCAGGCTCAGTCCCCCAAAATACAGGCATCAGCCTTGTCAGGCCGCCTTCCACAATCACCTCGTATACTATCTGGGCCTTATCCAGCCCGCCCTGTGGCAATACCCTCGTACCTTCATTATCGATCATTACCGCCATAGGCCGCATGCCTTCAAAGGGAAGTGAGTACTCATCCTTCAACGGCTCCTCAGGCTTCACCGGCTCTGCAGGCTCCTTCTGTTCTTCTGCAGGAGGCGTCACCAGCGGTTCAGGTGTTTCGGTTTCCACAACGACCGGCTGTTCTTCAGACTTTTCCGCAGATCCGCATGCCGTTATTGATAAAGCAAGCAGAATCAGCCCAATACAAAAGGCAAATCCTTTTCTCATGTATTTTCCTCCCGGGATGTAACTGAAATATGTGACACATATATAATTCTATTCAGGGAGGTCAAATCCTCTTAAACAACAGAAATTAAGCAAATAAAATTAAGTAAAATGCCGACAATATATATAGATAAATACTTGGACAACACTGCAATTCCCAGTATAATATAATAAAGCGGACTGTTCTCGGGCAGGGAACATTGGCAGAACTGTCCCCTTGCATTGGACAGACTGTTCTCATGGTAGGGAACATTGACAGAACTGTCCCTTATACTATGCGGCGCCCCATTACCTTATACCATACGGAGAATGTATGATGACACCGCAAGAGATAAAAATCGGCACCAGACTAGAATTTGAAATGCTTGACAAAAGAGATGAGAGAGTGGGCCATACCTTTGCGAGCCAGCTGCTGGAGCACCAGGATGATGGCAGCATGGTTATTTATGCGCCCATTAGCGAATCAAGGGTAGTCTTTGTGCCGAGAGGGATAACAGTCAGGCTCACATTTGTGCATCCTCTACATGGCTTGCTTGGTTTTAAAGCCCTGGTCATATCAAAGGAATATAGGGGAAATATCGCGGTATTGATAGTCGAGCCTGTAGATACAATTGAAAAGCTTCAAAGGAGGGAGCATTTCAGACTGGATTTGATCACTGATGTATTGATTTGGCCGGTTATAGAGGGCTCAGAACCCGCAGAACCTGAAAACGAAGCAGATGGAACAGAAGATACACAAGCATCTGCATTAGATATAAAACAGAATTCCGCAGCCAATCCGACTACTGACAGATCTGCAGAAGCTGCTCCTATCAAAGCATATACAAAGAACCTAAGCGGGTCGGGCATATGTGTGGTCAGTGAGACTTATTTCGCTAAAAACGCAGAGGTTAGGATCGAACTGGATCTGAGCTACAATATTAAATTCAGGGCCAAATGTGTCATACTGCGAAGCCAGCCGATTGAGATCAGAAAGAGTAAAAGCTATGAGCTGGGGATGCGCTTTATAGAAATCACCGCAAGGAATCAGGATAATCTGATCAAATACATATTCGAACAACAACGCATGCTGCTGAAAAAAGAAAAATAGCTGTCCTGCAGCCTTTGCCCTAGTTCACCGCTTTATGAAGAAATAGATAGTACACAACAAACCGCCGTTCATGCAGTATCATGAACGGCGGTTATTGTTTTTCAGAAATTTTGCTTATTCTTCGTCCGAGCCGAATTCCTCTTCTATTCTGGATTGAAATTCATTGAATACCTCGTCCAGCTCGTCATCATCCTCAATGGTCACAAATGAATCTTCACCATTTTCATTATGCTCGACCTTCAGTATGATGACCTCCTCTTCCTCCTGATCGTTCTCCTGATCCTCATCAAGCGGAGCCAGCACTACATATTCGTTATCTTTCATTTCGATCGTATCGATATGTTCAAATTCAACTTCCTCGCCGTTTTCATCAATCAAAACGACTATGTCATCTCTTTCTTCATCCATGGCAAACCCTCCCTTTTCTAATAACATACCTTTATTTTAGCCTACTGTCAAGATACCCCTGCAATATTAGTACGGCAGCTATCCTGTCCACTGAACCCCTTTTTTTGGATGTCTTCATACCGACCTCATGCATCATCCGATTAGCAGCCACTGTTGTAAGTCGTTCATCCCAGCTTATCACTTCAAGCCCGGTCATACCGGCCAGGATATTTCCGAATTCGATTGCTTTCTCACCGCTTGGCCCTATAGTTCCGTTCATATTTTTAGGAAGTCCTATAACAAATTTTTCCACATCATGCTGTTGAGCCAGTCTCTTTATATCCTCGGCGGTCTGCTCGACCGTGCCCCTGCGCTGTATCGTTTCGATGCCCTGAGCCGTCCAGCCCATGGGGTCGCTCAAAGCTATGCCGATTCTACTGTCCCCAAAATCTATCCCCATTATACGCATAAGAGACCTCCGTTTATTTTTCCTGCATATCTTGCCTGTCCGCTCTTTAGCATATCTTTATGGCAAACTGCGGGCACACGCTGCCGCAATAGCCGCATAAAACACATTTTTCACGGTCAGCCGTCGCTTTTCCTTCAACTATTGAAATGGCACGTTGTTTGCACCTCTCAACGCATTTGCCGCAGCCCTCGCACCAATAATCCACATGCAGACACTTTTCTCTTGTAAGAGCCGCGTTCTTAAGACCCTCCGGAATGCTGCGTCCCTCGAATCTGAGAACGTTCATTTCCACTTCATCGGCATTCTGCATACCTATTGCAATCGAGTGTATATATGGCAGACCCAGCACAAAATCCATGCATTCATCATAGGAATGCAGAAGATTGCCTCCGCCCAACGGCTTCATGCTATAAACACCCTTGCCCCGGCTGAACGCCATTTCGACAGCCTCCAGCATCCCGTCTATAGTTCCGTCGCCAATGCCTATCCCGGAAATGTTGACCAACGGATGCACCACATCTATTTCCGGCATATCACAAATCGCTCTCACAACCTCAATATTGTGCGTAGAAACACCTACCGCCCTTATTCTTCCCTTTTCCCGCTCATTTAAATAGAATTCCAGCGCCTCACGGTGACCTCTCAGTGTGAGCTTGCTTTCCTGCTCATGCATGAGAAATATGTCCAGCACTTCGGTATCCAACCCGCGCCTGGCCTTCTCCACACTTTCCTTGGCGCCTTCGGCAGAATATGCGTAGGACTTTGTTGCAACCACGGGTCTTTCCGGCAGCCCTTTCGAGGCCTCCCTGATATGCTCGTAGGTTCCATAAAGCTCTGCGGTGTCAATAAAATTGACGCCTCTTTCCAATGCAGCTCTGATAACAGCCGCTCCCTGAGCAATAGACAGATTGCACTGCAGCGGACCTATGACGAGCCCTCCGAAACACACTCTGGAAACCCTTATTCCTGTATTTCCCAACTGTACATATTGCATTTTGTGATCTCCAAAAAATAAACCCCGAACATGTCGGGGCTTTTATCATTTCTTGTTTTCAAGGTAAAACCGGACTATCTCCTCGAGTAATTCGTCCCTCTCAAGCCTTCGTACAACACTTCTTGCATTCAGGTGGTTTGTGATATATGTGGGGTCTCCGGAAAGTATATACCCTACGAGCTGGTTGATCGGATTGTATCCCTTCTCGTTCAGGGCTCTGTATACCGTAAACAGGATATCCCTTGCCTCATTTTCCTTGTCCTTGTCCATTTTGAACATCATCGTTTCGCTATCTGCCATTATTAACACTCTCCCGCCTTCATGCAATGCCCGATTTGTTTTCCCGGCTTTTACAAAACACACGTTTGATTATGAATATATAATATAACATACGGAAATTTTATGCAATACGAAAAACCTGAAAAAACCTGCAAACCGCTAAATCTCGCCACTTATAAAATCTTTTTCCGCTCTGATGAGTTTCGTCGCAGTAATATTTCCCAATATACTATTATCTGCATTTGAAAGTACTCTTATGTAATTTGGTGTCAGGCCTTCATACAGACCACAGCTGTCTTTGACCTCCTGTTCATACAGTACCGGCATTTCCCGCCCCAGATACCTGCTGTTGAATTCGAATCCGCAGCGGTCGGAAAGCTCCATTACCCTGGCGCTCCTGTACTCCTTCACTGTCCCGTCCACCTGGTTCTCATATGTTGCCGCCGGCGTACCCTTCCTCGGAGAATATTTAAACACATGCATCTTGGCAAACCCTATCATCTCCAGAAATTCAAAGGTTTTTTCAAACTCCTCCCTGGTCTCGCCCGGAAAGCCTACCATGACATCCGTCGTAATGGATACATCAGATATCTGCTCCCTTAGCAAATCGACAGCCTTTTTATAATCAGCGGTCTTATATTTTCTGTTCATCCTGGCCAGCGTTTCGTCACATCCACTTTGCAGAGATATGTGATAATGCGGGCAAAGCTTCTCCAGACCCGCGGCTTGGGAAACAAAGTCCCCTGTGATCATCGTCGGCTCAATGGATCCGAGCCTGATCCTCTCGATGCCATCCATGCCATGTATGAGCTTTATAAGATCCAGAAGTCCGATTTGCCCCCGATCCCTTCCATAGGAGGCTATATGTATGCCGGTCAGCACAACCTCCTTGAAACCTGCTTCAGAGAGCTTGAGGACCTCATTGATGACATCTTCGGCGGGCCTGCTGCGTATCGGACCTCTTGCATACGGTATTATGCAATATGAACAGAACTGGCTGCAGCCCTCCTGAATCTTAAGAAACGCCCTTGTGCGTCCCTTGTACCGCTCTATCTTCAAGTCCTCGAAGGCATGCTTTTTCATTATGTTTCCAACCTCGGAAATCCTGCCCTCTCCGTTCCTGAACTTCTCCACATACTCCGGCAGCCTTAGACGGTCGGCTGTTCCGGCCACTATATCGACTTCCGGTATGTTCTCTACCTCTTCTCTTGCTGTCTGTGGATAACAGCCTACGGCTGCGACGATGGCGCTGCGGTTGAGCTGCTTTGCCCTGCGTATGGCCTGGCGGGACTTTCTTGAGCTCAGGCCTGTGACAGTACATGTGTTGATAACATAAACATCAGCGGCCTCTTCAAAGTCGACGAGCTCATAGCCCGCATTTTCAAAGGCCTCTGCCATGGCCTCGGTCTCATATTGATTCACTTTGCATCCAAGTGTGTAAAAAGCAACTTTATTCACGGTTCCTCCAATGTCCGGCTTCTTGATATATATTAACTATTATAACACTTCAATTCAAAGAAAATTTTTCGTCTGTAGAAAAATTTTCTTTAAATTGAAGTGTTTCAACGAGGCTGGTCGCAAGCAGGGCTTGCTGCTCGCCTATGCCTCCTGGGTTGGTGATACGCCCGCCACCTGAAAGGCCATTCATCCACTTTGACTAAGCGTTACTTATTTTTCACCATTATTTAATAATATCGTAATTGACTTGTTGCCAAATACAGGATATTATTTATCTAGGATTTTATAATGCTGGCAGTGAAACGGAGGCAGAGATATGAAAGCATTTACGATCATGCTCAAAACAATAAACGATGTTAAGGATTTTGTGAATATATCCAACAAATACGATTTTGACGTCGATCTGACATCGGGCCGCTATGTGGTCGATGCCAAATCCATCATGGGGATATTCAGCCTTGATTTCAACAAACCAATCAGAGTTGAGGTCCATTCAGACGACTGTGAAAACTTCGTCCATGAGATCAAGCCTTTCATGATTTAAAGGACAAAGCCCGGTGATCCAGCGATCGACCGGGCTGTTATTATTTTCAGCTTCATTCGTATAACACCGTCTGCAGTATTTTACCGGAAATCTTCCTCTGTCAGGACTTCTATTCCGTTTCTGATCAGCAGCTCCGCTGTCACACCATTTCCTCTTACCGTCCTTCTGCTGAAGGAGCCATCATATATTTCACCATATCCGCATGAAGGACTTCTGGATTTAAGTATGGCTTTTTTTATGCCGCAGGCTTCAGCAAGCTTTAAGGCTTCTATCGCTCCATTTACATACTTGTCAGTTGTGTCCTCTCCTTTTATGCTTATTACACGACATCTTCCATCGAGAACATCCCCGCCGCTGCCGCCGCATATTTCGCATGGCTGTCTGGGAGTTCCGCAGCCGCCGAGCTGTTCCGGGCAGACCGATACTGCCAAGCCCTGGCCGGCCAGCTCCAGAAGCCTCTCATTATGAAAGCAGCCGCCGTCATAACGGCAATTTACACCTAAAAGGCATGCGCTTACAAGATACATAGTGTCCCCCTTCCGGTTATCGATCTGCAATATTTCACACTCTGCTTCGACTGCTAAGACTTCCCTACGTGTTTGGGCCGTCACTATCACCTCAGTGTAGGGTGAGGTTTTTCGGTCAATCCTGTTCCTCCGGCGGTGTGAGCTTTATTAGTCAATCCCGCTCCTCCGGCGGTATGAGATGTTTTGGCGCCTTTAACGTTTTGGACTGTCTAACCGCCGCCTTCTTTTCAAGCTGTTTCGGCGGTTTTGGTTGTTTCATCTGTTTCAACTGTTTGGGCGGCTTGGGCTGCTTCACCTCTTTAGCCTTTTGCTTCAGCCTTTTCGATTCTTCCGATGCCCTGTCCTCAGAACTTTCCTCATAAACAGCTGTCAACGGGCCGGCACCTTTTTTGCCGGAGTCGGACTTATGGCCGGAGGTGCGCTTTGCGCCTGTCTCATTTCTGGAAGCCTTCTTGCGGAAGTTCTTTCCTTCATTACTCCTGCCGGATCTCCCATTCCTGGAGCTGCCCTCCCCGGAGCTGTCTTTTTTCCCGTCCCTTCCCCTTCTGCCGCTGCTATCAACTGCTCCATTCTTTCCCTTGCCGCCTTTTTTCTCACCTACAGAGCCTCTTCTGCCGCCTGAATATTGTCCGTCACGTTCCCGCTCCATTGCCATTTCAGCTTGCTCGGCGATAACGAATTCCAGCTGCCTTGCGGCAATATCAGCCCGCGCCAGTACCACCCTGACGGTATCGCCTATCCTGTAGCGCTTCCCCGTACGTTCACCGGTCAGATGATAATGACGGTCATCAAATATATAGTAATCATCATACATGCTGCTGACCTTAACCAGTCCTTCGATGGTGTTCTCCAGTTCAACAAACATGCCAAAGGAGGTAACATTGGAAATGATGCCTTCGAAGGTTTCTCCAACCTTCTGCTTCATGTATTCCACCTTCTTAAGATCCTCGGTCTCACGCTCTGCCTCATCTGCTGCACGTTCCCTTTCAGAACAGTTTCGTGCTATCTCCGGGAGCCTTTCAGCAAGGTAGAGTTCACGGGTTTCAGGCAAGCCTCCCTTTATTTCCTCCTTCATCAGCCTGTGGATTATCAGGTCGGGATATCTCCTGATCGGGGAGGTGAAATGACAGTAATACTTTGCCGCAAGACCGAAATGGCCTGTATTCTGATGGCTGTACCTTGCCTTTGCCATGGACCTGAGCATGACGGTGCTGACTATCATTTCTTCTCTTGAGCCCTTTACCTTGTCGAGCAAATCCTGCAAAGCTCCGGGATGTATATGGTTTATGCCCTTTAGCGGATACCCAAGGTTTTTTGCAAATTCAGCAAAGGCCATTATTTTTTCAGTATCGGGCTCTTCATGGATCCTGAATACGAAGGGCATCCCGGCCCAGTGGAAATGCTCTGCAACGGTCTCATTGCAAGCGAGCATGAATTCTTCGATGATCCTGTTGGCAATTGTGATCTCATATCGCTTTACATCTATGGGTTTACCCTTATCATCGACTATGACCTTTGCTTCATCGAAATCGAAATCTATAGCTCCCCTGTCGATCCTTTTACCCCTCAATATCAGCGCAAGCTCCTTCATCGTCCTGAAATCGTCCATCAGATACCCGTATCTTTCCATGAGCTCAATGTCAGCCGTCTCAAGAAGCTTGTACACATTCGTATATGTCATTCTTTCAGCGGTCTTTATGACGCTTTCAAAAATATCATGCCTGAGTACCTTCCCTTTTGAATCTATGTCCATCATAACAGAGAACGCAAGCCGGTCTACATTGGGATTCAGACTGCAGACACCGTTTGAAAGCTTTCGGGGCAGCATTGGTATGACTCTGTCTACAAGATAAACGCTTGTACCTCTTTTTAGTGCCTCCCTGTCCAGAGGGGAGTCTTCGGTCACATAATAGCTTACGTCAGCTATATGCACTCCCAGCCTGTAGCACCCATCGGGAAGCATCTGGATCGAAACTGCATCATCCAGGTCCTTTGCATCCTCCCCGTCTATTGTAACCATTCTGAGGCCTCTAAGGTCACGCCTGCCCTCCAGCATTTCTTCACTGACACCTTCAGGTATGATTTCCGCCTGCTGCATAACGTCATCCGGGAAGGCTTCGGTAAGACCGTGAGTTTTCATTATGGATAATATATCTATCCCCGTATCCTTACTGTCACCGATGATCTCTGCTATCCTGCCCTCGGCGTTCCGCCTGCTTTCAGGCCACTTTACTATTTCAGCCACTACCTTGAAGCCGGGCTTTGCTCCATTCACCTCATCCTTTGGAATAAATATGTCTCCCGGTATCTTTTTATCATCCGGAACAACAAAACCGAAGTACCTGCTGCTCTCATACGTACCGACGACCTTTGTCACCGCCCGCTTGAGGATCTTGATGATTTCGCCCTCCGCCCTTTTGCCCGCGGTGCCCTTGGCAGTTATCCTGGCGATGACCCTGTCATTATGCATGGCACCTGAAAGCCCGTCGGCCGGTATGAAAACATCGACGGCAGCTTCGTCATCCGGTATCAGGAATCCAAAGCCGCGCTCGTTTCCCTGCAGCCTTCCTACAACCAGGTTCATCCTTTCAGGTATTCCATACCGGTCCTTATTGGTTTTGTATATGCGGCCCTCTATTTCAAGAGAACCAAGTATCTCGGCCAGTTCATCCCTTTCCTCGACCGGCACATCAAGCACGACCGCCAGCTCAGCAAATTTCAGCGGCCTGTATGCGGCCTCTTTCATAAATTCGACTATCCTGCTTTTTCTATCCTGCATTATATCCATTGTATACCTCTCAATCCATCTGTTTCTTTATGCTTTATTATTCCTGCAATCGTAAATTTTTAAACCGGACTGCCATTCTAAATTAAAAAGGAGGCTCAACGGCCTCCATGATCGCTATATGTATTTGTTAAAGCCCTAACTGGTCCGATATCTTTTTCATTGCTTCAAGAGATACTGCTATAAAATCCTCCAGTGATAAACCAATTTCGCTGCAGCTGTTTATCTGGTCACGGTCGGCGCCTTTTGCAAAATTTTTCTCACTCATTTTTCTTATAACGAAATCCGGTGTTACGTCCATAAGCTTCTTTGAAGGAAGTATAAGCGCCGCTGCTGTTACAAGGCCCGAAACAGGATCAGCGCAGTATAGAGCTTTGTCGATTTTTCTTTTTCTTTCTATGCCATGATATGAATTATGAGCCCTGACAGCATACACTATTTCACTGTCGAAGCCCAGGTTTTCAAGTATTTCGGCACCTATTATACTGTGCTTCTCCGGATCGCTGGCCGTCCTTTCATAATCTATGTCATGGAGCAGCCCCGTTACGCCCCATATCTCGACATTATTCCTAAGAAGTGCCGCGAGCTCCCTCATAATAGCTTCTACAGCAAGACAATGCTTTATCAGGTTGGGGTTTTTCACCCTTGCCGTCAATTCAGCGAACGCCTGCTCTCTGTTCATGTATCCACCTCATTTCACGTTATTAGTGATGGATCTTTTGTGCGCAATGCCGGTATAAAAAAGACCATGCATCGCTGCATAGTCTGATTTCTTTACTTTTTATTTAAGTACAAGGAACAATACGATCGATGTAATAAGGAATGCAATTGCAGCAACAGAAGTATATTTGCTCAATATGGCATCGAGCGTCCTTCCCTTGTTTTTCCCAAAGAATGTTTCCGCTCCGCCTGCTATAGAGCCTGACAGGCCGGCTGACTTGCCTGACTGCAGAAGCACTATTATCACGATGGAAAGCGCAAATATTATATGGAGAATTGATACTATAATCTGTATCGCGTTCAAAGTAACACCTCCCGAAAAATTGACAAGACAAATTGTAACACATATCTAATAAAAATACAAGCATAAGATTGCCTGATTTATGTATCACGCAAGCCATCATGCAAAGACACAGATGCCCCCGCCTGGGCAGGGGCACTCGTATATCGGCTAATGATCCTGTATCTGCCGTACAACCTGCTGTTTATTTGTTTTTCAGGTTGAACCATGCATCCAGTCCGGGATAGATCGCCGCATCTCCAAGCTCCTCCTCGATCCTGAGCAGCTGGTTGTATTTGGCCACCCTGTCTGTGCGGGACGGCGCGCCTGTCTTGATCTGACCGGAATTCGTCGCCACCGCTATATCAGCAATGGTCGCATCCTCAGTCTCGCCCGACCTGTGGGAGGTGACTGCGGTATAGCCTGCCCTGTTTGCCATCTGTATGGCATCAAGAGTTTCTGTCAGTGTACCGATCTGATTGACTTTTATTAAAATCGAGTTGGCAACTCCCATATCGATTCCTTTCTTAAGTCTGTCGGTATTAGTCACAAAGAGATCGTCACCGACCAGCTGTATCTTGCTGCCCAACCTCTGGGTCAGAAGTCTCCATCCTTCCCAGTCCTCTTCGGAAACACCGTCCTCAAGGGAGATTATCGGGTATTTGTCAGCCAGGTCTGCCCAGAATTCCACCATTTCTTCACGGGACTTTGTTATATTTGTCTTCCAGAAATGATATGTGCCATCCTCCTGGTACATTTCGGTGGCAGCGGCATCGATAGCGATCCTGAAATCGTCGCCCGGCCTGTAGCCAGCTTTTTCTACCGCTTCAAGTATCACCTGTATCGCTTCCTCATCGCTTTTAAGGTTCGGCGCAAAGCCACCCTCATCACCTACTGCGGTGGAATAGCCCTTGGCGCTCAATACCTTTTTCAGATTGTGGAATACCTCAGCGCACATCATCAGAGCATTCCTGAAGCAATCGGCTCCAACCGGCATTATCATGAATTCCTGAATATTTACGCTATTGTCGGCATGCTTGCCGCCATTTATGATATTCATCATCGGCACCGGGAGCACTTTGGCGTTGACACCGCCGATATACTGGTACAAGCTGATCCCCAGTGCCTCAGCCGCTGCCTTTGCTGCTGCGAGCGACACTCCAAGGATGGCGTTTGCTCCAAGCTTTCCTTTATTATAAGTACCGTCGAGGGCAATCATTTTTTTGTCTATCGCCACCTGGTCGAATACATTCATACCTTCGATCTCAGGAGCTATTATTTCATTTACATTCGAGACTGCATTGAGCACTCCCTTGCCAAGGTATCTTGCCGTATCGCCATCCCTTAGCTCCACTGCCTCGAATGCTCCTGTGGAAGCGCCCGAAGGCACTGCCGCCCGACCTACATAACCTCCCTCGACTATCACTTCAACCTCTATAGTAGGGTTTCCTCTGGAATCGAGTATCTCTCTTCCAAAGACGCTTTCAATTTCAAGATATTGTTTCATAGCTATACTCCTTTCAGGCATTATTAATTTCCATATTATAGCATATTTGCAGACAGTATGTCCACGTACAAATAGCATTCGGTTTATTTTAACCACAAAAAGAAGAATTAAAACAAAAATTGCCCTCCAATGTCTATGATTCGGTCATCAATTTTTAAGTTGTCGCATAGCCAACTCCAGCGCTGCTCGCAGATGCGGCAGGGGGTCCTGCGGAAGTGGAATTTCAACAGCCCGTAAGGAATACCTCTGAGGAAAGTGATCGCATGCCCCACCCTAGAGACGTTTCCCACGCGCATCTTTCCGATGCTTTTGAAATTTCACTGCAGTAGGGCCCCCTGACGCATAGCCCACTCCATCGCCGCTCCAACGCAGCAAATAAAGAACACGAGGCGTGTATCCGGCGGGCTGCGGTCATTGCATCGACTCCATTCACGGACAGACTGTAATATCCCTGCTCGTTCTCATGCGGGCGCTGCCAAACCGGCATCGTGCCTTATTGGCTGCGCCTGCGGCATCCGTGCCGCAGGATTATGTTCCTGGTACCGCATTCGAACTTCGCAAGGATATACATTCTGTAGCCGTTCACTTCGTATGCTGCCCTGATCGCAGCCCGCCGTATACGTGCATAGGGCAACGAAATACTTTTAAGAAGCACCACTGCGAGACATAGATCAAAACTGTCCACAGAGCCGCTCACAGATGCGGCAGGGGGTCCTGCGGAAGTGGAATTTCAACAGCCCGTAAGGAATACCTCTGAGGAAAGTGATCGCATGCCCCACCCTAGAGACATTTCCCACGCGTCATCTTTCCGATGCTTTTGAAATTTCACTGCAGTAGGGCTCCCTGACGCATAGCCGCTCCAGCGCCTCTCCAAAGTCTCTCCAACACCTCTCCAAAAAACAACGCAAAAAAAAGACATACCTCTTCCGGATCATGTGCTCCATACAGAGGTGTGTCCTTTTATACTATTTCACTTTTCGGGTGCGTACATGACGACCCTGTCGCCTTCAAGTTCTACCTTCACCTTGTTCCTGCCCTTGAGTCCAAGGGCCTGTATATAGTCTGCCGGTATCTGCAGCCTGCCGGTCCGGTCAAGCACCACCAGCTCCTCATGGGCATCGTCGCCATGGCTTGTGAGCAGGTTGCCCATCTCCGCAAGCTCATCCGCATAAGACACCTTTCTTATGAATTCACTGCTGGTACGGCCGTCCCTGATGGCAACGACCCTGTCCACCTTGCGGGAAACCTGCCTGTCATGGGTAACAATGACTACAGTGATCCCGAAAGTATTGTTGAGTTCTCTAAAAACATCCAAAACATCCGCTGCAGTCTTACTGTCGACAGAGCCTGTGGGCTCGTCGGCCAGAAGCAGCTTCGGGCTGTTTGACAGAGCGATGGCGATCGCCACACGCTGCTGCTCACCGCCGGAGAGCTGGCTCAGCTTGTTGTTCCTCCTGTTCAGGAGCCCGACCATGTCAAGCAGCTGCAGTGCCCTGCTCCTTACATTCATCTTCCCTGTGAGCCTCATCGGCATTTCGACGTTCTCCTGGGCTGTAAGATAAGGCACAAGGTTTCTGCCGTTATTCTGCCATATGAAGCCAACGGTATCGCGTTTATATTTGATCAATTGTTGATCATTGAATTTCAGCAAGTCATGCCCATCCACATACAATTTTCCTGCAGACGGCCTGTCAAGGCCGCCAAGCATATTGAGCAGCGTTGACTTACCGCTTCCGCTGTTGCCGATTATCGCCATCAGCTCCCCTGCCTCGACAACCAGGTCAAGTCCTTGTAGCGCGACAACCTCCAGATCCTTTGTCTTGTAAATCTTGACCAGGTTCTCACACTCGATCATTTTAGGACGTCCCGTCTGCTCTTCGCTCTGTTGCAAGCCGTCCTCCAAGCCTTCAGCTCCGGCTATATTTTCCGGTTGTACAGCTTTATCGGTATTTTCATCTCGCATCAGTTATCTCACCATCCTCCAATGTCAGTACATGGTCCGCTATATCGATCATACTGGGGTCATGGGTGGTCATGACAACCGTAAGTCCTTCAAGCTCCACCAGATTCCTGAAAAGCTTGACAACCTGCAAACCCATATGTGTATCCAGTTCTGCAGTAGGCTCATCTGCAAAGACAATCGCCGGCCTGTGGGCTATTGCCCTGGCAATGGCAACTCTCTGCTGTTCTCCACCTGAGAGCTCATGAGGCCTGTGGTCCATTCTCTTGGCCAGTCCCACAAGCGACAGGCATTGCCTGGAGCGTTCATCCCTTCCCTTAGAACCGACTCCTGCTATTCTGAGGCCGAACTCAACATTTTCATACGCTGACATCATCGATATAAGCGCAACGGATTGAAATACAAAGCCCATTTGCTTTCTTCTCAATTCGTTTTTTATTCTCTCTCCGGAATGTGTGATATCGGTTCCATTAAAATTTATCGTTCCGGAGTTCGGTTTGTCCAACGCCCCGAGAAGATTGATCAGCGTAGTTTTACCAGAGCCTGAACGGCCCCTCAGTATAGTGAGCTTCCCCTTTTCTATCTCAATGGAGACATCCTTCAGGGCGTGGACTGTCACAGGGCCTGATTTAAAGTCTCTTATCAGTTTATCAGTTTTTATGATAGCACTCATACATACCTCCATAAGCTGACTGCAATACAGCGGTTCCTCCTATTGCAGGCTCAATCCTCTCCAAGCTTGACAGCCTGGTCGATCTTAATCCTGGAAATTATCCTCCAGAGTATCAGGAACCCCATTGTGATCATAGTTCCGATCACTGCATATACCTTTATATAATCCGCTCCGTTTGCCATTATCTTGAATGGAGGAACCTGGTCCGCCGAGCTGTACATGATCTGCAGAAGCGGTATGAAAAGATCTCCGGTGATCCCGCCTATCAAAATTCCGATGAGTATGGCAGCACCTGATACAAGTATCTGCTCGCAGGCCAGCATGCCTATCACCTTTGTCAGCGACATGCCCATTGCCCTCAATATACCAAACTGCAGCACCCTGCCCTGTATCGATATTATCCAGTATATCAGGAATCCCAGCAGGCTTATGAGCATTGATGCAATAAAGCCGAGTGTGAGCATACCGTTCATTCCCTGAAGCAATGCATCGTTTTTCATCTTCACAAGCTCCTGGTCGGTATATTGGAGCTTGACTAGCTTTATATCCTTTTCTGTGATTTTATCATTGATCTGCTTGTCGGTTGCATCCTCCGTCTTCTTTATCCAAACCTCATAGGGCTGCAGCGCCATCTTGTTCTGGATGTATGACAGATTGGCAACGATCAGCCCGGGTGCATCCTTGCCCTTTGAAATCGGATTGGGATTGTAGGTAGGCCAGTAATCGACAAAGGCATAAATCACGCCTTCCAAATAATTCTGGTCGCCCCAGGATATATGGATGGTGTCGCCCTCCTTGAGCTTATATTTCTCCTTAAGATTTGTCGAAACCAGGAATGACTTTGGGGCATCGACCATCAGATTGATGTATTCATTTATATGGTGGGACAGCAGATCATTTCTGAACCACGCGACCTTCGCAAACTCATTGGGTACGATCCCCATTATGTTTATGTTGTCCGCCCAATCCATCGTCGTCTGCATGACGCCATTATCCACATAGAGCACCTTGGTGGCAAGCTCTGCCCCCGGAAGGCTTGTGTAATCGTTGAAATTAGGTTCATAATACCGAAGGGGAGGCTGCTTTACCTTGTCCTTTTCCGCCTGAGGCAGGCCCGGCATCACCGGAACCTGGTTATCCTCCCATATTGCCTTCAGTCGAACATCAGCACCGATGGAATATCTGATTTTGTCTTCAATATTTTTATTCACCGTTCTGGCAGAATTTGCATTGAACAATCCCGTTGATATTGCGAGTATTATAAACAGCATCAGGAACTGCTCCTGCCCCCTGGATCTGCCCACCTGCACCAGTGATATGTAGGGTACGGGAGACCAGAACCTTCTGCCCAGCCAGTATATAAATCTGATCAGGTACGGATAGAGCCTTATGAACAGCAGTCCGGCGCCAAGGACGAATACTGTCGACGTCAGGAACAAAAGCGGATCTATCTGCAGTTCACCTGCCGATATGCCGGTGGCTTCCAGCACCTTCTGCTGCTGCTGATACCTGTAGATCCCGTAACCCGCTATGAGAAGCAATACTATGTCCAGGAAGAACTTCTTCCAGATGGCTGCCTTTTTCACTCGAGATTTTTCCTGCTTGTATTTTACAATCGTGCTGCGGGATGCTGCAACGACAGGTGCAAGCATTGTAATGATCATTACAAGCACCGCACCCAATGAATACATATATACCTTCGGATTCAATGAAACCGGCAGCGCAGTCCTTTGTACAAATTCCATAAAGCCGTTTGACGACCCCAGAATGCCGCAAATGAAGATCCCGAGAAGAGGTCCGAATATAAATGCCACACCGCCTATCAGTCCGCTTTCAATCAGATAACTGAGGAATATCTGGCCTTTGCTGGCTCCTCTGCTCTTGAACACATTGATGGTGTTCTCATCGTGGCTGACGATGAGCTGCGACACCATGAAAATGTAGAAGGTAAGCATCATAAGTACAGGAACGGTAAGTACCCACAGCATGTTCCGGAGCTGGCCTGCCCGCTCATTATACTGGCTTAGTATGGTGCTTACGGGCATTTCAAAATCCAGGCTGCTTTTATATTTTGCATACCACTTTTCCTGCTCTTCGTATACATTTGCAAGTTTTGAAAGATTTCCAAGCGATATGCTGTGGTAATCAAATCCGCAATTCCACTGTGCTTCCGTGACCATGCCGGTTTCGTCAGTAAGGAATTCCCTGCCGAATAATTCAAAGTCCATCATGAATTCCATGTTGTGCTTTGACAGTCCATGGTTCCAGTAGACATCGTTTGCATCCTTGTAGGTGTACACACCCACCAGCTTGACCCTGCAAGCTTCAGTATATTCATCGGCCGGGTTCAGAAGTATGTATTCCTTGTCCAGCAGCAGGTTCTGCATTTTCATCGCCTGCTGGGATGCGATCACTTCGATGACACCGTCAACCTTTTCCTTGGAATACATTCTTCCGTTTGTGATCCTTATATGGTCATCAATGCCGGAGAGCGTTCCAAGCTGCGCATACATCAGATCGCTTGTGTGATCGTACTTTTCCTCTATAGTGAGAGGAATATTAAGATTCCCCATTGTAATGCCCTGTGAAACATAAAGCAAGGGCAGATCAAGCTGAGGTATCCTCTTTGTAACTATCTCCTTATCAAAATAGCGCAGCGCCTTTACCCTGTCTTCATTCTTGAAATTATAATTAAGCGTCGCCGTAACCTGATATTCTCCGGGAAATTTTCCTGTTTCCAGTTGATAATTTTCCATATCCTTGGTCAGCATTCTTTGCATTATGCCATCGGTGTATATCGGTATACAACTGACCAGGGCCGTTGCCAGGATAGATCCCAAAAGCAGGCATATTATCATCCAGAAGTTGCTGAACATCCTTCTGAGTACTGTCTTGAGCAAACCAAAGCGCCTCCATTCCGGGGCTGCTGCGATGTCCGGTAAAACCGCGAGCACCGCAAAAGCCTTATCTGATTATGATCAGTTCTCCCTCTTCGAGGCCTTTGATTACTTCGGCCTCCGTGTCATTCTGTATGCCGACCTCAATATCACGTTCTTCCCTGATATTGTCCTTCAACACATTGACAAATTTCCTGTTGGCAAAGTTATTGATGACCTGCTTGGGAACTATGATTACATCCTCCTGTTTTTCAAGCGTCAGGCTGATGGTTGCGTTCTTTCCGATCTTGACGCCCTCGGGAATGTTGTCCACCTTCAGGAATACCGATTTTTTAGTCTGTTCGTCCGCATCCTCAGGAGCTTCAGCGGGTGTCATTGTTACCTCGGCGTCATAATCCTCATTATCGATCTTTACGGTGGCCTTCATGCCTAAGCTGAAGCTGTTCACCTTGTCCTGGGAGTATCTCAGCTGGAGCTGTGTCGGATCGGCTACCCTGACGAGGGTCTGATATGCGTTCACATATTCTCCGAGCTTTGTGTTTGTGACATATACGACCTGGCCGTCTATTGGAGAAACAAGCCTTGCCCTCTGCAGCTCAGTTTTCAGATTTTCGAGCTTCAGCAGGTTCGATTCATAATCCAGCTTTGCCATCTCCAACTCTGTTTTACTGCCGCCATCTATTTCATAACGGGCCTTCGAGTCGTCGTAAAGCAGCTGGGACCTCTTCACTGCCAGCTCCTGCAGGTTGATGTCATTGACGATGTTTTCGGTATCTATCTCGGCAAGCACATCACCCTTTTTGACATTCTGGCCAAGCACGGCATAAACTTCTTTCAGTCTGCCGCCCCTGTCTTCAAAAAACAGATCCTTCTGAGATACGGAGACAAAGCTGCCGGAGCATCTGATCGTGTTCTCGATAGTGCCTCTCTTGACATCAATAGTCTCATAGGAGATTTCGTCAGGCACTTTTATCGGCGGGGCAAGTACTTCCTCCTCCTTTGGAAAGAAATAGCATCCGGAGAGTGCCACCGTAAGAAAAGTAGCAAGAAATACTGTAACCAAACTGCGAAAGATTTTGCTGCGCTTGCTTTGATAAATTCTAGTTGGATTCAATATCAACACCTCACGATAAAAGTCAGATTCACCCAATTTCACTCTATTGTAACATTATGGACTGCATTTAGGTAGATGTTTTTTTTTAGGTATTGGTGCTTTTTTTTATACAGCGAGTCGGTTGGTGTTTGCTTTTTTTGTATATATTTTATAAAATAACAATGAGGTGTACATAATGAAAATATTTCCTGTCCGTCGCAGCAAGTCGCCCCGTAAAGCGCAAAGCATCAGTAAGCTGTACATGAGACTCAAATCGAAGATCACCATGTACTTTTTTCTGCTTGTTATGATCCCGGCTGTATTGACAGCTTCAATACTGTATTTTCATACCCGTTCACTCGTGAGAGAAATGTCTTACAGAGCGGCGGTTTCAAGGATATCTCAGGAAAAGGAGTTCATCGGCAAGTACCTTGATGAACTGAAGCTCGCCATATATACGGCTGCCTCGTCAATGGAGGCTTCTGATGCGCATTATCTCACAAATACAGCCACAGGCAAAAGGGGCTCGGAAATATTGTCTGCGATGATAGAGGACAACTTCTCACCGGTGCAGCAAAATGCATTATCGGCAGTTTATGTAATAGATGAAAGCGGTATAAATGCAGCCTTTGGACCTGATTCCGCGGATGCGGCCATCAGCAGCCCTGCATCACAGAAGTGGTTTGTGGATGCGGCTGCAAACGCGGGTAGTGTTGTTATGCTAGGTACCGTACAGCGTTTTTATTCAGAAGGCGTCAACAAAATAGTCCTGAGTGCGGCAAAATCGATAAACGACGAAGCATATACAGGATCACAGGCTGTCCTGCTCTTTGATTTCAACTTCAGCATTCTTTCGGATCTGCTTACAGCTTCGGATAGATACGACCCATCCTCCCTCTCCGGATACAAGTCTGCAGAAAGGCTCATCCTCGACAGGGATGGCAATATACTTTACAGCCGCGACAGGGGAAAGCTGACCACAAAAGCCGATGAGACAATAATTTCAGCAGTGAAAAACAGAGAAGAAAATTTTATCTCTGTCAATTACGATGACTCTGATTATTTCATGACCTTTGTATTTTATGATAATCCGGGCTGGACCTTCATTGACCTCAATCCAGCCTCAAATGTTTCTGACCGCCTGTGGCTGCGCAGTCCGATACTTACAGTCACCCTTGTATTATTCGGCCTGGTGCTTTTGATATATCTGGGTGTTGCATTGGGATTGCTCAAGCCTATCAATGAGCTGACAGCAGTCATTTCAGACTATGAGAACCAGTATCCCGGTGCCGAAGGGCAGATACCCCTGCTCCAGGTACGTAAAAACAACTCTGCTGCAGGCAGCACCTCAGATGTAGACTATCTGATCAATAAGATAAGCAGCATTAAACTGAGCCAAAAGGAAGCCGAGCTTAACTCACTGCAGAACCAGATCAATCCGCATTTTCTGTACAATACGCTGGAATCCATACGCGGCGCGGCGCTTTACCACGGGATTCACGAGATTGCCTCCATGTCCAAATCCCTGTCGCTGCTCTTTCGCTACAGCATAAGCGAGCGGGTCCTGGTTTCCGTAAAGGAGGAGCTCCAGCATCTTGAAAACTATATATCGATACAGAATTTCAGATTTGAGGATAAATTCGAGCTTCAATACAACATTCCGCCTGAGCTGATGAATTACAAAATACTTAAGCTCACACTACAGCCGCTGATTGAGAATTCAATCAAGCATGGTCTTGAAATGAAGCTGGGAAAGGGAACGATAAAAATTGAAATATTGTCTCTTGAAAGCAACATAAAAATAATCATATCCGATGACGGTCTCGGTATACCGCCGAAAAAACTGGAAGAACTGAACAAATCCCTTGCAAGTGATAAAAGCAGGAATACAGACGAAAGTGTACGTACCGGAACCGGCATAGGCGTAATGAATGTCAACTCCCGTATCAAGCTTTACTTCGGTGAGCAGTATGGGTTGAAGTTCAGAGATGCGCTGGCCGGTACCACGGTAGAAATAACGCTGCCTGCTGTAAAAGAAAACTAGGAGGCTGATGTTATGCTCAAGCTTATTATTGCAGATGACGAAAAGTGGGTAAGGACCGCAATAAAATCCATTATACCGTTTGAAGAGCTCGATCTGGTCCTGTCCAGTGAAGCAGCAAACGGAATAGAGGCTCTGGAGCTCTGCCGCCGGCATGAACCTGACATACTGCTGACAGACATAATGATGCCCGGGCTGAATGGTCTGGAGCTGATAAGCGAAATAAAAAATATACTGCCCAATATCAAAATTGCTGTGATCAGCGGCTATAACGATTTTGAATATGCTAAAACAGCCATGAAATACGGAATTAAGGACTATCTTCTGAAGCCGGTGGATGAAAATGAATTGGTACAGGTCCTTGAGAGCATTATTAATGATCTAAGAGAAGCAGAAAGGCAGAACAGAGAAAAGGAAACCAGACAGGAGCAGTATGAAAAAGCGTTCCCTGTTATGTGCGAAGCATTCCTTAATAGGCTTATTTCACGTAACAACATGACTGTGGAAAACATAAAAAATGAATTCAAAAAATACTGCATCAGCTTTGAAAACAGCAGTTCCTTCATTCTATGTCTGACGGCGACCGATGAGAATTCCAGGTATGGCGGCGCACCTGAAATATATTTGCATTATAAGACACTGGTAAAAAGGTGTATGAAAAGATATGCCGGCGCAGTCACGTTTCCGCTGGAGCAGGATAAAAGCCTGCTTGTTTCACTGGCATGCGGTGATAAAGCCGCGCGTGGGATCGAAAAGGCATTTGGCATCTGCCGTCGCATATTGGATAGGAAGTATGATCTTAGTATATCATGCGGAGTCAGCGGAGAGTCACATACGCCGTGTATGATACAGAAGCTGTTCCCGGATGCTGCGCAGGCGCTGGAGACCAGATTCTGGAACGGCCGGGGCACTTTGGCTCGGTTTACGGCCGGCTGCCTGTCAGGTGATCCAAAGCTTTCATTATCCGAGGAAGCGCTCAACAAGATAATACTGAACATCAAGCTTTCGAATCTACAAACAGCAGTGTCGTATATTGAAGGTGTTACCAAAACGCTTATGATGGTAAACAAAGGCTGCAAACCGGAGCTTGTAAAAGAGTTTTACTGGCAATTCATACAGTCGATCATTATAATGCTCAATATCCAGCTTCCGTTCCTCCGGCAGGAGTCGACTGTTTCAGGCGAACAGCCATATGAAAGGATAAGGGACACGATATTCATGTCCGACCTGGATGGATATGTGAAGGATCTGCTTGAGCATATATTCGATTTTTATCATGACCGGAATCCTGTGGACAGTACGAACCTGATTGAAAATGCCAAGAAGGTGATCGAAAGCAACTATGCCGGCGACATCAGCCTGGAACAGGTTGCACGACATGTGCATCTGAGCCCTGCCTATCTGAGCGAGCTTTTCAAGAAGCAAACAGGCATGAGCTTCATAGATTACAAAACAATAATCAGGATCGAGAATGCAAAGAAGCTGATCATGATACCTTCGATGACAATAAGCGAAGTAAGCACGAAGGTAGGCTACACGGACCCTAAATACTTCAGCAAGCTCTTCAAAAAAATCACCGGCAAAACCATCTTCGAATACAAGAAGGGCGGGGACATTTAGCATAGCAGAGTCGCTCACAGATGCGGCAGGGCGGGCTGCAGGAGCCTAGCTAACAACATTTTCTTGTGGCATATTAACCGTAAATGCTCAAATTTGCAGCTTTAGGCAACCAAAACCACCTTGGCTGCTCAAATTTGCAGCTTTAGGCAACCAAAACCACCTCGGCTGCTCAATTTTGCAGGTTTAGGCAACCAAAACCACCTCGGCTGCTCAATTTTGCAGGTTTAGGCAACCAAAACCACCTTGGCTGCTCAATTTTGCAGGTTTAGGCATAGAATTCAGGTTATTCTATTGATATTTTTCCATACAGAGGAGACATAATCCACAATGCCTGTCATTATGTTTATTCATAGTACCTTGTTTTACTACCTATTAATCCCATTACTTGATTTTTTGAGCAGCACAGTACAAGTCAACAGGGGGCATTTCTTGTCAATCAAGAAATGTCCCCTGTATAGAAATGTCCCCTACAAATATGTGTCTACCTACTTCAATAATGATTCACCGGTCATTTCGGCGGGCTTTTCCAGGCCGAGCAATTCGAGCATCGTCGGCGCCAGATCCGCCAGACGACCTTCTTTCAACTGCCTGTCTCCTAAACCGATGCCTATCAGAGGCACTATGTTTGTAGTATGAGCAGTAAACGGTCCGCCTGTATCATAGTCCACCATCTGCTCTGCGTTGCCGTGGTCAGCTGTTATCAGCGCAATTCCATCCTGGGCCTGAATAGCCTTTACGATCCTGCCCACGCATTCATCTATGGCCTCCACAGCAGCCCTTGCAGCGTTCATGAACCCTGTATGTCCAACCATATCACAGTTTGCATAATTCAATACTATTACATCATATTGCTTGGATTCTATCCTCTTGAGTACTTCCTCCGTCACTTCATACGCGCTCATCTCTGGCTTCAGATCATAGGTGGCTACCTTCGGAGACGGGATCAGCGCACGATCCTCGCCGTCATACAACGTCTCCGTACCTCCATTGAAGAAGAAGGTAACATGGGCGTATTTCTCAGTTTCTGCTATTCTGAGCTGCTTTAAGCCATTTTTACTGATATACTCTCCGAATGTATTTGTAAGGCCTTCCGGTTTGAACGCAACATTCACATTAGGCAGAGTTTTATCATACTGAGTCATGCAGACATAATGCAGCGGAAAAAATCCATTGGGCCTTTCAAATCCGGAAAACTCCTGATCTACGAAGGTCCTGGTTATTTCCCTTGCCCTGTCAGGCCTGAAGTTGAAGAAAATGATAGAGTCGTTTTTACCAATGGTTGCAATAGGCTTGCCATCCTTTATGATAACAGTAGGCTTGACAAATTCGTCAAACTCCTGTCTGGCATAGGACTCAGCAACAGCTTCTGATGCTGAGTCTGCAGTCAGCCCCTGACCAAGAACCATTGCATTGTAGGCCTGAACTACCCTCTCCCAACGGTTGTCTCTGTCCATTGCATAGTACCTGCCCATAACACTGGCGATCCTGCCTGTTCCGATCTCAGCAAGTTTATCTTCAAGCTCCTTCACGTAATCCTTTGAGCTGTCAGGAGGAACATCCCTTCCATCAAAGAAGCAATGGACAAACACATCCTTCAAACCGTATCTCTTGGCCAATTCCACCAACGCATACAGGTGGGTGTTGTGGCTGTGGACTCCACCATCAGACAAAAGACCATAAAGGTGCAGCTTTGTGCCATTCTTTTTACAGTTTTCTATTGCATCAATGAATTCACGCTTTTCAAAGAAATCTCCGTCCTCAATAGACTTCGTTATTCTTGTGAGCTCCTGGTATACAATCCTGCCTGCCCCGATATTTGTATGCCCTACCTCGGAGTTGCCCATCTGGCCTCTAGGCAGTCCTACATCCATTCCGCTTGTATGGATCACTGCGGTTGGATAATTCTTCATGAAGCTGTCCAGATTCGGCTTATTTGCCTCAGCTATGGCATTTCCGTCCGAACGCTCATTTATACCGAATCCATCAAGAATGATCAATGCTACTAATTTGTTTTTCATATAATCCACCCCTTATTTATTGGGGACATACCTCATCAATCAAAGCCCTTCTCCGTGCAGAGGTGTGTCCCCCTTACCTATGCTATCTCCCCTACCTTGCTCAAAGGGCTGTCTGTTCAGACAGCCCTTTATTGCAATCCTTAGGGACTTACCTCTTTGATTAACCTCAACTGTTATCTGTTAAGGGGACATTTCTTATCCATCCGGGCTTACCCACGTAAAGAAATGTCCCCTCTCATTATTAGCCGTTATACTTCACTATCTTCTCAAAGTCATCCAGCTTCAGGCTTGCGCCGCCTACCAGACCGCCGTCGATGTCGGACATATTGAAGAGCTCCGACGCATTGGCTGCTGTTACGCTTCCGCCGTACTGTATACGGACTTCATCCGCAACATCTTCGCAATACAGGCTCTTTACAGTTTCCCTTATAATAGCGCAGACTTCATTAGCCTGTTCCTTGGTGGCTGTCTTGCCTGTGCCGATTGCCCAGATGGGCTCGTATGCGATCACAGTTTCCTTGAC
The DNA here is from genome assembly GCA_023412665.1 of Bacillota bacterium. Lineage (GTDB taxonomy): Bacteria > Bacillota > Clostridia > Acetivibrionales > DTU013 > DTU013. The sequence continues at coordinate 53,972 of JAEZCA010000029.1, forward strand.
CTGCTCTGCTGACAAACCGAGGATAGCTATCTTCACCTGGTAGCTTACAAGCTCTGCAGTAACTCCCTCTTCCCTCTGTGCCAGTGATTCGCCGACACATATGATGGGTTTCAGGCCGTACTTGAATGCAGCATGTGCTTTTTTATTCACTGTCTCGTCCGTTTCGGCAAAATACTGTCTTCTTTCGGAATGACCGATGATAACATAATCCACACCGAGTTCCTTGAGCATCGGGCCGGAAACCTCGCCGGTGAATGCACCTTTTTCTTCCCAATGCATGTTCTGAGCTGCAACCTTTATGTTTGATCCGGCTGCGGCCTTTACAACATCAGGCAGACATATAAACGGCACGCCGACAACGACTTCTGCCTCAGCACCTTCAACTCTCGGCTTGAGCGCTGTTACAAACTCAACTGCCTCTTTGGCAGTTTTATTCATCTTCCAGTTGCCCGCTGCAATTTTCTTCCTGGGGTTCTTGTCCAGTAAAACCGCTATTCCGGGAAGTATCTTTCCTTCGAGGAATTCCAGTGAAGCGCCTCCGCCCGTAGAAATATGTGTAATCCTATCAGCAAATCCAAGCTGTTCAATAGCGGCAGCAGAGTCTCCGCCTCCAACTATTGAAATAGCTCCCGAGTCTGCAACAGCCTTGGCAACTTCCCTTGTACCGATAGCAAAATTGTCGAATTCAAATACTCCCATCGGTCCGTTCCATACGATAGTCTTTGCTTTTTTGATTTCCTTTGAGAACTTTTCGATCGTCAGAGAACCTATATCCATACCCATCCAGCCGTCCGGCATATCATCGGAGGGCACATATTTATGCTCGGTATCATTGCTGAATTCCTTGCCTACTATGCTTCCGATAGGGAGCATAAGATTTACACCCTTGCTTTCTGCCTTTGCAAGCAGACTTTTTGCAAGCTCGATTTTATCCTCTTCACAAATGGAATTACCTATCTTGTAACCCTTTGCCTTAAGGAAGGTATAGGCCATGCCACCACCTATGATTAGCGAATCTACCTTGTCGATCAGGTTTTCGATGACACTGATCTTGTCGGAAACCTTTTTGCCGCCGAGTATGGCAACAAAGGGTCTCTCAGGATTTGAAAGCGCCTTTCCCATGATGTCGATCTCTTTTTGGATCAGATATCCGCAGACTGCCGGCAGAAAATCAGCCAGACCAGCAGTTGAGGCGTGAGCCCTGTGTGCTGTGCCGAATGCATCATTTACATATATCTCAGCAAGTGTGGAAAGCTCCTTTGCAAATGCAGGGTCGTTCTTCTCTTCCTCCTTGTGGAACCTGACATTTTCGAGCATTAGGATCTCTCCGTCCTTAAGAGCGGCAGCTTTCGCCTTGGCATCCGGTCCTATAACATCCTCAGCCATAATAACCGGCTTATCCAGTAGCTCGCTGAGCCTCAAAGCAGTCGGCTTCATGCTGAACTTTGCTTCAGGTCCGTTCTTCGGCCTGCCTAGATGTGAAACGAGGATCGTCCTTGCTCCGTTGTCCACAAGATACTTGATCGTGGGCAGTGCACCGACTATTCTTTTATCGTCGGTGATCCTTCCGTTTTCATCCTGCGGGACATTGAAATCGACTCTGACAATGACTCTTTTCCCTTTTACGTCAATATCCTCAATTGACTTTTTATTATACAGTGCCATGATATTCACCCTTTCAAATTGTATGCGCTGTATCATAAGCGCCAGTGCGTCTATAAAAAAGGTCCACCCTTTGACCACTCACATAAGGTAAGGGCAAGAGTGGACCATAATTAGTCCTTAGATCTGTTGCTTATTTAGCGTCGACTTTTGCCATGTGCTGGATAAGGTCAACTACTTTGTTTGAATAACCCCATTCGTTGTCATACCAGGACACCAGCTTGACGAAGTTGTCATTGAGAGCTATGCCTGCTTTTGCATCGAATATTGAGGTACGTGGATCGTGGATGAAGTCTGAAGAAACAACGTCATCCTCAGTGTATCCGAGGATACCCTTGAGTTCGTTTTCAGAAGCTTTCTTTATAACTGCCTTGATCTCTTCATAGGTTGCAGCCTTCTCAAGACGGCAGGTAAGGTCTACTACTGATACGTCAGGAGTAGGAACTCTGAAGGACATGCCTGTCAGTTTGCCGTTGAGCTCGGGGATAACCTTTCCAACAGCCTTTGCAGCGCCGGTGGAGGAAGGAATGATATTGTGTGCAGCTGCGCGTCCGCCTCTCCAGTCTTTCTTGGAGGGTCCGTCAACTGTTTTCTGTGTTGCAGTGATAGAATGAACAGTGGTCATGAGACCTTCAACAATACCGAAATTGTCGTGGATGACCTTTGCAAGAGGTGCCAGACAGTTGGTAGTGCAGGATGCGTTGGAAACAACGGTCATGTCCTTTGTGTACTTGTCGTCGTTTACGCCCATAACGAACATCGGAGTGCTGTCCTTTGCAGGTGCGCTGATAACTACCTTCTTAGCGCCGCCCTTGAAGTGTGCCGATGCTTTTTCGGTAGTCAGGAATACACCTGTGGACTCAACTATGTATTCTGCTCCGCATTCGCCCCACGGGATCTCTTCCGGATTCATAGCAGCATATACAGCTACCTTCTTGCCGTTTACCACGAGCTTGTCGCCTTCTACGGAAATGTCGCCCTTGAACTGACCATGTACCGTATCATACCTGAGCATGTATGTCATGTACTCAAGATCAATAAACGGATCGTTTATACCCATTACTTCAACATTAGAATTTTCGATCGCTGCTCTGAAAACGAGACGGCCGATTCTGCCAAAACCGTTAATACCAATTTTTACTGCCATTTTTCTTTACCTCCTATATGAATTATGTTTATTACATTCCAAAATCACAACTATTTTATATTATTTAGATAATATTTTCAATACTTATGTTAAAAATAAATAAATTTTTAACAATGTCTGAACAACTATTCCGCCAATGCTTTCAGCCGTCAATGATTCCATTGCGGACTCTGCTATGCAGCAGCACTTCGGATCGTGAAAAACAGCCTCCTCAAAACATGTCAACCATATATTCTCCTGTATCAGATAAAAGTATACTGACGTCTGATTTTAATAGGTCAAATTGCTTAGCATCGGTTTCTTCGGCCGGTCAACCGTCATACTGTCACATATCCGGATATACGGTAAATTTCTCTACTATACTGACCGGATTATAGGACAGCTTCGCCTTCCTCATCCCCTCAAGCCCAAGATCCTGCTCCCTGTTGACAAATGCCGTGCCGCTCCATTCATGCTGCACAAACTGCTGGTTGATCAATGTAAAGAGGCCGTCAATCGTGTTTTTTGCCTTTTCTATATGTATCACGGCAGTATTGTCGTTGAGCATTTCGCCAACGGTAAATGCTTCATAATCGCCGTCTACTTTAATCAATGCGCCCTTGCAGCCAAGGGTCCTGAAATTCCTTAAAAGCTCAAGATTTGCACTTCGCTCACAGTAATCACCTTCCTGGCAGCTGCAGTTCTTCTGCCTGCACCACTCCTCCATTATCCTGGTACACTCATCAAGAAGGCTGCATTCAAGCGGGACATATTCGAATTCGTGCAGCTTTTTGAACTTGTTAATATGGTTCCGCTTGCCGTCGTATTTTTTCCCGCGCAGATTCAAGAGATCCTCCGTATTGTAGAGGTAATCGCTGTTATCTCTGTCAAATATTATCCTTTCTTCAGAGGCTACATATTTGCCCATATATTCAAGATCATCGCGAGTAAGCTTTTTGAAGCAGAATTTCCAGCCTCTTTCAGTGAAATAGCCCTTTAATTCTTTGTAAGCCAGGGCAAAGTTCTCTTCGTTGATGTCACCTATGGGCATCATTGCATAAGGCTCGATCCTGGCCGGTGCGGCGACTATGCATAAAAGCCCTGCTATGACCTTGTACCTGAATTTATAGTAATACCTCCATGCAAAGAAATTGGTAAAGGTCATTTCCGATATTTGCGGCCTTCGAAGGCTTATATAGCTGTCAAATAACGGCTTGCTGTTAAGCGTTATCTCGTTGAATTCCATAACTATCTCCCGTCCAAAACCCATAATACAGCCTTGCACATTCAAATGAAAATGCAAGGCTTTGATATTATATACCACTTATTTAGACATTAAAACTAACATCCGCCCGGGTCACTTGGCTTTTAAGCCGGCGTCCTCAGTACTGACTATCACCATAATACGCAGACATCAGATAAAAGTTAGCGTTCATTCTATATTTTTAATAATTGAAAGCACAAGTTCGGAAGCCTTGATCATATTTTCAATGGAGATACACTCTTCAGTACTGTGAACCTTCTCCATTCCAGTACTGATATCCACAGATTCTATGCCCTTACCGTTAAATATGTTTGTGTCGCTGCCTCCTCCGGTCTCCTCAGGCTGCAGCTTCACACCGATATCCTCAGCCGCCTTTTCAAGTATGGCCATGATCGGAGCATCGCCGGCTATACTGAAGGAGGGATAGAGCCTGTCTGCCCTGAAATTGACCCTTGCGCCGAATTCAGCGGCCGCCTGTTCAAAGCACTCCCTCATATGGGCTGTCTGGGCCTCCAGCTTGCTTAGCTCCCTGCTCCTTGCCTCTGCTTTTATCTCTACCCTGTCACATACTATGTTTGTTTCGCCTCCGCCATTTATACTTCCGATATTTGCGGTAGTCTCAAAATCTATCCTGCCCAGTTTCATACGCGATATAGCCGATGCAGCCACCTGGATCGCACTGATCCCTTTTTCAGGACTAACTCCTGCATGGGAGGCCTTACCTTCCACGGTCACAAGTATCTTGTCCTGCGCAGGGGCTTTTACTGCGACAGTGCCTATGGGCCCGTTACTGTCCATAATGAACCCATATTTTGCATATATCCTGCTGTAATCAAGATTTTTCGAACCATGCAGCCCACCCTCTTCGGCAACCGTAAAGACTATTTGTATGTCACCATGCTCCAGACCCCTCTCCTTTAAGGCTCTGACAGCCTCCAAAATACAAACGATGCCTGAAACATCGTCTCCACCGAGGATCGTCGTACCATCTGATCTTATGTAATCTCCGTCTACAACAGGCTTTTTTCCGATACCCGGCTCAACTGTGTCCATATGTGCCGAAAATAACACAGCCGGTACATTTTTTGTTCCTTTTACAGTACAGATCAGATTACCTGCATCTCCGCCTATGGCATCTGCAGCATTGTCCTCATATACCTCGTGCCCCATTGCCTTTAGCTTTGCGCTCAGGCAGTCAGCCATCCGGCGTTCTTTTTTTGAGATGCTGTCAATGCTGACAAGCTCAATAAATTCCTTGATCAGTCTATCCCTGTTAATCAATCAGATCACTCCATTCCCATTTTGCCCATTAGTTCAAAATGCTCAAAGTCATGCTGCCTTAAAACCTCATATAATATCACTGCCGCAGAATTGGAAAGATTGAGGGAGCGGATGCCCGGCATCATTGGTATCCTGATGCAGTGATCTCTGTTTGCCTCCAGAAGGCTTTCAGGCAGCCCGGCAGTTTCTTTGCCAAATACAAGAAAGCAGTCCTTAGGATATTTTACCTCTGTGTATGTCCTCCCTGCTTTTGTAGATGCATAGAAAAATGTGAGGCCGGAATATTTCTCCCTTAGCTCCGCAAAGCTTTCGCTGACACTCACCAGCACCTTGTCCCAGTAATCCAGACCGGCCCTTTTCAGATAGCGGTCATCTATCGAGAATCCAAGGGGTTTCACCAGATGCAGTCCTGTGCCTGTTGCAGCGCAGGTCCTTGCAATATTTCCGGTATTCTGAGGTATTTCAGGCTCAACTAATGCTATATGAACGGGCAATTTTTTTATCTCCATTTTTATGTTAATATTTCTAACGTAGCATCATTTTTATTTTACCACAAATACAAGAAAATAAAAAAGTCTTTAGATCATATCCGTCCAAATCCGGTCATACAACCCTGTACCATCCTTGACAGTCCTTCTCTGTATTGATATAATTCAACAAGATTTTATGTAAAACATACAGGTATTTGAGTCATATTGTATTGGAGGACTTTTTATGAGCAACACAGCTTACAATCCCTACGAAACTGCGCAGGCACAATTTGACAAGGTAGCAGCACAGCTAGATCTGGATGAGGCTACACGGGAGCTGCTGCGCCAGCCTATGCGCGAATATCATTTTTCAATCCCCGTACGCATGGATGACGGCAGTGTCAAGGTATTCAGAGGCTACCGTATACAGCACAACGATGCCAGGGGGCCTGCAAAGGGCGGCATAAGGTTCCATCCCCAGGAAACCGTTGATACCATCCGCGCCCTTTCATTATGGATGACCTGGAAATGCTCCGTTGTGGATATTCCACTCGGCGGTGGCAAGGGCGGAGTTATATGCGATCCACGAAGCCTGTCAGAACGCGAACAGGAGCGTCTGTGCCGCGGTTATATACGCCAGCTGGTCAAAAACATTGGGCCTAATGCGGATGTTCCGGCTCCCGACGTTATGACAAACGGCAAGCACATGCTCTGGATGTTGGACGAATTTGAAGCAATCACAGGCGGAAGATACCCTGGAGTCATTACCGGCAAGCCGGTAGGAATGGGTGGTTCTCTCGGCAGAACTGAGGCGACAGGTTTCGGGGTTATATATGTTTTGCGCGAAGCCCTTAAAAAGCTTGGTATAAATATAGCAGGGACAACCGCAAGCTTCCAGGGCTACGGTAACGTTGCACAGTATGCAGTTCAACTGTACTGCGGGCTTGGCGGCATTGTCAAGGCTATTTCCTGCTGGGACAATATCGACAAAACCGCATACACATTCCTAAAAAGAGATGGCATTGACTGCAGTGAACTGGCAAAAATAACCGATACCTATGGTACAATAGATAAAGCTAAAGCAAGGGATCTTGGATATGAAATACTTCCGGGCGACGCATGGATAGAGCAGGATGTGGACATCCTCGTACCTGCTGCGTTGGAAAACCAGATCACTGCCGATAATGTAAACAAAATCAGCAATCAGGTCAGGATTATAGTCGAGGCTGCCAACGGTCCTACGACTACGGAAGCCGACAAGGCAATCAACGAGCGCGGAATATTCCTCGTACCGGATTTTCTGGCAAACGCCGGCGGTGTTACCTGCAGCTATTTTGAACAGGTACAGTGCAACATGAATTACTACTGGGAAAAGGATGAGGTTCTCTCAAAGCTGGACACAAAAATGACCTCCGCCTTCAACTCGGTGTATGAGCTGTCTGTCAGCAAAAAGCTGAACATGCGCGACGCTGCATATGTAATAGCAATCAACCGTGTCGCACAGGCAGTCAAGAGCCGCGGCTGGGTATAAAAAGGCGTCACAATTGATATAATTAATATTAAGAGGGGCGGCGGGCTTGCCTGCCGCCCCTCTGATACTCCGACGCGCGGGGGGCTTACACACATGGATGACAGGAGCAATACATCTGACAATTTGCTGGACGTCTTAAAGGAACGTGAAAAGGAACTAAATTGTCTGTACAAGGTAGATAGTATTCTGGGAAATCACCACCTGACGCTTCCTGAAATGCTTGAAGGCATAATACAGGTGCTGCCCTCAGGCTGGAGGTTCCCCGACATATGCCATTCAAAGATCGTCTACAAAGGCACCAGCTATCAGACCAACGGCTTTGTTGCATCTCCCATCTCCGAGACATGTCCAATAAAGGTGGATGGAAATACTGTCGGAAGCATCGAAATAGTTTACACTCAGAATGTCCCAAGAACGGAAGAGGGCTACTTTCTCGAAAGAGAAAGCATGCTTATCAGAGCTGTCGCCGACCGTATCGGTCAAATGCTCATATACCGCCGCATGAAGTCGGTAATGAACGAGTGGGAGACGGCAAGGGCAAAGCAGCCTTCAGACGAAAGCGGGCTCAACGAATGGGAGGTCATCATAGACTTCCTCCGCCAGAATGATCATGCACTCCTGAGACACATATGCAGGAAGCTCACAAATCACATGCTGATAAACGGAGTCATTGAGGCATCAAGGATATTCAAGTCGGACATGCCCGACAGGAAGGATGACGGCAACTATGCCAATTTTCCTTCCGTATCGCGGCCTATAGACAATATCATCAAAATAAGCTGCAAAGTATTTGAATTAGCATCAAGAACAATGGCCGGCACCGAGATCACAGCCCTTGTGAAAAGGTGGATACAGGAGGAAAAATCATATTCTCTTGTCAAAGCCATCGGAAGTATCGCCCCGTCATTAAGGAACATCATAGAGGAAATCAGAAAGCTGCAGAATCTGTCTGACATGAACGAACTGCAGTACTCGCCAAAGGAGCGTTGGATCAATGTAGGGCTTATCAGGCGATTTCTGTCCGACAGGGCTGATTTTATAAATATTGCCAAACAATATCTGAATACAAGAGATTTTTTTGATATAATAAACAGGATAATCTATCCCATCGGCAGCCAGGGAAGGCTTGGAGGAAAAGGCTCCGGCCTGTTCCTTGCGCAGAAGATACTAGAAAATGAAGCGAGGAGCCTTCCCCGGTACTTTTCTGTGAAATATCCTAAAACATGGTATATAACCACCGATACGATAACAGAATTCCTGCAGTATAACAACCTGGAGGAATTGAACGAGCAAAAATACGGAGACCTTCAGGAAATACGCATTGAATACCCAAATATCATCCACCTGCTAAAAAGTGCCAAAATGCCTCCCGAGATCGTAAGAAGCCTGTCTGCGGCACTTGATGATCTCAGCGAAAATCCTTTGATAGTGCGAAGCTCCAGCACACTTGAGGACCAGTCGGGAGCAGCCTTTTCAGGAAAATACAAAAGCCTCTTCCTGACAAATCAGGGCACAAAAAAGGAAAGGCTAGATGCACTTATAAACGCCATCCTGGAGATATATGCCTCGGTATTCAGTCCCGACCCTATTCAGTACAGGGCAGAGAGAGAGCTTTTGGATGTCCATGAGGAAATGGGCATACTTATTCAGGAGGTAGTGGGTAAAAGGGCGGGAAAATACTTCTTTCCCCTGTTTTCAGGTGTTGCCTTCAGCAATAACGAATACAGATGGTCACCCAGGATCGACCGCGAAGACGGTCTGATAAGGCTGGTCCCGGGGTTGGGCACAAGAGCCGTCGACAGGCTGAGCGATGATTTTCCGGTCATGATCTCACCCGGGAAGCCGGGGATCAGGGTAAACATAGTACCTGAAGAAATAAAGCGCTACTCTCCAAAAAAGATGGATGTAATAGATCTTGAAAGCAATTCCTTCAGGACGGTGGAAGCAGCTGATATCCTACGTGAATGCGGAGATCAGATAGAAAATGTCCACCGGATCATATCCATACTTGAATACGATCATATCAAGAAACCCAACAGGCTTGAAATCGATTATAATAAAGATGATCTGGCCGTTACCTTTGACGGTATCATTTCAGATACCCCTTTTACAAAGCAGATATACATCATGCTTAAAACGCTTAGGGAAAGAATGGGAATGCCGGTGGATATCGAGTTTGCCTCCGACGGAGATGATATCTACCTGCTGCAGTGCAGGCCTCAAAGCTTCGGCCAGGATAGCGCCCCTGCCTCCATCCCGAAGGATATAGCCGACAAGGACATGGTTTTTTCCGCAAATAAATTCATCTCAAACGGACTGATTCAAAACATATCCCATATCGTTTATGTAGACTCGGAGGGCTATGACAGGCTCACTGAACTGGATGACCTCAGAGCCACGGGAAAAATCATTGGTATGCTCAACTCCATCCTGCCCAAGCGGCAGTTCATACTCATAGGCCCGGGTCGTTGGGGAAGCCGCGGAGATATTAAGCTGGGCGTACCGGTCAGCTATTCGGAGATATGCAATACAGCCGCGCTTATAGAGGTGGCTGTCAAAAAGATGGGCTACATACCTGAGCTGTCCTTCGGGACCCATTTCTTTCAGGACCTTGTGGAAGCAGATATCCGCTTTCTTCCGTTGTATCCCGACGAAGAAGCCACAGTTTTCAACTGGAGGTTTTTAACAAGGTCTCCAAACAAGTTAAGTGAAATACTGCCGGAGTACAGCAGATTTGAGGATGTGATCAGAGTTATAAATGTACCGGAAGCATCCGACGGCCGCATGCTCAGCATTGCCATGAACGCAGATCTCGGCGAAGCGATCGGCTACCTCGCTGCTCACATTGTGGAAATGCCAAAACCGGTACTGCCTGTGGAATTCGATGACCATCATGGAGATGAGCATTCGTGGAGATGGCGCAGCTACATGGCTGAACAGCTGGCAGCAAGCCTTGACCCCTCTTTGTTCGGAGTGAAGGCTGTTTACCTTTTTGGAAGCGTAAATAACGGAACAGCCGGTCCAAACAGCGATATAGACCTTATTATTCATTTCTGCGGTACACCTGAGCAGCAGAACAACCTGGAAACCTGGCTAAACGGCTGGAGTCTGTCGCTTTCCGAGATCAATTACCTGAAAACGGGCTACAAGATGAGCGGAATGTTAGATTGCCATATAATCACAGATGAAGATATCAAAATGAAGAACTCATTTGCTATAAAAATCGATAATATGACTGAACCTGCCCGCAGGCTTGATTTGAAAAATGTCAGCCACAAATAGGCAACTAGCCTGAAAATGCGCCTTTGTTGAGGAAAATTTTACGATGCATTAAACGTTATAAATGCCGTCCTTTTTGCGGAAAATAGCTTTGAAGCAGTACATTTTCCAACAAGGAGTGATGCATCATGTTCTACAAAAAAATGATGGCAGGCATTTTAGTTGCCGGCGTCATAGCTTTTTCATCGGCATTCTCATTTGCAGTTACAAACGGCAAACCCAATTGTCCGCGGAGTGAGCCGGGTCCGGCCGTACAGAAGCCTTTCGATCCTGCAAAGGTTCAGGCCAGGATCAAAAACGCACTTGACAGTCTGGTAAAGGATGGCACCATTACACGGGAGCAGAAAAATGCCGTTATAAAAGCTTTCGAAGCCAAACGTGCCCAATTTGAGAAAGAACGCGAAGAGCTCAAGAAGGAAGGTAAGCTAAAGGACGGCGATGGCACGCACAGCAAAGAGTCCTTTAGAAAAAAGCATGGTGTGCTGAAGGATCTGGTGGATGACGGTGTGATCACCAGTGAGCAGGCCGACGCGATAAGAAAGGCAATCAGATCAGCAGAATGAATAAGGTATGTAAATAGGGCTGGCAGATAATCCAGCGTGGCATTCCTCTGCGGGAAACTATTCATGATTGACAATTAGTTCTAATTGCCAGCAGTGGAGGAATGTCACCTAAGCCTCTGAAGTGTATAACATGGTTTGTATTTGCTTAAATGGGAGCACGACAGGACGTGCACTGTCTACTTTATCTCGCCTGCATCAACAGCAGTGAACAATATATCAACGATCGAAACATCCAGCTTGCCTTTGCCCGCATCCTCGAGCATGATCGCCTTTACTTCGTCCATAGGCATTCTGATCCTGTACGGGCGGTCGGAGGTCAGCGCGTCATATATGTCAGCCACAGCAATGATCCTTGATTCAACAGACAGCTCCTCACCCGATATACCGTCAGGGTAGCCTGAGCCATCCAGCTTCTCGTGGTGGTGCCTGATAGGATCCAGGCACATCTGCAGGCTGTTCAGCGGTCTGCAGATATTCTCGCCTATCAGCGTATGCTTCTTAATAGCGTCAAATTCCTCACTGGTCAGTCTTCCCGGCTTGTTAAGTATTTCCTCCGGCACTCCGACCTTGCCTATATCATGTATAAGGCCTGCGATCTCCAGGTGACTCAATCTGCTCTCATCAAACCCCATTTTCTCTCCCAGGAAGCGGCTGATTCCGGCGACCCGCCTTGTATGCCCGTCCGTGTACTTATCCTTGGCTTCAATGACATTTGCCAGCGTTATCACCAGATTACGGACATTGTCGACCTCCTGCTCATAATCGGTCTTCAGCAGGTCATACAGCCTTTCCGTCTCTTCCTTTGACTCCTTCAATTCCATATATTTCTTTTGAAGGCTGTCGGAGAGTTCCTTCTTTTCAAGCCCGTTTGACACTATCTTTATCAATCTGTCATTGTCCCACGGCTTTTCAAGATAATAGTACAAGCCCACCTCGTTTATGCTCTTTATTGCATTCTCCTTGTCAGCATAACCGGTCAGCAATATCGTAATCGTATTGGGACTGATTTTTGTCGCTTTTTTAAGAAATTCCAAGCCGTTCATACCCGGCATCATAAAATCGGAAATTATAAGATCTACATTATTATTGACAAGCGCTTCTGACTGAAGAGCATCGACAGGATCGTTGAATACCTGCACATTATACTTGAGCATCACCTTTATCAATGCTGAAAGTGTAACGGTTATCATCTTCTCATCATCAACCACATAAATCGTCTTTGACAAGTTAATCCCCCTTATGTTGTCCATATGGTAATTCTACCACAAGTGCATTTAAATACAAGAAAAATGTTGCTTCGTACTGTAAACATCATTTACAAAATGCTATAATTCTAACATCAAAGTAAATATATATCAAATTTTGACAAATAAGATAATAGCATAATTCTATAGAGGTGATAATTCTGGGAAGCTATGAATGTAAAAAAAGCCACGAGTTCTTAAAAAACAGAAGAACTTTGAGAAGAAGGGTCAGAAGGATCACTTCTCTTTGCATAATATTGACGATCTCTCTCTTCTGCGGTTCCATACTGTTGTTCGGTATAGATTATTTCAGATCCGCGACCTCAGTGCTGACGGACTATTTCAGCACATATGTTGCACAGAGCATGAGTACCGAGTTGTTTCTGCAGGAAATGGGAATAGAAAGGCTGCGTGACCTTGAGCCTGATTCTCAGAAATTCATCGAGTGGGTAAACAATATAAAAAAGAGTAACGGAACCAGCAAGGTCTGGCTGGCAAAACCCGCAATGGCAGAAATGGGTGAATACAGGACATATAGCAACTACGATCACGACACCGGCACTGCTGCTGATAGCGCAGAGGATGGTCAGGATCTGATGACAATGCCCGGCTTCATTAACAGTGAGGATATGTTTGAACTGAGCATCATCGTAAAATCAAATCTCGTTTATTCTGAAAACAGGACACGGGATGGCAATGCAATCGGGTTTCTAAATGAAGTGGCGCATAATAATTTCAAGGATTCCTTTGTGAATCATATACTGGATGCTTTAAGCTGCAGGTCTATAAGTGAGATCGTAGACAAGAACGGCTTTGTTGTCGCCTCTGTTTCCGCAAGCGTAAGCAGAGGCTATGTTATGATTATCGGCATTATATTCCTGTCCGGCATTGTAGTATCTGCTGTTGTCGCACTGGTGGCAGGATTCATTATTTCAAGATTGTTCACACTGCCGGTTGCAAAGCCTCTCTGGCAGTTGGACGAAAAAATCAGGTGTATCGCCAGCGACAGTATTGAAACGGCTATGACATCAAATATCATGCTTAAAAGGCCGCTTCGTGAAATCGAGATGCTGGCCGACTCCACCAATTCCGTTCTGGCAAAGATACGGGAATACAACGAACTTCTTGTTGCACAGAACGAAGAACTGGAGGCTCAGAACGAAGAACTGGAGCAATCCAAGAAACAGCTCGAGGATGCCCAGGCGACTATCATTCAAACGGAGAATCTTGCCTCCATCGGTCAGCTGACAGCTGCCATAACTCACGAGATAAATACACCCCTTGGCGCTATCAACAGCAACGCCCAATTGAGCGGTATGATGATCTCAAGTATTTTTGAGCTCGAGAGCATCAAAAATGACCCGGAATTACTTGGCATGCTTGAGCAGCTTAAGGAATCAAATGACATCTCCACTATGGCCTGCGGTCGTGTAAATCAGATAATACGCAGCCTTAAAAACTTCTCAAAAGTGGACGAGGCTCAATGCCAGGTGGCAGATATAAATGAAGGCCTGAAAAGTGTCCTGGTGCTGACATCAAACCTGTGGAAGAGGAAAATTGAGATCCACGAGGATTATGGCGAGCTGCCGGGTGTTAAATGCTATCCGGGCATGCTGAACCAGGTATTCATGAATATTATTGTTAATGCGATACAGTCGATAGAAGACAAAGGCAATATCCATATCAAAACATGGAATGATGAAAAATATGCATACATAAGCATTAAAGACGATGGATGCGGAATCGACAGTGAAAATATTGACAAGATCTTCAGCAACGGCTTTACTACTAAATGCAGCTCTCTCGGAATGGGCCTTGGCCTTTCCATCAGCCGCAGCATAATGGATAAGCACCAAGGCCATATAACCGTGACGAGCGAGCCGGGCAAAGGTTCGGAGTTTATAGTATCGCTGCCGATAACATCACCAGATCCTGTACCTGCCGCTTAGTGCAAGCATCGCAAACATATACAGGCAGTTATCATAATATCTTCTCACACCCTTACGGACAGGTGTATTCCAGAACAGTTCAACGCACTTCCTGGAATTGTCGCTGTCGTTTGCCGCCAGTGACGTCATGGCATTGGTCGCAATAAGGCCTACCGGATGAAGTACTTTTTCCTCAAGCGGTGTTCCATCTATAACATATATACGATAATCGCCATCGCTGCCCATAGGTGCAAAGAAGGCCTGTATATTGTCGGCTTCGACCCTCTGCCACTCATCCTTGCCAAACCACTCATAGTCAAGGCCTATATTAGCCGCAACCCTGTAGGAATCGCTGTAAAAGTGATGATGCCCGTAATCCCAACTCGCTTTGTACGGCTTACCGTCATAGTCGGCGTATTCGGGAGCAAGACCTGTCACCGGGTGGCATGCCTTGTGCAGGTATTCTCTGCTGGCATCTGCCGCTTCACGCCAGAATGCGCTATCCTCCTGATCGCCCATTATTGAAAACAGCTCGTAAAAGTGCGGCAAATGATAGGATGGATCTGTCCAGGGAGTTTCGGGAACAAATTTTATCAGCTTGTTTGACGGATCCCACATTGGATTGCCTGGTCCCTTCTCACCTTTATGGACACATTCCCTTAATATGTACTTTGCCTGTTTGCTGTAGTCAAATGGCTCAGGTCCGTCTCCCCAGCGTTTGGAAGCAAAAAGCAGCGCCATTGCGAAGAATTCCTCCCCATCCGGCGCAGGACCATCAGCCCTCCTGGTCCCGTCGGTGTTCAGAGACCATGCAAAATAACCCTTATATTCGCCTTCCTTGTGCTGCATATATTTCCATGACCATTTCCAGATACGGTCGAACTCTTCCTTCCTGTCCATCTGAACGCACATCATCATTCCATAGGACATGCCCTCAGTACGGACATCATTATTGCCGGTATCAAGCAGATACCCCATATCATCGCCGACCGGGTAATATATCTTCGTATCTTCATCTCCATAAAACAGCTGCTGCCAGGTATCCTCGACCCTCCTTGCGATCTGGTCTTCATCGTAGCCGTATTCCCTGAACAGATTCCTGTATTTCCCTGTATAAAATGCCCCTTTCATATGACCGCCTCCTAATATTCATTTTGCATGCTTTCAAAAAAAAGCCGGAGTTTGGCTCGCAGCTTTATGACCTAATATGTTTCAGCCCTCGGTGGATATATCGAGCGCAATTGTATCATCGCCCACATTCAGCGGGATACAAATCGTCTTCATTTTGTTTGGTGTTATCTGCATATTTTCACCCATTAACAAAGCAGGCGGCGTTATATCAATGTTGATGCCCCTGTTATAAAGGATAGTGGCGGCATTGCCCATAATCATATTTGCAAGCTCTGATATAGCGCTTTTGGACATCTCGTCAAATTCGGTGACAGGCATACCCATCATCATACAGGATGCTATTTTCATGGCAAAGCTCTTTTTCATGGAAAAATTGGCTTGCCCCCTTATCTTGCCGGTGAGACCTACCATAATAATAACATCTTCGCTTCTATAGGGAGCGGTCTTCAGAAAAACCTTTCCCAGTGTGGCTTCAAGGGATGCTATCTGCTTGAGTACTGTTTGACTTGCTTCAATGAACGGATTGATGTATTCTATATTCATTTGTGTAACCTCACCCTTAAAAGATAATAATCATGTTTTATTACATTCTATATCGACAAAAGAAATCCCTCTTTTTATTATCACTTTTTTTGACAAAAAACCTCATTTTACATACTATTGTGCTCCAAAATAATTTTCATTGCTTTGGTCGTCACAGGTGCACCCTTAAGAACATCGTCACTATAATACATCTTACCCGGGTCTCCGATTCCAATAACAAAAATATCGCGTTTTGATTTCAAAATGCTCAATGTGTCACCGCACAATCTATCGGTGTGCTTATTTAAACCATTTTTATCGACAGCCGAGTCAATGATCCGACCCTCTCTTGTCACAGAACAGTCTAAGTCAAGGCCATAGCAGTCCTTTCCGTTGGAGGAAACAGCAATGATCCCAAGAACCTCCAGCTCGCTGCTTTCCAGGAGAACCTCCATCGCAGCCTCGCCCCGTCCCTTTCCAATAGCACCCTTATCATCCACCATCACCACCACGGGATCATATGGCGTCTCCTTGATCCTCATGATTATCTCTTCACCGGAAAGCACCGTAGGATTCCCGGCCGATGACGAGATGCACCGCGCGCCGATGTTGGATGCCGCCGCTTCCACTGCTGCTTTGGCTGCCATATCTCCATCCGTTACAATTATTACCTTCCTTTTTACCATACATTTATACCTTCAGCTTTTAGCCTTGGGCTTGAATACAACGGCAGCAAGATATGAGAAAAAAACAACAGCTGCAATACCGGCTGCGGTTGCTCTGATACCTCCTGTCAGCGCGCCCAGCAGACCGTACTTGTCAACATCATTGAACGCGCCCTTTGCAAGGCTGTATCCAAACCCTGTGAGCGGTATAGTCGCTCCGGCTCCTCCCACATCCACAATACCCTGATATAATCCGAGCCCTGTCAATACGGCGCCCAGCGACACGAAAAGCACCAGTATCCTTGCAGCTGTCAATTTGGTTTTATCTATCAGGATCTGGCCGATTGCACATATCAAGCCTCCCACAAGAAAAGCATTGATATAAGATATTACCGTATGCCCCATTACTGATTTCCTCCTATCGTATTCTCTATTGCAACCGCATGAGCAATGCATGGGATCGTTTCGCCCTGCTGGACACTGGTTGGACTCAGCAGCGCCCCGGTCGGCACAAAGAGGATTCTTTGAAGCTTTCCCTTTTTCAGGCTGTCCAGCAGAAATCCGGCAAGCACGGTCGCCGAACAGCCGCAGCCGCTGGCACCGACATGGACATCCTGCTTTTTATCGAAGATCATCATACCACAGTCATTGAGAATGCTTCCGATCCGAATACCGTTGGAGGAGAGCATATCATCAAGTATCTCATGCCCGACCGAACCAAGATCTCCCGTCACTACCATGTCGTAATAATCATACGGCAGGCCTGTATCTTCAAAATGTGCATAGATAGTGTCAGCGGCTGCCGGCGCCATTGCCGCCCCCATATTGTTCTGATCCTTTATCCCCATATCGACTATTTTCCCGGTAGTTACCCTGGTGAGAAATGGGCCGCTGCCTTCAGAGGATAAAATCACACATCCAGCTCCGGTAACCGTCCACTGGGAGGTAGGCGGCCGTTGTGAGCCAAGCTCGAGTGGAAACCTGAATTGTTTTTCGGCAGAACAGAAGTGGCTCGAGGTCAGACAGGCAATATTTGCTGCAAAGCCACCGTCTATCAGGATCGCTCCCAGACTCATAGACTCTCCCATGGTCGAGCATGCTCCAAACACACAGAAGAATGGTATATTTGACTCACGCAAGCCAAAGCTCGCGGAAATACACTGGTTCATAAGATCGCCAGCTATTGCGTAGTCTATATTGTTCACAGCCAGTGAAGCTTTGGAGACTGCCTTTGCCAGTACCTCTCTCAAAAATTTCGCCTCTGCTTTTTCCCAGCTTTTTTCGCCCCAGAGGACATCATCCACGGCTTCGTCAAAATAACCGGCAAGAGGCCCCTTTCCCTCCTTGGGACCAACAATCGAAGCCGCAGAAGCTATTACAGGCGGATTCTTCATCTGTGAGGTCTGCTTTCCCACTTTTTTCTCAAGCATAATAATTTCTCCTTTGTACTATCCGGCAAATTATCCTGGCAAATGCATGCCATAATTATCGGTATTTGCTAAAACCGTATAAGATAATGAATGATGCCGATTACTATGGATATCGTTATACCATACACTAAAACAGGGCCTGCTATAAGAAACATTCTTGCTCCGATCCCAAGTACATATCCTTCGCTTTTATACTCGATCGCAGGAGAAGCTATGGAATTTGCAAAGCCTGTTATGGGTACTATCGATCCGGCTCCTGCAAACTTGCCCAGTTCATCATAAAGGTCAAGGGCCGTAAAGGTCACTCCCAAAAAAATCATGACCACTGAAGTGAGCGAAGCTGATATATCCTGATCAAGGCCCATCATCCTGAAGGAATTTAGAAAAAACTGTCCGATCATACATATCAGTCCGCCCACAATGTATGCTCTCAAAACATTCCTTGCAGTTTTTGAGTTTGGAGATATTTTGTCAACGTATTTTCTGTACTCGTCCTTCGTAAATACCTGCTGCAACTATGCTCTGCCTCCTTCCTGCACTATGCTCCCGGCTGCCTGACTAAAAACAAAGACTCCCTTTGACGGCACCTTGCTGTTGCCCTGAGTTGATAACAGGAGCCAAACCAATGCAGCCAAAGCAATGAACGCAAGTATAATAAAAAACACCTTGTACCTGTTTATGACGGCAAGCATGCTTAACACCCCCGATCTTAATATTTTCTTTTCTATTATTGGATCAACAAAAAAGAAGTATGCAGAGAAATTAAGATTTAATTAAATATTCAGGAGAATCTATTTGAATGAATTTAGTTGATATTTATTCGGTTTCGTATATCCTCGAGGATCTTTTTTTCGATCCTGGAGACCTGAACCTGTGATATGCCCAGCATTTTGGCTATCTGAACCTGAGTTTTTTCCTTGAAGTACCGAAGGATGATTATCTGTTTTTCTCTTGGCTTGAGCGTGTCCATGACTTCCCTGAGCGCAATTTTGTCAATTATGTCAGTTTCATCATCATTACAGCTGTCATTCAGCTTGTCAATAAGCAAAAGAGAAGAGTTTTCTCCTTCACTTACAGGGCTGAACAGCGACTCGGGTGAGTGACCTGCCTCAACTGCCATAACCAGCTCTTCGGCGCAGATATTCAGGCGCTGTGCCATTTCATTTATCGTCGGCTCTCTTCCCAGCTCCTTGCTGAGCACTTCCTTGACGACCCGTACCTTGTTTGACACTTCCTTTAGTGATCTGCTTACCTTTATGATCCCATCGTCCCTCAAAAAGCGCTTTATCTCGCCTATTATCATTGGTACGGCATATGTCGAGAATCTGACATCATAGGATGTGTCAAACTTGTTTATAGCCTTGATAAGTCCAATACAGCCAATCTGGAACAAATCCTCCGTTTCATGCCCTCTGTTCTGAAATCTGCGTACTATGCTCCACACCAGACCTATATTGTTTTCCACAAGCATGCCCTGTGCCTGTCTGTCACCGTTTTTGGCCAGCAGTATCAGCTCTATTGTATCTTTACCCTCATATGGATTTCCACTCATAAATCCAAACCTTTCCCCCCAACAATGAAGGCAGTGTTTGTAAAATAATATAATTGAATAAACTCTTTTCTATTATTGTCATATTTTTACTGTTACATGCAAAAAAAATATTGCCTGAAAAGAATATCCGTCATTGTGATTTGCCGGTCGTGCCGAAAGACTTGTATAATGTAACACTCGTGCCTTCTCCGGGCTTTGACCTTACCTTTATCATATCCATGAAGCTTTCCATGACTGTAAAGCCCATTCCAGACCGCTCCATATCCGGCTTGGATGTGAACAAAGGCTGCATGGCCTGCTCTATATCCTCTATACCCTTGCCTTCATCGGATATCTCAATCTCTACGCTTTTTTCATATTGACGGCATATCATTTTTATAATTCCCGGCTTACTCTCATACCCGTGTATAATTGAATTGGTGACCGCTTCGCTGACCGCTGTCCTGACATCAGCCAACTCCTCTATGGTCGGATCGAGCTGGGAGACAAAAGCAGCTGCCACCACCCTTGCAAAAGCTTCATTGCTCGATTTGCTCATAAATTCCAATTTGATCTCATTAACAGGCTGCATATGATTTCTCTCCCCTTCAATTTCTCCGTACATAAGACCCATATCCGTAGTCACGCTATAAGCAGTGCTCTTATGGCATGATCCACCTCTTCATATACCGGCATAAGCTTCATTATCCCCGAGATCTCGAGAATACGCCTGATCTTCTGATTTCTGCAGATGATGGCCGCCCTTCCCCCAAGCTTTTTGATATTGGCGTATCTTCCCACCAGCACGCCTATCCCCGAGCTGTCCATAAAGCTCAATCCCGAAAGATCGAATATCACATTTCTGGTAGTGGCCTTCAACAATTCGCCTTCGATTTTGTTGCGGGCATACTCAGCAAAATGATGATCAAGCTCACCGCTGAATGATGCAATCAGAGTGGAACCTCTGTTGGCAAACCTTATTTCCAATGATATCCCCCCGTAATCCAAATATATGTCATATACTTATTCTTCAAATATATGGCAATTCCTTCTGCGGTTTTTGGGAATATTTGTATTATTTATGATTTATTTTCGACATTTGATCTGAATTGCCGGTGGGACGCACTTACCTGATGCACTTACCTGATGCACTTACCTGTCCTGCTTTCCTGGCGCATCGTAACGTTCACGGTGTTTTTCAGCTATCTGGTCCAATTTCCTAAGCCTATGGTTGACCCCGGACTTGCCCAGCGGAGGGGTCAGAAGCTGGCCAAGCTCCGAAAGATTGGAATCGCTGTATTCCAGCCTTAGCTCGGCTATGTCCCTGAGACCTGCCGGCAGGCTGTCAAACCCAATGCTTTCAGCGATATATTTTATGTTTTCCACCTGTCTTACTGATGCATTCACTGTTTTTTCAAGGTTTGCAGTTTCGCAGTTGACGATCCTGTTGACATTATTTCTCATTCCCTTGAGTATACGGACATTTTCCAGTTCCATCAAAGCCTTATGCGCTCCGACAATATTCAGGAAATCTACTATGTTCTCTCCCTCTTTGAGGTATGTTACATAGCTTCCCTTCCTCAATATTATTCTGGCATTCAGTCCAAAGCTCCCAAGGAGGCGTTTAAGCTCTCTGGCCTGTCCTGAGGTTCGTGAGGTCAGCTCCAGATGGTAGGTTTTTTCAGGATCGCTGATAGAGCCTCCCGCAAGAAAAGCTCCTCGTAAAAACGCCTTCTTGCAGCACAGCCTTTTCAGATTGTTCAGCTCAGGCAGCACGATCTCCGGGGGCTGATCCGGGCTTTGGACTGACATTGAAGCGCCGATCTGACTGATAAGGTTTGCAGAGCCTAATGCAGGCGTAATGAACAGCATATATGAAACATGTTTTTTCAGCTTTCTGCTTTTGCGTATCGTAACCTCCGGTGAAATATCGCAAAGTCTTCTGATGCTGCTGTATATCCATCTGGCAAAAACAGCATTCTCCGTGGTCACCCTGATATTGAAGCCTCCTGCCGGCACGGCTGCAGCTGCGCCGTTAAGCCTGAAAACCGCCGCGAGCTCCGACATTATACAGCACTCGCTCAGATTTTCGAGCCTGCACAGCTCATCCTTGACAGTTGATGAAAAAGACAACTACAACACCTCCACATAAGCCCGAAGCACTTCAGCCACACTCCAGGCCTGAGCGCAGCAGCCCCTGGGCGTCAGCGGCTCATCGCCGTCGAAAATCTCGGAAATGCTTCCAAGGCATGCATGATAAAGGTGATCTCTGAAAGGCCTCAGAAATGCCTTGGCCATATCGGCATATCCGGTCTTCTTTCCGAAGGTCCTTGAAAATGCGGTGATAAAATAACCCACAGGCCATGTCCATACGGTACCCTGATGATATGCAGAATCCCTCTCATAACGGTCCCCCGTACAGCGGCCCTTATACCCCTCCGATCGCTGTGAAAGGCTCCTGAGTCCATATGCCGTATAGAGTTCCCTCCATACCTTCTCCACCACATATTCTGCCATTCTCCCATCGATTACCGGGAAGGACAGGCCGACGGCAAAAATCTGGTTCGGTCTGACACTGTCATCCTTTTGTCCTTCATTGACAACATCGTATAAGTATTTGCCGTCCTCATTCCAGAAAGCTTTAACAAAGCTGCTTTTGACCTTGTCGGCAAGAATCCCGTACTCATCTGCTTCACGACCCAGTCTTGCCGAGATCAGCTCCAATATTTTCAGCGCATTAAACCATAATGCATTTATTTCCACTGCTTTGCCTTGTCTTGGCGTAAATACAGTATTACCTGCCTTTGCATCCATCCACGTCAGCTGAGTATCCGCATTTCCCGCGCTAATAAGGCAGTCGTCCTCCATATGGATGTCATGCAGCGTTCCTTTTCGGTAGGCCTCATATATCTGCAGCATGGAATCGTACAGCCCGGACCTCACCAATTCAACGTCACCGGTTTTTTCAACATACCTGTAAACCGCTTCAAAATACCACAGCGCTGCATCCACCGTGTTGTAGCCGGGCTCTCCTCCTTCGTCCGGGAACATGTTGGGCACAAGTCCATGCTTAATATATTTGCTGAATGTAGAAAGTATATCGGCAGCATCTTCATATCTGCCTGTCGCCAGTGTAAGTCCGCTCAGCGATATCATGGAATCCCTGCCCCAGTCTGTGAACCAGGGATAGCCGGCCAGTATTGTCCTGGAGCGTGTAGAACGCCTGTAAACTATAAAATGGTCCGCGCTTCTTGTCAGCAAGCGATGGAATTCATCTCTGCAGCCCTCTGTCAGCTTGTTGATCCTGACCTTTTCAGCTTCAATAGCAAATTTACCATATGAGTGATCCATGTACCTGGCGATCAGCACTTTATAACTATCACCGCCGGCTAAATCAACCTCTTCTTTGCTTGCCGGACCTGCCTTTACTGCGCTTGTGGTTGCTGCACCTTCGTTTCCGGACTTACGGTCAAGTACTGTGCATACAACAAAAAAGCCTGTATCGCTGTCCGGTCCGGCCTCAATATTGAATGTACCGGGAATATAGTGATCTTCATATGCCCGGAGCCCTCTTTCCTGCTCGACATCATAATACATACCCTCAAACCAGCAGTCATATGCCTCTTCATATTTGCTGCCTGGACAGCCGATAAGTATGTCAAGCCCAAGCTCATAAGGTTTTATAAACGTATGGTCACTGCCGGATTTTTGCTGCATGTTCATATGATATCTGGACGAATCGCCATGGTAGTCCCTGAAGTTTACCAGAGGGGAGATCTTCATTTTTATCCTCGACCTGCCAGTTCTCAGGCGGTACATTATTACGGCAGTGTTTTCGCCATACACCAGCGCCACTGTTTTTTCAACCCTGACATCGCCTATATTGTAAGTGTATGACGGCAGCGGATCCTGTTCAAAGCTCTGCTGGTTCAAAAAGCCCTTGTTGACATATCCTCCTGTGGAAAATGAATGAAGCGCGTATTCGTTGCCATTTATCAATAATGTCTCATGCAGCTGTGAAAGTATCAGATGCCTTTCCACAGGCGGGTTCAATGCCGCAAAAAGCAGCCCGTGGTATCTCCGGCTGTTTCCGCCGGTTATCGTTGATGAAGCAAAACCGCCTATTCCGTTGGTAAGGAGCCATTCCCGTTCAATTCCCCTTTCCCAGCTGCTCCATTCTGATTTGCCAAACCTCAAAGGATTACCCCCGTTTCATGTTCAGATATCTGCAATATCACAGCCTGTCGGTTTTTATGCCGACACCGGATGATCTGACAAGCATGTCTTTGATATAAGAATAATCGGCAGACCTGCTCCGGTCACAAGCAAGCACATTCTCAGCTAACACTTCGATAACAGCTTCAGCAAGCTTCTTGGGATCATGCCTTACCAGATTGTTTTTCAGTGAGGCATAATCACCTTCGATGAGCCGGATACCGGCTGCCATTACCTTTTCTCTGTCGATGATGACCTGATCGGCTCCGTCGTTATGGTATTTTTCCCTCAGCTCGTCGGGAATAAACGAATTATTTACTATGCACATATCAACAATGCCTGCATATGAGTGCTCCTCCAATGCACTTATGTGATCAAATACACTGTATTCCTCCGTTTCAGATGGCTGTGTCATAACATTGCAGACATATAGCTTCAGCGCCCTGCTCCTTTTTATCGCAGGACAGATCCCTCTGACCAGCAGATTGGGAATAATACTGGTATAGAGGCTTCCGGGCCCCAACACGATAATATCGGCCTGATCGATAGCATCCAATACATCATCAAGGGGCTCGGCACAGGAGGGTTCAAGATATACATGTTTTATTCTGCATTTGTTGAAGCTTCCATGATGGCCTATTTGCGACTCTCCACTGATGATACATCCATCCTCAAGCTCCGCGCACAGCGTCAAATTCTCTAGAGTCACAGGCAGGACCCTGCCTGTGACAGCAAGTACATCACTCATTCTTTTGACCGCTTCCTCAAAGCTTGACGAGATACCATCCATTGCCGCAAGGAATAAATTTCCAAAGCTCTGGCCCTTGAGCTTTCCATCCTTGAACCTGTACTGGAGCAGCTGTTCCATCAACGGTTCCGTATCCGCAAGCGCAAGAATACAGTTTCGTATATCACCGGGAGGCAGCATGCCAAGCTCCTGCCTCAGCACACCTGAACCGCCGCCGTCATCCGCCACTGTCACCACCGCAGTGATATTTGGGCTGAACACTTTCAGACCTCGGAGCATGGTTGAGAGCCCCGTGCCTCCTCCTATTGCAACGATCCTGGGTCCCTTCCCGGACTGATCCTTGTCAGCCGCAAAGCTGCCGGAGCCTTGATCATCATGATTTCTCCCGTTTCTTCCAAAGACTTTTTCCTTCCAGTCCTTAATACTCATCTTCCAGCACTCCTGCCATCTTTATCTATATCCCTGTGCTCTACGACAGTCCTGTTCTGTTTCTCGGTCAGATTTCTCTGCAATTCGTCGGCAATTGCCACAGAACGGTGTCTTCCGCCGGTACAGCCTATACCTATGACCAGCTGCGATTTGCCTTCCTTTACATAGTTGGGGATAAGGAAATCCAGCATGGAGTTCAATTTGCTCATGAACTCCACAGTCTCCGGCATTCCAAGCACATACTCCTTCACGTTTTCATGCTTGCCCGTCTGCCTTCTCATCGATTCGATATAATATGGATTGGGAATGAATCTGACATCAAATATGAGATCGCATTCTATAGGTATGCCATATTTAAAGCCAAAGGAAGTAATATTTATAATCAGGCCCTTAAACGAATTGTCCTGTCCTATTATACCGTTTATAGCTTCCTTCAGCTGTTTGGGGGTCAGATTGGAGGTGTCAATCACAAAATCCGCCCTGTCCTTGATTTTCTGCAGTACCCGCCTCTCTTCTGCTATGCCTTTTACAAGCCTTCCTTCCTGAGCAAGGGGGTGGGAACGGCGTGATTCCTTGTATCGCTTTATGACGACCTTGTCTGACGCCTCCATAAAAAACATCTCAAAGGAGTGTCCGTCAGCAGTCAGGGCATCAAGGGCAGGGAAGAGATCATTGAGCAGCTCGCCGCCGCGTATGTCGATTACAACCGCTATCTTATCCATCTTTTTATAGCTCTGTGAGCAAATCTCCGCTATTTTGGGTATCAGCAGCGGCGGCAGGTTATCAATGCAAAAGAAACCCGCATCCTCCAGGTAATTGACAACAAGGCTCTTGCCTGCTCCGGAAATTCCCGTGATAACAACAAATCTCATCTTTTGACCTCTTTCTATTCCTCTCCTGTGATTTTAACTTCTGTTTGCAGCTTTACCCCATATTTATCGGACACCATGTCCTGTATATGCCTTATCAGCGATATGACGTCCTGCGCCGTTGCCTCTCCTGTGTTCACTATAAAACCGCAATGGAGGCAGGATACCTCCGCTCCGCCGATCCTGAACCCTCTGAGGCCGCAGTCCTGAACCAGCTTACCTGCGAAATAGCCTTCGGGCCTCTTGAAGATACTGCCTGCGCTTGGCATATCCAGCGGCTGCTTTTCGCACCGTCTGGCATGATAATCATCCATTTTTTCCTTGATCTTTTCCTTATCGCCTTTTTTAAGGCTGATAACGCTCCTGAGAACAACTCCTCCCGCGGACTGTATGATGCTCGAGCGCTTCCCGAAGCGATGCTGCTCATTGTCAAGCAGCTGTACCCGCCCGTCATCCCCAAGATATTCGGTGCTCTTTACAACCGTGGACATATCGCCGTCATACGCTCCCGCATTCATTGTTACGGCTCCGCCAAGGGTCCCTGGGATCCCTTCGGCAAACTCAAGCCCTGCAAGTCCATGCTCCAGCGCGATTTTTGACAGTCTGGATATCAGGATGCCTGCATCTGCAGTAATTTCCTCCTCGTTCACCTCATACCGGCACATGTTGTCGGTCAGCTGTATTACAACTCCTCTTATACCCTTGTCCCTGACAATAAGGTTTGTGCCGTTACCCATGATCATTGCCGGAACTTTACTTTCTCTGCATATCCTGAGTACTTCCGACAGACCGGCTATGTCTGAAGGTCTTGCGAACACATCGGCAGGTCCGCCTATCCTGAAGGAGGTATGTCCGGACATGGGTTCATCGATGGCGGCAGAGACGCCCGGTATCCGTTTTATCAGCTCTGCTGTTTCAAACTTGTTCAAATCAATGCTCCCCTTAAAAAATCAATACTTATTCTCTTAACGAACCAGAAGCCTTACGCTTCATTTTACCTGAGATTAAGCTGTATCATCATATGCAGTGCTGGGAAATTACATGTCATCGACCACGCTATGGTGCTTCATTACTGCGATCACATTGTTTTTTACAGTCCTCCTGCCGCTGACAAAGGCCTCCGCTTTATCCAGGGAGGTGCTGATAACCAGCTCCTCACGTATCTGCGATTCATCGAATATCTCAAGTACGTTTCCGAATTTGCCGATATCGAAGCTCATGTGGGCATCGGTTCCGCAAGTTATGCTTACCCCATATTTATTGCACTTTCTCACGAATTCCAGGCAGTTTTCCAACGAACCCTTTCTGACCCTGAATGAGCCGTTGTTTATTTCGATCAGCTTGCCATACTCCGCCGCAGCCCTGACCACTTTGTCTATATCCACACGGAACACCGGGTTTCCCGGATGTGCGACAGCATCCACAAACGGATTCTTCAAGGCGTTGATCATTCCCTGGGTGTTTTCCTCCTCATTGCCGGGTTCTATTGTCAGATCGTGAAAACTGGCCATAACAAACTCCAGCCTTGACAGTATCCTGTCAGGTATGTCCAGCTTACCTTCAAAACTCATGATATTTACCTCGGCGCCTTTGAATACCCTGACCCCGTCAATATATTCCGGTATTACGCCAAGGTTTACAAAATGCAGTACGGATGCAGCTCCCTTCATAGCAGGGCCGTGATCAGTCATTGCTATTGCCTGCATGCCGTTTGCCCTGGCCTGGGCGGCATTCTCCGTGATTGTGCTGTAAGCATGCCCGCTCGATATTGTATGTGTATGTGTATCAACAACTAGTTTCAATGCCGTTCCTCCCCATTTGATCCATCTCTTGCTTATCTGCCGCTGTCAGCTCATAGCGCATTGTTCATAGAAAAATCTCGATTCTGATCTGTATGAGCATCTGCTGTTGTTTAAAAGCATCGTTCCCTATCTATCGGCTCGCTATAACTCATCAATATAGCTGCATCAATCGAATTTCATGAATCTTTCACTTATTACCTTAGCTGCATTGTAACCCATTTTTTTCTGCCTGTGGTTCATTGCGGCCACTTCAACGATTATTGCCAGGTTTCTGCCTGGTCTTACCGGGATCACAAGCGATGGCACTGAAATGCCCAGTATATCGGTGTATTGATCCTCGAGGCCAAGCCTGTCATATATCTTGTGATCCTTCCAAAGCTCGAGCATGATCACCAGATTTATGTTCTCCTGCAGCTTGACAGAGCCCATTCCATAAAGGTTTTTGACATCCAGTATGCCTATTCCTCTGATCTCTAAAAAATGCCTGATATTCTCGGGCGCCGAGCCCAGCAGCGTACTGTCAGAAACTCGCCTGATCTCCACGATATCATCCGCGATCAGCCTGTGTCCCCTTTTTACCAGCTCCAGCGCTGTTTCGCTCTTACCTACACCACTCTCTCCAAGAATGAGCACACCTTCTCCATAAACCTCCACAAGCACGCCATGCTCCGATATCCTCGGCGCAAGCATCACATTCAGGTACCGTATCAGACCACTCATGAATCTGGATGTGATATCATCTGTCCTTAGTATGGGAATTTCATACTTCCTCGATACCTGCAGCATCTCATCAAAGGGCTCCAGATCTCTGGCAACCACCAGGCACGGAAACCCGGTACGGAAGAATTCATCCAGCCTTTTTAACCTGTCCCGCGGTGACAGGCTTGCCAAATAAGTCATTTCGACCTTGCCTATTATTTGTATCCTGTCTGTCCCAAAGTACTCCATATAGCCTGAAAGCTGAAGACCCGGCCTGTTCACGTCGGAGGTGGTGATCTCTACATCACAGGCCGACTCGCTGGCACAAATCGGTTCGAGTTGAAATTCCTTTATCAGCTCACTGAGTTTAACAGTAAACATTTTCAGCCTCCCATTCCAGTATGCTTGAATCGCATACTGTTTATAACGCATCGTACCCTCCACCAAGCGTTTTTCAGCCGACGGCTGAAAATACGTATAGAGGTTGGGCGGTGGGGCCCATCATTCGCCTCGTTATAACACATTATATACTATTGGATATGATTTTTCGATACCCCTGCTTACTATTTAGATGGATTCAATTCCCAATGGGGGCAAGCCCCCATACCCCCATTGCTACGGGCGAAATGAATTCGCCCTGCGCCACACTCCGTGCGCCACGCCTAAACGTGGCGTTTGAACAATCATTGTTCAAAACTGCAGTGTGCAAAAATCGTGTCTTCTGGGCGCATAATACTATTCTGGAGTCTACATAAGTCAATAATAATCCGTTTTATATACTAAAATCATTGAATACTCTCAATAAAATCAATGAAATTATGCCCAGAAGGACTAGTTTTTGCACACCATCCACGCCATTAGTATTGCCGATAGTATCGCCCGAGTTTTGGCTGCCTTGTTTTGAATCCAGGGTAGGAGATAGTTATATACGAAGGCCAGATCTATCCAAAAAGGGCACTACCATTTTAAAATGGTAATGCCCTTTAGTTTATTTGTTTATTTGTACTCGTAATGGTGGGCCTGCTCGAGCATCATGTCCTTGACCTTCATCAGCCTGGTCAGGTTGCCCCTTTCATTCTCCTCAAGCTTCATTACGATATATTTTATGGTTTCCTCAAGGTTGGGTATCAGCACATATTCCAGCGCATTGACCCTTCGGCGCGTCTTTTCTATCTCATCGGCCAGCAGCTGTGCTGATTTTTCCAGCTCGGCCAGCTTCAGCAGCGTGGGCGTCAGCTCCGACAGCGTCGCTATAGCACTGTCCAACTCACTTGTTGTACCTGCAAAGCCGTATGGGTAAATATCTCCCTCATCATCGGATTCCGCATGGAATTCTAGCACCGGTACATCAACACTCATTATATTCCTTGTGGATGCACTCAGCTCAACCTTCTGTTTTGGAAACATGAGCGCTTCCTCCAACAGCTCGCTGTTCATTTCAGCCCTTGCCATGACAAAGCGGGAATGTACCATCTGGAGCTTTTCCTCGGCTTCCTCACGCAGGCTCTTATTCTCGCGGACGATTTCAAGGAATCTCTTCATCAGTTCATCCCGTTTGTCCTTTAAAAGCTTGTGGCCTCTTTTTGCTGTCTTGAGCCGCTTTTTCAACCCGGTCAGGACCATCCTGGTCGGATTCACATTCATTCGGGCCATAGATCGTTATCTCCTTCACTCGGCCTTTTTGGGCAGGTATTTGTCGATGAATTCCTGCTTGATTCGCTTCAATTCACCTACCGGCAGTATCGAAAGCAGCTCCCAGCCAAGATCAAGGGTCTGGATTATCGACCTGTCGGTATCATATCCCTGTGATACATATCTGGCTTCAAAGGCCTCGGCAAATTTGGCGTAAAGCTTGTCAACATCCGTCAAAGCTGCATCGCCCAATATAACTGCGAGCTCCTTGGCCTCCTTGCCTCTTGCATATGCCGCAAAGAGCTGGTTCATTGTATTTGCGTGGTCCTCACGGGTCTTATCCTTGCCTATGCCCTTGTCCTTCAGGCGGGACAGTGACGGCAGAACATCTACAGGAGGCGTGACTCCTTTTTTATGGAGCTCACGGCTCAAAATTATCTGGCCCTCCGTGATGTAGCCTGTCAGGTCCGGGATC
The DNA here is from genome assembly GCA_023412665.1 of Bacillota bacterium. Classification (GTDB taxonomy): domain Bacteria; phylum Bacillota; class Clostridia; order Acetivibrionales; family DTU013; genus DTU013. Next base: position 84,468 of record JAEZCA010000029.1, read on the forward strand.
GGATGGGTCTTGTCATCCTCAGGCATCGTAAGGATCGGTATCATAGTGATACTTCCCTCATACCCTCTTTTCCGGCCGGCGCGTTCGTATAGTGTAGCAAGGTCGGTATACAGATAGCCCGGATAACCGCGGCGTCCCGGCACTTCCTTACGTGCTGCGGAAACCTCACGCAGCGCTTCGGCATAATTTGTTATATCCGTCAGAATGACCAGTACGTGCATGCCCTTTTCAAAGGCAAGATACTCAGCCGCTGAAAGGGCCATACGAGGTGTTGATATACGTTCTACTGCAGGGTCATTGGCAAGGTTCATAAATAGCACGGCCCTGTCAATGGCTCCGGTTCTTTTAAAGTCACTTATGAAGAAATCCGCTTCCTCAAAGGTTATACCAATAGCGCCGAATACAACAGCAAATTTGCTGTCGCCGCCTAAAACCTTCGCCTGACGCGCTATCTGCGCTGCCAGCTGTGAATGCGGCAGCCCTGAGCCGGAGAAAATGGGAAGCTTTTGTCCCCTGACAAGTGTATTCAGTCCGTCAATAGCGGAAACACCTGTCTGGATGAATTCGGAAGGATAGTCGCGGGCAGCCGGATTCATAGGCACGCCGTTGATATCGAGCCTGGCGTCCGGAATAATTTCGGGTCCGCCGTCTATGGGCTTGCCGAGACCGTCAAATACACGCCCCAGCATATCCATTGATACAGGCAGCTCCAGTCCCCGTCCGAGGAAACGGACTTTACTGGAGGACAGGTTTATTCCAACGGAGCTTTCGAAAAGCTGGACCAAAGCATTGGAACCATTCACCTCAAGCACCTTGCAGCGTCTGATTTCGCCATTGTACAGCTCTATCTCCCCAAGCTCGTTGAACGTAACACCTTCAACATTCTGCACCAGCATCAAAGGACCGGCTACCTCCGCTATGGAACGATATTCCTTAAGCATACTTATTCACCCTCCTTTGAAAGCAATGCATCCATCTGAGCGGACATTTCCCGTTCGATGATATCATATTCCTTGTCAATCTGATCCTGGGGCACGTATTTGGCACGGCCGATTTTTTCCCTCACAGGTACGCCAAAGATACTCTTCAGATCGACTTCCTTCTTTACTGCATCCTGGGCCATGTGATAGTAATCCAGTATGAGCTTTAGCATTCTGAACTGCTTTCTCATAGTAGCATAGGTATCGATCTCATGGAATGCATCCTGGTGGAGATAATCCTCACGAAGGGATCTGGCTACCTCCATAGTGACCCTGTCCCTTGGGGACAGCGCGTCTATACCTACGAGCCTGACTATTTCATCCAGCTCCGACTCCTCCTGGAGTATTTTCATCATCTCAGTCCTGTATGCACTGTAATCCTTTGATATGTTATTTATATACCAGTCCGACATACGGTCAACATACAGAGAATAGCTGGTCAGCCAGTTGATGGCCGGGAAATGCCTGCGGTATGCAAGATTGGCATCCAGTCCCCAGAACACCTTTACTATTCGGAGTGTTGCCTGTGTGACCGGCTCAGAAATATCGCCTCCAGGAGGTGATACAGCACCTATTGCCGAAAGCGCCCCCTGGCGTTCACCGGACCCCAAAGTCACGACTCTTCCGGCACGTTCATAAAACTGTGCAAGACGTGATGACAGGTATGCGGGATAGCCTTCTTCGCCGGGCATTTCTTCAAGACGCCCGGACATCTCACGCAGCGCTTCCGCCCACCTTGAGGTGGAGTCTGCAAGCAGCGCAACTGAATATCCCATGTCCCTGAAATACTCCGCAATCGTTATTCCTGTATAAATCGATGCTTCACGGGCTGCAACCGGCATGTCCGAGGTATTGGCTATCAACACTGTCCTCTTCATGAGAGGTTCGCCGCTTTTCGGGTCCTTGAGCTCAGGGAACTCCATCAAAACGTCTGTCATTTCATTTCCGCGCTCACCACATCCGATATATACAACCAGATCGGCGTCAGCCCATTTTGCCAGCTGGTGCTGTACTACTGTCTTGCCGCTCCCGAAGGGTCCCGGTACAGCTGCCACACCGCCCTTTGCAATTGGGAACAGTGTATCGATTATCCTCTGCCCTGTTATCATAGGCTCGTCGGGAGACAATTTGACCTTGTAAGGTCTTTCCCTTCTGACAGGCCATTTCTGCATCATAGTCAGATTCTTCAGAGATCCGTCCGGCGTCTTTATAACAGCGACTGTATCCTCTATTGTAAAATCACCGTCATTGATCTTCTGTATAACTCCTTCCACACCGACAGGTATCATGATCCGGTGTTCAAAAATGACATTTTCCTGTACCGTACCTATTATGTCACCTGCAACTACCGTATCACCCGCCGCAGCCGAGGGTTTGAAGCTCCACTTTTTATTGCGGTCAAGAGCCGGGATATTTATACCGCGGGTAATGTTGCTTCCCACAGATTCCCGCATGACCTCCAGCGGACGCTGTATACCGTCGAATATGTTCTCCAGCAGTCCAGGCCCGAGTTCCACACTTAGCGGCACACCGGTCGATACTACCGGACTGCCGGGACCAAGACCCGAGGTTTCTTCGTAGACCTGTATGGATGCCCTGTCTCCATGGATCTCCAGTATCTCACCTATAAGCTGGCTTTCGCTTACACGGACCACGTCGAACATGTTGGTGTCACGCATTCCTTCAGCTATGACCAGAGGGCCCGAGACCTTGATTATCCTTCCCTGGTTCAAATATATCCCCCACTTTCGTTAAGTTTCATCTATCCTTTTATTCATCCCGGAAAAGGATGTCTGCTCCGACAGCCTTTTCGACACACTTTTTTACGCCCTGCATGCCAATCCCCAGGCTCCCCTGTACTCCGGGTATGGGGATCACCGCCGGAAACCTGCTTTCCCGGTATTGATTGATTTCATTTCCAATCAGCGCTGCTGTCTGTTCGGTAATATAGATCACGGCATACTGGTTTTCAGCCAGCTCGGAGAGCACAGCCGCAGCCTGTTCCCTGCCTTCAACCGGAAATACGGAGAACCCCAGCGCTATAAACCCCAGTACTGCATCTTTTTCTCCGACAACACCTATTTTATACATAAACCTCCCGCAACCTTTCACGGATCAAATCCACCGGCAGCCTGTTAATTTTGCCTGTCATAATGATCCTCACATTCCTGAGCTCCGCTTCCTTTGCGAAAAGGTATGCAACCACCGGTTCCACACCCATAGTGACCATTTTTGCGCTTTGCACATATTGCATCAGATAGTCTTCCAGCAGCTTTTCAAGCCCTGACAGGCTCTTTTTTGTCTTATAAAGCTCCCAGCCCTTTGATACAGCCTTTCCGTACCTGCTGTGCTGTAATTCTTCTATAAAGCTCTCTGCTGGCTTGTCGCTGTTCTTTAAAAATATCTCCTGGCTGATAGTGCCTTCTCCAGCCAATAGTTTTTTAATGAAATCCCATGCTTTATTGAGCAGTCTTGCACGAATGAACACCCTTATATTAGTTATATCCGTCATAATTTCAGCAATACCACGAAGATATGGACTGTCTATTGCATTCAGATCCATTGTCTGCTGACGGGAGGATGCTCTGTCAAGTATCAGGTCGATCGTCTGCGGATCCTGTGTTCTTGAAAAAACATCATATGCTTCTGATATGGCTTCACTCATCAGTGGAGTAAGCTCGCTGTAGTCGCGCTCCCTGATCATCCGGGTGATTTCTTCTGTGCCTATCGTGCCTGTATCCATCAGTATACGCGGTACTTCGGCGCCGGAAAACTCAGCTTTGAGCAGCACCTTGATATTGAAATAATCATGGCGTCTCTGAAAAGCCCTTATCACTTCCTGATGGGGCGTGATTTCGGAAAGAAGCATATAACACTTTTTCATTTCCCCGGAAAGCAGCTCTTCAAAAGCAAACAAGCCTGTCATACCACTGCCTTCGATGCCGTATTCGGCTTCGGTCAGTACCTTGTATGCCTCCTCAGCGGCAGGAGCTTCGAGCATTCTGTCAAACTGGCTTTTCCCGAGCAGCCTAGGTTCCTTCGCCCGTATGCGGGCAGAAGCGTATGCATAATCACCTTCATTAATTCTCAACATCTATATCCCTCATCAATTTTCGTTGAAGACCATAAATGGAACAAACTTCTCAGCTATTGAACAATATTTTGACTACATCGCCTTCAAGCTCAGTGCGCAGAATGCCAAACACAATTTCAAACGTGCTGTTGATCTCCATCTCTCCGCTTTTAAGTACAAATCCGCCGATTGTTTTTACCGGCTGCGCAGAAAGAGACCATATACCGCTTTTGCCGGAAATGCCCACACGCTGGTTTATATTACTGATAAAGCTTTTATCCATACGCGACGCATCCTTTTGCGAGAGAAAAATTTCTCCTCCTCCATCAACAGCAGCATTGACGATCATATCCTCAAGCAGCCTCTGATATTCACTGTCAGGCAAACTGCAAACCCTGTCCAAAGCTTTTGCGAAGGCTGCATTGATTGCATCCTGCTTTGTCCGAAGAGTTTCCTTACGGCCCTCAAGACCGGCAACGGCCATCATGCGCTTATATGTTTCCATACCCTCATTTTCGGCTTCCTTCAGAATAGCTTCTCTTTTCAGACCGGCCTCATATGAAGCCTTGTCCAAAATATCCTGCGCTTCCTTCTTTGCCTGTTCCTCAATGGAGAGGGCCTTGCTTTTGGCGTCTTCAAGTATTTTTGCTTTTATTTTCTCAGTTCCTGTCATTGGATTGCTCCTTTTAAAAATCCTTATGCACAAGAGCGCATCTGGCGCGGCTTTCTTGTGCAGCCTGCCGGAACATGCTGCCACAGGGGGCCTGGATACTCCCGTTATCAGCCGATCATGAGTATTGATACTATAAGTGAAAGTATTGCAAACATCTCAACCATGAGTGCAAGTGTTATTGCGCTTCCCAATGCCTCAGGGCGCTTTGAGATCAGCTGTATGCCTGCCGCTGCAACCTTACCCTGATATATAGCCGATATCCATCCTACGATACCTACCGGAAGACCTGCAGCCAGCAGGTGTAAACCTTGCTGAAGAGACATCGCAGGATCTATCTTGCCAATGATTAAGAAAGCGATAACGAATCCATAAATAGCCTGTGTACTCGGAAGTGCTTCGAGCAGCATGACTGATCCGAATTTTGAAGGATCCTCTGATAATACCCCTGCTCCTGTCTGTCCGGCAAGGCCGACCCCCTTGGATGATCCCAGTCCGGCTACGAAAAACGCTATTGCCGCTCCTAGTAAAGCTAGCATCTGTCCATCAATAATATTCTGCATCTTTTTTCCAACCTCCGTCTTTTTTAATAGCTGCGGGTATCTTGCTCTGTCCAGGCAACAGAAGCTTATACACCTGCATCATGCTTTACAGTAATATATTTTGTATTTGCTTTCAAAGGTTTGAAGGCTTGGCCCCCACCTGTGAAAAACTTGCCGAAGAACTCCAGGTACTGGAGCCTGCATGAGTGAACGTAAGCTCCCAGTGCGTTTATTGCAAAGTTTATTACGTGTCCGATCAATAAGATAATCGTCATCAGCAGCAGCTTAATAATCCAGTGGATATTAAACATTGCACTCATCTGATTTATGATCGCAGCGATTATTCCTGTTGCAAGCCCGAGAGCAAGCAGCCTCGAGTAGGACAGTACATCGCTCATGAAGCCTACTACATTATAAAGACTTGATATACCGCCAAATATCTTTCCTATGATATTCTTTTTACCCCGTCCCTGGGTAAGAATCATGAATACAGCGCCCGCCACAAGTACATACTTTCCTATATTGACAAGCGGTGCTGCGGCAGCCACGTCCATTTTGGGGACATAGGGAAGAAGTATCAAAATAAAACCCGTATAGAAAATATAGACCGGCACGACATCAAGCACTGCGTCAAGATACTTCCTGTCACGTATCAGATTAGCCGCCTTCAGTGCAAAGCCTGCATACATATGGATAACTCCGAACAGCAGTGACCAGCTTAGCAGCAGCTCCGGCTCCTCCACAGGATTGAGCCATACACCGTATTTTGCCAATGATTCGATGCCGAACCAGCTGCCGAACATAAAACCCCAAAAGATGGTTGCCAGTCCGCAGAAAAATATGAGCTTCATAAACTTGCGAAGTGTATCATCAAGCTTTAAGCGCCAGAGTGCAAATACAGCAACAAGCGTCATGATGATACCGTAGCCGCCGTCAGAAAGCATAAGTCCGAAAAACATGACAAAAAAAGGTGTCATAACAGCATTGGGATCTATCTCATGGCTGTGGGGCAGGCTGTACATATTGGTTACCGGCTCGCCAGCCTCAGCAAGCCCCCTGTTTTCGATATATACCGGAAACTCTTCGTCCGGGGCAGGCTCTTCAATATCAATGCTAACAGTGTACTTTGCCTCCAGCATTTCTTTTGCTTTTGATGCCGCCCTCTCAGGAATCCAGCCCTTTATCATGAAAGCCCTTTTTGTTTTCAGTATCCTTCCGACGGCTATTGAGCGGCCCTTCTCCATACCCAGGCTGTCATACAGCACTTCCATCGCTCTTCTTGAGCTGGCTTTAGCTGTTATGTGCTCTGAGATACTTTCGTTTTCCTCCGAAATCTCAGAAAGGCGTACAATTATTTTATTGATATTATCTTGTGCTGTACCGGTCAGTCCCGGAAATGAGACCTTATTGAAGCCGACAGATTTGAGGACACTCAGACAATCCTGCTCCGAGTCCCTGTGAAATATAGCTGCCACATAGTGCTGATCCTTATCACTATGAATTAAGTCGATCTCAGAATATGGTGCCTTTTCACCCAGCTTGTCACTGACACTATTTATGTCAACAACTGCTGGAATTGTTCCGGTTAAGAAAACTGTTTTTTGAGTACCTGCAAAATCCAGAGCAACTGCATAGTCCTTCCATGGTGTTAGTGACGCATACAAGTTGTTAAGCCTGTTCTCTTCATTTTTAAGCTGGACCAGGTGTTCCTCCTGCTCACGTACATATTTTACAGAGTCCCAGATAGAGCCTTCATCATCGAGTATTTTGCTGAACTCATCACCGGACATTTCACGACGGCCCGAGAACATGCGCTTCTTCTCGGGACTGTACTTTTGCAGGCTCTCCAAAGCTGCTGAAACCTCGGATATCCTGCCGCCAATAGCAGATATCTCGTCCTGTACCTCGGGATTCTGCGCCAGATCCTCATATTCACCCGGGTCAACCTGGTTAATTTCAACGGCACCGATGTCCATCAAGCTTGAAATCAAAGGCTTTCGCTGGTCTTCCATCCCAAGCACGGTAATCTTGCTCATTTTAACGATCACAGCTTCACGATCCTTCCGACTATGAAATCAACTGCTGTTTTGAGCTTGTCATCAGAACTCTTTTTAATTTGATCACATTGGTCCTTCACCTGCAAATCAGCTTTTGCTATATCCTGAAGGGCTTTTTCTTCATATGACTTTACTTTTTTCCGAGCCTCCAGCTCTGCCTGATCTTCGGCCTTCAGCAACAGATCGGCAGCTTCCTTCCTTGCCGATGCGACGATCTCTCGGGCCTTTTGTATAGCCTGAGCTTCTATCTGCTCAGCCTGGGCTTCCACAGCTGTAATATCCTTAAGAATAGCAACAGACATTATTCTACCCCCAGTTTATTCTTTAATTATTATACCACTGTTTAAAAGTATAACAAGATTATTCATTATTATTCGAACCATATGTACAGTTATTAAACCGAAGCGACTACAATATTCTACTTTATTTTATCATAATCCTTCTTTTGCACTTTGTATACAATTTATACCCTCCGGAAGGTTACAAACGAAATATTATCTCCTCTCCGGCTCTATCCGAACGTTCCCGATGACATTGTTAAATAAAACACAAAACCCGGGGAAACCTTATTGGTTCCTCCGGGTCTCAACTGGAGCGGGTGATGGGAATCGGACCCACGCAATCAGCTTGGAAGGCTGATGTTCTACCATTGAACTACACCCGCATACAAGAAACCAGATATACTGGTTTCCTTGACAGTGGAGCGGGATACGAGATTCGGACTCGCGACTTTCACCTTGGCAAGGTGACACTCTACCACTGAGTTAATCCCGCAGGGTTTTTTGCTCTGAATTTCTCAGGCAAAAGCTATTATACAGGACGTCCTCGGGTTTTGTCAAGGGGCTTTGTTTTTTTGCCCTGGTACCCATTTTATCCCATCCCCTCCTTGTCTTGAGTCCAAAAATCAGGCATCCGATCAGAGAAGGCAGCGGGCTGATTAAGCATTAATGGACTGTCGGCCGGCCGTCTGCCTGGCCTACTGACACAAACAGCCCGATTGTTAATCGGGCTGCTGCTTATCTCTACTATATGAAAGCTCTATTTCACTTCTTATTGCTGAGGTATTCGTCGATCGCCTTTGCCGCTTTTTTCCCTGCGCCCATAGCCAGGATCACGGTAGCCGCGCCTGTAACAGCATCGCCTCCTGCATATACGCCTTCCAGGCTGGTTGAGCCTGTCTCCTCCTCAACTATTATACCTCCCCATTTCTGGGTCTCAAGGCCTGGAGTAGTCGCTTTTATCAGTGGGTTTGGTGACTGTCCGATAGCTACAATAACAGTTTGCACATCAAGTATGTGCTCGGAGCCCTTTTTGGCAACAGGTCTTCTTCTGCCAGATGCATCCGGCTCTCCCAGTTCCATTTCAACACATTCCATACCCTTCACCCAGCCATCATCAGTACCTATGATTTTTGTCGGGTTGGTCAGCAGCTTGAATATGATGCCTTCCTCCCTGGCATGGTGTACTTCCTCAAGTCTTGCAGGCATCTCCGTCTCGGAGCGCCTGTAAACTATATAAACGTTTTTTGCGCCCAACCGCTTTGCGCACCTGGCCGCATCCATTGCCACATTTCCTCCGCCGATCACAGCAACGCTTTCAGTCACTCTGACAGGCGTATCATATGCAGGGAATTGATATGCCTTCATCAGATTTATCCTGGTCAGAAACTCATTGGCCGAGTAAACTCCATTAAGGTTCTCGCCAGGTATTCCCATAAAGCTGGGCAGACCTGCGCCGCTTCCTATGAATACCGCCTGATAGCCCTCTTCCTCAAGCTCCGCCAGAGACAATACCTTACCTATAACCATATTGGTCATGATCTGTACTCCCAGACTCCTGACCGATTCTATCTCCTTCTGCACAAGAGCTTTTGGAAGCCTGAATTCAGGTATGCCATACATAAGCACTCCCCCGGGCACATGGAAGGCTTCGAATATTGTAACCTCATAACCTTTCTTAGCTAAATCTCCTGCACAGGTCAGTCCGGAAGGGCCTGATCCAATCACCGCCACTTTTTTGCCGTTTCTCTCGACCGGATTAACAGCATTATCACGATTTGCCATATACCAGTCGGCAACGAACCTTTCCAGCCTTCCTATACCCACCGGCTCTCCCTTTTTCCCTCTGACACATAGCTCCTCGCACTGGGATTCCTGAGGACACACTCTTCCGCAAATGGCAGGGAGGCTGTTTGTTTCCCTGATCTTTGCGTAAGCACCCTCAAAATCACCTTCACTTACCAGCTTTATAAATTCGGGGATCTGAACATTGACAGGGCATCCGGCAACACATGGCCTGGTTTTGCAGGTCAGGCATCTTTTGGATTCCGCAATAGCCATCTCCTCGTTATAGCCGAGAGCCACCTCTTTAAAATTGCCGCTTCTGATCTCAGGCTCTTGTTCGGGCATCTTTACTTTTTTTAATGACATATCAGGCATTCAAAGCACCTCCCATCCTGCAGTTATGATTTTCCTCAGAACTCTTTTCCTGGCTCTTGTACATCGCCTGTCTTCTCATCGCCTCATCAAAGTCGACCTCATGTCCGTCAAAATCAGGACCGTCCACACAGGCGAATTTCGTCTGTCCGCCCACCGTCACACGACAGCCTCCACACATACCCGTGCCGTCTATCATTACAGGATTCATGCTCACTATAGTCTTGATACCGTATGGTCTTGTGAGCTGAGAAACCATTTTCATCATGATCAGCGGGCCTATTGCAATGACCATATCATATTTATTGCCCTCATCAAGCAGCTTTCTGAGTACATCGGTAACAAAACCCTTGTTGCCGTTGGAGCCGTCGTCCGTTGTTATAAACAGCCTGCTGCTGGCATTTTTGAGTTCCTCCTCCAACAATATAAAGCTGCTGTTCCTAAAGCCCGTAATAACATCGACCTCAGCTCCCAGGCTGTGCAGCTTCTTTGCCTGCGGATATGCTATTGCAGTACCCAGACCTCCGCCGATGACTGCAGCCTTCTTTACTCCGTCCAGATGGCTTGCTGTGCCGAGGGGCCCCGCAAAGTCGAGCAAGCAGTCACCCTTCTCCAGTGTCCCCAACAGCCTTGTGGTCTTACCGACCTCCTGAAAAATGATCGTCACAGTTCCCAAATCTCTGTTGTAGTCGGCAATGGTCAGAGGGATCCTTTCCCCCTCCTCATTTACCCTAAGTATTATAAACTGGCCAGGTTCTGCTTTCCTTGCCACATATGGCGCTTCTATCTCTAACAGCTTTACCGATGAATTGAGCACTTCTTTTTTTATTATCCTGAACATATGAACTCCTCCATTACCTTATCAGTCTATATCGCAGACATTTGCGGCCTGTCATAGACCCGGGATGCAGCATTATCATACCGATACCAGCTGCCAAGGGTTTTTTGCCCGAAAGGCCAAATGCCTTAAGTGGTAAGGTGTATGTGCCGCCGCCTCATCATTTAACTATTTTAAACTACAATAATGCAAACTGCAATAATAATCCATATTGCTCCAGATTATCAGTCTGGATGCACAGACAGTTCAGGTATCGGAAGCGCTGCAGCAAATTTGGTGACAACAGTCCTGTTTACACCTGGCCGCCACCAGTAAGCACTTAGACCCGTACAGTTGCTCCACCAGGAATTTCCCGTTTTTTAGAACGAACCCCGAAAAAGCATTTTTCAAGATGTGTAATACTTATATCCTGCTTCAATGCAAACGTCAATACGGCAGTAACAATAATGGATACAGGCAGAGCTATAATAATAGGGTCCACCATCGACAAGGGCGCCAGCAGAGTATCCTTTACGAGTGATGTCTTGCCGGTGATCAGCTTGCATATTTGGAGGCTTGCCGACTCTTTTTCATGGATAAAGAATATCCAGAAGGAGCTTGTTACGAAACCGCATATCATGCCCCAGATCGCAGCTGCTTTTGGCATCCTTTTAATGAAAAGCGCTCCGATGTAAGCTGGCAGGAAAGAGGCCGCGCACAGCCCGAAAAACAGTGATGTTCCGGTGGCAATGATCGCCATGCTGACATCCAGATAGCTGGTCAGCCATGCAATGCCCGCACTGATAAGGACACCTACCAGCATTGCGGCTTTTGAAATCATAATACTTTTGCCTCTTCCTCCCATGCTTTTTTCATACACATCTCTTCCCAGCGCCGAGCCCATTGTATGGAACTGTGAACTCAAGGTCGACATCGCTGCAGCCAGCAGTGTTATAAGAAAAACAGGCCCGAACCACCCTGGAACAAACCTCTTTATGAATTCCGGAATGATCTTGTCATTGCCGCCTGCAGCTATAACTGCAACATTGCCGGTTTCCTGGACAAAAAATACATTTGTGAGTGCGCCCACAGCAAAAGCAACCCCTGTCATCATTAAAATAAATATCCCTCCTGATACGACAGCCCTGTTCAGCTCCTTGTTGCTTTTTACCGTCATGAACCTGACAACCAGCTGCGGTTGGGCAACAACGCCTATTCCCACACCCATTACAACAGTAGACACCAGATTCCACCATATGGGCGAACCAAACCGGGGCATGGATGTCCATCCGTCAAAGCCGCCCTTTGCCAATGCAGCTGTTTGCTCGATGATTTCAGGCTTTGTATAAAGCTCGGACAGCTGCATATGGGCTTGAGTAATGCCGCCCAGCTTGCTGTATGTGAAAATGATCAGGAATGTCATGCCTATGAACATTAAAAGTCCCTGAAAGGCATCCGTATACATGACTCCTTTTATGCCTCCCATAAAAGCATACATGGCGACGACAGCCACAAATACGATAAGCGAGATGTGAAACGGTATCCCAAAATAAGCCTGTATAAAATCAGCTCCGCCCTTTATCACGGATGCGGCATATATCGGCATGAACACAAATATTACGGCCCCTGCAAAGCCCTGTATGAATTTGGATCTGAATCTTAGTCCCAGCAATTCCGGGAATGTGTGCGCGTCAAGATTATGTCCTATTTTACGAGTTCTTTTGCCAAACACAACAAAGGCTATGAAAATTCCCATGAAGATATTAAGGAAGGTAAGCCACAAGAGCCCCATTCCAAACTGGCCGGCAGCCCCGCCGAATCCAATGATGGCTGAGGTGCTGATAAATGAAGCTCCGTATGAAAGCGCCATTACCAGCGGATGTGCTTTTCTTCCCGCCACCAGATAATCAGCGGCGTTGGTCGTCTTCTTATACCCAAGATAGCCAAGAAATGCCGTTACAGCAAGATATATAATGATAATTACAGTGACATACATAATAAAAAAACCTCCTTAAAAATTAAGTGACCGGATATTTGCTAATTCACTCTAATCTTAAGGAGCATGCTATTTCCAAGATATTTGACCCATTCTCCTATCTTAAACCGCAAGACCCTTGAAATGATTATTTGATGTGATAAAAGACTTTTAAACCTGTTTTTTCTCTGATGTGCTTTCCCACATAGCCTCTTCGGCCATCTGCAGCCTTTCCTCATCAGCGCCCTTGTTCCAGTTCAACAGACCGTACCCAACACATAATAACGAACTGAGAATGCATAATAAATATGTGCTCCATATCCAGGGATCAGATATTCCAAACATGATCACACCTCCTCCCGCAGCAGCTTACCAGCTATGCACCCACGCAGATACAGCACCTCGTGTATCTGAAAATACATTCAGGCAGTAATATTGTATTCATTTTAACAGGCCTTTGTTTTTACTTCAATACATAGTTTTCCAAAATATTTTTAAAATCGTGCCACCCAAATATATTGAGTTGTATATGATTGTATTTTAATTGTACTTGACAGTTATTTGAATGGTGTTATAATGTATTTAGAGTTTATTGGAGGTATGCCATGAGATTAATTGATATGTTCAGACAAAAAAAACCGATCATTGCTTTTGAAATATTTCCGCCCAGGCCTGATGTACCCCTGGATACCATATATGATCATCTGGAACAGTTTGAAGCCCTCAAGCCTGATTATATCAGTGTCACCTATGGAGCCGGCGGCAGCAGAAAGGGGCGAACTCTTGAGATAGCCGAAAGGATAAAAAAACAGCATAACATAGAAAGCATGGCCCATTTCACATGCATCGGCCATACAAAGGATGAGATAAGCGATATGCTGTCTGCAATGCATGATTCCGGCCTTGAAAACATACTTGCCCTAAGAGGTGATCCTCCGGCTGGACAGCCCGATTTTGATCCCGGCAGAAGCGTTTACCGTTACGCAAGCGAGCTTGTAAAGCATGTCAGAAGCGTCAATAATTTTTGCATTGCAGCGGCAGCATATGTCGAAGGACATGTGGATTCACGAAGGCTCAGTGAGGATCTTAAGCATTTGAAAGAAAAGGTGGATGCTGGAGTAGATTTTCTCATAACGCAGCTGTTTTTTGACAACAGGCTGTTTTTTGACTTCATTGATAAGGCTAAAGCGATTGGCATCAACTGTCCTGTTACAGCTGGAGTCATGCCAATATTCAGAGCGGATCAGATAAAGTCCATAACCGCAAAAAGCGGATGCTCTATACCGGCAAGCCTTGTTGTAATGATGGACAAATATCAGGATAATCCTGAGGATATGAGAAAGGCGGGAATCGAATATGCTTCCCGCCAGATTAGAGAGCTTATTGACGCCGGTGTGGACGGAATCCACCTGTACACAATGAACCGCCCCAAGTCAACCGCCGAAATACTAAGCAACATAGGGGACATTTCTTAGCTATTAAGGAATACCCCCTGCAAAGAAGTGTCCCCTTACATCTGTCCACATTTATTAGCTATTGAGGAATACCCCCTGCAAAAATAAGTCATTTATTTTACGTGCCCTCATATAACAAGCCTGATATGGTTCCCCTTATCTCCGCTCCAAAGGTGTTCCTTAGTCAGACCCAGCACCATCTTGACCGATAGCTCGTCAGCCTGCTCTGCAAACGGGTTGAATTCGGGTCCTCCATAATCGATTGTTGCCTCGCAGGAGCCATCCAGCTCGGAAACTACGGCCGAGAACCGCAGAGGAAGCACCTCATCTCCTTGGCTTAGGAGTGCTTGAACACACAGCTCCTCAAACACTATTTGAAGATTGTTGATCTGTCGCTGGCTTAATAGCTGCTTCCGGCCGAACTCCTCAATATCTGTGCTGACCTCGATAAAGTCGAAGGCAGGCGACTCGATTTTGAGTTCAAAGGTCTTGAGCCGCTTGACAAAAGCTCGTGTGCGCTCCCGCCGGGGGTTCTCGAAAATCTGCTCAGGGGAGCCGTCCTCATAGACACCGCCCTCGTCCATATATAAAACGCGGGTAGACACATCCCGGGCGAATTTCATCTCGTGGGTGACAATCATCATAGTCAGCCCTTCCTGAGCCAGTGCCCGAATGACAGCCAGCACCTCGCCCACCATGGTGGGGTCCAGAGCCGAAGTGGGCTCGTCGAAGAGGATTATTTCCGGTTTCATGGCCAGTGCCCGGGCAATAGCCACACGCTGCTTCTGCCCGCCGGACAACTCGTCAGGGTAACTGAGCGCCTTTTCCGCAAGACCAACGGTGGCCAGCAGACGCATTCCCTCATCATAGGCCTCCTGCTTTGACATCTTCAGAAGATCCACCGGACCCAGCATAATGTTCTCAATCACCATCAGATGGGAAAACAGATTGAAGGATTGAAACACCATGCCCATTTTGCGCCGGAGTTTGGAAATGTCAGCGCCCTTTGCCGTGATCTTTTCTCCCCCAACAATGATTTCTCCGGCCGTGGGCGTTTCCAGCAGATTGATGCACCGCAGCAGCGTGGATTTTCCCGAGCCTGAGGGTCCGATTATTGAGATGACCTCTCCCTTTTTTATTTCCACGTTGACGTCAGATAACGGCGTTACATTGTGATATGCTTTTTTCAGATGCTTGATATTAATCATTTCATCACCACTCCTTTCACGGCGCGCTTACGGTGCTTGGGGTTAAGGCTCAGCTCCACCCAGGATAACAGCATGGTCAGAAGATTGGCCACCAGGAAGTAGATAACCGCCGTTGCAATCAGGGGAAAGAACGCCTCCAGTGTACGGCTGCGGATGATGTCGGATACCTTGGTCAAATCCTGAATAGCAATGTAGCCCACCACCGAGGTCATCTTAACCATTGTGATAAACTCACCCTTGAGGACCGGCAGGAAATGCCGGGCCGCCTGGAGGAAGGTTATCTTCCAGAAGGTCCTGGCCCTGGTGAAGCCCAGCGCGTAGGCCGCCTCGATCTGCCCCTTGTCCACAGCTTCGATTCCGATGCGCATCATCTCGGACGAATAAACGCCAAAGTTGAGCGCAAAGCCGAAGATAGCCACCAGAACGGCGGGAATATCCACCTTGCCGAAAATGATGTAGTAGAGGATCATTAACAGCACCAAGACGGGCGTACCCTGTATAAGTCGGATGAAGCCAGCCGCCGGGAGGGATGCAAGGTAATTTTTGCTGCGGCGGAGCATACAGATGCCAAATCCCATCAGCAAACCCAGCAGGCCAGAAATGACGGATATGATCACCGTGACCCCCAGACCGTCCAGTACCAGCTTCCAACGGTTTTCTGTGATAAATGTACGAGTAAAGCTGCCCTTCAGACTCTCCCAGAAGCTTACCCTCGGCTGAGCCTCTACGGCAGACCGTGATGCTGCAACCTTGCGCACCACAAAGTACAGCCCGCCGTCGTAATAGGCATCGCTCATATCCACCATCTTTTTGCGTTCATCGGTAATTGACAGGCAGCCAACGGCGGCGTCTGCCTTGCCGCTTTGCAGCATGGGAATTAGGCCGGAAAAATCCACGTCGGTGAATTCCACCTTACGCTCGAGAATCCGGCCGATATAGAGCATCATTTCCAAATCAAAACCCACAGCCGTGCCGTCCGCACCTACATATTCCATGGGCTCCGTAGCGGTGGTGTGGACTACGCGCAGCGTTCCGTTCGTGCCGGGATAGTCAAGCTGCGGCAGAACTTTGGCGCTCTCATCGGACCCGGTCCACTTTGCCTTCATCTGTTCCAGTGTACCATCGGCCTTTAGCTGTGCGATGGCCTCATTTACCTGTGCTGTCAGCTCGCTGTTCTTTTGCATAGCAATACCGTAGTGGTCCTCCACGATTTTCTCCGGCAGTACGGCAAAATCCGGATTTTGCGCCGCAGCCAGCTTCGCCACCGGCTCATCAAACGGCGCTGCTTCAACCTTGCCGTTCCGGAGCGCCGCTAGCTGGTCAGTACGGCTGTTAAAGTAGCTGAAGGACACACCCTGGACGGCACTTTCCACCAGAATATCCGCGATGGAACCTGACTGGCAGGTGACCACCTTGCCAGAGAGCTGACTGAGAGCAGTGTACTCAGGCACTCCTTCATCAGTAATGGTTTCTTCATTGTTTGCATACTCCTGCCGATCAGTCCGGGATGTCTTCTCAGATGCCGGCTTCGTTTTGCTGCAGCCGGCTGGCAGGACTGCAAGGGTCAGCATGGCCATAAAAACGGCGACTGCCCGTAAAAGCTTCTGTATCATTCGTATATCACCTTTCCTTGTAGTAATTCAGGCATATTTGGGCTGCCTGCTTTCGCTCTCTTATCTAATTAATCCAATTCCGCTTTGTCAGCGTCAGAATATTTAGCCCGTCGCAATACTTATATTCCATGGTATCTACGGTTTTCTTCACCATGAAGATACCCAGTCCGCCGCTGTCCCGTTCCTCAGCGAAGAGTGTTACATCCGGGTCAGCTTTTCCGGTGGGGTCGTAGGGTCGGCCGTTGTCAGCAAAGCGCAAAATGACGCGCTTGTCTTCCACAGCAACTCCAACGGTGGCTTCGCTGGCCCCTGAGTACCGGGCAATGTTGGAGAAGATCTCATCGACCGCGATATTCATCTGAGCGATCACCTTCCTTGAAGCCTTTGCGGCCTCTAATTCCTGTTCCACAAAGGCAGTGGCCGCATTAATGGATTCCAGCGTGGGAGCCAGCTTCAGCTTTTTCATGTCTGGACCCCTATGGGGCATCAGTTCCAGGATCAGCATGGTGATGTCGTCGAACTGAGGTGCTTCACCTACGAAGGCGTCGATATCCTTCTTCACGCAGTGCAGTAGCCTTTCGCAGCCTGCCTCCTTGTTACGGTTAAGGGCAGCGAGCATCCGGTCGGTGCCATAGAACTCGTTGTTGGCACCGGTGGCCTCGGACACACCGTCGGTGTAGAGGAATAGCCGATCGCCGGGCTCCATGTGAAGTTCATATTCCCGATAGCGGGTCCCCTCCATACCGGCCAGCACGAAGCCGTTCTTGTTCTTCACCAGTTCATAGTCTCCGCTTGCGCGTTTGAGCACCGGGTATTCGTGCCCAGCGCTGGCGCAGGTCAGCTTACCTGTGGAGATCTCCAAAATACCCAGCCAGACCGTGACGAACATATCAGCCTCGTTACCCGCACAGAGCTGATCGTTTACCTTTTCCATCACAGCCTTGGGGGAAAGACCCGTCTGGGCCGCATTCTTTAGGAGGGTCTTGGCGTTTACCATAAAGAGAGCCGCCGGTACACCCTTGCCGGACACGTCTGCCATTACTATGGCCAGCCGGTCGTCGTCCACAAGAAAGAAGTCGTAGAAGTCGCCGCCCACTTCCCTGGCGGGAGTCATAGCGGCATAGATGTCCAGCTCCGGCCTCTCCGGGAAAGCCGGGAAGGTACAGGGAAGCATGCTGGCCTGGATATGCCTGGCTACATCCAACTCTGCAGCAATACGCTCCTTTTCGGCTGCCACCAGCGCCAGATTTTTGGTATAGCGGTCAATGTCCCTCACCATTTTCCCAAACGCCTCGGAAAGAGTCTGTATCTCATCGCCCGTATGCAGCTCCAGTGTGGGTTTGAGCACTCCGTCCTCTCCGGCAAAGCTCTGCACACTATCTGTCAACCGGGCTAACGGTCGGCTGACCATCCTGCGGGCAATCAGTGTGAGTGCCACTGCGGCAGCCAGAATGATCGCGCTTGAGATTAGAATGATGTTGGTGATATAGCCATTTAGCATTTCAGTCACCAAATCGAGAGAGAGGTCTGCTTCCACCATGGCGGCAAGCTCGCCATTGCTATCCAGCACCGGTGCCCAGGCCATTACCACTGCACCAAAATCCGTGTTGTACACGATGTGTTTTTGAGTGGAGGCCCGCTTCGCCTGCGCGTCGGGGACCAGATACCGATACTCCGTCTCCTCATAGTGATACACATCTCCAAGGCTTGAGATGTTGGCCGGATCATCCGTTTCAATTTGCGCGTCTAAAATATAAGTAAAGCTGTCATCTCCGGGCTTAAAAATATATAGGTACTGCATACTATACTCACGTTTTACATTTGCAAAGATCGTATAGAGCTTTTCGTAATACTCGTCTTTTTCCCCCGTACGCAGATACTCCTCTATCTTGTCCCCATCTACAAGAGTGGCGGCCATGACAGCGGTTTCTTTTGCCTTTGAATAATAAAAATCGGTGTATTCTTTCCACGATACATAATAACTAAATATACCGATGACCACGCATAATAGCAGAGAAAATAAGCAAAAAAGCAAGGTCAGCTTAGAACCGATAGTTTGAAGTCTTATTTTCATACTCCATAACCCCCAAATTCCTCCAGGGCGACGATC
Source organism: Bacillota bacterium (assembly GCA_023412665.1). Taxonomy (GTDB): domain Bacteria; phylum Bacillota; class Clostridia; order Acetivibrionales; family DTU013; genus DTU013. The sequence goes on from JAEZCA010000029.1 coordinate 103,402, forward strand.
CCTATCCTGGCACTGCATCGGCACGGTCCCTCACCACACTCAGGACATGTCATGCCTTTGGCATAAAGCTCTTTATAAAAATCAGGGCAGTCCCACAATTCGAGGCAAGTTCCCAAATATTTGAGGATTCCCTCAACGGGCCGATCCCCATGCCGAAGCGGGTTCCACATTTCTACGATCAAAATCCGGACCTCCGCCTCCAACAGGTGTCTGCGCAGATGTCCGGCCAATGTGCGGGCAATACCCCGCCCCTGATACAGGGGCTGCACCAGGATCATATCCATCGAATACAGCTTGGTGCTGTCCCATAGTTTTTTGATACGCTGCTCCAAATCCGAATGAGGATAGGTGAAATCAATTTCGGGGATGGCCGTAAGCACTCCCGCTATCGTTTCTCCATCCAGACACTTGACTCCGATATATCCCGGGTACTCCATCGCTTCGCGCAGATGCCTGACGATAGGTTCGCCGCCGTTAAGGTATGTGGTATATAAAGCGGTTATTGCAGCCAAATCGCTTTTTTCTACCGGCGCAACATGCAAATCTGTCTGTGACTTTTTCATATTTTCTCTCCCGTATATTTATCACACCTATTCCTGCTGCACAACAGGAACAAGCCCAAAAGGACGATCAGTACAGTACAGATAACCAGCAGGCCCGCCCGATAGCCACCCATCATTGCTATACCGTACACTACCGGACCAATCGTCTGTCCGCCGTTGTCGAATAGTGAGTAAACACCCATGGCGCGGCTTTCCCCAAATCCAGTGACACCGGGCAGCCCGGAATAATAGGTGGACTGCGCCGCATATCCAAAGGAAAGCGACAGGGATAGCAGAACGATTCCTGCAACCGCCGACGGAACAGTAGGCGAAAGCACAAACAGAAGCGGGGCAAGGCAGATTAACAGGCTGGCAAGCGCCACCGTCCATTTTCCGCCCAACCGGGAGATCAGCACCTGTGTCAGTGGCGGACCTGCGTAGATGATGAACAGACCGCACACAAGATAAATACGGCCGATCATGGTCTCACTTATCCCCATTTCCGCCGCGTATAGCGGAAAAAAATACTCCCGGTAGGAAAGTGCCAGTAAGAACGGCAGAAGTACCAGCAGCAAAAAGCTCATCACCCTGCCATCGGACAAAAAACGTAGTAATCCCGTTGATTCACGCGCCATCTTCGACGGCTGCTCACGATACTCACCGCCGGTAAGGATCAGTGGAATTGCCAGCAACAGCAGCGCAGCGCCCGTATAATACACGATGGAAAAGCTGCCAAAGGACAGGATGATGGAACCGATGCCGGCTCCCGCTGTAACTCCGGCCAGCGTTCCAGCGCTGATGGCAGCAAATGCACGCCCGCTCTCCTCCTGGCTGCCGCTTCCTGCCGCCAAAGAATTTGTGCCTACCACAATCAACCCCATACCGGCACCGATCAGGCATTTTCCGCCTAACAGGCCCAGGTAGTCGGGAATCAAACCACACAGCAAACATCCGGATATTTGAAGTAAAAAGCCTAAAAGCAAAGCTTTTTTGATACCTGTGCTCCGAGTGATGAAGCCACCCATAAAAGCAAATAATGCGGTAAACAGTACCTGCGCCGAAAGTGGGATGGCCGCCCCCACGCTTTGCGGAATGCCAAGTATAGGTATATATCGCTGGTTTGCCAGTATGGAGATAAACATATCCTGCATGCAGTCGGCCAAAAAGGTCAAAAAAAGCAAGGTTCTGAGGGGAAAGCGGAGACCGGCAGGCAGCTCATTTGTTCGTGCACCGCATTGCTCTCTGTACTCCATATAAAAAAGAATTTCCAGAATCAGCATGATCAGTACCAACGCCGCCGAGAGCACAGTCAGTAAAATTTCCAGTGACAAGGCCCGATTTTGCGCATTCAGGTAGTCGAGGTTCACCCCCACCTCCATACTGGCGACCGGACTTCCTTCCCCGTCCAACACAGGCTTAATGACAAACGACCATGAGCCATAGGAACTCACCTCACCGCTGATCTCCTGCGCCGTGCCCTCGGAAAGCGTATCTGTATAACCCGTTGTGCCATATGTATACATAGGATGTCTGGCTGTCAGAGTGTCCTCATAATCCATCACTCCATAAATGGTCTTTCCGTCGGTCACATAGACTATGTAGTAATAATAGGTGCCGGAGTTGTAGGTTAATGCCGTCAGCCTGTCCAGTGGTTCCTTTACTCGCATATAAGCGTCACCACGGTAGTCGGCAAGGCTGTTTATTTGCTCCAGCGCATCTGTGTCCAAACTCTGCACCAAAATATCGTTAAAAAGATTGAGCTGTTTCAGGGCTGTTTGCTGCTGTGTCTTAATCATACTGTCAATGGTGATGTAGCTGACCAGACCACCAATACATAGAGAGACACACAGTACAATGACCATTCGCTGGACGGTTTCACTTCTCCTTTTACCGCGCCGCAGGCGAAGCAGCACAAGATAAACAAGCGCCAGCAGGAGCGATATGCCCAGAAACAGCGCCGTCCAAAGCGCGTATCGAAGAACAGGCGCACTGTATGAAAGCGTGTCCAGGTATTGGAGCTCACCGTCCCGGAGTCGATAACAGCCCGTATAATCGGTGGCACAAACGTCGCCTTCCCGTGCCTGCACGGCATATATGATGTTCTCACCCTGCAGCACTACCTGCTCCTCGCCGGTAGCGAGATCATAACGCAGTACTGCGCTGGCAGCCAGATCTGTATAATAGACAGCATTCTGCCCGGCACACAGCATCCATGAGGTGCGTCCCTCATCCTTCAAGACCCGTACCTGTCCATCCTCTCCCACGGCGCATAGCTGCCCCGTGCGGTTGGTGAAAACAGGCAGCATGGTGTCTGGGACCACATCGGCATCTGAGATATATAACCCCGGCAATTGGTATTCCCGGCTCTCAGTTTCGCAGTTCTGAGTGGACACCCGGCGCACTGCAAGCCCTTCCGAAGTGCGCACTGACAACACCAGAAAGCCGCCTTCCTCATACATGGAGAGAATGTTCCCGTATTGCAGCGGCATATTTTCAGCTTCAGTGTAGTCAATTGTGTAAAGCGATGTTCCGCGGCGCCCATTCCGGTCGTAGCGGAAGATGCGCTCCTGACGGATCCGTGTTCCCATCCCTGCGTAGCGGACGTCTGCCACATAAATGCTGCCGTCCGTACCCTCTGTCACCAAAGAGGCATAGTAAGGTGCGCCCTCACTGTCTTTTCCGCAGGGGATCGTCCCGGAAAGCATGCCTTGCTCATCTACCAGCAAGACAAGCTTTTTCCCCCCGTCAATGAGGAACATCCGTCCATCGATGCCTGGAAATACTCCCGACGGTCCGTCGAGAGTGTAACTCACTGAAAAAGGCACACCAATGAAAAGGCTTCTGCAAATCCAACAGATCCCCAGCAGCACCATACATAAAATACCCAATGCCGGAATGGATTTTTTTGAAACAGGCTTTTTCATATGCCCTCCGATTTGCGACTTGTCCAAACTTGCTTTTATTCGATGGTGAGGATGTCGGTAAATCCTGTCACACCGAACACCTCAAGGATGATTTCATTGACATGACAGATCACCATCCTGCCCTGTTTATTCATCACCTTCTGGGCGGAGAGCAGCACACGCAGGCCGGCAGAGGAGATATACTCCAGTTGGGCAAAATCCATAATGAGAGAATCCACACCGTCAAGGGAGGTCTTAAGCTCCGCATCCAGAAGGGGCGCGGTGGTGGTATCCAGACGGCCGGTCAGGGCCACGGTCAGCTTGGTCTCATTGAGAGTCTTGTTGATTGTCATTTCTTTACCTCCAAAAAAAGTGTTTTGCTTACAGCTACTGAACGGCCACAATACGGCCATCACCATAGACATCTGAGTAGCTGGAAGTGTTTTGCAAATAGTCATCGGTCAGGAAATTCAGCAGGGTATCAAAGTCCAGTCCCACGTCCGCCTCCAGCACGGGGCAGCCGGCAAACATGGAATAGCCGTCGCCACTGTCGCGCAGAGTGTAGTCAGTGCCCGCCAGTGAATAGGTTTTATCCGGCTCCAGCGGCTTGCCGTTTACCAGCACGGTCTGCACACGCCGCTCACCCTCCACGCCGGTAAACATACCCGAGTCGTCCCGGATAACCGGGGAGGGAATGTCGGTACGGAAGGTAAAGGTCAGTCCGGAGACCTGCAAAAAGCCGCCGTTCTCCTCCGGGACTGCGCTTACAGAAAGTTCCAGTGCGTTCAAAAGCTGCTGGCCCGTCACTTTTATCGTGCACAGATGATTGCCGAAAGGAAATACGCTCAGCACATCGCCGTAGGTTATTTCACCCGCTTTAATGCCTGCCCGGACGCCGCCACCATTCATCACGGCGATGTCGGTGTTTGCCTCCGCCCGGATCGCGTCGGCACAGAGATTGCCCAGATTGGTTTCCGCCCTCCGCACAATGCGTATACCGGTCGCCGGATCGTCTGTCACCAGATCCTCCTTGACCGTCACCACGGGCTGCTTTAGCTGTTGCTCATACTCGGCCTTCAAGCCGTCGATATAAGCGGCTACGTCCCCATCCTTCTGAGCATAGTCAGAAACAAGTCCGGTAGAAAGGTTGCCGTCCCGATCAATCAGTAGATAGCCGATGTGGCTTAGACCCGACCCTGTAGAGGATAGCAGAACACGCTTGCCCTCCTTGTTCTGAACGCGCTCACACTCAATGATGCTGTGGGAGTGGCCATCCAGCACTGCATCAATGCCGGTGGTGTTAGCGATCAGTTCGGTGGAGAGATATGGAGCCGCAGCTGTTTCGATGCCCAGATGGGTCAGCGCGATTACGTAGTGTGCACCCTCTTCCTTTCTGGCAGTGTCCACCACCTGCTGGGTTGCATCCCAGAGCTTCTTTCCGCTCTCGTCCTGCAAAAAGGAGTATATGTAATTGCCTTTTTCATCCATGAAATAGGTGGGCCTGCTGGAGGTGAGGGTGTTGGGAGTGGAAACGCCCACAAAAGCGATCTTTACCCCGTCGCGCTCCACCACGGTATAGGACCGGTAGATTAGCTTGCCGCTCGCCTCATCCGCAAAATTGAGGGCCAGGAACGGGAACTCCGCTTGCTCTGACAGTGTGCTCAGGGCATCCTGTCCATAATCAAATTCATGGTTGCCCAGTGTCATGGCGCAGTAGCCCAGCCTGTTCATGATCTCGATGGGCAGCTCACCCTCCGACAGCGAGCCGATGGGCGCACCCTGAATTGCGTCGCCGGTGTCCACCAGCAATACCTGAGCACCCTGTGTCTCCAGTTCTCCTTTGAACGCCGCAAGTCCCGCGTAGCCGATGCTTTCATCCACCGCACAGTGGACATCGCCTGTATAGAGCACGGCAATGTCCGCACTTCTTTCGGCCTTATCCGGCCCGACGCAGCCAGCCAGAAACAGGGAAAGCGCCGCCATCTGGATAGCCGTGATTATGTAAGGTAATTTTCTTTTATCATTCATCATTCGTTTCTCCATTCTAAGATCTGATTTTAGTTTCGGCACTGCTATAGGGCTTCGCCACGTTCAGGCATTTGTTCCGCAGCTCCGACGGTTCCATTTTATTTCGATTGTCCTTTTCCCATATGAGAAAATAAGAACTCGTAATATTGTTCTTTGGCATGCTTTAAATTCTTTCTGGAAATGCTGATGACAACCTGTCCAAGACGGAAGTAATTCTCTCCCATCTCCGTGATGGAAGATATATTTACGATAAAACTCTGGTGGCAGCGGATGAAGGACTGCAGTGGCAGCTCTTTCTCGATTTCATCCAGTTTGCCATAGCACTGTAGTATATCTCCGTCAGTCTTATGAAAAACAATGAGCTTATCCCTGCTTTCAATATAGAGGATATTGCGGTATTCCAGGCTATACATCGTCGATTTGTAGCTAAAACGGATTCTCTGGTTGCTTTCTCTCTTGAGCTCGTCTAACGCACGATCCAGGATGCGGTATACTCTTTCCCTGTCCAGCGGCTTTAAGAGATAATTGAAAGCGAACACCTCATAGGCCTGGGGATAATGCTCCCTGCTCGATGTAACGAAAATGATTTTGATATCCTTTCTCTCTCTGCGAACTCTCTCAGCTGTCTTTATACCATCGGTTCCCGGCATATAGATGTCTAAAAAGAGGATGTCTATGGCATGTTTGTAATCCAGGAAATCATCTATAAACGTTTGTCCGTTTGTATAAGTGATGATATCAAAAGAGTGGTCATAGGTATACAGAGCTTCCGACAATAGGGCTATATCCTCTGCCGTGTCGTCACAAATGGCAATACTGATCGGCATAACATCCCCCCAGGCAAGATAAATACTGTCAATAAATTACAATACACCGATATATCTCTGGCTCCCAAATAAACATATGTCGTATTTAGTCGTATTTTTTACTTATAATAATACTATTTTCTTGGTTAATTGCCAAGACTCACCTTAAAGAATGGTAGAAACATAACGCCTCGTTATAACGCCTTGCTATAACACTTCGTTATATTCCCATTTTTCTCTTTACATTACATCTTATGCCCATAAGCAGGTGAAGAACGCCTCCGATTACAGCGATATAGCTGTTTTCCTGCACAGAGGTATATCCTAAAACCCACTCAAACGGCCTTTTCATGCTGCCTCTAGGAAAAATTGGGATGGCCTTGCCATCCTCTGGGCAAAGCCAGTCCCCGTCTGCCGGAGCATGCTCCAGACAGCCGATTTCTCCAATAATGACGAAGTTTCCGTCAGGATACCGTTTCCTCATTCCCTTCACAGTAAAATATGGAATTTTACTACAACTGTACACTTCCGTAAAAAATCGGGTTTTTTCAGTTTGAAGAGATATGTGGTAAATCATACCAATCACCTTTTCTCATAATAACAAAAAATGTGGCGAAATCTGAAAAGCGAGGTTGAAGTCCATATAGGGCAGTAACTACCCTATATGGACTTTTTGCCTATAAGATATGTACTGAGTTTATTTTGCCAATAAATAATAGAGTACCTGTGCCATTTCCGCTCGGGCGGTCGTACCGGCTGGGGCGAGCTTGCCGCTGTTTCCGCGTATAATTCCAGCTTCCGCCATGAACATCATGGCTTCTCTGGCCCAGGACGCGATACTTCCTGCATCTGAGAAGGATGACAAGGGTATGCCTGCGGACCCCTTGGGAAGTTTTCCGAGATTCTTAAGGGTATTATATAGAAGGGTGAACATCTCTTGGCGAGTAATCTCCCTTTCCGGTCCGAACATATTGTTACCAATACCGTCTGATATGCCCAACCGTTTTGCCGCAGCCAAATAGCCGGTATAATAGGTAGCTCCGGCATCTGCAAAATTATCCCTGGCCTCCATGTCGGGGGCTATGTCATATGCCTTCATCAGCATCACCATAAACTGTCCTCTGGTGAGCTTTGCTTCGGGGCTGAAATAACCGCCGCCCGTGCCTGTAGAGATACCCCTTGCCGCTATAAAGGTAACCGCATCGCCATACCATGCAGCTGCCGGTACATCCTTGAAGCTCACTTTATTATAGCCTACGGCATAACTTGAGAAGTGGTTTGTAGTAAAGCTGATAGTATCTGTCGAAGAATCGTAAGAGCAATTGCTTATAATTTCCAATTGGCCTTGTGCATTGATGTAGTAGATAATGATGGCGTTTGTATCCTCGCCTTCTTTAGGTGTATAGGGTACTGATACCGATACATTCCCGACGAACTGGGAGATAACCTTATCTCCACTGGTTACACGGAAATCAAACACCGGCCTGTCCCCTACCGCCTGCCTTGTTTCCTCACTGAGCGTTTGTGTATTTACCCTTGATGCTATGAGCTTGACATCGGTCACAGCCTCTTCTGCTAAAACCTTCAAGGCTTGTCGGTCAAAGGTGAGTTCTGCAACAGGGGTTGATAAGGTAAACGCCTCTACCCTGCCGTCGGCGACTGAGTCCATGGCCTCTTTGGGAATACTGGCTTCCACTGATGCAGCATCGGCTGGGGCATCCATCTCGACTCGAACCCTGGCAGCACGACTGTTGCCTTGTTCTACTGCTTCTGCAACCGCAAGACTAATGGCGCTGTTCAGCTGCGCCTGTGTAATGGCTGCTGTCGCCTTAACGTCCTGGTCTAAAGTCGAAGATATGGTAGATATGATAGTTACAAAACCATCTGAAGTAACCACTTCATTTGTACTGCCGGAGGAAATGCTACCACCGGAGGAAACATCTCCGCCTGAAGAACCGGAGCCGTCATTAGAGCCTCCGTTATCAGTGGGCTTTGCTTTCCACTGGGCATATACGGTTATGTCAGCATCTACAGGCGTATTTCCCATAAATGACGTGCCGCTTCCATCCGCTTTGGTATTCCAGCCCATGAATGTATAGCCTGAGCGTGCAGGTTCTTTTGGAAGGGTCACTAAGCTTTCTCCAGAGACTACAGTCTTTCTTTTGGGGTCGGCATCTGTATCTCCACCGTTTCTATTGAATGTGATCGTGTTGGTATGGAGGGTAAAGTTAACAGTATATGTCTTCTTTGTGACTCCATCCTCTGCCGTAACCTCCACGATGATACTACCCGGCAGCTTTGAGGCCGGGGTTATTGCCATACTCGCCTTCCAATCCCTTGGCATTGCACTAATAGCTCTCACCAAATTACTTAGACTGATATCTTTGGACACTACTTCCTCATAGCTGTATTTGTCCGGATCAAATCCGATTACACTTCTACTATTAAAAAAGAGCTGCTTCAGGGAGGCATCTGTACCGGGCTGGTAGTCCATTACAATATCGACATTAAAAATGGCCATTCCCCAATCGTCAAAGAAAACACAAAATATCATGGAATCACCCGCCGTGGGACTTAGAGCAAGAATATCGTCTTTATCAATATTCAGCATATTTCCATTAACGGAATATTTCATATCTTTTGTATTCCCATTACTGTCGCAAATCACCTTCGTTACAGTGCTGCTATCATTCCAGGTTATTACAGGAGCAATATCCTTTGGTGCACTCAGATCAAAGCTCAAACATTTGGGACTGATAACTGCGCTTATTGGTTCCATAACTTCTATTGTGACTTGTGCAGTTTTATTCATGTCGTTCTTGATTCCGTAAGGCAGATTTTTTATAGTACCAGTGACTTGATATGTACCCTGCTTATATCCATCATATAAGAATTTTTCATAATCCCAATCTATCTCAACCTTCAGCGTACTGCCGTCATCGAGCGTTGCATACACACTATCGGGCAGGTCTATAGCAGCTTTATCAGTTCCCCATGACACCTGCTTATTTAATGCCTGAACCTTAATTATTTTTTTATCCGCCCCGGTCCTTTCATATATAGTCAGCTCATGCCACTTATCATCTGTCGTATCTCCGTCATCTGACCCTTTATAGGCAGAGGCACTTCCCTTGGGAACACTTACAACCACGCTTCTGGCTACATCCTTAAAAGCATTATTCCCCACTTTCGGCGGTACGGCAGAAAGAGTAGTGACGAACTCCAGATAATAGCAGCAGTAAAATGCATTATCCCCAATGCGAGTCACATTCGCCGGAATTATGACCATCTCAAGACTTTCACAATTTGCAAAGGCCTCTTTTCCGATAGAAGTGACGCTTGCCGGGATGTTGATATTTTTCAGAGAAAAACAATCATAAAATGCGCCATCGCTGATAGCCGAAAGACCTTCCGGCAGAATGATCGTGACATAGGATTTACCTCTGAACAGTCCATCCTTCATTACATTATCATTCACATCATAATACTTAAAAGACGTTTCGGAAAAATCAATTTCTTCAATATTCCAATAATACCTTGGACGGCTTATAGATAAATAATCCTGATCAGCTGTATTTAAGACACCCCCTGTAACCTTAAGCCTTCTTATCTTATCATAGGCTCCGGAGTAACCGTTGCTGTCAAGGTAATCTTCAATCTCCTTGGCCAGCATGCCCGCTTTATGATCATCTATCACAACATCAAAAGGTGTTGTGTACACACCAATGTCTACTTTCAGCGTATTGCTCAGCTTGTCGCCTGACTTCGCCACAATATAAATATCCTTTGCTCCGGCAGTTAGATCTGTAAGTTCTATACTTTCGCTAAAGTAACCTATGGAGGTATAACCTGACCCCGTGGTATTAATTACCGGAGGAGCATCGCCATCATTAACCACGGCGTAATAATAATGCGTCCCAAGAATATCTACTGAAAAATAGACCCGCGCCTCCGTTTCCGACACCCTTGAGGCCATACCACCCGACAGAACCGGTTCCCTCCCGGGATCATCAATATATAGCTTGCACCAGTA
>JAEZCA010000002.1 GCA_023412665.1 Bacillota bacterium
CCTTTCTGGTGGAAATGACGAGAAGGTCACACCCGTTCCCATCCCGAACACGGCAGTTAAGCTTCTCAGTGCCCAAGATACTTGGCTGGTAACGGCCCGGGAAAATAGGTCTCCGCCGGATTTATATTCCTCAATAGCTCAGTCGGTAGAGCATGCGGCTGTTAACCGCAGGGTCGTAGGTTCGAGTCCTACTTGAGGAGCCAGAATAACCTCATTGATATTATTGTCAATGAGGTTCTTTTGTATTTATCTCCAATTTTCATATGTTTTTGTAATTGCAGAAAAATGGCGAACATGGTATAGTTATCAATGATTATTTTTTCCAACGTCAATAGAGAGGTAAACTGAAAAAGCTGGCAGCAGACTAATTGGACTGGCGTATCGTATTATAGCACAATAAATTACATCTTAACTTTGAAAGAAGAGGATATGAGAAATGAAAAAAATTACACTGGGGATACTTATTGCACTGGTGGTATTTTTGGTTGGCTGTACTATTGAAATAGAAGGCGGGGCAGATTCACCCGACAATTCATTAGGCAGCACGCCAGTCGATCAATCGGACAGTCTGAACGGTGATTCGGATTTCTCAAAAACGAACAACGAGTACAAGGATATGAGTAATGAAAAAATAGAATGTGCGGACTCTTTTATTACAGATGTCTATAGCAATGTATCTCTGGATGAAGAAAACAAGTTGGAAAAAGCTGAGTATAAAATTATTCAGGGTAAGGACGGAACAAAATACTCTGCCGAATTGAGCTATGATAGTAAAGAATATTTATATAATTTCACAATCAATAATGAGAGCGGGATAAATCTGCTGTCTTTGTCTACTTATGCATCATATTACGGTGCTGTCTTTAATATATTAGATCTAAACATGGATGGTTATGCGGATATCCAGTTCCTGACTGCAGAAGGAACCATGAACAGCGTTTATGATTTCTATCTCTGGGATGCTGCTGCCATGAATTTTGTTAAGGCAGAATGTGATGATGAGCTATTATTTATTGAACTTAAAGTGTATGAAGACTATTTACAGCTGTGGGGAAGAAATAATGCAAGCTCAGGGGCTATCGTAAAATATAAGTGGATTGGAAATAAACTGGTAAAGATGTCAGAAGAGGAATATCACGCTGACGATGAGACCCAAGGCGAAGACGTAGCATGGCAATTTACTCAGGATGACATCAAAATAAACGGGAAAACTATTTTAGGAATAACGTATCAGCAGTTAATTCAGACATTTGGAGATCCTATTGAGACAAAAATCTATAAAATAAATCCTCCGGCGTCAGAACCGGATTATTTTGTATATATTTATGTATGTGTATATGATGGTTTCGAATGCGAGTTCTATACCGGGGAAAACGAAAAAAGTCCAGAACCTGCAGATACTGTGTTCAGATTTGATATAACGAATCAAAATGCTCAATTGGATTGTGAATTGTATATAGGAATAGATAAGGATGAACTTGATCTGAGATACAGCATAAACAAATTCTATAGATTAGATGATATTGAGAGCTATGATTTGAGCAGTATAAAACATGTACTTAAGAGCTATAAACCGGAAGGCTGCTACTCCGAATATGAAAAAGCGGCTATCGTTTATCATGACATTGAAAGCTTTGAAGAACCGCTTGCCAAGGCACTGGTACTTCTTTTTGATGAGGACAGGGGCTATGACACAGACAGGGTTGATCGTATAGTTTTTGGATACCCCACAGCGAATTGATTTTATGTGAACACATCAATAATAGGACTGGCAATAACAAGACCGGCAGTGCTTTACCGCAGTGACATCCCTGCGAGCAGCGCTGTCGGTCTAAATTTTGCAAATGTATTTTTTCCCTGAACGATGCGTTATAAGACAAAAAGAACATTTTCTCGTTTATAATAAATGTACGGCATATATTAAAGCTGATCATAAAGAGGTGATAAATGTCTCCGCCTCTTTAATGGTGCGTAATAGGAAAGGAAAATTATGAACATTCAGATAATTACTGCTCCGCTTATCGGCGGACTTATAGGGTTGATAACCAACGGCCTGGCAATAAGGATGCTGTTCAGACCGATGAAGGCCGTTTATATAGGCAAATTCAAGCTGCCCTTCACCCCCGGTCTCATACCAAAGGAAAGGCCGAGGCTGGCAAAATCGATAGGCGATGTAATAAGCAGGGACCTGCTGAACCGGGAGACGCTGAGAGCTACTCTCTTATCAGACTCGATGAGGGAGAACCTCAATTCCAAAATCGACGAAATGACCGCCAGGTATAGCCTGAACGAAGAGACCGTCAGCGACACCATAGAAAAATTTATCGCAAAAAATATTATTAGTGAGAAGCTGGACAGCGCAAAAGAGGGACTCGCTCTTACCATTACTCAAAAGGCAATTGAACAGGATATCGGCAAAAGTATTGTTGACTATGCTTATGAGGAAATAATGGCAAAGACAAAGCCGGTGTTCAAGTCCATAACCAGTACCGCTATCAGCTCATTCAAGCAGCCATTGGCAAGCAGGATCAATACGATGATTGATACAAAATCAAGGCCGCTTATAGAAAAATTCCTGGAAGATCAGGCTGATGAGTTATTAAACATGCCAATGAAAAATATTGTATCAAAATATCAGGACAAAATACCTCTAATAAAGATGTATTTCTGGAGCATATATGAAGAAGTGATTACTAAAAAGCTTGCTGATGTGCTGGATACTGTGGGTATTTCAGAGGTTGTCAGCAACAAGATCAATGAATTGGAGCTGACTGAACTGGAAGAAATGATAAACACGTTGATGAAGAAGGAATTGAATGCCTTGATATGGCTGGGTGGACTGCTTGGTGTAGTAATGGGCTTTATCAACGTTATCATCGACATGCTCTAGGATACGGCTGTCAACTTTGTTCAGTGTGTTTTTGCTTCACCCCATTCAGCAAGAACACAGGGAGAACTCTTGTTGTTTCATGTCATTTTATTTACTTCTTTTTAATCGGTTTATGTTATAATATATGATATTATGTAGGAACAAAACGAAAAAGGCTAGTCTAATAAATACCTATAATAAAAATTGTAAGTACACATAAAATATTGGTGCTTGAACAACTTGCACAAATGATGAGACGGGGGGCATTTTTATGAAATTGATCCAAAAGGCCAGGGCGTTTGCGTTTTTATTGGCAGCAGTACTGGTATTATCAGGCTGCGCAGGAGAGAAGATTCAGCCGCAGCTGCCGGAAAATGCAGGCGGAACCGGGGAACCGCAGGTAGAGAATCTGGCAGGAACCGCAGGCGATGGAACAAATGAGACTCCCGGGCAGGATGTGGAAAATAATACAGAAGAACAAAGTGAAGCTGCCAGCGATCAGGAACAGGCAACTGACGGTGCAGAAGAAACAAATGAGAAGGCCCCTGTAAAGGCAAAAGCGCTGTACCTGACCGGTTGGACGGTAGGAAGCTCAAGTAAGGTCGAGCATTATGTCGAATTGGCAAATACTACAGAAATAAATGCATATGTAGTGGACATAAAAGACGATGACGGCTTTGTAGGTTATGAATCACAGGTGCCTGAAGTCCAGGCAAACGGCACCTGGAAGAAGAAGTACAACCCTGACAGTGTGCTGAAGGCATTTCATGACAACGATATTTATGTTATCGGCAGGCTGGTGGTATTCAAGGATCCTATGTATTCAGTGAAGAGGCCCGATCTAGCGATAAAAAACATAAATGGCGGCTTGTGGAAGGACAGAAACAAAAAGACCTGGCTCAATCCATACAACAAAGAAAACTGGGATTATACGATAAGCATAGCAAAAGAGGCAGTAGCAAAGGGCTTTGACGAGATACAGTTCGACTATGTCAGATATCCAAGTGATGGTAAACCCAAGGAAATGGACTTTACCGGTATAGAGCAGGAAAAATACGAGGCTATATGTGAATTCCTTGCATATGCAAAGGAAAAGATACCTGAAGTGCCGATATCTGCAGATGTATTTGGAATAATACTGGAAAGCCCGAAGGATACGGAACGCATAGGCCAGTATCTGGAATTCGTAGGCAAAGACATCGACTATATATCGCCGATGGTTTATCCGTCACATTATGCCTACGGACAAATCGTCAACAAGGTAAAATTCGACATCCCGGATCATGAACCCTACGGAGTTGTATATAATACTCTTGTAAAAGGTAAAAACAGGATAGAGCAGGCCGGTGAATACAAAGCAAAGGTCAGGCCCTATCTGCAGGATTTTACGGCGTCCTGGCTCAAACTTAACGGAAAGAAAATGTATCAGGAATACGGTGCGGAGCAGGTAAAGCAACAGATCAAGGCTGTGTATGATGCAGGCTACGAAGAGTGGATACTGTGGGATGCCAGCAATACCTACCATGAGGAGGCCTTTCTCAAAGAAGGAGAAGCACAGGAAACCGGGGCAATTGGTACATCAGACAGCGGACAAGGCACAACAGAATGATCCATCTTCGGTGCAGCAGAGTGATCTGCGAATGGAACAGCCGCTAATGGTAAAGAAAAAGGTAAGGCAGCATACAATAATAGAACACAACATCTAGTAAGAATTCCATATTGAAATGTAAAGGCTCCCGTAAATGGAGAGCCTTTTTATTGTCAATTGTCAACGAAAAAGACGGATTTAAAAGTATGTCAGTGTCATTGCAAAGCTGAAATATGCTTTTTATCATATGGAGCATACTATATAGCTTTATGCAATAGGTCATATTTACTAATTAATTTTGCCGTTTCCATATTGACTTGTTCTGCAAAAGTGATACAATATACTGTGCCAGGAAAAAATATCTATACTAAATATAGTGTCAAGTTCGAGGAGGCCAAGACATGAATTTATCGGAGAACGCAGTAAAGGTCCTTGAAAAAAGGTACCTCACCAAGGACGAAACTGGTAAACTTCTTGAAGACCCCGAAGGTATGTTTAAACGGGTAGCCAAGGCGATCGCTTCGGCAGACAAATCATACGCATCGGCAGCAGAGCTCAAAAAAATTGAAAAAGAATTTTTCGACTTGATGGCGAATCTTGAGTTTTTGCCCAATTCACCCACGCTTATGAACGCGGGACGGCCTCTCGGACAATTGAGTGCATGTTTTGTGCTGCCTATCGAGGATACGATGGAGGGAATATTCGATTCCATCAAAAATGCAGCGCTCATACACAAGAGCGGCGGCGGCACAGGCTTCAGCTTTTCCAGGCTGAGAGCAAAGGGAGCTTCGGTGAACTCTACAGGAGGAGTCGCCAGCGGCCCCATCAGCTTCATGAAGGTATTCAATGCCGCAACTGAGGCAGTCAAGCAGGGAGGAACCAGAAGAGGCGCCAATATGGGCATTCTCAGGGTGGATCATCCCGACATACGCGAATTTATCACATGTAAGCAGGATAATAAGGACATTACTAATTTCAACATAAGTGTCGCTTTGACCGAGGAATTTATGGAAGCGGCGGAAAAGGGACTTACATATGATCTGATCGATCCAAAGACAAAAAAACCTGTCAAGACGGAAAATGCCAGAGAGATCTTTGATTTGATCATCGACAACGCCTGGAACAATGGCGAACCGGGCATCGTATTCCTTGACAGAATCAACAAGGATAATGTAACCCCGGAATTAGGTGAGATCGAAAGCACCAATCCGTGCGGCGAACAGCCGTTGCTGCCTCACGAGGCCTGCAACCTGGGATCGATAAACCTGAATCTGATGATCAAAACAGTCGAGAGCAAGGCTGAAGTCGATTACGACAGGCTTGGAAGCGTAGTCAGAAAAGCAGTTCATTTCCTTGACAATGTTATTGATGTAAACCGTTATCCTCTGCCTGAGATAGACAATATGACAAGAGGCACCAGAAAGATTGGTCTTGGTGTCATGGGCTGGGCAGATATGCTTTGCAAGCTCGGCATCGCCTACAACTCGCAGAAAGCAATCAAGCTGTCCGAAGAAATAATGCATTTCATACAGGACGAAGCCCGCAAAGCATCTATTGAGCTGGCTGAGAAAAAGGGAGTCTTCCCATTATACGACAAGAGCATATACAAGGATCTCGGCGTCAGGGTGCGAAATGCAACGACCACAACCATAGCTCCTACAGGGACCCTTAGTATAATAGCAGGCTGTTCCAGCGGTATCGAGCCTATATTCGCCATTTCATATATCAGAAATGTCATGGACAATGACGAGCTGATAGAGGTCAACCCTATTTTCAAGATAATATCCGAGCAAGGCGGCTTCTACTCGGATGAACTGATGAGGCGTATAGCTAAAAAAGGCTCTCTCCATGAGTTTACCGAGATTCCTGAGGATATAAAGGAAGTATTCGTTACGGCTCATGACATATCACCAGAGTGGCATGTCAAGATGCAGGCGTCCTTCCAGAAATACACCGACAACGCTGTATCAAAGACCGTCAACCTTAGCCATGATGCTACACGTGAGGATGTCAAGGCAGTATTTGAGCTGGCCTACAGGACATACTGCAAGGGAGTCACTATTTACAGGGACGGCAGCCGGGAGATGCAGGTGCTCAACATCGGTGAAGTCAAGGGCAAGGAAGCAGGCAATGCTGCAGCACCGGCTGAAGCAAATACTTGCGAAGCTTCGTGTAATCCGCCATGGATCGAACCGAGACCGCGTCCTGATATCACCACAGGCTTTACCGAGAAGGTCAAGATCGGCTGCGGAAATCTTTATATAACAGTTAACTATGACGAAAACGGCATTTGCGAAGTATTCACCAATACAGGCCGCGCAGGTGGCTGTCCGTCGCAATCCGAGGCTACGAGCCGGCTTGTGTCCATTGCTCTGAGATCCGGTATCGACGCAAAATCCATAGTTGAACAGCTCAAGGGAATAAGATGCCCATCAACGATAAGGCAGAAGGATCTGAGGGTATTATCCTGCCCTGACGCAATAGGCCGACTTATCGAGAAGGTATTGAAGCTCCAGAACGGCAACGGAAATGGCAATGGCAACGGTCACAGTGCCAACAGTGGAAGCCTGGACAATGCAAACGGCAACGCAGATATCAGAAAGAACGCAGTGGCAAAATCCAAGGCCGATGCCGGAAAGCTTGATTTTATACCAAGGCCTACAGGAAACTCACCGGTGTATGATGAAAACTATCATGATACGGATATGCTCAATGACAGGAGCGACAGCTACAGTATCAGCGATGCGCTTCATATGGCAAATTGCCCTGAATGCGGCAAGCCGGTGGAGCATGAGGGCGGATGCGTCATCTGCAGGCATTGCGGCTTCAGCAAATGCGGCTGATGACCCTGTGCGGCTGACACGGCTGATACAGCTGACAGCCTTAGCAGTTGGTACATATGATACTCCGGTACTTATTATAGATATATAGCTTACTAATATACTCAATCTCCTCAGATAATAGGGTGAAAGCAATTTCATCCTATTTTTTTATAGTTTAAACACTGCTGGGGTAAGAAAAATTCTTTACAATTGAAAATATATCTCTTAACTAATACGTTATACGTTATAATAGATAGGTAAATAATTATTCAATTGTGAGGCAGACATGAAAAACATACTCAGGCTAGTCAAATACGCAAGGCCTTACTGGCATATGCTGGCCATTTCAGCTTTTAGTACTATAGCAATAACTGTTTTGAATCTTGTAGGTCCCCAGTTGATAACGGATCTTATAGATATACTGTCGGGCAGCTTCGATGAAGGCTCTATGGCTGCCATCCGCAATCTGGCGCTGATACTGGCAGGAACCTATCTGCTCAGGATATTATTCAGATTCCTCAACAATTATTTGAGCCACAAGGCCGCCTGGAATCTGGTAGAGGACATGAGGGTAAAGGTATACGACCATCTCCAGAAGCTTTCCCTCAGATATTATCAGGACAAGCAGACGGGCCAGCTCATGTCCAGGACAACAAACGACACCGCTACCTTTGAGATGCTTATTGCACATGTGGTTCCCGAGTTATTTGCCAATGCTTTGGTGGTCATAGGGGTCGCAGTGATATTATTCACCAAGAATATGTATCTTGCGTTGATGACACTGATACCAATTCCTTTTCTATTGCTGGGAAGCTGGATATTCGTAAAGAAGGTAAGGCCCAATTTCAGAGTCGCACAGGGTAATCTGGCAGAACTGAATGCTACTCTCCAGGACAATATATCCGGTATGAAGGAAATACAGATATTCAACCAGCAGCCAAAGGAAAGAGGCAGGGTAAAAAAAGGTGCGCAGAACTATACATCTGCCGTTCTCCATGCTTTGAAGCTGAGCGCCGTATTCCATCCTGCGGTTGAAGCCGTAAGCTCCTTCGGTACTGTGATCGTGGTGCTTATAGGCGGTTGGCTGGCACTGGAGGGCAATTTATCAGTGGCGGATATCGTTGGCTTCCTTTTGTATCTGAGCCTTTTCTATCAACCGATAGGCGCGCTGGCAAGGGTCATAGAAGATCTCCAGCAGGCTGTGGCGGGAGCAGACAGAGTATTTGAGGTGCTTGATACTGAGCCTGATATTAAAGACAGCCCGGATGCCGTCGACATAGGTCAAAGTAAGGGAGATATAGTTTTTGACGATGTGAGTTTCAATTATATCGATAATGTACCTGTGCTCCAGAATATCAGCTTCCGTGCAGCGCCCGGTGAAATGATTGCCCTCGTCGGCCCTACTGGGGTGGGAAAGACAACAGTCATAAGCCTCATCGCACGTTTTTATGAGCCGGTATCGGGAAGGGTCACGCTGGACGGCAGGGATTTGAGGGACCTGACTCTTTCATCGCTGCGCAATCAGATAAGCATCGTTTTGCAGGATATATTCCTGTTTAACGGCACTGTAGCGGAAAATATTGCATATGGCAAAAAGGACGCCTCAAAGGACCAGATCATACAGGCTGCCAAAACCGCAAGGGCTCATGAATTCATCATCGAAATGCCTGAAGGCTACGACACAGTCATAGGCGAGAGGGGAGTCAAGCTTTCCGGCGGACAGAAGCAGCGATTATCCATCGCCAGGGCAGTTCTTCGAAATACTCCAATATTAATACTTGATGAAGCAACAGCGGCTGTTGATGTGGAAACCGAAGCAAAGATACAGCAGGCAATACACGAACTCACAGAAAACCGGACGATTATTGTTGTTGCCCACAGGCTTTCTACCGTCAAAAAGGCAAACAAGATTTTGGTCATACAGGAAGGGAAAATTGTCGAGTCAGGAAACCATTCCGAATTATTGGAGTATAATGGTGTGTACAGGCAGTTATGTGAAATGCAGTTCAAGAATCAATAAAAAATATTTTAAATGAGGAACATTGTACAAATTATTACAGTCTAACTACCTGTTCTGTACTGAAATATTTTGTACTATTTGCTTTGCATGTGGCTCAGGTGCCAATTTTGGAATATTGCCTGAGCTCTGCAAATATATTCAGTATCGCGGGCAAAAGTACTGTAAAAGGAGCATGAACGCAATTTGGAAAACATAATCGAATTGAAGAATCTCAGAAAGGTATACAGGGTTGGCGAAGAAAAGGTAATTGCGCTGGACGATGTCAGCCTGAGCATTAAAAAAGGTGAATTTTGCTGTCTTCTCGGCACATCGGGTTCAGGAAAGTCCACACTGCTGAACATGATGGCGGGTCTTGAGAAGCCTACAAAGGGAACTATCAGGATAAAGGGCGAGGCCATTGAAAAAATGACTGAGAAAAAGCTGGCCAAATTCAGGCAGGAGCATCTGGGATTTGTATTTCAGTCCTATAATCTGATGCCCATGCTCACAGCTCTTGAAAATGTCAGTATGCCTCTGACCTTTAAAGGGCTTTCGAAATCTATCAGAGACAAAAAGGCAAGGGATATGCTCAAGGCAGTTGGTTTAGAAACACATCTGAAGCACAAGCCCTCACAGATGAGCGGCGGTCAGCAGCAGAGGGTGGGAATTGCAAGGGCATTCGTAGCTACGCCGGAGATCGTGTTCGCCGATGAGCCTACAGGAAATCTGGACTCCAAGACTACCAAAGAGGTCATGGAGCTGATCACAAGGATGGCCAGGGAGAATAACCAGACGCTGGTCATAGTAACTCACGATCTGGAGATCGCACGCTACGCGGATAGAATCGTCCACATACTGGACGGTAATATAGAAAAAGTTGACATTATTAATGCCAGGGGGGTTTCAAATGAGGAAGCTGACAGTTTTTTTAGCGGCACTGATGCTGTGCCTGCAGGTATTTAGCGGAACGGTTGCATACGGTGCCGGAGATGAGAACATTACTATTCAAAGGTACGGAATAAATAAGGCATCATTAAGTGAAGGCGACTCGTTTTTAATGACTATTTATTATAAGAACGACAGTGGTGGGACTTTAAGCGATGTAGTCGTGAAGGTAAACAGCACTTCGTCATTTGCGGGAAAAACAGCAAACAGCGTTTCCGTAGGTTCGCTCAATCCAGGTGACGATGGTAACATAGAATTACCCGAGTTAGTATATAAGGGTTCCGGTAACGAGTTATCTCTCATTATTGCATACAAGATTGGAGGTACTGATGAATCGGAGATAAAGACTATTTATATCACTGAAGCGGAACCGGAGAAAGATGATAATTCTGACGAGAAGCCGACAACTCAATATGTTCCAAAGCTGCGTGTCGGAAATGTGAATAAAATCCCTGAAATTAATGCAGGGGATTCACATAAGTTAATATTGATTCTGGAGAACTACAGCAGCTATCAGGCAAGAAACCTTGAAATGTCACTGAAGATGGATGACGCTGATAAAGCGCCGCTTGTCCTTGATAACTTCGTAATGAATCAGAGCATTGAAAGTATAGTTAGTAAAACGTCCAAGGAAGTGGAATTTAATATAGAAACTCTTAGAAATGCCCCCGAGGGACTATATTTAATGAAACTTGACATCGGATTTGAAAATGCATATGGCAATAACTTCAACGCTGCTGAAAATGTGTACATAAGAGTTGTAAACAACAATATAAAGCCAAAAATAATTGTTGATAGCATAGCTGTTAAGCCTTCTTCAGAATCTTCTTCAGAGATTATCACGCTGGATCTGAAGCTTAAAAACCTTGGCAATTTTAAAGCCAAGGATATTAAAGTGACCTTAGGCGGCCTTAAAAGCGGAGGATTTACAGCACATAATTCTACAGATGTAAGGTATGTTAATACAATAAACGGAAATAGTACATCAGGAATCTCTTATGAACTAAAGATGCCCACATCGGGTGGGACCAGCAACAATGAGCTTTCTGTAAAGTTTGAATATAAAGATGAAAATGGAAATGCATATACCGACCAGAATCAGATTTTCGTTCCTGTGGGAGAGGGAGAGGATTCCAGACCGAATATTGCATTTGAACAGATTGTATCTCCCCAGAGCTCCGTTGTCCCCGGCCAGGAATTCTCGGTAGGCTTTGACCTTAAAAACAATGGCGGCGCATCAGCCCGTAACATCAAGGTTACACTCTCAACAGATGCAGGCATCGTTACCAGATCCATGAATCCAGTATACCTGAAGGACCTTGCAGGAAATAAGGCGCAGAAGCTATCATTCAAGCTGTTTGCCAACGACGAAGCTCCAATGAAGAATTATCCCATAGCCCTCAATGTAGAATATGAGGATGCTTTCGGAACTAAATACAATGCATCACAGTATATAGGTGTATTTCTTGAAAACAGTACAGGCAAGACTGTTCCAAGGATAATAATAGACAATTACTCCATGGAACCATCCCCGGTAAATGCAGGAGAGGACTTTACACTCAAGATGTCCTTCCTTAATACCAGCAAGACTGTGGATGTATCCAATATAAAGGTAACCATCACATCAGATGACGGTACATTTACACCGACAGACTCGGGCAATACGTTCTACGTTGAAGGCATAGCGAGGAACACAAAGGTAGAGCGAGAGCTGGTTCTGCATGTCAAGCCGGATGCTGAGCAGAAATCCTACATTCTGACTGTAAACTTTGAATATGAGGATGAAAAGGGAAATCCTTATACAGCCAAAGAAACAATGAGTGTAAGGGTGCTTCAAAGCCCTAGACTTGTGACCGGACAGCTGAATATGATGACAGAAACCTTCGTGGGGCAGCCGATATCCACATATCTCGACTTCTACAATATGGGCAAATCAACGCTGTATAACCTGATGGTATCGGTGGAGGGAGACTTCCAGGGCCAGGGACTGAGCTATTATGTGGGCAATTTTGAACCCGGCAGGACCGATTTCTTTGATGCCCAATTCACTCCGATGAATCCCGGTCAGCAAAAAGGCGCTGTGCTGTTTGCCTTTGAGGATGCAAACGGTAAAAAGACAGAGATCCGCAAGGAGTTTGACATCAATGTAATGGAGATGGAGCAGGGACCAATGCTTGATGAAAACGGAATGCCTATAGACGGCGGCTTTGATATGCCGGGAAAGGACGGGATGCCAATGGATGGTATGCCCGGCGGAGCTGCGAAAACAAGCATATGGGTATATATCGGTATAGGTGCGGGTGTTTTGGTAATAGCGGCGGTAGTATTTATCATACTCAGGAAAAGACATGTTAGGAGAAAGGAATTGAGCCTGGATGAATAAGAAGGATATAATAAGGCTGGCTTTTAAAAACTTCATGAGAAGAAAAACCAGATCCATCCTGACTATACTGGGCGTTTTGATCGGTACTGCGGCAATCGTGGTCATGCTTTCGCTGGGCATCGGTATGAATGAGAGCTTCAGACGGCAGCTGAGCAGCATGGGCAGTCTTAATGTAATCGATGTAAATCCCTGGTACTTTGTTGAAGACGGCAAGGGAGGCGGGTATTCGGGCCAAAACGTCCTTGATGACAAGGCTGTTGCTAAAATAGCTGCGATCGAGGGGGTGGAAGCCGTGACCCCATTTCTGCAGACAGGTCTGAAGCTTGTCTCGGGAAAATATACGATGTACGCCAATATAATGGGTGTAGATCCCACCGCTCTTGAAGCCTTCGGCTATAAAACGGCCAAGGGACGGCTGCTGACTGAGGAAGATACCACAGCATTGCTTTTCGGCAGCAATACTCCATATGATTTCTATAATCCCAGAGCCAACAATAACATGTATGGCGGCGGATATGTATATTTCGGCGGCCCGATGGGAGAGGGACAGGAAAGACCTGAGCCCGATGTAGATGTACTGAATGACAAGCTCGAAATGACATTTGATATGAGCTACGGGGAACGCAGACCGGGCGGAATGGGTGGCTCTGAAGGCGGCAACAAGAAACCGAAGCTGTACAAGGTCAAGGGTATCGGTATTCTTGAAGAGTCCCAGGATGAGAGGGCATACTCCATTTTTATGAATATAGAGTATCTCAGGAAAATAATGAAGGAAAATGAACGCTCCCAGGGTACCAAATCTTTTGGCTCTCAGCAGGAGGGTTACCAGCAGGTCAAGGTCAAGGTCAAGAATATAAATGATGTGCAGAAGGTACAGGAGCAGATAAAGCAGATGGGTTATGGCGCATACAGTCTTACCGATGTGCTCAAGAGCATGCAGGAGACATCTGCTACGATGCAGGCTGTGCTCGGCGGCATAGGAGCCATATCACTGTTTGTCGCAGCTATAGGCATCACCAATACAATGGTCATGTCAATATATGAAAGGACCAGGGAGATTGGCGTTATGAAGGTTCTGGGCTGTATGCTCGGAGACATCAGGAACCTGTTCCTTATCGAAGCTGCAATCATAGGATTTTTTGGAGGCTTGCTCGGACTGGGGTTCAGCTACGGAGCCTCCGCGCTGCTCAACCGCTTTGCGGGAGGGCTGTTCGGTGGAGGCTATTACTATGGCGGGGGGGAAAACAGCATCGTATCGCTGATACCATTATGGCTGTCGCTGCTGGCCCTTGGCTTTGCAACACTCGTGGGTATCATTTCAGGCTTCATGCCTGCAAGACGTGCTATGAAGCTCAGTGCTCTGGAGGCAATAAAGACAGAATAAAGAAAAGGGACGGGGTTGAATCCCGTCCCTTTATTTCTTACCATCCATGTCATTCTGACGTATTTCTTTTCTTTTTATCTTTCCGCTTATTGTTTTTGGAAGCTCGTCCACAAATTCAACGATCCTCGGATATTTGTAGGGCGCTGTGATGTTTTTCACGTGCTCCTGCAGCTCCTTTGCAAGTACGTCGCTGCCCTGCCAGCCCCTTGCAAGAATTATGGTGGCCTTGACCACCTGCCCTCTGACAGGATCCGGCACTGCTGTGACAGCACATTCCAGCACGGACGGGTGTTCCATCAGCGCGCTTTCGACTTCAAAGGGCCCTATCCTGTAGCCGGAGCACTTTATAACATCGTCTGAGCGTCCCACAAACCAGTAGTAGCCGTCCTCATCACGCCAGGCCACATCACCGGTATCATAGGCGCCATTGTTCCAAACTCGGGATGTGGCTTCCTCATCCCTGTAATAGCCTTTGAAAAGTCCCGGAGGCAGGCCGCCGTCAAGCCCTTTGATAATGATCCTTCCTTCAATGCCGGGGGGGCAGCTATTGCCGTCGTCATCCACTATATCTATATCATACAGGGGGGATGGCTTGCCCATTGATCCCGGTTTCGGATCGATCCACTGGAAATTGGCGCAAAGGACAGTCGTTTCAGTCTGCCCGAAGCCTTCTATTATCTTTAGTCCCGTAGCCTTTCTAAACTGGTTGTAAACCTCGGGGTTCAACGGTTCGCCAGCGGTACAGGCCATTTTGACGCTTGAAAGATCGTATTTGGACAGATCCTCCTTTATAAGGAAGCGATATATAGTCGGCGGTGCACAAAAGGAAGTTATCCTGTACTTTTCCATCATATGCATTAGCTTTTCAGGAACAAATTTCTCCATATCATAAACAAAGATTGCAACTCCGCATATCCACTGGCCATAGATCTTGCCCCAGGCACATTTTGCCCAGCCCGATTCAGAGACCGTCAGGTGCAGTCCGTCGCTGTCGAGCCGTTGCCAGTAGTGGGCTGTAACGATATGGCCTATTGGATAAATGAAATCATGCACTACGATCTTGGGCATGCCTGTGGTGCCCGAGGTGAAATACATCAGCATATTGTCGTGGCCGCCTGCCGCATCGGCTCCTGTCGGTCTTGTCCAGCATTCCGATGCATTTGCAAGTTCAGCGTCAAAGTTCAGCCAGCCATCCCTCTGCTGGCCGATGATAGCCCTGCATTTGACTGTGGGGGACTCCTCAAGGGCTTCTTCTATGTAAGCCAGTACTTCATGGTCATCAACAGATACTATCATCTTGACCGATGCCGCATTGTTGCGGTAAACAATATCCTTCTTTGTCAGCTGTACGGTAGCGGGAACTGAAATCGCTCCGACCTTTTCCAGAGCCAGTGTGCAAACCCAGTAATGCCAGCGCCTTTTCAGAAGCAGCATAACTACATCGCCCTTCTTAATGCCGTGGGATTTGAACAGGTTTGCCGCCTTGTCGCTGAATTTCTTCAAATCACCAAATGAGAATATACGTTCATCACCGTCGTCATTGCACCAGACCAATGCTGTCTTGTCAGGACATTCAGCTGCCCACTGGTCAATGACATCATAAGCGAAATTAAAGTTCTCCGGTATATGTACATTGTAGTTGTTTTTAAAATCCTCATATGAATCAAATTCCATACGCGGCAAAAATCTCTCTAGCATATTCTTATAAACTCCTTTGAATATAGTATGGTGACACTCAATGACAGGGGTATTTCTCTGTGGCCGAGGAATGTCACACAATATAGGTAATGTCATGCAGATGTAGCTATTTATCGTTCAAGATCACCGTCAGGAACTTGCCAGGCTTGTCATCCACGGCTGTCTGGCCATGGGGTATGTTCGGATCGAAGTACAATGAATCGCCAGGTTCCAATATCAGCTCCTTGCCGCCAAGTATCACCTTGATCCGACCCTCCAGCACAAAATTGAACTCCTGGCCGGGATGTGTCACGAGCGACATTTTTTTGTTCTCTTCAGGGTCGATGGTGACGAGAAGAGGCTCGACCTTCTTGTTCATGAAGCTGAAGGCAAGACTCTGGAACCTGTATCCCTTATAGCGCTCTATATACGGAGCTTCACCGCTTTTTACCAGGCAATAGCTGTGAAGGTGGGGCGTAGAGCCGGTAAGAAGCTCGGTCAATTCAACCTTCAATATACCCGCTATCTGGTAAAGAGTCGATATTGGAACACCTTCCTGTGCATCCTCATATTTCATATAGTCATCCAATGGTATGTTGAGCCTGTGAGCCAAGGTATCAGCAGAGATGCCGGATACTTCCCTGATTTCCCGGATACGGTCAGCGATTTGTTTTATCGTATCGGACAAAGCTATCCCTCCTTGTGTCATATAGTTATGCAATGTATTTATCATAACATAATATATCAAGGTGTTTAAGCAAAAATTCAAAATTGTGCAAAAATAAAAACAACCGAAAAGCAACGATAAATCCATTCAAATATAATATTTGATAATTTTAACCAATTGTTAAATAATTATTTCCCGGCAGAATGTATTATAAATATGGAGGCAGCAGATAATGAGCGATCACGAGCAGCAACTTCTTAAAATAGCTAAAGATGGCGGAATAGAAGCGTTTGAGGAGCTAACAGATCCTCATCAGGCAATCGTCTACAATTTCTTATTGAGCGAGTGCGGAAATGAATTTGTAGCTGGTCAATTGACACAGCAAGTATTCGTTGAGATTTTTACATTGTTGACAAAAAAAGCAGATATCGACAACCTTTATACGTGCATCTACAGGACGGCCATCGAAGTCGGCAGACGGGCTGCACGTGAATCTAAAATGATCTCCTGAGATAAAATTCAATATATGTTTCTAATATATAACAAATCGATTTCTATAATATCAATAGAACCTATTCCAAAAATATTGTAGAATTATATTATATTATTTTTATGTAAAACGGAGTACCGGAATGAGTGAAGCAAAGGTCAAGGTATTGGTAGTTGAGGATGAAGCGTCTATAAGAAAATTTATAGCAATAAATCTGGAGAGAAGCGGATTTGACGTATTGGAGGCAGATACGGGTGAAAAGGCTGTTGAAATGGCTGAAGCATACAAGCCCGAGGTTTTGGT
Source organism: Bacillota bacterium (assembly GCA_023412665.1). Taxonomy (GTDB): domain Bacteria; phylum Bacillota; class Clostridia; order Acetivibrionales; family DTU013; genus DTU013. Next base: position 17,128 of record JAEZCA010000002.1, read on the forward strand.
GCTGGATGTCATGCTGCCGGGAATCGACGGCTTTGAGGTATGCAAAAGACTCAGAGACCTGATGCCTGATATTATCATTATAATGCTGACCGCAAGAGGACAGGATATTGACAAGATCACAGGACTCGAGCTGGGGGCTGATGATTACATGGTCAAGCCCTTCAATCCGAGGGAGCTGACTGCAAGGATAAATACGGTCAGAAGAAGGATGGAGAGGTCAAAAATACCTGAAGATGCTCCTTTGGAGTATAAAAATCTTGTTATGGATCTAAAGTCACAGAAGTTTTTCAAGGATGGTGAGGAGATCGAGCTGACGCCTACTGAATTCTCAGTTTTAAAAATGTTCATGTCAAACGTTGGCAGGGCATTGAGCCGTAACGAGCTGTTTAACTCGGTTTGGGGCAGAAACTATTTTGGCGATCTCAAAACCCTGGATGTTTACATAAGAAGGATACGTGAAAAAATCGAGGCTGACCCGTCAAAACCGCAATATATCGAAACTGTGTGGGGGTACGGCTACAGATGGTGCGATAAGTAAGATCCGTACAGGGTCGATAGCGGTATGTGCGGCTAAAGCTGCAAGACAGGGAGTAATCCTAAAAATGGTTCTGAGTATCAGAAAAAGAATGACCGTTGGTTTCATATTGATTATAATTCTCACGGTACTTGTTTTGGAGACATTGATAATAAACATAGTCCGTGTCAATTATTACAGCAACCTGGAAGCGAACCTTTACAACCAGGTAAGGGTATCGTGCGAAATGTATGCCAGGTATTTTTCTGATGCGTCATTATCCGACAATGTCATGAACAATGTGGATACTTTCTGGAAACAGACAAGCGCTCAGGTCCAGATACTTGATACCAGTGGCAGGGTGTTGATGGATTCGATAGGCTATATACCCGGTGAGAACGAAAGGATGCCGGACGTTGAGAAAGCGCTTGAAACAGGCAGGGGGGCGTGGTCCGGGAAGGTGCCGTATGACAGCTATGGCATTATGGCGGTCTCAACCCCGCTGACAGTCGATGGCGAAACAGTGGGAGTACTGCGTTTCATTAGTACTCTGAAGGGTGTCGATGAAGATGTCAGGTCTGTTTCCAATATATTTATCGTAATTGGCGCTGTCGTGGCAATAATTTCTATAATCTTAAGCTTTCTGCTTTCAAATTCCATCGTAAATCCTTTAAAGAGGGTCACAAACGTTGCTGCACGTATGGCATCCGGAGATATCGATGTCCGCAGCAAGAAGACCTACAATGATGAAATAGGAAAGCTGTCCGATACACTGAATTACCTTGCAGATGAGATCAACAAGAGAGACAGGGTGAAAAACGAATTCATCTCATCCATATCCCATGAATTGAGAACGCCTCTGACCTCTATCAAGGGCTGGGCCGTTACGCTGATGGAGGTCGACGGAGAGGACAGGGAGCTGCTGGAGACCGGCCTTGATATCATTGAGAAGGAATGTGACAGGCTGACGGCAATGGTGGCGGAATTACTGGACTTCTCGAGGCTGGTATCCGGAAAGCTTACCATAAGAAAGGAAAATGTGCAGCTGGAAGAATTCGTTGACACAGTAGGCAGACAGCTGGCCCCAAGGGCAGCCAGAGACGGTCTGCATTTCAGTGTGGAGGTCGAGGGTGAGCTGCCTGAGATACAAACCGACGGGAACAGGCTGAAGCAGGTCATAATCAATATACTTGACAATGCTTTCAGATTTACCCCGTCAGGCGGCAGCGTGCTTTTCAAGTCGGTGGCAAGCGGAGGAGAGGTCATATTCACTGTAAGCGATACCGGCTGCGGTATTCCAGAGGATGAACTGCCGTATATAAAGGAAAAGTTCTTCAAGGGAAGGAACAGCAAGTCTGGCAGCGGAATAGGCCTGTCCATATGTGATGAAATAATAAAGCTGATGGATGGCACTCTTTCTATTTACAGCAATACGAACAAGGGCACAAGAGTAGTCATTAGGATTCCTGCTGTCACGGAGGAAGTAAAAGTATGAGGAAGGTTTCACCTGCATATTACATATTGATACTGGCGATAGTTACTGCGGTCGTATTGTCCGGATGCTCACAGGCGGTGCCGGAAAATACCGATAGAATAATGAGCCCGTCGATACAGGAAGTGCCATTCGCCGGGACCTGGACGCTGGAAAGCAGCCTTTCAGAAGGCGCAGCAGCGGTTGCCGACGAAGCTGGTCCAATGGAAGGCGAAACAGTCGGATTCTCACAGAACGCATTGATGTTTGAAAACAAGATATATACGGATATCAGATATAAAGTGAAACGCGTCAATGTATATGAATATTTTTTGCATAAACAAACCGGTCTGCCTGAAGAGCTGGATTACGATAACGGTGAGATCATAGTGACTACCATCTATTCAGAAGATAATTTCCTGTTTGAATTCATTGAAGATGAGAAGGACACAAAAATTGCTGTAATAGATGACAACTACTATTGTATGAAAAAAATATCGGATGAATTCAGCAATGATCTGAAAACAGCAGCAAACGAAAATGATCTGGATATACTTGATGACTCAAGGATCAAAAATCAGTCCCTTCGCTCCGGTCTCCTTATGAGTGTCAGGATCCCTGTAAAAACTGCCGACGGCCTTGGGGATTACAAATACGGTACTTACTGGATCTCCAGTGATGACCGCTCTGTCCGCCAGGTACTGTATGCAGATGATATTTATCTGCCGAGAATGGATGGCTTCTGGAAGCTGATTGTTGAAAAAAGGCCAGGCTCCCTTGGACTTGAAGATAAACTCAGCGCCTATAAGGTTTCAAATAAGCAGGGAAAGATTACAGGCTTAGTGTTTGAAAACGAATCTGACAGAATCGAGACAAAATCCAGAAAGGCCATAGTTTATGTAGGAAATGACTATGTCTGTGTGGAAAATACGATCTACGGCAGCCAGACCGGCAGCCAGACCGCCAGTGCAGCCGGCTCCGCCGCCATTTCTGATGAAATGCCCGCTTTGCCACTCACCTTAGTGGAAAAGACACTGAGAACCCTGCCGGTAGATAACCTGTCGAATATCGATGGTATAAAAATATCAGACATGGTGGGCGAAAACGGTACGATGGCTATGGAGAACGCTATTTCAGATGTACTTAAGGATTCGGGATATGAAGGTATAGTTATATTTGATAATGAATTGCAGGAAAAGAATTTTGCACTGTACAGAAAAACGGGACACTGGTTTTTTAAAGGACGCATCGACCCTGATGGTCATGGACAGATACCCTATATGGATTTCAACCTGAACCTGCTGCCGCCGTCGAATATGGTGGCTTATGATGTGCTGCATGTCCCGTGGACCAATATGAAGGATAAGCTGCCGCAGGCTATTGATATTTATACATCACCTAATAAAGATATTGCCGTGATACTGACCCGCAGTGAAATCCTTATATATGCTATAAAAAACAGAACACTTTCCGAACAGCCTATAGCAAAGCTTCAGCTTGAGGAGGGCAGCACTGTAATAATGGCTGAGTGGGGAATTGGAGATTATGTGACCAGCTGGGAAAAATCCTTCGTCAGGAATAATTCGACCAGAGTTGTGGAGAATCTGCTGGATATTGAAGCTGGTCCGTCCCAGGACTCTGAAGCTGATGAGTCCCGGAGCCCATAGGAACAATAAGATAAATGTGAGGCTTATAAATATCTATCATTTTTTGTGATGGGTAAAAAAACCGACTCTTTACGAATTTCAGTCTTGTGCTATATAGTACACATCAAGCCTTTGGACCATGAGTAGGATGGAGAGATAAACTTCCACCTGAATTTTCAAATCGTATTGATTTTCAGACCAATATGTGCTAATATTACACAAACGGAACACAAATGTGCGTCCATGGAGGACAGTCAGGAGCATATATGGATAATAACTCAACATATTTCCTGGTAGACAGTGGAGTGCTCCCGGAGGTATTTTCCAGGGTCATCGAAGCAAAAAAACTGCTAAGCTCGGGAAAAATCAAGACGGTAAACGACGCCGTCAGAGAAGCCGGACTGAGCAGAAGCGCTTTTTATAAGTATAAGGACTGTGTGTTTCCTTTTTATGAAACCTCGAGGGGCAGAGTGATCACACTTTTTTTTGTAGTGGAGGATTTTTCGGGAATACTTTCAAGTATTATAAACAAGATTGCACAGTCAAGGGCCAACATTATCACAATTAATCAGAATATGCCGATAAACGGACTTGCGGATGTAACGATATCAATTGCTACAACGGGGATGACAATGGACATCGGCCAACTGATGGAGAGCATAGGGGAAGTGGAAGGCGTACGTCGGCAGGAAATACTTGCGAGGGAATAGATGGAACCATCAAGGGGAGGCTTGATTTTATGGATATAGCGATACTTGGATACGGAGTGGTAGGCTCGGGTGTGGCCGAGGTCATACGGAAAAACGGCCAGAGCATAGCAACCCGGGCAGGAGAGCCAATCAGGGTCAAAAAAATTCTGGATATCAGAGATTTCTCGGGTAGTCCCGACAGTGATCTCTTCACGAAGGAGCCGGAGGATGTCTTTGGTGACGCTGATATTAAAGTTGTTGCCGAGACCATAGGAGGAACCAGAGCTGCACATGAGTTCACAAAGAGAGCATTTGCCGCAGGAAAGCATGTCGTGACGTCAAACAAGGAGCTTGTCGCTTCCCATGGACCGGAGCTGCTGAAAATGGCATCAGAAAACGGAGTCAGCTATCTTTTTGAAGCCAGCGTTGGCGGAGGCATCCCTATTATCAGGCCATTGAGCCAGTGCCTCGCTGCCAATGTCATAAATGGAATAACAGGAATATTGAATGGCACTACCAATTATATACTTACTAAAATGCGCAAAGAGGGCATGGATTTCAGTGACGCATTAAAGGGCGCCCAGCAGAACGGTTATGCGGAGGCCGATCCGACCGCCGATGTAGAAGGCCATGATGCATGCAGGAAAATAGCTATTTTGTCGTCAATTGCATATAATGAATTCGTGGACTGCAATAATATATATACGGAAGGTATCTCCCAAATAAGCCTGGCTGACATGCAATACGCAGAGGCGATGGATTCGGTCATCAAGCTGATCGGTGTCAGTAAGAGGGAAGGAGAGAGGATATTTGCCAGGGTCACGCCTGCGATCATAGGCAAAGACCACCCTCTGGCAAATGTTGAAGATGTTTTCAATGCAATTGTAGTCAGCGGTGATGCAATAGGCGATGCGATGTTTTATGGAAGAGGCGCCGGGAAGCTCCCTACAGCCAGTGCGGTTATAGCCGATATTATAGATATTGCAAAGCATAATGAATGTACCAGCAATGTATGGAACAGAAAGGACAGAGACAATCTGGTACCCTTTGAAGAAAGTGAAACCGCATTCTTCATCAGGGTGGCTGTCAGGCACAAAACAGAGGCAGCGAAATACATTGGCAATGTCTTTGGAAATGTAGAGTATATCAAACAAGAGAGTATGGATAATGAGAGCGAGCTGGCTTTCAGGACCTCGATAATAACGGAAGCGGCGCTTTCCGATCGTATTGAAAAGCTAAAGGGGATCGCATCGGTAAAAGATATAATCAATATTGTCAGGATACTTGAATGACAGGATATAGCGGTGCCAGAAGGAGGTAAATGCCTATGAGTTTGATCGTGCAGAAGTATGGCGGTACATCAGTGGCAAATGCAGAGAGGGTATTCAATGTTGCAGCGAGAATCGTGGATACATACAAACAGGGCCACTCTGTTGTAGTAGTGGTATCTGCGCAGGGTGACACAACAGATGAGCTGCTGACTAAGGCTTATGAAATCAATGAGAATCCGTCAAAACGTGAAATGGATGTGCTGCTGTCCACCGGGGAACAGATATCTATGTCGCTGCTGGCCATGGCAATCGAAAAATCAGGATACCATGTTGTGTCATTGACCGGCCATCAGGCAGGGATATTAACCAACAGCCAATACGGAAATGCAAGGATAAAGAGCATTGAAACGGAAAGACTGTTCAAGGAGCTCGATGCGAAAAACATTGTTATTGTGGCGGGCTTCCAGGGCTTGAACAAATATGACGATATAACCACACTCGGCAGGGGTGGTTCGGACACGACGGCAGTTGCTCTGGCCGCAGCGCTCAAGGCTGATCTGTGTGAAATATATACGGATGTGGATGGCGTATATACAGCAGATCCGAGGATCGTCAAGGATGCATCAAAGCTCAGTGATATTTCCTATGATGAGATGCTGGAGCTTGCAAGTCTGGGAGCAAATGTACTTCACAACAGATCGGTGGAGATGGCAAAAAAGTACGGCGTAGAGCTGGTGGTCAGATCTAGCCTTAACAACTCACAGGGAACGGTAGTAAAGGAGGTAGGCAGCGTGGAAAAAATGTTTGTCAGGGGAGTCGCCCGGGATAACGATATTGCAAGGGTTGCAGTCATAGGGATCGAGGATAGGCCCGGAATGGCCTTCAAGCTGTTCTCATTGCTGGCCAGAGAAAAGATCAGCATTGATGTTATACTGCAATCCATCGGCAGGGATGATACCAAGGATATATCCTTTACCATAAAAAAAGCCGATTTGCATAAAACTCTCGAGGTGATCAATGCAAACCTCGGAATGCTCAATGCCAAGGAAGTCAAGCATTCTGTAAAATATTCAAAGGTTTCCGTTGTCGGTGCAGGAATGGTGAACAACCCCGGGGTGGCATCGACGATGTTTGAGGCTTTATATGATGCGGATATAAATATCCATATGATAACAACCTCCGAAATGAAAATATCAGTGCTGGTTGATGTACAGGAAGCCGAGCGCGCAGTCAATGCGATACATGAGAAATTCAAGCTGGGTGAGATCAACAGCTGAATTACATAATTACTTTGCAAAGGGTCATTTGTTGTAATATGAAAATATTTATGTTGAAATACCGGTGACAATAGTATAAACTGTTTGTGAAATGTCAATTGAATACTTGTACAGGTACCGGCAAAATGCCGGTGCAGAGCCTTGTGCTCGAACAGGGAAGTGGGTTTGATTCCCACGCGGTCCCGCCGCTGTAATAGAAGAGTTCTGCCGCACGCCACTGGGAAACCGGGAAGGAGCGGCTGAGCGATGACGCTTAAGCCAGAAGACCTGCCTGTACGATAACACCATTACTCTACGAGAGATAGGGGGTGCATATGATGTCGATCGAACATCTGTATATGTATAATGAAGCCTCCTGACCTGTCAGGCGGCTTTTTTGCTGAAGATCGGAGAAACAAAAGCAACGTCTGTATTTTACTGGAAGGAATTTGTCGAATGAGCGGATTGATACATATATATACCGGGGATGGAAAGGGAAAGACTACAGCGGCTGTAGGGCTTGGCGTCAGGGCCTGCGGGCAGGGCATGAGGGTGCTCATGGTACAGTTCCTCAAGGGCATGCCCACCGGAGAGATGTACAGCTTGAAGAAGCTGGAGCCCGGATTTGTGCTCCACAGAGGAACGGAAACAAAAAAGTTCACGTGGCAGATGACGAGTGAGGAGAAATCCCAGGCAGAAGCAGAGCAGCGCAGTATCTTTGAATATGCAGTTAATGCTGCAGAAAAGGGCGAGTGCGATATGCTGATAATGGATGAGGTGATGGGAGCGCTGTCAACCGGTATGATTTCCAATGAAAAGCTTCTTCATTTTATCAGCGGCAAGCCGGACAAGCTGGAGCTGATATTGACAGGAAGAGACGCACCGCCCGAGCTTACGGGCATGGCGGATTATGTGTCAGAAATCATAGCTGTAAAGCACCCTGCCAAAAAGGGCATTGATGCACGAAAGGGAATCGAGTTTTAAAATCAACATTTAGATGGAGGATAAATATGTTTATTTTTAACAAAAAAAGGTTTAGCGTTTTGATTGCAATAATGACATCAATATTATTGCTGGCTTCAATGGCAGGGTGCGGGAATAAGGGGTCTGAACCACAATCGGCTTCGGAAAGCAATATGCCCTCCAGCGGGCAGGGAACTGATGTGACAACAGAGGTGCCGTCGCCGGCCGATACGAATGGAACAGAAGATGTGACTGTTAATGAGGGTCAGGATGAGACAGCCAAGGTGCAAAAGTTTCCAAGGACAGTAACGGATGGCAATGGTTTTGAAATGACGATAGAAAGTGAACCGCAGCGCATACTCTCACTAAATCTGGGCGTCGATGAGATGCTTTTCGGCATGATCGATAAAAGCAGGCTCGTATCGTTGACAAGGTACGCAGATGACGAGGGAATATCCAATATTGCCGCTGAAGCTGCCGGGATCGGAGCCAGGACAACAATGGACCAGGTTGAAAACATCATAGCTCTCAACCCTGATCTGATCATACTGGATACCTGGGCTGAGGCCAAATATTTAAAGCAGCTGAGGGATGCCGGCATCACGGTCTATGCCTTTAAAACTCCCGGAAACATCGATGAACAGAAGGCTGTGATACTTGAGCTGGCAAACGTTGTCGGAGCAGACGAAAAAGGTCAGGAATTAGTGGAATGGATGGATGAAAAACTTAAAGCAGTCGAAGAAAAGCTCTCGAGTCTCAAGCCCGAGCAAAAGCTCACCGTAATGGATTATGGTGAGCTGGGCAGCAGCGGCCTTGGCACAAACTTTGATGATATTGTGACAAGGGCGGGGCTGATCAATGTAATATCAAGGGCAGGTATTGAAGGCTGGCCTGTTATTTCAAAGGAAAAAATCATAGAGTTCAATCCCGACATTATTATATTGCCATCATGGTATTATGATCAGAAAAACACATTCGACAGTATGAAGGATACATTGAAAAATGACCAGAGCCTAAAAACAGTCAAGGCCATTAGCGAGGATAGAATCATTTCAGTGTCCAACCCTCACATCAGTGCTATTTCCCAGTATGTAGTGCTTGCAGTCGAGGATGTGGCAAAAGCTGCATACCCAGAGCTGTTTGAATAACGTGTTATTGCGAGATAAGCTGTTCTGCGGCGTGACTCATGGGCGACAAGCAGCGGTAATTGGAAAAACACATAAAATCCGGTATAAAGGGTGATTGTGAGATAATGGCTGAGAATACCGTATACAAAAAAATGAGCAGGGTACTGCCGGTGATGCTGGCAGTCCTGCTGTTCATAATAGTGCTGGCAGTCGCAGTAGGAGCGGTATATGTGCCTCTTGGCAGATCCTTCAGGATCATACTGGCCGGCATGGGATTCATAAAGGACCCCGGACTTCCGAAGGACCAGGTTTCAATAATATACATGGTAAGGCTTCCCAGGGTCATAATCGCCTGCCTCGCAGGCAGCGCGCTTGCAGCCAGCGGGACAGTGATGCAGGGTATGTTCCGCAACCCGATGGCGGACCCGGGAATACTGGGAGTATCAAGTGGAGCCGGCCTGGGGGCTGTTATTGCCATATCTCTTGGGTTCTCGGCCAGCAGCATATATTTGCTGCCTCTGTTTGCGGCAGCAGGAGCAATTACTGCAGTAACTCTGATATACTTTCTTTCTTTAAGGAAGGGAAGCATATCGCCGCTGACACTTATATTATCAGGTCTGGCAGTAAGTACCTTCATCAGTGCTGTGACCCAGCTGATACTTACCAACAGTAACGATTACGAAGTGAGAAGCTATATTTTCTGGACTATTGGCGGCCTGAACGGTATGATGTGGGATCAGGTCAAGCTGGTGGCCGGTCCTGTTATTATTCTGGTTCTGGTTCTGGTAATATTCTCCCGGGATCTGAACCTGCTGCTGCTCGGAGAGGAAGAGGCGCGCTCCGTCGGCCTTGAACCGGCGCGCTCCAGGAAGCTTTTGCTGCTCATTACTTCTCTCATCACTGCAACAGCGGTATCGGTGTGCGGACCGGTCAGCTTTGTAGGGCTTATTGTCCCGCATATAATGAGACTCATTACAGGGCCGGATCACCGTATATTGCTGCCGGCCAGCGCTCTCGGAGGGGCCATATTCCTTACAGGCTGCGATATCCTAGCCAGACTGCCTGTCTCAGGAGAGATCAGCGTTGGCATAATAACCTCGATGCTTGGTGCGCCGTTCTTTCTCTACCTGCTGATAAAGACCAGGAGGGAGGGTGAGATGTTTTGACGCAATTGCTAAAGATCACAGGGCTCGATTTTCAGATAAACAATGTGAATATTTTAAAAGACATATCTCTGAAGGCTGACAGAGGCGAGTTCATTGGCCTTATCGGTCCAAACGGCGCGGGCAAGACCACCTTGATGAAATGCATCAACGGCATTTACAGGGGAGACGGATGCATAGAACTGGACGGCCTTGATACCGTCACAATGGACGCCAGGGAAGCAGCGTCAAAGGTTGCAATGCTGCATCAGGACACATCTGTTACATTCCCTTTCAAGGTGCTGGATATAGTGCTGACGGGCCGATATCACAAGCTGGGAAGATTCAAACCTGAGAGTGCTGAGGATTATGCTGCAGCACGTAAGTACATGGGATATACCGATACGCTGAAGATGGAAAACAGAATGATAAATACGCTGTCAGGAGGGGAGAGACAGAGAGTGCTTTTTGCAAAGGCGCTGGCTCAGGAAACAGACCTGATACTTCTTGATGAACCTTCAGCCAGCCTTGATATTGCATATGAGGAGCAAATATTCAAATATTCAGCGGATCTATGCAGCAACGGGAAAACAGTCATTGCTGCTGTACACGACCTCAAGACGGCTGTCCGCTACTGCAGCAGGCTGATCTTGATGAAAGACGGCAGAATAATTGCAGACGGGCCGCCCGAGTCAGTGATAACCCAGGACAATCTGAGGCTGGCATATGGCGTAAATGCTCTTGTATACAGAAACAGGATCACAGGCCTTGTAGACTTTCACCTGTCCGGCGGAAACGACACAAGGAGAGGAATGAAGGTACATGTGATAGGCGGGGGAGGCTCTGCTTCGGGCGTTATAAGGCAGCTTTTCGAAAATGGCTATACTGTAACGGCGGGCGTGTTTTCCCACGGTGACAGCGATCTGAGCTGTGCAGATGTCTTTGGGATCAAAGCGCTTTCATGCCGGCCATTCAGCGAAATCGACGACGACACGTTAAAAGAGAACATAAACCTGGTGAAGGCTGCGGATTTAACGATATTATGCGATATGCCCTTCGGTCATCAGAATATAAGGAATCTGGAGGCCGCGTCATACGCCTCCTCCCTTGTTATTATTGAGGACGGAGAGCCCGGTAACCGCGATTTTACAGGCGGGACCGCGCTTTCGGCCTATAATGGACTGAAGATGAAGGCTGTCACGGTCAATTCAGCCAGACTGCATGAGGTACTGCCGTAATAAAACTGCATACGCATATTTAGATACATTTATGCCTCGTTAATACCTGACATTTCTCCACTTGACAATGTATGGTGATGCGTTTAAAATTATCCTAATCCGGAATGATCCCATGTTCAGGCTGATCACATGGGCATTGCTTCTGTGTTATCATACAATAAAGGGGGAATCTACATGAAAACAAATTCGACAAGAAAGATTGTACTAAACGGACTGTTAATAGCGCTTGTGTTTTTGGCTACATATTTTACTAAGATACCAACACCGCTGCCCGGCGGATATTTTAACCTTGGCGATTCTGTCATCATGCTCGCGGCCGCATTCCTCGGCCCAATAGGTGGCATGATCGCGGGAAGTGCCGGCTCTGCGCTGGCGGATCTGGCTTTCGGCGGTTTTCTGTTTGCGCCCATCACATTTGTTGTAAAGGGAGCAGAGGGACTTGCAGTCGGTTTACTGATATCAAAAATGCGTAAAGCCGGGGGCTTGAAGCACGGCCGTTTGATAGCAGCAGTAGTTGCCGGTGCTGTCATTATGGTTGCGGGATACTTTCTTGCAGAGGCGTTCCTGTTGAGTGCCTTTGACGAGGCCTTCGGCCTGATGGCTGCTGTAGCGGAGATTCCTTACAACTCGGTGCAGGGTATACTCAGCGCAATTCTTGGGTATATTTTGACATTGATATTATCCAAGACAGGCATAGAGAAGCATATTGGCTGATAACGCAAGGAAATGCCTGATTTGCAAGTTCTTAACAGGAGGAACGATCCATGAAGCTGACGGTACTGGGGAACAATGGACCATTCTCGGCGGCGGGCGGCGCCTGCTCCGGGTATCTTTTACAGAGCGGGAGCGCGAACATTTTGATTGACTGCGGAAACGGTACATTGGCAAATCTGCAGGGAAAAATCGCTATAGACAAGCTGGACGCTGTTATTCTGACACACCTTCACAGTGACCATGTGTCCGATATGTACGTTATGAAGTACGCCATTGAGATCAAAAGAAAACGCGGCAGCTTTGACAGGCTTATGAGAGTGTATGCGCCTTCTGAACCTGCGGCGGAGTATAACAGGCTGGATGCAAAGGATGCGTTCATACTTGAGGCTGTATCCTGCGATACAAAGCTCGACATTGGTGACATTAAGCTGTCTTTTGCCAGAATGAAGCATCCTTATATGGACTACGCAGTTTGTGCTCAATGCGGCGGCAAGAAATTCGTGTTTTCAGGGGATACCTCATGGACCGATGATATTGTTGATTTTGCCCGGAATGCAGATATGCTGATGCTGGACGCAGGACTCCTGGAGCGGGATCTGACAGAAGGAGCTGTCCATATGACGGCCGCCCAGTGCGGCACAGCCGCTGCCCGTGCCGGAGCAGGGAGACTGCTGCTGACACATTTTTGGCCCGAATATGATATTGATGAGCTGCTTTCGGAAGCCCGCGCAGTTTTTCCCGGAGCAGAAGCTGCTGTCATAATGAAGGAGTACATTATCTGAGTATTGCGCTTAAAAATGATAAAAAATGGCCTGTTCAAATTTTGATTTGAGACAGGCCTTTTAATTGTATTCAGGTTCTTAACGGGACTTATTTGATCTTAAACTTCTTGAGCTTTTTGTCAAGCTCCTGGACAAGATCGTCAAGCTGGACTGCAGCGACTTTCATTTCATCGATTTCCCTCAGCTGCTGTTCTGTGGTAGCCGCAACCTCCTGGCTGGATGCTGCCGTCTCTTCAGAAACAGAGGAGATGTTTTCGATAGCAGATATAACATTATCCTTATCTGACTGCATTCCTACAACTGCATCATTGACAGCCTTGATCTTCTCAACGATCGTACTAATCCCGTTTGCTATATCATCGAAGGCTTTATTCGTACTGTCAACAGCGATATTCTGTTCCTCGGATGCATTACGCATCATTTCCATGGCCTTGATAGCCATTTGTGATTCCTCGCTGATGTTTTCCATCAGATGGATGATCTCTTCGGTAGACTGCCTGCTCTGATCTGCGAGCTGTCTTACCTCTTCAGCCACCACTGCAAAGCCCTTACCGGCTTCGCCTGCTCTGGCAGCTTCGATAGCGGCATTCAGAGCGAGCATATTGGTTTGTTCCGCGATATCCTCGATTGACTGCACGAACTTGCCTATGTCTTTCGTGGTGTTGGTAAGGTTTTCGACAACAGAGAATATTTTTTCTGTCGAATTGAAGCTTTCTGCCGATTTCTGTCGTAATACCATTACAGAGTTAAGACCGATATCATTGAGCTTGTGTATGTTATCGGTTTCATCCATGACGCTTCCGTAGCTTTGTGAAACAAAATCGATTTGCTCGGATAATTTATCGACAAGCTGAACACCATTCTGCGCATCGGCTGCCTGATCAGACGCGCCTTTTGCTATCTCATCCACTGTCTTTGAGATCTCGGTAATGGAGCTTACTGTTTTGCCGGCCGTAGCTCCAACCTTTCGCGAGGCCTGCATTATTGATATTGACATTGCGAAAAAGCCGTCGACCAGATTTCTTATATCGCTCAAAACTGCGTTAAGAGTGGAAGCAATACCGGAGAAAGAGCCAAAATATCTGGGTTCCAGAAATGTTGAGTAATCGCCCTCTTTAATGACTGCAAGCTCGGCTTCAAATTGTTCAGATATCTTTTTTGATACTATATTATTTATGAGGCGCAGCGCAAGATAGGTTAAAAAAGCTGTTACCAATACCAGCAGTGATATGCCGAATTTTCCTGTGATCAAAACGAATACGGTGGTCATCAAAACGCCTACTACTGCTGTTGCAATTAATGTGAGTTTGCCCTGAAGTGAAACATGTTCATTGATTGATTTTGACGTAGCTTTCTTTTTTTCAGCCATTTCTATCCCCCTCCGTTTATTGCAATATTAGCAATACTATTTATTTCGATATTAAACGCTAAAATCCTCCTTTTATATAACCAATGGAGAAAAATGTTGAATAAATTTAATTGACACAAATTGTACAATTGTATACAATGATACAAATATACAAATAATCGATAAGTAAGGTGATTATATGCTGGAATTCAACAAGAAGACCAATACATTGGAACAGACCCAGTACCGTTATGCATTGCAGGATATTGCTGCTCCCAACCTTTACAGGGAAATTTTCGCTTATGACGAGATACCAAAGTGCGCATTCAACCACAGAAGGGTGCCGATGTACCCGGCAGATGAAATATGGATCACGGACACCACCTTCAGGGATGGACAGCAGTCGAGGGCTCCATATACCGTGGAGCAGATCGTACAGCTGTATGATTTTATGCACAGGCTCGGAGGCCCCAATGGAATAATCCGCCAGTGTGAATTCTTCCTGTACAGCGAACGTGACAAGGAAGCGGTATATAAATGCCAGGAGAGAGGCTATGAATATCCTGAGGTGACGAGCTGGATCAGAGCAACAAAGAATGACTTCCAACTGGCAAAGAATATGAATATGAAAGAAAGCGGCATATTGGTCAGCTGCTCCGATTATCACATCTTCAAGAAGCTGAACATGTCGAGAAAACAAGCTTTGGAACACTATCTGGGCATAATAAGAAGCGCAATAGAAGTAGGTATTAAGCCGCGCTGCCATTTTGAAGATATAACCCGTGCAGACTTTTACGGGTTCGTAGTGCCTTTTGCGCTGGAACTCCGCAAGCTCAGCGAGGAGAGCGGTGTACCGATAAAAATCAGGGCGTGCGACACATTGGGCTATGGTGTCTCCTATCCGGGAGCTGCGCTTCCCAGAAGCGTTCCGGGGATAATATACGGTCTCAGGCACCATGCAGGCTTCCCTAGTGAACTGCTGGAGTGGCACGGGCACAATGACTTTTACAAGGCAGTGTCGAATTCTGCCTCTGCATGGATGTATGGCGCATCCAGCGTAAACTGCTCACTGCTTGGCATAGGTGAGAGAACAGGCAACACACCTCTTGAGGCGATGGTGATTGAATACGCTCAACTGAGAGGGACGACTGACGGTATGGACACTACGGTGATCACAGAGATTGCCGAGTATTATGAAAAGGAACTGGATTACCCGATTCCTCCCAGGACTCCTTTCGTAGGTAAAAGTTTCAATATGACTCAGGCGGGTATTCATGCCGATGGCCTATTGAAGGATGAAGAAATATATAATATATTTAATACCGACAAGCTTCTCAAAAGGCCTGTGGGAGTTGCAATAAACCAGACCTCAGGCGCTGCCGGGATAGCCCACTGGATCAACAATTACTTTGGTTTTGCCGGGAACAAGCGACTCGACAAGAGAGACGAGAAGGTTATGAGGATCAAAGATTGGGTGGATGAGCAGTATAAAAGCGGCAGGGTGACAGCCCTTGGGGAAAATGAGCTGGAAGAGGCGGTGAAATTGCTGGCTCCGGAGATATACGATCTGGTGCTGTAAGCTGCTGAACATATTGGCAGGCTGACAATTTAAAACCCCCTAAGGCTGGTGTCTTAGGGTGGGTACGGGTACGTATTTTAATAGAAAATTGACTGAAAAGAGGTTTTAAAAATGGGGTTAAATCTTGCGCAAAAAATCATAAAAGAGCATCTTATCAGCGGTGAAATGATAGCCGGAAATGAAATCTCAATCAGAATAGACCAGACGCTGACACAGGATTCCACCGGAACAATGGCATATCTGCAGTTTGAAGCCATAGGCATACCGAGAGTAAAGACAAAGAAATCGGTGGCGTATATCGACCACAATACTCTCCAGGCAGGCTTTGAGAATGCAGACGACCACAAATATATACAGACTGTCACATCCAAGCACGGAATATACTTCTCCAGGCCCGGCAACGGCATCTGCCATCAAGTGCAGCTCGAGCGCTTCGGCGTACCGGGCATGACGCTGCTGGGTTCGGACAGCCATACACCGACAGGCGGCGGGATCGGCATGCTGGCAATCGGTGCAGGCGGACTTGATGTGGCAGTAGCAATGGGCGGAGGCCCTTACTATATGATGATGCCCAAGGTCTGCCGCGTCATGCTCAAAGGCAGCTTGAAGCCGTGGGTATCGGCGAAGGATGTTATCCTTGAGGTACTGCGGATCATGACTGTAAAGGGCGGCGTCGGCAAGGTGATTGAATACGCCGGTGACGGCATAGCTTCATTGACGGTACCTGAGAGAGCCACCATCACAAACATGGGTGCTGAGCTTGGAGCTACCACATCAATATTCCCGAGCGATGAAGTGACCAGGGCATTTTTGAACGCCCAGGGCAGGGAGAATGACTGGGTCAAGCTGCTGCCTGATGCCGATGCGGTTTATGATGAGGAAATAACCATCGATCTTGGAAGCCTTGAGCCTATGGCCGCAAAGCCCCACAGCCCGGACAATGTCGAGAAAATTGCAGAAATAGGGCAGATCAAGGTGGATCAGGTAGCGATAGGAAGCTGTACTAATTCATCCTATATGGATATGATAAAGGTTGCAAAGATATTAAAGGGCAAAACAGTCCATCCTGATGTAAGCCTGGTTATTGCACCCGGCTCCAAGCAGGTGCTGACGATGCTGGCAAAGGAAGGAGCACTGGCTGACATGGTAGCTGCAGGGGCAAGGATACTTGAGTCGGCCTGCGGACCCTGCATAGGCATGGGGCAGGCTCCATCCACAAATGCTATTTCACTCAGGACCTTCAACAGGAACTTTGAGGGCAGAAGCGGAACCAAGTCGGCAGGA
Organism: Bacillota bacterium; assembly: GCA_023412665.1. Classification (GTDB taxonomy): domain Bacteria; phylum Bacillota; class Clostridia; order Acetivibrionales; family DTU013; genus DTU013. The sequence continues at coordinate 34,152 of JAEZCA010000002.1, forward strand.
GTTTATCTGGTAAGCCCGGAGACTGCCGCTGCAAGCGCGCTGACAGGTGTTCTGACAGATCCGCGCACGCTGGGTGAGGCTCCGGCTGTAAGCATGCCTGAGAGCTTTTTCATCAATGACAATATGGTCCTTGCACCTGCGCCTGAAGGCAATGACGTCCAGGTAGTAAGAGGCCCGAATATCAAGCCGTTCCCGATAAACAGTGAAATGCCTTCGGAGATAGAAGGTGCTGTGCTCATCAAGGTTGAGGACAATATTACAACGGATCACATAATGCCGTCAAATGCAAAGCTGCTGCCTTACAGATCCAATATACCCTACCTTGCAGAATACTGCCTGACTCCCTGCGATCCGGAATTTCCGAAGCGTGCGAAGGAAAACGGCGGGGGATTCATAATAGGCGGTTCAAACTATGGCCAGGGTTCAAGCCGTGAGCATGCTGCTCTGGCTCCGCTGCAGCTGGGTGTAAAGGGCGTACTGGCAAAATCCTTTGCCAGGATCCACATGGCCAATCTGATAAATTCGGGTATACTGCCGATGACATTTGCCGATGAAGCTGACTATGACAGGATAAACAATGGTGATGTGCTTGTGCTTGAAAACGCAAGGGATCAGATAAAGGCCGGAAATGAGCTGGTTCTAAAGAACAGGACAGCAAACACGACGATAAGGGTGAAGACCGCTTTATCCGGCAGACAAGTAGACATTATGCTAGCAGGCGGCCTTCTGAACTACACCAGGAACCAGAGCGGACAATAGCTTCGGCGGGGATCGGTGCAGGGGCAGGTGACGGCTGTATTGGTAATCAGTACAGGCAGTAGCTGCACAGGAACCAGAGCAGGTAACAGTTGCACTGAAATCAAAGCAAGTAATGACCACTAACTAACCTTAAGGAGTGAAAAGATTGAAGGAATTCGGAGATTCAGATCCGCAATTCAATTCATTGCACAGCAGGGTCTTCAACCAGATCAGGAACGATATATTAAACGGTGTTTATGAACCGGGAGAAAGCCTCATTGAGACAAAGCTGTCGGAAGAACTGGGAGTCAGCCGCACTCCTGTACGGGAAGCCCTCAGACAGTTGGAGCTGGAGGGACTCGTGCAGTCGGTACCCAACAAGGGAGTGACTGTAAAGGGTGTATCTGAGCAGGATATACAAGATATATACACGATCAGGATGCTGATCGAGGGCCTGGCTGCAAGATGGGCTACAGAAAAGATAACACCCCATGAGCTGGAGGAGCTAAAGGAAGCTGTCGATCTGGAAGAGTTCTATACGAAAAAAAGCGATTATGGCCACCTGCTAAAATTTGATACAAGGTTCCACGACATAATATTCAAAGCCAGTAAAAGCATGCCCCTGATGCATACGCTGAGCACCTTCCACCACTATGTCCAAAAGGCCAGGAAGGTCTCCATGAGCAGTGCCAGAAGGGCTGAGGAGGTATTGGAGGAGCATAAGGCGATATTGCAGGCTATTATTGATAAGGATGCTGAAAAAGCCGAGCAATTAACGACCCAGCATGTAAGAAATGCCAGCCTCAACCTCATTAATAATGGAACCAGCGGCTAAAACAATATTTTTTAATTAATACGTTATAGTTTTACACAAAACTAACTATAGTACAGAGGGACGTGTTTATGACCCCATTTTTTTAGAGGAGGTATGTTGATGGAGAAAAAAAATGCTGCCGGAAAGGGTTATAGTGCCGGTATATCCAATGATATGAGCGCTGAGGAAAGACAAAAGCTCATTGATAAGCTTGGAACGATCCTTGAGGAAAATGACCGAATAGACCCCGAACTGTACAAGAGGTACAACGTTAAGAGGGGACTTCGCAATGAGGATGGTACAGGAGTGCTCGTTGGACTGACAGAGATAGGCGACGTAAGGGCATATGTAATCGATGAGGAAGAAAAGGTGCCGGTCGAAGGTAAGCTTTTATACAGGGGTTTAGAGATAAATGATATTGTGAGCGGCTTTCAGAGCGATAATCGCTTCGGCTATGAAGAATGCTGCTACCTGCTGCTGTTTGGTAAGCTTCCCAGCAGGTCAGAGCTGAAGGAGTTTGAACATCTTCTTGGAGAACTGAGAACCTTACCTGCCGGTTTTACTGAAGATATGATCATGAAGGCGCCAAGCAAGGATATTATGAACAAGCTGGCAAGGAGTGTTCTGGCGTCCTATTCCTATGACCACAATCCTGATGATATTTCTATCAAAAATGTACTAAGGCAGTGTATTGAGCTGATAGCCCGTTTCCCTACTATGGTGGCTTACGGTTATGAGGCAAAGGTGCATTTTCATGATAGGAAGAGCCTGTATGTACATAACCCGTCAAAGGAACTTAGCACAGCCGAAAATATACTGCGTATGATCCGCCCGGATAAATCCTTTACGGCATCTGAGGCGGAACTGCTTGACCTGGCGCTTGTACTTCATGCAGAACATGGCGGCGGCAATAACTCAAGCTTTGTTGCCCATGTGGTAACCTCCACCGGAACTGATACCTACTCGGCAATAGCAGCTGCTGTCGGCTCGCTGAAAGGCCCCCAGCACGGAGGCGCCAATCTGAAGGTAATGGATATGATGGAGGACATCAAAAGCGCTGTGAAGGACTGGGATGATGAAGAGGAAATTGGAGGCTACCTGGCTAAGATACTCAGAAAGGAAGCTTTTGACCAAACCGGACTTATCTATGGGATAGGCCATGCTGTATATACCAAATCAGACCCAAGGACCACTCTGCTCAAGCAAAAAGCAGAGCTATTGTCAAAGGAAAAGGGCCAGGAGAAGGAATACCGCCTGTACACACATATAGAGAAGCTGGCGCCCGAGGTGTTTTTCAAGGTGAAAAACAATACAAAGGTAATGTGCGCAAATGTTGACTTCTACTCCGGCTTTGTCTACAAAATGCTTAACATACCGGTGGAGCTGTATACTCCGATTTTTGCGGTTGGCAGGATAGCCGGCTGGTGTGCTCACAGGATGGAGGAGTTAGTCAACGGAGGAAGGATAATAAGGCCCGCATACAAGAGTGTTGAACCCAGGAAGGCATATATACCGATGAACGAGAGATAATTGAAAAACCCCGCCATTCCATGAAACTAGCGGAACGGCGGGGTTTTCTTTGATCAGTGAATTAAAAAAGCACTCTGCTTTGCAGAGTGCTTTTGCTGGTGACCCATAGGGGACTCGAACCCCTGTTACCGCCGTGAGAGGGCGGTGTCTTAACCGCTTGACCAATGGGCCTTGATTTGAATCGCAAGAGTTATTATAACATGGTATTGCGCCGTTTACAATAGTAAAATTGCATTTTGCATATTATAGCTTATTATAGCTTTTTATACGCCGCAGTTAAAATCTGCCGATCCATATTTATGGCTGGGATTACCCATTGGCTACTGGTAAAATACAGAAGATTCTACATATTATCTTTTATATCTACATTATTTGTGATAGAATTAAACGGAGAATAAGGGGGTCTTGAGTTGACAGAACATCAGAAACAGAATTCCAATCAAAGCAAGCAAAGTAACGCTAATAAGAATGCTAAAACAAATAAAAATAATATAAATACTACAGCAGGCAGTAATGCAAAACACAAACAGAATACTTACCGCAAACCGAAGGTCAGTGAGGCTGCGAAACAGAAAAATGAACTGTATATGGCAATACCATTATGCCTGATAGCCGGTGTTGTGCCACTAATAATTATTCTAAAAAAAATCGTTCTCAATGATCCGGGGAACATGTATTGGGATGGCAAAGATACACACTTCGACATGTTTTCATATTATAAAATGATTTTCCTGCTAATTTTCACATTCATCGGCGCGGCGGCTTATATATTCTTGCATCATGACATCCCCTTAGAGAAGTCCAGATATAAGTATTACATACCGGCTGGAGCTTTTGGTTTATTTACATTGCTTTCTGCATTTTTCTCTGAATACAGGCAGGTCGCTTTCGTTGGTTTCCTTGAACGATACGAGGGGGCTTTTGTACTGCTGGCCTATTTAGTCATTCTGTTTTTAGCAATGAACATATTTAAAGGCGAAAAATCCATAAAGATATTGTTCGGCTTTCTTCTTTCATCTGCAGCTATAATTTCGGTCATTGGAATATTCCAGTATTTTGGAAAGGACCTGTTACAAACCGAATTTTTTCTTCGTCTGATCACACCGCCATCATTGAAGAATCTCGATGGACAATTGGTTCCAAAAGTGAATGCCGGAACCATTTATTCAACGCTTTATAATCCCAATTATGTAGGAAGTTACATGGCTATGGTAATACCGGTTATCCTGGTGCTGATTATCTGGGTGAAAAAGCTTGGTCACAAACTTTTGCTTGGCGCACTGCTGGCACTCACAGTCATAAACCTTATTGGCTGTGACTCGCGTGCAGGGCTTATCGGCACAGTATTTACGATATTTGTATTGGTGGTCGTTTATAGGAGAAAAATTATCGATCATAAATGGATAGCCATGGCTGTAGTGCTGGTGGCTGCGGGCGGCTTAACGGCATTCAATTTTGCCACCAATGGATCAGTATTTAGCCGTATTGAACGTATGCTGACACTTGAGGGCAAGGAAGATAATGATGAGGCTATGACGGCTTTACACACGGCGCTGGCTGGGATAAACGATATTAAGATGAATGATAAAAAGGCAGAGATTGTTACTGAAAAGGGTACTATAAAAATAACGTTGGAAAATAGTTTGCTTGATATTTCCGATGAAAACGACAAGGGATTGTCAAACGAATTCGAAAACAATGTTGTCCGTATAACGGACGAGCGTTTTAATAATGTGAAACTAAGTATAAATGCTGAGGAAGGCATGATACTGGTCTATTACAATGATTATGAGCTAATGAACATCATATTGACCAATGAAGGGCTGAGAAGCACTTCAAACAGGTGGCTGACATATAGGAACGACAGGGAGATTGAATCCTTCGGATTTGAAGGAAAGGAAGCAATAGGTTCAAACAGGGGATATATCTGGTCCAGAACGCTGCCGCTGCTGAAGGATACTATATTTATCGGAAAAGGGCCGGATACCTTTGCAATATACTTCCCCCAGTATGATTTCTTAAATAAACTAAAATATTATCAGACAGGAAATATGTTTGTCGACAAGGCTCATAACATGTACCTGCAGACGGCACTGCAGACCGGTATATTGTCGTTGCTGGCGATGCTTGTACTGTTTGGCATATATGTGGTCTCTAGTATCAAGGTATACTGGAAGGAAGATTTCAAAAGCTTTCTGCCGGTAGCAGGCGCCGCGTGCTTCGCAGCATTCTGCGGATACGCTTCTGCCGGGCTCATGAACGACAGCAATGTATCTGTGTCACCGGTGTTTTGGGTGCTGCTCGGACTTGGGATAGGGATAAATTTGGTGCTGAAGAAAGGGAAGGAGAAGGAAATTAAAGTGGCAGGCTGAGACTGAAAAGAATAAGCATGTGGAGATAGAGTATAATAAGGCTTTATAATGGGCCAGCAATCAGCATAACATTATTGCAGAATATCATTATAAAGCTTATAAACGCTATCAAGCATTTTATCCATAGTGAAGTATTGTATTGCTCTTTCTTTTGCTTTGAGGCCCATCTGTATCCTTTCATCGTCATTATCAATAAGCCTTTGCATGGCTGCTGCAAGGGATTCTGCATCTCCGGGAGGTACTGTCAGCCCGGTTTGGCCGTTTAGACTCACATAGGGCACTCCGGTCGGCAATGATGTGTTTATTACAGGCTTAGAACACGCCATTGCTTCAATCTGGACCAGTCCGAAGGCTTCACTGTTCGCAACCGATGGCAGCACAAACAGATCACAAGCATTCAGCATAGTTTTGATATCTTCATCGCTCTGATGACCAAGAAAATGTACACTTTCTGATATGCCTGATTCAATTGCCTGAGTTTTCAGTTGCTCACTTAACGGGCCATCACCAACTATATACAATTGTGCTCCACGAACCTTGCTGAATGCTCGAAGAAGCACTTCAACACCCTTGTAGTAAATCAGCCTGCCGATAAAAAGCACTTTTTTTACTTGACTTGATTGCTGGATTGAAGATCTGTTTTCATTAACGCTTTTATCTTCAAATGAGCGAACATCAATACCGAATGGTATAATGATGCATTTATCGCGATAAGGTTCAAGATACGAAGAACCATTGATATGTCCTTCCGTGGCAACGATGATTCGGTCTGCTCTTTTAAGGAACCGGTCCATAAGTGGCTTATACAATTTCATCAATACCTTTTGTCGTACTATATCGCTATGCCACCATATAATGACTTTGCCTTTGAAGCCTGAAAGAAAGTAAGCAGCATCTCCCAGAGGGAATGGCATGTGAAAATGAAGGATGTCCCTGTCAGATGAAAGCTGGCGCAGCTTGGCAAAAAAGGAGAGTGAAAGAGGCATCGAAAAGTATATGCCGAAGCTTCCGGCACGATTTACCTCTACTCCATTTATTTTATCAACAACTGCTTTTCCCTTATTGCTGCAGACAAGAACCTTCATATCGACTCTGTCTCGCAAACCCTCAGCTATATCCTGAACTACTTTTTCAACTCCGCCGATATGCGGAGCGTAGAGTTTATTTACCTGTAATACCCTTATTTTTTCAGCTGACATATTTCCTCCCGGCAACACACCATACAATCTGCTGCGCTGCCAATGATACTATATTGAGTTTTCTTATTATACATGCCATATAATTGATCTACCTGTTATACTTACCTATTTGCTATTTTGCTTGCTTATCTGTTCATATACTTCTGAGATGATATCAACTGATTTTTCCCATGTGAACATGACAGCACGCTTCAAGCCTTTATCAGCTAGTTCTGACTGAAGTGAGGGATCCATAAGCAAACATTCCAGAGCCTTTGAAATTGACTCAACTGAATATGGGTCTATTAATAAACCAGCATCTCCGACCACTTCAGGCAACGAGGCTGCATTTGATGCAATAACCGGTGTGCCGCATGCCATTGCTTCCAGGGGAGGCAATCCGAAGCCTTCATACAAAGAAGGAAAAACAAAAGCAAATGCGCCCTTCATTAGCACCGGAACATCATTTTCATCGACATATCCTGTAAAAATCACATCATTACCAAGGTCCAGTACATTAACTCTTTCAAAAATCGTATCATACAGCCAGCCCTTTTTACCGGAAATAACCAGCTTAGGGATGCAACCGATGCGTTTTTTCAGAAGCCCATAAGCCTCAATGAGCCTTTCTATATTTTTACGGGGTTCAAGAGTACCCAAATAGAGAAAGTAATCTTTCGTAATACCATACTTGCTTTTGGTTTTTGCTATATCATCAAGATCATAATCAGGTCGGAATTTCTTAAAATCTACGCCACAGGGCATAACATAAATTCTCTCGGGAGGTACACCGAGGTATTTGATTATTTCTGCCTTACTGAATTCTGAAATTGTTATTATGGCATCGGCCCGCCTGGTTGATCGTTCCATGCTCATATTAAGCATAAAACGAGTTTTTCGATTCATTGTTTCAGGATATGCCTTATAGACCATGTCATATACCATTGTAATAACTTTGCCTTTAACTCCAGGCGGGATGTAAAAGTTCATAAAATGGGTGATATCAGCATCATCGCCGAAAAAAAGACTGTAGGGCACAGGGATAAAGTTGTACAGCATTTTATATGCGAGTGGATGGAACCATCTGCACTCGTTGCGTCTACAGCCAATATCCAGGAGATCATGAATCAGAATATTATCAGTAGATTTCTTTAAAAGGGAAAAGTAGTTTAAATAGTATGACTTATCTCTATGCTTCTTAGCCATATTAAAAATGATATTTTGTATAGTAAGCGCTATGCCGGTTTTGTCATTTTCAAATAACGATTGAGCATCAAACTGTACTTTCAAACTACTCCTCCATCAGGTTATATTTCAGTATCAAATCGAACAATATCATCCTCTTCCAAATACAGACCTGACTGTACCTCTAAAACATGCAGAACAATTTTGCCATTGTTGGCTATACTGTGCCTGCGGCCATTTTTTACAAATACGCTTTCATTGCTGCTCACAAGTGACTCCGTACCGTCGATCACAACAGTTGCGGTACCGCTGACAACGATCCAATGCTCGCTCCTGTGGTAATGCATCTGGTAAGTGATCTTTTTCCCGGGTATAATAGAAAGGCGTCTTATTTTATAGAATCTGCCTTCCTCCAATAATGTAAAAGAACCCCATGGGCGGTATTCAGTCAGATGATAGTCAGTACGCTTATCATTTGCTTTTTTAAGTTCATTTACTCCTTCTTTTACCTTTTGTGTCTGATCTTTATGGCATATGAGCAAGGCATCCTTCTGATCGACGACGACCAAGTCATTCACACCGATAGCGACGATCGCTTTATCACCATCTGAATAAATCATGTTATTCGTGCTGTCGACAAGAACTTCTCCGTTGAACCTGACATTCCCGTTGTCATCCTTTTGAGAATCATATTGATCGTAGAATGTAGCAAAGCTACCAAGGTCAGTCCACTGCACGCTTAGCGGTATAACTGCCACAAATTTGGATTTTTCCATTAAGCCATAATCGATAGATATGGAAGGAGTAAGCTTGAAGCATTCTTCAGTATCTTCTGACAAAAATGCATTATAGACTTCAGGACTATGCTTCTTCACTTCATCAGAAAATAATGCACTGTTGAACATAAAAATACCGCAATTCCAGAAATATCCTGATTCCATGTATTTTTTTGCAGTTTCAAGATCAGGTTTTTCCTTGAATTCGTCTACAATAAATCCGGGGCCATCAGGTTTGCCCGGCTTTATATAACCGTACCCGGTTTCAGGAGACTCAGGGCATGCTCCAAATGTCAGCAGAAATCTGTCTGTCAGCTGTTTGCCCTTAAGTATGGTTGATATAAAGGCATCATCATTGCCGATAAGATGGTCGGATGAAAATACGGCAACAATATCCTCGCATTTTTTACGGATTGATTTAACACCGTTGAAGATAGCGGGTAACGTGTTTTTCGACTGGGGTTCTAAAAGTATATTCTCATCGATGGGCTTATAGCCCATTTCTTCGATTTGCCCTGATATCAAGTACTTATAGTCACTGCTTGTCACTATATAGATATCATCCAGTGACACCATTCGAAGACATCTTTGTATGGTGAGCTGGAAAATGGACTGCTCCATACCATTCAGTTTCAAGAACTGCTTTGGAAACTTCGTTCTGCTTAACGGCCACAAACGTGTTCCGGTCCCACCGGCAAGTATTATTACTTTCATATAGCGTATCTCCTGAGAAAAATATTTGTTATGTTAATTATAGCATATAAAATATAATGTTTCGACATTTTATGTGGACCCTTCCAGACCGGCTATTTCACTGTATATAATTTTCTCAGAGATGCCAGCCATTCTCAGTGGATGAAGAACATCCTCCGACAGATTTGGTTTATAGGTCTTCAGTGCTGTAAATTCTCCTGATAATGTATACTTTCCAAGGGCCGCAGGTATCAGTATCGATTCGCCGACATTAACTGTCAATTCGCCGCCGTCCCAAAAGATAGATCCATTGCCGGCAGTGAACACATAAATCACAAATTTATTGCCATCAGTTATTTCATTGATTTTTCCGCAGATACTGTAAACCTCTGCGCAGAAATGTCGATTTGCGACAGCTATCCTTTTTGTGCAGTTATTTGATATGGAGAGCTCTATGCCGGTATATTTACTTTTACGGCCGATCAGATTAAAATCTATAACCTTTAGTGCCTTTTCAATATGCAATTCTCTGCCGGTCCTGCCAAAATCGTATACTCTATATGTTAAGTCTGAATTCTGTTGAATCTCTGCCAGCATGATGCCTTTGCCTATGGAATGGACCATTCCTGCCGGTATATTAATAATATCACCAGGGAAAACCTCTATAAAATTAAGGCAGCGTTCCACATCATTTAACATGATTGCTGCTGCAAAGTCCTCACGTGTTGTTCCCGGTACAACATCATATACTATTTTCGCGCCCGGTTTTGCGCTGATGATATACCACATTTCGTTTTTACCGCTTTCTCCATTCTCATTGAAGAATGCGAAGGTATCGTCGGGATGGACCTGAACTGAAAGGTTATTATTAGCATCGATAAATTTTACAAGAAAAGGGAATTTGCTGAAATCTGTCTGATATACGGATGCTCCAATGAGCCTTCTTCCAAATTTTGTTATCATATCAGGAAGGCAGGTGCCTTCGTATGCTCCGTTGGCCACAACACTGGTACCATTTTTGTGACAGGCGACCTCCCAGCTTTCTGCTACAATCCCTTTCTCAGGAAGAGCCTTTCCAAGCGAAGCAAGATTTCTGCCTCCCCACACATAGTCCTTGAATAGAGGTTTGAATTTAAGCGGATATAACATTATCTTCCTTCCAGGCTCCTAGTTGTTTTTTTAAGATATGTAAAAGTATATAATATTATTTATTCTATTTCAATGAAAGAAGATTTATTATACGGAGTAATTATGGAAAAGATAAAGCAAATAATTATTGCTATTAGATAAATTCACTGCGTTTATATCCAGGTGAGTATGAACCAGCTTATATTGATTAGTGGAAATAAAGATAGTATAATTGTTTGGGAATAATATTATGAAAAATGCAGATATTTTTCCTATTATGTAAAAGTATGCTGTAATATCTGGGAATGACTATAGTGTATGTGAAAGGCTAATATATGTTGCAAACCCTTAAGGAAATCTATTTATATAAGGAAATGATCAGGAATCTTGTTAGGAGGGATTTAAGGGGCAGGTACAAGGGCTCTGTACTTGGATTCTTCTGGACGATTTTAAATCCTGTTCTTCAGCTGGTGGTATATACATTTCTTTTTTCACTGGTGCTGCGGACCAATATTGATAAATATCATATTTTCCTGTTTGTTGCTTTAGTGCCGTGGATATTCTTTTCATCATGCCTTGTAGGAGGATCATCAATTATACTGGCACAGAAAGATCTGATAAAAAAGATTTATTTTCCAATAGAGGTTTTGCCGATTTCATATGTTACTAGCAGCTTTATTAACATGATGCTCAGCTTTATCGTGATTTTTGCAGTAATTCTGTTATCCGGCAGTACGATCACTTTATCAGTATTATACTTACCACTTATAATGATTGTCGAATATGTGCTGGCGCTTGGTGTTGCATATATCGCATCAGCAGTTACAGTTTATTTTCGCGATATGGAGCAAATATTAGGAATAGTCGGCATGGCATGGATGTATCTTACCCCGATCATGTATTCTGTAGATATGATCCCGAAGGAATACACCGGGGTTTTGACGGCGAATCCTATTACACCGATTATACTAGCCTATAGAGATGTATTATATTATGGGAAGGTACCTGAGGTAACCGGTCTGTTGACGAGCCTGTTACTGGGCTTAGTTATTTTAGTAATAGGATTTGCTTTGTTTCACAAGCTAAAAAGGCGATTTGTGGAGGAATTATAGTTGGATGCCATAACTATGAATGAAGTGCACAAGAAATTCAGGACTTACTATAGCAGGAGTCATACGCTAAAAGAGAAAGTGATTTTTAGAAACCATGGCTCTCATGATGATAGATGGGTCCTGAAGGGTATTGATCTTAATATAAAAAAGGGTGAGGTTGTAGGACTCATCGGTGAGAATGGATCTGGAAAGAGCACGCTGCTGAAGCTGATGACCCGTATCCTTTACCCTGATAAGGGTACTATTCAAGTTAATGGGCGGGTATCGAGCCTTATAGAACTGGGGGCCGGATTTCATCCTGATATGACCGGCCGTGAAAACATTTATACAAATGCATCGATTTTTGGGCTGAGCCATAATGAAATTAATAATCGACTCGAGAAAATAATAGAGTTCTCAGAACTGGGATATTTTATCGATAATCCTGTGCGAAGCTATTCTTCTGGTATGTATATGCGGCTGGCTTTTTCGGTAGCTATCAACGTTGATGCTGATATCTTGTTAATTGATGAGATTCTGTCCGTTGGTGATCAGAACTTTCAAAGAAAGTGTATCAATAAGCTGCAGGAGATATGTAAATCAGGTACTACAATTGTAATAGTGTCACATTCGCTTGGACAGATCGAAAAGCTCTGCAGCAGGTCTATCTGGATCGATGATGGATTGATAAGAATGGATGGAACACCGCGGGATGTTCATTTATATTATCAGGACTTTTTGGGGAAAAAGATCATAGAAGCCAGTCGTATGGCAGAAAGCGAAAAAGAGAACGAGCAGCAGACTAAGGATAGTAATGGGATTTCGAGGGATACCTCCAAAGAGGCATGGGTGGAGTCCGTTGATTTGATCAATAAGAATGGCGAAGTAATGAGTGTTTTTGAGACGGGTGATAAAGTCACCATACGCATCAAATATGGAGCCGCTGAAACTGATCTGAAAGCAATCGTATCAGTGGGTGTGGTACGTGAAGATGGAGTACACTGCTTCAGTACAAATACTTCTATTGCAAAAATGCATAAACTAAGTCTGATGAAAAGTGGTACAATCGATTTTGTGATAGATAATATGATCCTTTTGAACGGATATTATTTTTTGGATGTAGCTTTAAGCTATCCTGATGGAAACAGGCTATATGACTATATGAGCAATGCAAGTGCATTTCAGATGATAACACGTGATGGAAGTACAGGTTTGATAAGAGTGGAAGGACAATGGCTTTTAAATAATAAACAGGAATAGGAGAGCAAGATCAATGAAGAATGCTTTGATAACCGGTGTTACGGGACAAGATGGGTCTTATTTGTCAGAGTTTTTACTGGAAAATGGATATAATGTTTTTGGACTTGTTCGACGTAAAAGCGAGTTGAATTATGGAAATGCATCCCATTTGAAAGACAGGATAGTTTTTATCGATGGTGATATGACTGACCAATCATCACTGATTAATGCAATGAAAATATCCAATGCAGACGAAGTATATAATCTTGCAGCGCAGTCCTTTGTTGCAACAAGCTGGGTTCAGCCTACGCTGACAGCGGAAATCGATGCATTAGGTGTCACAAACATACTGGAAGCTATAAGGGTAGTAAAGTCCGAAGCGCACTTCTACCAGGCTTCTACCAGTGAAATGTTCGGGCTTGTTCAGGAGATACCGCAAAAGGAAAGCACTCCTTTTTATCCACGCAGTCCGTACGGTGTAGCAAAGCTATACGGTCACTGGATAACCAAGAATTATCGTGAGAGCTATGATATGTTTACTTGTTCGGGTATTCTGTTCAATCATGAAAGCGAACGCAGAGGGAAAGAATTTGTAACACGTAAAATAACATGTACTGTTGCAGATATCCTAAAGGGACGTCAGCAGAAGCTGGAACTTGGCAACCTTGATGCAAAACGCGACTGGGGACATGCTGAGGATTATGTCAGGGCAATGTGGATGATGCTGCAGCATGACAAACCGGATGATTATGTAATAGCATCAGGAGAGACTCATACGGTACGTGAATTTGTTGAATTATCCTTTAAATTCGCAGGTATCGAACTGGAATGGAAAGGCAAGGGAATCAATGAAAAGGCTTATGACAGGAAGGATGGCCAATTAAGAGTGGAGGTCAATCCCAGGTATTTCAGACCAGCAGAAGTTGAATTGCTGCTTGGTGATCCCACAAAAGCAGAAAAAGCACTCGGCTGGGAAAGAAAGGTATCGTTTATAGAACTTGTTCGAAGGATGGTTGAAGCCGATATACGTAATTCCTGAACTGGAAGTACATTAGCGGCTAAAGAGGGAGGAAGAAATGGAAAAAAGAATATCTGTAGCATCGCCTGTGTTTTTGGGCAATGAGAAGAAGTATGTATGTGATTGCATTGATTCAACATGGATATCATCAGCCGGAAAATATATAAATGAGCTTGAAAAAAAATTTGCTGAATTCTGCGATGTTAAGCATGCATTAAGCTGCAGTAATGGAACGGTAGCACTTCATCTGGCATTGATGGCTCTCGGTATAAAAGAGGGGGATGAGGTTATCGTCCCAACATTGACTTATATTGCTACTGCAAATGCTGTCAAATATTGTGGAGCAACACCTGTATTCGTTGATTCAGACCGTTATACATGGAATATGGATACAGAGGCATTTGAAAAGGCAATTACAGAAAGAACGCGTGCCGTCATTGTTGTTCCCTTATATGGAAATCCAGCGGATATGGATAAAATAATGGAGATTTCCAGAAAGCATAATATTTATGTAGTTGAAGATGCTGCAGAAGCTCATGGAGCGACATATATGGGCAGAAAAATGGGCAGTATCGGTGATATAGGCTCCTTTAGCTTTTTCGGCAATAAAATAATCACGACTGGCGAAGGAGGCATGCTCACAACCAATAATGATGACTTTGCAGAGAGAATACGTTTATTAAAAGGACAGGGCATGGACTCGAAACGCCGCTACTGGTTCAATGTCATAGGTTACAATTACAGAATGACGAATATTGAGGCGGCGATCGGACTTGCTCAGCTTGAAAACATAGAAGAACATATGAGAAAAAGGCAGGAGATATGTAATATATATAAGAGGGAACTGGAAGGACTGGATGCATATATCGAATTTCAGAAGGTGCAGGATAATGCCACGCATGTTCAATGGATGTTTTCGATATTGTTGAAGGACAGTGTAAGAAAAACCAGGGATGAACTCATTGCGTTTTTAGCAGAGAACAACATTGAGACACGGCCTGTTTTTTATCCCATGCACATAATGCCTCCTTATTTGGAAAGTAAATCTTATCCGAATGCAGAGTATATATCTCAAAGGGGTATAAATTTGCCTACACATGGAATGTTGACAGAGGAAGATGTAGCTTATGTGTGTGCGAAAATTAAAGAATTTATTAGGTGATAATCAGGTTGAGTTGACCGGAAAGTAATCGGTAAAGCATATGGAGAAAAGGTTTAGAGTTGGTTACACAACAGGTGTGTTCGATTTGTTTCACATAGGGCATTTAAACATTCTCAAGCAATCAAAAGAACACTGTGACTATTTGATTGTCGGAGTAAGCACTGATGAGTGCGTAATGCAATATAAGAATGTGGTTCCGATAATACCCTTTGAAGAGCGGAAAGCTATTGTTGAGGCGATTAAATATGTAGACAGAGTTGTACCTCAAATGAGTATGAATAAACTTGAAGCGTGGCATAAACTGGGATTTAATGTTTTGTTTCATGGTGATGATTGGAAAGGTTCAGAGTTATATAACAGATATGAAGCAGAACTAAGTAATGTGGGTGTAAGTATAGTATTCCTACCACATACTTCGGGAACATCATCTACTCAACTATCGAGAAGGCTGCTTGAATGGAATAAACATTTTGGATCTGAAGGATAAATATTTGATTTGGTGAGAGGTCTTTAAATGGAGAAATTTGAAAGATTAGATTTTGAAGGTCCTAAAAAGGAATTCATAAAAAATAATATTCAATTTGTACTTGATCAAAGCTCAAGTGAGCAAAAGAATGAGTACATACCACAAATTTCTCATAATCAAGATCTTAAATATAGTCATAATAAATATATCAGGATTTTTTACAGAGTAATACTAAAAAACGATCCTGATAAAATTGATAGATTCATAAGAAAAATGACCAATATTTTGGATCGGTACCCAGGAATAAAGAAACGATTGAAAGCAAGGTTAATGCCGAAGCCTCAGGATCAGGAGACGAATCGGATAATTTCTCTACAGCATTTACTTTATCTTGATGTAAATAACTTTATATTGCAGATGTATATAGAAATGTTAGGCAGGGAAGCGGATAATGAAGGATTTAACAGCTGGCAAAGGGCTGTGTGCTCATCCATGCCAAAGGAAGCTGTAATATATGCTGTCAGTAAAACCAAAGAATTTGCTAATAGATTTCAAATAGAGAATATTGAACAGTATAAAAAGATCTATTCAAAATATAAACTAAAGAACTCGATAAAAAAAATTCCTGTAGTTGGGTTTTTGATAAAACTAGCTATTACTCCTGCACGAATCGAACAGTTGGTAGTCTCACAAAATATTAGAAATGAGAATTTAACTTACAAATTCAATCAGATGTTTGAATCAGCGATACATAGAATAAATGAAATTCAAGCATTCAATTATCAATTTTTTTGTGATTTTGTAAAGGACAATAATACATATAATAAGCAAAATTTTGAATCTATATTGACAAGCATTGATAAAAGTCGGAGTGAGAATAAAGAATATTTAAGTAAGGCTGTGGAAAAACTGGATGATGATGTAAATAACATATATGAATCCCTTATCCAAAGAATGAATGAGATTCTTCTTGATAATAAAAAGCTCTGCAGTTCGTTTAATGCTAGCAGTAATAGTATCGAAGAGAAATTGAATCACTTGAAAGATGACTTTAAGGTACATTCAAAGGAATGCGAGGGATATACAGATGTTCTAGAGGTGTATACTAATGATCTTAAATCGAGAATAAAAGTCATGAACGAAAAGGAAGATGTTATAAGTGCAGACATAGAAACACTAACCAGAAATGTCGAGACATATAATAAGTCAGTTTGCAGCAAATTAGATTTATATGGAAGTCAAAAACCATGTAATCCTGTTTTTAACCCAAAATATGAGTTGCATATTCTTAAGAAATCAAATATTCCTTTACTTGAAAAACTTGTTTCTCAATCTAATAGTCATTACAAAAGTAAGACTGTTGTCATAGGGCACTATGCCCGAGAAGTATATGAAGATATCAGTAAAGCCTGTGAAATAAGTTTCCTTAAGCCTGCTTCATTTGAATCTGTAGTTTTGAGCAGCAAAGCAAATGATAACACTCTGGTGCTGCCTGAATATTTACATCAGTTTATAGAAAAAACTGATAGAATCATCATATTGAATCCTGCTGTGGCAATGATGCTGATAATGGAAGATTTGATCAGTGGATTGGCGCTAAAGGTAAAAGAAGAGCTTATACTGTGTTTTGATACAAATGCTGACAATGAAATATCGGTTGTTTGGGGCAGCGGATTTAGCGGGATCGAACAGTCGCCAAACGGTGTATACCATAGATGGTTTCAAAGTGCATTTCCTGCAGGAACCATACATCTTTTCAATAATACAGTATATAACCAGAAGTGCATTACAGAGTTTACAATCAGAGCGCTTGATAATGATTCACAGATGGTTATTTATGCAGGTAATGAGAAATATTCCTACAAGATGGAAGAAGGTTTTCTGCAAGTAGTATTGGAAATAGATCTTAAGCCCGGTGTAAATAATATATCCATGGAGTATTTCGGAAAAACAGTACAGCCGGGTGAAGATCCACGTTTCCTTAAGTTTGCTGTAAGTGGATTTGGTATAATCAGCAGTGAAGATAATTTCCAGCAGTTTAGTGTTAGTGGAGCTAACGCATATAAGAATCAGAATGATGTCGGAATGTTCTCTCAAAATCCCGGTGATGAAATGATAAGAAGCAGTCTTCACAACAATGGTTTCTTTGAAGTTGAGAGCCTAATATGTTCCCGAAGGAATGATAAGATGATTACCAATGGATTGTCGCGTTATTGTGAGGCCAGTCAGGCTTATGAATTCCTTGAACCTCAACACCGGCTTCAGGAAAGTGAAAGTATAACTGTATATATAGCAAGACGAAAGGGGAGGTATAATAGTGACAGAAAATAGCAGCAGGCTATTCCTGTTCTATGGTTATGGATGTGAATATTCATTGTCTCCTCTTGCAAGATACATGAAGGATAATAACCACAATGTATTGGAGATTGATCTGTTAAAAACAAAGAATGTTTATGATCTTCTTAAAGAAATTAGAGGGAAAGACATAGTCTTTATTACCTCATGGCATATGTTTTTTGACAAAATGAATTTTGATTTTTTTGTTTCAGGAGATAAAGACAGAGAGGTGATGTCACCCCTTGAGGTAATTGATTTTTTAAATCCGAGCAGATCTATTTATTATCCACATGACTTGACGGATTTCATGCATGAACAGGAATGGACATGGCTTGACTTATTTGATGCAGCTATGGTGCCATTTAAAAGTAACGATTACTTCTTGATGAAGAAATATACTCGAATATATAACGTCGGTTGGATTAAGAAAACCAAGCAAACGACAAGATATGAACGAGCAGGCAAAAACCTGCGCACCGTATATTTTCCATCACATACATCATATATCAAGAGCTTTTCACCCGAGGAATATTTTATGATGCTGGAACCAATTCTGAATGCAGGTGCAAAAATTAAATTCCCACAAATAGGAGGACTGGACAGACACAAAAATATGCTTGCAGATAAAGGTGCAGAAATGATTGATGCCAGCAAAACTGTGTTTGATATAATTGATGATTGTCAAATAGTAATATCTACAGGTTCATCTTCTGTGATGTATGAAGCTGGTCTAAGTGGGCGGCCAGTTATAACGATTATGGATGGCGTAATGTCTCCTGAGCAGTACAATGAAGTATTGCCTGACTATTCATGGCTGTATAAATGTAATTTTTCTGAAGCTGCTGCACTTATAGAAGATGTTAGGAATGGTAAAAAATCACTCTACTATGGAGAGGATATTTTAAAACCTATGAACTTCGCGTTAGCTGAAAAAATTGTGATCGGTGATATATAGAAATAGAAATTGAGATAGAGGGAAAGGACACTATGGGTGGCAAGTCTAAAATACTATTAATTGGTGCAGGGGCACATTCGCATGTAGTAATTGATATACTACTGCAAAATAATGAATATGACATAATAGGATGTTTAGATTACAGTTATGCTGATAGCAACAACCAATGCATTTATGGGGTACCGATTATCGGTAATGATGATAAGATGCAGCCGCTATATAATAATGGTGTTACTAAGGTACATGTCGCATTAGGAGACAATAAGCTTCGCAACAAGCTTTATAATACTGCTGTAAAAATAGGTTTTGAGCCAGTATCAATAATTAGCGGTAAAGCTGTTGTCTCACCTAGAGCGAAGATTGGTAAAGGTACAGTTATCATGCCAGGAGCTGTGATAAATGCAGGAGCGTCGATAGGTGATAATTGTATAATAAATACAAATTGTTCTATAGACCATGACTGTGTAATAGAAAATAGTTGTCATATCGCGCCGGGTTGCTCTTTATCAGGCAACGTTGTTGTGAGGGAAGGGACCCATATAGGTACAGGTTCATGTATAATCGACAAGATTATCGTTGGAGCATGGGCATATATTGGAGCTGGGTCTGTAGTAGTTAAAGATATAGATTCCGAGGTTCTTGCATATGGTAATCCGGCAAGAATAGTGAAGCAATTCGTAAAGGGGTCAAACCAATGAAAATTGTAATAGCGAGTACAATAGTTCCGTTTATTCAAGGCGGTGGCACATTCATAGTTGATTGGCTTGAAATCAAACTTCGTGAATATGGGCATATCGTAGATGTTGTTAAGATACCATTTTCAAGTGATTATACGCGATATCTGGAACAGTGTATGGCATTGCGGCTATATCATCTGGAGGATAGTTGTGACCGGCTGATATGTATAAGAATGCCATCTTATTTGCTACAGCATCCTGATAAATTTTTGTGGTTCATACATCATTATAGAGAGGTGTATGACCTTTGGGGAACAGAATATCAAGGTGTTCCTAATACACCGGAAGGCTTTGCATTAAGGGAATACATAATGCGCTCGGACGAGCTTGCTTTTAGAGAAACAAAAAAGATATATACTAATTCAAAAATCATATCAAAGCGATTAATGGACTTCAATGGTGTCGACTCCGAAGTTGTCTATCCGCCATTGCTGGAGCCAGAAAAATTTTATTGTGCTGAGTATGGAGACTATATATATTATTCCAGCAGGATATGCCGTCCTAAGAGGCAGTTACTAGCTTTAGAGGCAATGAAGTATACTAAAACACCGGTTAAGCTAATAATGACAGGGAAATTTGATAGCATGAGTTTAAAAAATGAGATGATATCAATAATCAAAAAAAATAATTTGCATAATAGAGTTGTCATTGTTGATAGATGGATAAGTGAAAAGGAAAAGGCAGATTATTTCGCCAGGTGCTTATGTGGACTTTACATCCCGTTTGATGAAGACTCATATGGTTATACGTCTCTTGAGGCACATCATTCTCAGAAGGGAATTATTACATGCACTGATTCGGGAGGAACAGATGAATTGATTGTTGATGGATATAATGGACTTATTGTCTCACCCGATCCTGAAAGACTTGCTGAGCAGTTTGATAAGTTATATGAAGACAAGCTATTTGCTAAAAAACTTGGAGAAAATGGTAATAATCGCATGAATGAACTAAAGATCAACTGGGATAACGTTGTTGGGAGGTTTACAGAGTGAAGATAGCAATTGTTACAAACCAGGTTCCTTTTGTTCAGGGAGGAGCAGAATTTCTTGTTGAGAACCTTAGAAAAAAGATAGATGAATATGGACATGAAGCTCAAGTTATAAAACTTCCTTTTAGCTGGTATCCACAGGATCGTATTATTGAAAGCATGATCGCTGCAAGACTTACAAGGATTGAAAATGCAGATAAAGTAATTGCTATGAAGTTTCCTGCTTACTACATAGAGCATCCTAAAAAACAGATATGGTTGATACATCAATTCAGGCAATGCTATGATCTTTGGGGGACAGAGTACCAACTTTTGACCAATGATAGTAAAGGTTTGAATATACGAGATAGTATTATTCATTCAGATAATGAGTTATTTAAATCTCAAAAGTCACCAATATACACAATCAGTCCAGTTGTTTCAAAGCGTCTTAAAGAGTTTAATGGTATTGATTCACAATATATGTGTGCTCCGCTCAATAATGAGGAAATATTCTATTTTAAGGAGTATGGAGACTATATTTTCTATCCAAGCAGAGTTAATCATAGTAAGCGACAGCATATAGCTGTAGAGGCAATGAGGTATGTGAAGTCAAATGTAAAATTAGTAATTGCAGGGAAAGGTGATACGGAGGATGATGAAAAATATTTACAAAGCTTAATAAAAAAATATGGATTAACATCGACAGTAACTTACCTGAATAGGTTCATAAGTGAACAAGAAAAGGCAGATCTTTATGCAGGTTGTCTTGCTGCAGTTTATTTACCTGTTCAGGAAGACTCATACGGATATGTGACACTTGAGGCGTTCAAATCTCAAAAAACTGTTATTACATTTAACGATTCAGGTGGAACTGACATAGTGGTAAAAGATGGTACTACTGGGCTCATTTCAAACCCTGATCCCAAAGAACTTGCTCACAATATGGATGAACTGTACAATAATAAGAATAAAGCTCGTGAACTTGCTCTAAATGCACCTGAGTTACTTAATAGTCTAGGAATCAATTGGGAAACAATAATGGAAAGATTGGTGTTAAAAATATGAAAATTGCATGGTTTACGCCATTTAGTGAGAAAAGTGCAATTGGGAAGTACAGTAAACTAGCAACAGATGCACTTTGCAGGTATGCATCAGTAGATATATTTGTGTTTGAAAAAGATAACCTGCTTAAGACTAACTTGAAGATAATTAATTATTCTATTAATGATAAACTGATTGCCAAGCTTGGAGAGTATGATATTATCGTATATAACATGGGTGATTACTCTCCTTATCATGAAAAAATCTATGAAGTATTGCAGATCAAAAAAGGGATTATTATTATTCATGATGCATCATTACTGGGTTTTTATTATGGTTATTTTTGTGACTCGAAGAAAGACGGAGATGCTTTTGCCACACTTTATACGCAAATATATTGTGAGTTAGCTGATAATGCTATCAATAGATATACAAGCAATGATAGTACAAAATACGGATTTATGGAACATATAACAAGCTTTTGTAGTGGAGTTATTGTTCATTCTGATTTCCATGCTGAAATAATTAGAAGGATATATAATGGACCTTTATTAAGGATATATTTCCCTTTTACTCAGGAATATATGACAGTTAAAGAAAGCAGTAATGATTCAATGAAGGAAACTTCAAAAATCAATATGCTTACCGTTGGAAATATCAATAAAAATAAAAGAGTATATGAGGTAGTTCAAACAATAGGTAAATCTGAATTATTAAAAAAATCATTGATTTATACAGTAATAGGCTCGAAGGCTGACAGCGAATATATTAAGAGAATTGAAGAGCTCATAGAGCAGTACAATTTGTCGGATGTTGTTAAGCTTATTGGCTATATGGATGATGCTACACTTGCAGCATATTACAGGGATGCAGATGTTATTTGCAATTTGAGAAATCCTGCTATTGAAGGAGCATCATGGTCTTTGGTGGAACAGATGAGCCTTGGTAAGCCTGTAATAGTTTCAGATAATGGTTTCTATTCCGAGATCCCTGATGATTGTGTATTGAAAATTAGCATTGATAATGAAGATAAAGACTTAGATAGAATACTGACATCAATCGTTAAGGATTCTGAACTCCTCAAGCATAAGGGGCACAGTGCTGAGAAACTAGTTAATCAACATTTTAATCAGCAGCAATATGCAGAAAATTTTATGAATTTTACTAGTGACATTTTTAATATGAAACCCATTGAAAGCCTAATGAATAGAATATCATTTGTTATGAACGAATTTAATATATCAAAAGATATGAAGATTGTTGAGACTGTCTCTGAACAAATTGAAATTATGTTTAGTAAATAGACGAAAGATTTAATGAATGGAGAGAAAAAATGAGCACACTAATCACCGGAGCTGCAGGATTTGTTGGAAAGCACCTTATTAGACTCCTGCAAAGCGAAGGGCAACAAAACATTGTTGCGTTAGCATTGAACGAGCAAGAAGCCGATTTATTGAGAGAATATAATATTGATGTTTTTATTGGAGATATACTGTGTATAGATGATCTTAAATCTGTTATATCTCGAGTAAAGCCGGAACAGATATTTCATATGGCGGCACAAAGCTCGGTAGAACTATCATGGGTAGATCCGATGAAAACTGCGGATATAAACATAAAAGGGACTATAAATTTACTGGAGTGTGTACGGGCACTATCGCTCAAAACAAGAATTATGTTGATTGGTTCCGGAGATGAATATGGTACTGTATCAGCTCAAGATATGCCAATTAACGAAAATACGAGGCTAGCTCCCACAAACATTTATGCGGTTACAAAGGTATGCCAGAATATGCTTGGAAACGTATATGCAAATGCGTATCATATGGATTTGGTCATGACCAGGGCATTTAATCACATCGGGCCAGGCCAATCATCGAAATTTGTTGTATCTGATTTTTGCAAGCAGCTTGTAGAAATAGAAAAAGGTTTGGCCGAACCAGTCATCAGAGTAGGAAATACAGCTGTTAAGAGGGATTTTACTGATGTAAGAGATGTAGTAAAAGCATATTACTTTATAATGAATAGGGGTGTTACTGGCGAAACTTATAATATCGCCAGCGGACAACCAGTGAGTATACAAGATATATTGGATATCATAATATCTCAATCGAAAGTAAAGATACTGGTAGAATTAGATAAAAAGAGGTTTAGACCAACAGATACTGCAGTTGTTGACACGGACAGTTCAAAACTACGGAAACTAACGGGATGGAAAAATGAAATCAGTCTTGAGCAATCAATTAAAGATACTATCAGTTATTGGGAGAAATATTTGTTATAATAGAATAGTTTTGTCAGGATTATTAATCGAAATTAAGGGAGAAAGTCTTATAAATAACATCGTTGAAAGGGGCTCAATACTTTGGAGAGAAATATCACTGAACACAATTTAGAAAACAAAAAAAGAGAGATACTAATTTACACTGTTGCATTAGCTTTATGTGCTGCCATCTTGACTTATGTTTTGAAGCTTTGGAATGCAGACATTAGAATTCCTTTTGTTTATGCAGGAGATGCTAATTACGCAAGTGCTTTTATAAAGTCAATAATCGACACAGGTTGGAATAATTTCAATCCAAATATTGGCGGAGTATATGGCATGAGTTTTGCAGACTATCCAACATCAGATTCATTTCATAATTTGGTGATGAAGATAATAGCTTTATTTACGTCTGAGTACGGCGTTGTACTTAATGTTTACTATTTATTAGGTTACTTTCTCACAACAATATCTGCATTATATGTACTTAGAAGATTTAAAATTGATTATGCCCCTGCTATTTTATGCAGTTTGTTATTTACTTTCATGCCATATCACTTTTTTAGAAATGAAGCGCATCTATATTTAGGTGAATACTACATGATTCCGTTGATTATAATGGTTACATTGTGGCTATTCGAAGGAAAGATAACAATAATACATAAAAAGGGAGAGAATATATTTAAAGAAAATTTTAAAAACCGTTTCTTAATAGAAGCGATAATTATATGTGCAATAACCTCTTCTTCAGGTGTATATTTTGCGTTTTTTGCGTGCTTCTTTTTTGGAATAGCATTACTGTCAAAGGTTTTAAGTGATAAAAGAATAAATGGTACTGTAATAGCAGGGCTTCTAATAATAGTTATTACTTGTACTGGATTGCTATTGAATATATTACCAGGCATAATTTATAGCATTAAAAACGGAACAAATGAGTTGGTCGGGAAAAGGTATTGGTTTGAAAGCGAAACATATGCATTAAGGCTAACAGGTCTTATTTTACCTATAGTTGGACATAGAATCGAGTTATTCAATTGGGTAGCAACAAAGTATATGCAAGGGACTCAGTTGCCCAATCCTAATATTTGTGCACCCCTTGGAATTATTGGTTGTATAGGATTGGCGATATTATTTATCTACCTATTTATTTCACCTAATAGAGATGTAGATGTAGAAAAAAATAGCATCCTAAAAAATCTATCAAAGCTAAATATTGCTGCTATTTTACTGGCAACTGCAGGAGGTCTTGGCACTATATTTGCAATGGTAGTCTCGCCACAAATACGGGCATATGACAGGATATCAATTTTTATCTCGTTTTTTTCTCTGTTAACGGTGGCAATATGTTTTCAAAGTATTACGGATAAGTACAAAAATAAAAGAGGACTAAATGTCATAAGTGTTTTTGTAGCAGCAGGTTTACTATGCTTTGGTGTTTTTGATCAAACATCACCAGGTTATGTGTACCCATATGATCAAACAGCATATGAATTCAATAGTGATGGCAATTTTGTAAGAAGCATTGAAAATGTATTGGAAGATGATGCGTTGGTATTTCAGCTGCCGTACCATCCGTTTCCAGAAACAGGACCTCTATATAAGCTTAATGCCTATGACCATTTTAAGGGATATTTACATTCCACATCACTAAGGTGGAGTTATGGAGCGATGAGAGGAAGACCAGGAGATATATGGCAGGAGAATGTTGCTGCAGAACCAGTGGATAAATTATTAAGTTCATTGGTAGTAGCAGGATACTCCGGTATTTACATAGACCGCTTTGGATATGAAGATAATGGAGAAGAAATAGAGTCGTCATTAAGTGAGTTATTGGGTGCAGAGCC
The DNA here is from genome assembly GCA_023412665.1 of Bacillota bacterium. Taxonomy (GTDB): domain Bacteria; phylum Bacillota; class Clostridia; order Acetivibrionales; family DTU013; genus DTU013. The sequence continues at coordinate 59,692 of JAEZCA010000002.1, forward strand.
AATAGTTAGTGAAAATAACAGGTTATCTTTTTTTGATATCTCCAGTTTTGCTGAAGATCTGAAAAATAGTACTAGTGATAGTGAGTGGAATTCACTGAGAGAAGAAGTTTTATACCCTCTGGAAGTAAACTGGAAGGATGAATTCTCGGGACTTGAATCAAACGCTGATATGAATTGGAGATGGTGTGGGTCAACAGGACAGTTAGAAATCGTTAACCCATCAGACCAAGTAAGGAAGACATTACTTTCAATGGTGCTCAAGACAGGCTATGTTGATTATTCAAATATAACTATTAAAGGGAATGATTTTGAAGAAAATCTGAAAATCAATGGACAGGGAACTCCATTCGAAAAAGAAGTTATTATTCCACCTGGCATATATAGCATTTACTTTTCATGTGATGCAGAGAGAGTTGATACACCAGGTGATCCACGAGTTCTTGTATTTAGTGTTATTAACTTTAATCTGGAGGAAATGGATTAAAAGAAATTAGTGCCATTTTCAGTTTCCTCACAGCCCTTATGACGCGGGACTGTGAAGAAACAGTATATGTGCAGAACGTAACTCACTTTTAATCGGAGTGTACTGATTTATCTAAGAAATTTATCCTTCGTTCCTCAACTACTAAAGGGCGGTTCATCACACGTGTATTTATAGTCAGTACATATTCTCCGACTAACCCGATGAAGAAAATTTGCAGCCCGCCCAACACGAATACACCCAACATCAATGGGAAAATGCCCATCGGAATTGCACTACCCAACACAAGCCGAAGTATGATGTATACTATTGCAGATAATATACTCAAAAAGGATATTCCGAATCCTGCTATAGTTGCGATGCGCATTCCAACTTTTGTATATGAAGTGAAACTTGTCATTGCTGTATCATAATATCTGTACCAATTGTATGAGCTTTTACCTGCTCGGCGCTTTGGTTGTTCAAAGAAGATATACTTGATTTGTGAACCGAACTCCGCAACCGTTCCGCGCAGCCACGGAATGGGGTCTTCCAGTTTTCGAAGAAGTTCTATAAACGATTTATCGTATAGACCGAAACCTGTGAAATGTTCAATTTGCTCGACATCGGACATCTTCTTTATCATTCGGTAGTATACAGATCGGAGAGTGTACACTAAACCGCTTTCCTTGGATGAGTTTTTAATGGCACAGACGATTTTATGTCCGTTCTCCCATGCATGGACAAATTCCGGAATAAGAGACGGCGGTGTTTGAAAATCGGACATCATAAACACAGCTGCATCACCGGATGTATTCAGTAAAATATGCATACTGGAACGGTCGGCTCCAAAATTCCTGGCGTTAAATATAGCTTTGATTTTCGGATTTTGCTCACAGAGGAGGATTATCTTATCGCGTGTGTGGTCAGTTGAACAGTTGTCACCGATTATGATCTCGTAGTCGTAATCCGGGAGTTTATCTTTAAATATCTTGATTATTTCATCACACAGTGAAGCTATGTTTTCTTCCTCATTATAAGTTGGCAAAACAACACTGATAGTTTTCATATGTTTCCTCCAATGCGGGTGTTCATACTTTCTGCAAGTATATTCCGTATGCCGTCAGCCTGACTGGTAGTTACTTGCCAGCCGAGCGACTTTAACTTTGTATTGTTTAGCATTATACCCGGGGTACGTGTTTCTTCACTTTTACCCGAATTGTATAAAACTTTAGCAGAACAGCCATAATTTTCCGATGCAATTCTTGCAATTATTTCTGCGGTCTCATCAATAGCAGAGAAATTACCCAGTTCTGCATTCGACGATATATTATAAGCTTGACCGGGTTCACCTTTCTCGCAAACAACAAGCAATCCTGAAACAGCATCATCTATATAAATGTTGTCGCGTCTTGCCAATCCAGAATTGTTTATGAGGATGTCTTCGTTGGCAATGACTTTGTCCAGGAAACTAAAAAATGCGGTTTCAGGCTGAGAAGGAGCAGTACCATATATATAACTCGGCCGTACGATTACTGCATCGATATTATGCTGCTTGACATACGCACGTGCAATTACCTCAATCATCCGTTTTGATTCGGAATATGGAGAATTGTTACTGTCCAGTGCTGCAGCAATCCCAGTATCCTGCTCAGAAACTGAAATATCTTCACTTGATAGGTTTCCGTACACAGTTGCTGACGAAAACAGTACTATACGTCCGTTTCTGCCACTTGCTGTTTGCTGCTTGCGCAGCAGTTCAAGGCAATTAAGAGTTCCGAAGATGTTAGGGTAAATTACATCTATCGGAGCATCTGCAATTGTCCTTCCAGAGATCGGACTTGCTGCATGAAATATCACATCAACCGTTTTTTCGTTTATGTCGAACGGCTGCGATACATCTTGTGCAATATAGCTGAATTCAGGATTTTCAAGGTGTTTGGCAAAGGTTATTTTCAACTTTTGTTCGTTACGACTGAGTGCAATTACCTGTACATTGCCAATTGCCATCAGCTCGTCAACCAGGTGACTGCCCACCAAACCGGTAGCTCCTGTAACGAGTACTGTTTTTCCAGCAAAATATGACATATTGCATATCCTCCGAATTATTTCTGTGCAAACCCCTTAATACGTTCAAATAATTGTAATTCTGAAAGTCCGTGCGCTTCCAGCAGGTCACGATACCAGCCATAAGTCTTGCAAAACGTATCGTCAAAGCCAATCATATCCATCTTGACATTAACACCGTTCGTTACCAGTACTTCGCTTACCGCACCGCCTAATCCGCCGCTGATTTGGTGCTCTTCAACGGTGACGATCCTGCCTGTTTTTCTTGCTGACCTGATAAGGCATTCTTTGTCAAGGGGCTTGAGAGTAGACGCATTTATGACTTCAGTATCAATACCTATTTCATTCAGCCTTTTGGCAGCGTTCATCACACTTGATAAAATATTGCCGGTGCTAATGAGGGTTAGATCTGTTCCGGATTGAAGTACACTCCATTTTCCAATTTGAAATACTGGCTTCTCGACATATATCTCGTCCTCAAACGCCTTTCCCAAGCGAAAATATATCGGACCCTTGTGTGAAAGGGCAGCTTCGAAAGCCGGAATGACCTCAAATGGGCTTGCTGGTGAAACTATGGTCAGGTTTGGCAGCACTCGAAGTACGGCAATGTCTTCTGTAGAATGGTGCGTCGGACCAAAATTGTTGATCTTTACTCCTTGACCCATAGCTATGATTTTTACGTTCAAATTCTGCAGGCAGACATCATCACGAATGGATTCAAATGCTCTATATGCCAAAAATGCACCAACTGTGTATACAATTGGAATCATACCGTCCTTGGCAAGTGCGGCTGCAGCAGTAACCATATTGCACTCTGCTATCCCAAAATTGACACAGCGGTTTCCATAATTGGTTTTAACTAATTCATACTGTTCAAAATCACTGTCTGCCAGTATTAAAACATATCGCGCATCCAATGAAAGCAAATTATTCAATGTTGACTCAAATGTTTTTTTCATACTATCACCCCAAATTCTTCAGGAGTAAGTCCTAATTCACTTATAATCGTTTGCAGTTCTTCTTGGTTTGGTTTTCTTCCGTGCCACCCGAGTTTGTTTTCAAGAAAAGGCACACCTGCACCTTTAACAGTATTTGCGATGATGGCGAGTGGTTTCTGTCTTACGTCACGGGAAACTTGCAGAGCATTCATTATTTCATTATAATCATGCCCGTTTATGGTAACAACATCAAAACCGAATGATATCAGCTTTTTATCAAGCGGTTCAAGCGACATAATATCTTGTACCCGTCCACTCAACTGAATATTATTTTTATCAATAATCCAAATTAGATTGCTAAGATTCATCTGCGCGATTGACATAGCTGCTTCCCAGATGCTGCCTTCCTGACACTCGCCATCGCCTGTAAGTGCGTATATTAGAGTGTTACGTTTCTGAATTTTTGCTGATAACGCATAACCAACAGCAAAAGAAAGCCCATGTCCTAGTGAACCTGAGTAACATTCAACACCCGGAACTCCTGTTGTTGTTAGGCCGCCATATTTACTGTCCTTACCGCAAAAGGTAAGTAAGTTTTCAACATGGAAAAAGCCTGCCTCGGCAAGAACACAGTACAATGCTAAAGCGGCATGGCCCTTACTGAGAACAAATCTGTCCCTCTCAATCCATTCGGGATCTTTAGGATCATATTTCATAATACCACCCAAATATAGTGCATTTATGATATCCAGTGATGAGAGTGAAGAGGTGATATGTCCAGCCCCTGTTACACTCGCGATACGGACGATCATACGCCTAAGCTTTAAAGCCTTATCTTCCAGCTTCATATTTTCCTCCTGCAATTTAAATAAATAGTAATTCATCTATGCGCTTTTTATCTTCATTCCTAGTTGGTGGTACAAACTCATCACAACGATTGCCAAACGGAATATATGGTGATATATCTGCTGTATCAGGGACAGTAAGTTCAAGTATACACGGTAATGAAAGGCTTGCTGCTACTCTTCCTATGTCTTCAATATTGTCACAGCTTACCTTGTAATAGCCGATGCCATAAGCATTTGCAATACCATTAAGCGGGGGAGGGAAGTACCCTCCTTTGACGGTGGTATGAAGGTAATGCATTGCCTTGCGTCTTCTTTGTCTGCTGAGTATCATACCCGACGAGTTATTATTGATAGCAACAATAAGAATCGGCAGGTTATTAGCTGCTATTGACTGCAGCTCCTGAATATTCATCTGAAACCCCTGATCACCTGTAAAACAGATAACCTTTGAGCCTGACGCCATCTGCGCACCGATTGCTTTAGGCAGAGAACACCCAAGCAAACCGAAAGACCTTGAGTATAGTATGAGGTTTGAAACATTGGCAAGCGTATAAGCTCGAGATAACCAAAACTCATTATTCCCGACATCACTTGTGAAGATAGTTTCAGCTCCGGCATTTTGAATTATTTCGGATAATGCACGAACAGGGGCATCAGTGTCATAATCAATAAGAATTTCACGAATGGACTCGCACACAGAAAGCCAGTTTTGGTGCCTTTCTTCAGGTGCTGCAAGTTCCGCAAGCAGTGGCATCAGTTCTGACAAATCTACCTTATATTGCTCCGTATTTGGAAAAACTCTTGTAAATTCATTTTCATCAATGTCAATACGAATGGTTCTCGTGTTTTCAATTACTTTGCCGAAGGTGGCGGATTCAGGATTGAATGCCATTCTGTTCCCCAGAGATACAATAAGATCGGACTTCATTAGTATTGTGTTGCTGTAGCGTGTGGCATGGCTTCCAATGTATCCGAAGTTAAGTTCAGAGCCACCCACTACATCTTGCGAGAATCTGCTTGTCAGGGCAGGGATATTTAGACGTTCCATAAATGAACGGGCAGCTTCCTGAGTTTTAGATTGCAATATGCCGGCGCCAAAAAGGATCACAGGGCATTTCGCCGAACGCAGCTCCGCAAGTATGTGTTCAGCAATTTTACGGTAGTCTGAAACTTCTGGGTTATTCATGCCATTATTTTCATTGCTGTTCATAACTGGAATTTTTGCAGACAGGAGTTTTCCTGAAAAGTCCAATAACACAGGGCCGGGACGATCGGATTGTGCTAATGTGATAGCTGCTTCTATATCATTCGCTGCCGTATCAACATCGTCGATTCTTACAACACGTTTTGTCATAGAAGAAAACAGTTTGGCTGTATTAAGCTCCTGACTGTCTTTAAAACGCATTTTACCGTCGTAAGCTGCAGATTCATGAGCTGTTATAAAAGCAACAGGTATTGAATCGCAATATGCATCCTGAATCGCAGACATCATATTCATAATGCCAGGTCCTTTTGTAGCATATGCTACACCTAACTTGCCGGAGGTCTGTGCGTATCCGCAAGCTGATAGTGCACCTGCTTGTTCGTGATAGCAAATGTGTGCATTTATTTCATCGCTTCGCTTGTCGAGTGCATCAAGAAACTCGAGTATAACCTCGCCCGGCAGTCCAAATACATCAGTTACGCCGTTGTTTATCAAACACTCTACTAGAAAATCAGCAACTTTCATTCATCGCGTCCCTTTCTATTTATTGTGGCTAATAAGCTGGTCGAGCAGTTTCATTGTATTTTGAGGTGTGTACCTATGTCGAATGTCCTCAGGGATACTGCCCAGAAGATGATTGATTTCCTTAAGCTTCAGTTTATGCTTATGCCGCAGTTCTACTGCAAATTTATATGCGGTATTGTTTATCGCAGGCAACATATATGTCGGAGAATATCCCCATATGCTCTCACGCCAGTAACTGTCGACTATCTCACAAGCATCAAGTATCATATCGTAATTATATGCTTTACCATACTGGCGGTTAAGAAGAGGTGTAATCAGCTCTGTCTGCAGATTTCCGGCGCCTTGGCCGATTCCCATTATACAGGAATCAACTATGATTTTCCTAGTGCTTTCCGTTTTTAGAAATTCGATAGAATTTGAGTATGCAAGATTGATGTTGTTATGTGGGTGAAAACCGACGAATATTGACTGTTTCAAACCTTTGTCATACGTATCAAAGTAAACATGTACATCGTCGCTATTCATGTAACCATAACTGTCCACAAAGTATACGGCGAATGCATTCATCGAGTTTGCATAGTCAATGACTGACTTAAGCTCGCTCTCGGAATACCTTTTTGTTACCATCGGCTGTAGACATACTTTATATCCCTTTTCAGACAAAGCAGCACAAAACTGAAGCGACTTCTCAAGTTCCGAATACCTGAGGATAACTCTTGCTATATCACACAGGCCTTCATTCCAGTCGGGGATGTCCTCGAGCGGCGTGTCAGGCCCTCGGTACAAAGCAGCATAAAGCTGTCCGGGATGGCGATTTTTCGGAATTGTTTTTGATATCTCCTCCATATTTTGATATATGGCCATATCGGATTTATCGTCCTGTGTGATTTCAATCGCACCAAGCTCTATAATCTCTATACCCGATTGAGAGAATAAATCTATCAAATTACTAACATTGACCTTACCATACACATCGCTTGAACGACCGCCTTTTATCGCGTCCTCAAAGGCGAAGCCTCCGTCGCGCAGAGTGCAATCAAGTAAAAGTATGTCTTTGCTGCTTTTCATTTGCTTCTTCCTCCTGCAAAGCTAAATTTATTGTGCCCAATGTAGCTGATTAATGTGGTGGCGATAAGCCCGAGAGTACCGGCAAGGTATTCGTTCATTTTCATCATGTCAATCAAAACAAATAGCAAGCCAAGGTTGATAACATAGCTCACAGCATATACTGATATAAATCTAACGACTTCGCTCAATGATTTGCTTCTTTTCCGGAACGTAAAGTATTTGTTCCAGAAATAGCTGTTAATTACACCGATTACTGTCGAGATAAGCTGTGCGAACACATAGTGCAGTCCACAGAATATGCATAATGCGAAGGTCCCATAGCCTACGGCGGTGTTGATTCCTCCTACAAATAGAAATCGGATCTCTTTATGTTCGAACAGAAGCTTCAATTGTTCATACATCTTGGAAAAAACGCTTCGCTTACCTGACATATTTTGCTTCCTCGGCGGCTTGTATAATGCATTTAGCCATGTAGTCTATCATCTCATCGTTCATGCCCGGGTATACTCCGACCCAAAATGTATCTTTCATGATTCGGTTAGTATTTGTCAGTTCTCCAATGACACGGAAGCCTTCTCCGGTTTCACGCATTTTATCAAAACACGGGTGTTTTATGAGATTGCCTGCAAACAGCATCCGTGTTTGTATCCCTTTGTTTTCAATGTACTTTACTACTTTATTGCGGTCTATTCCTTCTTTACAGGTTATGAGAAATCCGAACCAACTCGGTTGCGAATCAGGACAAGCCTCCGGCAGAATAAAATCACCGGGGCTTTCTTCCAGTGCTGCTCTCAGACGGTTAAAATTATGAATCCTTTTTTCTACAAATGTCGGTAATTTTTTAAGCTGAGCACAGCCGATGGCCGCCTGCATATCAGTTGCCTTCAGATTATATCCAAAATGAGAATAAACATATTTGTGATCGTATCCCAAGGGCAATTCACCATACTGTCTGTCAAAACGATGTCCGCACATATTATCATGTCCCGAGGTACAAATGCAATCACGTCCCCAGTCACGCATCGAAAGCATAATCTTATTTAGAAGAGGATTATTTGTGTAGACAGAACCGCCTTCGCCCATCGTCATGTGATGAGGCGGATAAAAGCTAGAAGTGCCGATATCTCCGATAGTTCCTGTAAAATGTTCTTCTCCGTCTATTACATATTTTGAACCTAATGCGTCACAATTATCTTCGATTAACCATAAATCGTACTTGTGGCAAAAATCCCTTACTGTCCGCAGATCAAAAGGATTACCAAGGGTATGGGCCAGCATAACTGCTTTTGTTTTCGAAGAAACTGCCTTCTCAAGCATCTCAACGTCGATGTTATACTGTGGAATGGTAACATCAACAAACACGGGAACTGCACCATACTGAAGGATAGGAGTAACAGTGGTAGGGAAGCCGCAGGCCAGAGTTATGACCTCATCTCCGCGTTGGATAGCTCGCTCACCAAGCAACGGGGAAGTAAGCGTCATGAACGCCAGAAGATTAGCGGATGAGCCTGAATTCACCAGCACACAATACTTTACACCCAGATAAGCTGCCAGCTCTTTTTCAAATTGAGCCGTATACCTGCCTGCAGTCAACCAAAATTCCAGTGCACTGTCTACTAAATTGGTCATCTCTTCATTATTGTAGACTCTGGAGGCATACGGAATTCGATTGCCTTCTACAAAAGTAGTGTCCTTGGTGTGATATTTTATACAATAATTTTGGACCAATTCCAGGATATGATCTTTAGCCTGCTGTTCACTCATTCCATCAAACATTTACATTATCCTCCAATAAAAAACTCTTTAATCTGGCTATCCATAATATTTAAAACATTTTCGCCTGCTAAATATTCTTTTGACCATTTTACTGTATTTCCTACTGCTGTTTTGATATCCCATTTTTGCTTCCACCCAAGAATGCTTTTTGCCTTTTTACAATCCAAAACTAATAGTTTGGCTTCATGCGGGCCGTTATCGCTTCTGTTTTCCCAGGACTGGCCGTCTCCCCAAGCTTCACAGAAAATATCTGACAGTTTTCCTGTAGCAATAATATCTTCCTCATCCGGCCCGAAATTATAGCTGCCTTCATATTTTTTCTTATCGCTATATTGCCTATCTGCAAGTATCAAATAACCGGAAAGACAGTCCAAAACATGCTGATATGGCCTGACGGAGTAAGGATTTCTCACTATGATGGTTTCATTATTTGACGCTGCTCTTATACAATCTGGAATAATCCTGTCACGTGCAAAATCTCCGCCTCCAATTACGTTGCCGGAACGGGCTGTTGAAACAGCAGGGCTGTCATCATTATTAAAAAAGGAATTCCTGAAGCTGTAAGTTATGATATCGGAACAAGACTTGGAGTTTGAATAGGGGTCATAACCACAGAGCTTTTCGTCCTCGGTATAGCCTGTAGTCCTTTCCATATTCTCATATACCTTATCTGTCGTCACATTTACAAGTGAATGCACGGTTGTACACCTTCTGACTGCTTCAAGAAGGTTTACAGTGCCCATTACATTCGTCTCATAAGTATAGACAGGCTCCTCATAAGAAGTCCTGACAATTGGCTGCGCTGCCATATGGATTACGATGTCAGGCTTTGCATCCTGCAGCACTTTTGATAAACGTTCCAGATCTCTTACATCGGCAATAACAGAATTCATATATCTATCGAGACCTGCAAGCTGAAACAGGTTTGGATTTGTTGGCGGCTGCAAAGCATAACCTGTTACTTCAGAACCTGCATTGATCAATATTCTGGAAAGCCATGCTCCTTTGAATCCCGTATGCCCTGTTATAAATACTTTCTTACTTTTCCAAAAGTCCATATACGACCTCTCTTTTCCTACCACTTAACCCAAGGTGCTTTTTTCTCGGCCAACAGCTTTTCCAGCAGATCCTTATCTCGCTGTGTATCCATGCACTGCCAGAATCCTTCATGCTTATACGCTTTCAGTTCTCTCTGTTTGGCGACCGTTTCCAGAGGATCTTTTTCCAGTATGGTATGGTCTCCTTCGATATAGTCGAAAACTTTCGGTTCGAGTACCATAAACCCTCCGTTAATCAAGCCGCCGTCCATATTATCCTTTTCTCTGAATGCATTGATCGTGTTATCATCTTCAATGTCCAGGACACCAAATCTCTGACCAACATTGATTGCTGTAATGGTAGCTATTTTTCCGTGTGCTTTATGGAACTCCACCAGCTTGATTATATCAATATCACACACTCCATCACCATATGTCAACATGAACGGTTCATCACCGACATATTTCTGTATCCTTTTTACTCTCCCGCCAGTCATTGTATTCAATCCGGTATCGACTAAAGTTACTTTCCATGGCTCTGCTACATTGCTGTGTACCACCATCTTGTTTCCGCATGAAAAATCAAATGTTATATCAGAGCGATGTAAATAATAGTCGGCAAAATACTCTTTGATCATGTAGCCTTTATATCCGCAGCATATAATAAAATCATTATAGCCATAATGGGAATAGGATTTCATAATATGCCACAGGATAGGCGCTCCGCCGATTTCGATCATCGGCTTGGGCCTTAAATGCGATTCCTCTGATATTCTCGTTCCTAGTCCACCAGCTAAAATTACTGTTTTCATGTCTGTTGGTATGAAGTAAATCTTGCTTGACCGACTTCATAATCTCCTTTATATTCTTCTTTAGTCTATTTTATTATATTCTATGATTGTTTTAAAGCAAATTGCAAAATTATAGGGAAAATTGTTTTTTCTTGTTGACATGACGTATCGTATAGTAAGGATGGCAATATTGGGTTCTGCTACAAATAATACACTTTATGCAGTATGTATTTTAGTGAAGAATAATCTGTTATAATGAGAATATAAAAATAGTATGCACAAAGCTGTAAATGGGGTTAAACAATGTTTGCATTTATCAGAAAAGTAGAAAAATACTACAAAATAGCAATAGTCCTGGTTGATCTGGTACTGATCAATGCTGCATATGTGCTTGCATTTCTTATCAGGTACAACTGGACTTTGCCGTCTTTTAACTTTGCGCCTTATATTCAGGCTGCGCCATTTGTTACGATTGCAGGCCTTATATACTTTGATTTTTTCGGATTACTGAAATTTTATCGTAAATCCTTACAGGAGATAGCTTTATCGATACTAAAATCTATCTTTATATTGAGTGTTACCACAGTTACTATAACTTACTTCCTTCGTGGATTTTCGTTCCCAAGACTGATATTGTTAATGGCTCCTGTTTTCCAGATTATTATGCTGGTTATATGGAAAAGTATAGTATTGGCTGTTCAAAAAAAGGTTGCACGTGATACCAACCTTATGGTAATTGGAGAACGCGAGGAACTGAGGTCAGTCATAGATAAGGTTGTGCATACGTTAAAAAAGGCAAAACTCCATATAAAATGCGTAGTTCCGTCCGATGAGATAGAAAAGGCATTAAAGAGGCTGAAGGATGTCGATGAAGTTTTCATCAGCGATAATGTCTCCGATAAGGATAAAATGAAGATAATCACACAATGCCTGGCGATGAAAAAGGTGGTATATATTGTTCCCAAGTTGTTCGAAATATCACTGTCAAATGCCAGAATGGTTCAGTTTGAGGATATGCCTGCATTTCTTGTCGACAGATTAGGATTAACAGTTGAGCAGAAGTTTTTTAAGAGGGCATTTGATATCACATTTTCGTTTTTAGGAATAATTATCACCTTGCCGCTTATGGCAATCATAGCATGTATTGTAAAGCTTTCATCAAAGGGACCTGCAATATATAAGCAGACACGGCTTACGTCCGGAAACAGACAGTTTAAGGTACTAAAGTTCAGAACGATGCATGATGATTCTGAGGCTCAAACAGGACCTGTTTTATCAAGTGATAACGACCCAAGGATAACTAACGTGGGCAAAGTGCTGAGAAACCTCAGGTTGGACGAGTTGCCGCAGTTTTTCAACGTTTTGAAGGGTGATATGAGTTTTGTTGGTCCAAGACCTGAGCGGCCATATTTTGTTGAGCAATTCAGCAAGGAGATACCTGAATATGATCACAGATATCTGGTCAAGGCTGGAATAACCGGATATGCACAGGTATATGGAAAGTATGATACCTCACCGGTAGATAAGCTTAGATATGATTTGCTTTATATAAAGGATTACAGCCTGCTTCTGGATATTAAACTGATCCTGCAAACATTTAAAGTTTTTAAGGGCGAAAAAGCTGTATATAATGAAAGTAATAATTCAAAAGCAATGTCCCTCAGGAACAGGAACAGGACGATAACAATGTAATGTATGAGGGCTAATATTATGAGATATATTTTTGATATTGGAGGAGTGCTGGTCAGGTACAATGCTGAGGAACTGGCTGATTTCATATCAGGGATCAGCGGTTGCAGGCCTGACGATGTGAAAACTCTGCTGCATCCTGATCTGTTGTACAAAATCGAGACAGGAAGAATGTCAGACCTGGATTTTCATAAATACTATGTATGTAATGTCTTACCAGGTTTATCATTTGAGAACCTGGTAAATCTTTATGAGCAGTACTTTGAAATAAGCAGGCCGGGTTATGAACTGATGCTTGAGCTTAAAGGCCGAGGCAGTAAAGTATATACGCTAAGCAATCTGGCAGGATTCCATAAAACAGCTATTGAGAGAAAGATACCAGGCTTTTTTGAGCAATCTGATATGAATTTTTTGTCCTTTGAAATGGGTTTACACAAGCCTGAACCTGAGATATACAAAGAGTTGGTCGACAGGGTAGGGGAGAAACCGGAGAATCTTGTTTTCTTTGATGATGCGCCGCAGAATGTCAATTGAGCGAAAGCTGCAGGAATAAAAGGGATTTTGTTCTCAAATGATCGTATCGTTGAAACACGTGAACAGATAAGGCAGCTCGAGCAGATGGAGTAAGGGGTAAGAAAAATTATTACAATGCGTGATTTTCAGAGCAAATTATCGACAAAGCGAAAATTTTTCTTTGAATGATGCGTTATAAAAAAATATGGTATCATATTATAAGCGTACTTTTTAATTCTTAACAAGAAGGATCATACTATAATGAAAGATTATTTTGAGGTGCTGGACGTCAAGGATAGCGCCGGAGTGCAGGCAATCAAGAGAGCATATAAAGCGATGCTTGAGAAGTACCCCGCCGATCAGTATCCGGAGAAGAACAGAGAAATAGAGGAGGCTTTCAAGGCGCTTTGTGATAAGGCGATAAAAAGTGCCTGCATCGAGTTTCACCGCATGGAAGAGGCTTCAAAGAAGGCATACAGGGATGCTCATGATGCTATTGAAGAGGGGAAGTACAGTAAGGCGGCAAAAACATTGGAAAAGGTGTATAAAAATGAAATGCATTCAACCCATCTCAATTACTTGCTCGGGATAGCATACATGAATCTTGGTAAACCTGTAAAAGCAGTTAAAGTACTGGAACCTGTAAGGTTTAAGTATCCTAATGATATAGATCTGGCGCTGTTGTTTATTAAAGCCTGTCTCGGAGCAAAGAAGTATGATAAGGCCCTCTTCCTTGCCGAAGATTATTACGATCATATCAGAAACAATTTCACGCTGGTGCATCTTCTGACAGAAGGCTATATGCTGACGGAAGAGTATGGTGAGGCGACGGCATTACTGACTGAGGCCTTCGAAAATCCTGCATTTAGTGAAAAACGTTATAATATCAGTGCAAAGCTGTCCTATTCGCTGTTTATGGAAAAAAAGTTCATAGAAAGCCTTGATATAATGGAGAGGCTTGTCGACTTTCCTGTGGAACTGAACGAGATAAATGAATCCCTTGAATTATTCATACACGTACTGGATTATTATATTGCCGGCCAGAAATTTTCAGAGGCAGATCGCTGCGCAGGCGCTTTGCTGAAGCTGTGCCCGGGCAGGGAGGATATTGCCGGTGTCAAGGAAGGTATAGAGAAGATACTGAAGCTTGAGCCTGAGTTGATTAATTTTGAAAAAGACAAATTCATACCGGATTTGCTAAAGATTTATACTACAAATGACACCTTCCCGAGCGACCAGGAGCAAATGCCTGAGGAACAGAAGAAGGCTTACGCAGTGCTGCTGGAATACCAGATATTGAATGACTATAGCAATTGTTTAATGGCTTTGAGGTATATGAGGAATAATTACCCGGCTTTATATGAGCTTAAAGAGGATTTTTTCGATGGTATGCAGGACACAAAGGAACGAAAGAAGCTGTATAATAAGAACAAAGCCTTGTTCTATCAGTACCAGGGCGTTATCGAAGACATGATGAATGAATGGGATGAGGAAGACAGCGGCGATAATAACGATGACGAGTAACCGGTGCGTGGAAGTGCAGGAATTTTGTATGGGAGTAACCGGTGCCTGGTACTGCAGGAATTATGTATGGGAGTAACCGGTGCGTGGTACTGCAGGAATTATGTATGGGTGTATAGGTGCCAAGTGGGAATAATATGTACCGGGTACCTGGATGTTACTTAAACAATATTAGGAGTTGGAAATGAAACTTCCGGAAGCGTTTAAAGAAAAAATGCTTAAGCTGTTGGGAAATGATGAATTTGAAGAACTGATGGCCGCTTTGCATGGGCAGCGGCAGTATGGATTGCGTGTAAATACACTCAAGGTGGGCTTGGAGGAGTTTGTCGGGATGTCGCCATTTAGGCTGGAAGCCGTGCCCTGGACTAATGACGGCTTTTACATATCGGGAGAGGATGCTCCGGGACGGCACCCATACTATCACGCTGGTCTATACTACATACAAGAGCCAAGTGCGATGCTGCCGGGGAAGGTGCTTGGAGCTGAGCCGGGCGACAGGGTCCTTGATATTTGCGCCGCGCCTGGTGGTAAATCGGTACAGATTGCGGCAGCAATGGAGGGCAGCGGGTTACTGGTTTCTAATGATATAAACGCGGAACGGGTCAAGGCGCTTGTTAAAAATATTGAACTATGTGGCATAAGAAATGCTGTTGTGCTCAATGAATCCCCTGAGAAGCTGGCTCAAAGCTTTGAGGGCTATTTCGACAGGATTCTCATAGACGCACCCTGCTCGGGGGAAGGTATGTTCAGAAAAGATGAATCGGCGGCAAGAAGCTGGGAAAGCTTTAAATGCGAACGCTGTACTCAGCTGCAGGAGCCAATCCTACATTATGCCAACCGAATGCTGAAGCCCGGAGGTACTCTTGTCTATTCGACATGCACGTTTTCCCCTGAAGAGGATGAGCAGATGATTGCAGGATTTATGAGGGAGCACCCCGGCTATGAGCTGTTTGAGATACCCAAGGTGGCAGGTATTGAAGGCGGAAGGCCGCAGTGGGCGTCAGGCAATGATGCGGTGTACGGTGAATATGGTAAATACGACAGGTTCTTACGAACTGCCAGGCTTTGGCCTCACAGACTCAGGGGCGAGGGACACTTTGTAGCTAAGCTTGTGAAGAGCGGGGGAGGCAGTATGCCCGATGAAAATCTTGATGGAAATGCTTTCGATGTTGGAAGACTGACCGGTATAGACCCTACAAAGAGTAGTTTCACTGAAAAAGTGAGAACCGTCCCCGAAGAAGTTGTTGCATATGACAAATTACCTGCTGCATTTGATGAATTTGTCAAAGCTAATATGACCTATCTGCCCGAGGGTGTTTTTATGATAAAGGGACATAATTTGTATCACCTGCCTGAACCGCCTCCGATTCTTGCTGGTTTGAAGGTCGCAAAATTCGGCTGGTTTCTTGGCTCCTTTGAGGGCAACAGGTTTGAACCCTCTCACTCACTTGTGACAGCGCTCGACAAGAAAGCATTTATAAGGGCGATTGATCTGAAGGCTGATTCAAGGGAGGTCAACAGCTATTTGAAGGGTGAGACACTGATGCTGGAAGGCGAAAAAGGGTTGACTGCCGTGTGCGTTGACGGAAAGACGCTGGGATGGGCAAAGCAGACAGGGGACATGCTCAAGAATATGTACCCCAAAGGTTGGAGAAGACTAAGCTAATAGGTGAAACTGCTCTGATAATAAATCTGATTAACAAAAGATGAGAAATGTCCCCGACGGCAAAAAAAGTGAGAACCGTCCCCGAGTGCACGAGTGCAAAAAAGTGAGAACCGTCCCCGAATGCAAAAGGTGAGAACCGTCCCCGACGGCAAAAAGGTGAGAGCCGTCCCCGAGTGCAAAGGGCGAGAAGCGTCCCCGACGGCAAAAAGGTGAGAAACGTCCCCGAATGCAAAAAGGTGAGAAACGTCCCCTACGGCAAAAAAGTAGGAAGCGTCCCCGAGTGCAAAAGGTGAGAAGCGTCCCCGAGTAAAGGGCTGTAATCGATGGAGGTAGTATGAAGCGCACCCAGCGATTGGACAAGGTGTTGTCCAATTTTGGATTTGGCAGCAGGAATGAAATCAAAAGGCTGGTAAAGAACGGTCTGGTTGTAGTTGATGGTATAGCTGTCCGTGATGCGTCTATGCATGTCGACCCTGAAAACAGTGTCATTACAGTCAATGGAAAGAAACTCAATTACAGAAAGTTCATCTATATAATGATGAATAAGCCTGCCGGCATCATATCAGCTACATATGATGCAAAGCTAACAACAGCGATAGATATACTTCCCGAGGAGTTTGCATGCTTTGATCTGTTTCCTGCCGGAAGACTGGATATAGATACAGAAGGTATGCTTTTACTGACAAATGACGGCCAGCTTGCTCATGATATTTTATCCCCCAAGAAGCATGTCGATAAGCGTTATTATGCCTTGATAGACGGGCAGGTAACAGACGAAGATGTAGGAAGATTTGCAGACGGTGTTGTGATCGATGATGGTTATAAAACCATGCCTGCGGAATTGTTTATCATCAGGTCGGGACTTCGCTCCGAGATAGAGCTGGTTCTGCATGAGGGGAAATTCCACCAGGTGAAGAGAATGTTCGAAGCGGTAGGTAAAAAGGTAGTCTACCTGAAAAGGATACAAATGGGCGGACTTAGACTCGACGAATCACTTGAACCAGGAGAGTGCAGGGAACTGACTGCTGAAGAAGTTAAGCTGCTCCAAACATAAGCTACACGTTTGATTATTCAAAATTGATGTGTGACCTTCCCAAAATGAATAAAAAGTGAGAAGCATCTTCAAATGATAAAAAAGTGAGAAGCGTCCCCGAACCAAAAGCGTCCTTAAATGCAAAAAAGTGAGAAGCGTCCCCAATTAGGCTGCCTCGAATGGGCTTTATTGACCGATGCGGTCGAGGGCGAATTGGATGATGTCGTCGCCGGTATATTCTATATCCGGGTCGATACCGTCGCCCTGGATGTTGATGCCGGCCGGAGTCATCCATTCAAGTGTGGTAGCCTTGACTGCGTACCCGCGCCTGAGAGGCATTGTAAACTGTCCGATGCCCTTACCGAAGGTTTCCGAACCTATAAGCTCAACATTGTCGAGGTTGTCGTCCAGCGCAGCTATCATGTTTTCCGATGCGCTGGCTGAATTACTGTTCTGGAGTATGATTATTTTGCTATATTTCAGCGGCTGATCCCTGTTTGAACGGAAAACGTGATCCATCCAGCGGTATCGGTCCGTTGCGACCACTGATTTCTTCGGCAGGAACATGCTTGAAATATTGACCATGACGCTGATATCGCCGCCTCTGTTATCCTGCAGATCGATTATAATGTTTGGTCTGCTGCCGAGCGTTTCGAGGCTTTCTTCCATAAACTTATCTGTATATTTGGTGAAGTTTGTGAGCTTTAGATAGACAGTACTGTCGTTGAGTATTTTGACCTCGGACAGTGCAGCTTCATCCTTATCATACTTGAGCGAATCCTGCAGCCCTTTGGGAGTGTACAAATAGGTGTATCTGTCACCCTTCTGTGCCCTTATTCTCTGAGTCGTGACTGCTATGACCATATTGTCAAAATCATTAAAATACTTACCGTTGGTTTCTGTGCCAAGGTATTCCTTATAAATCTCGTCCAGTGTTTCTGTATAGATATAGCTGCTGGTCAAGAAATACTTGAATGCCAGATAGTCATAATTAAAATACAGGAACAGAGCTGTAATGACAACAAATGCTGCCAAAATGCCGAGAACAGTACGAAATCGTTTCTTGTATCTTTTTATCAATTCTTCAGGGGTCAGTAGCTTTTTTTCACGTTTCTTCATCTAAAATAGTCTTTCTGCTGTTAACTAAATCAAATAATTCATCCATATGACTTCTTCATAAGCGTCAAGTCCTATGGCATCAGCTCTCAGGGTCATTCCAGCAACCGCCGGTATCGGCTTAGTCTTTGATATAGCGCTTGATTTTTTTGGTCGTGGTCTTGGCAAACTCCTCTTTGCGAAGCTCAAAATCCTTGACATACTTGTATATTACTAGGCTCTTGTTTACTTCCTTGACCTCTTTTCGGATGAGATCATGCAACTCCTCGTCGGATGGCTTTCGTCCTTCGAATTCGGCCTCTGCGGCCTCCATGTCCGGAACTATTGTAGCTGAAACAACAACATCACCGTAAACCGGGTCATCCTTTCCATAGACGATGCATTCCTTTATGAAAGGGCTTTTGCCCAACAATGTTTCAATTTCTTCAGGATAAATATTCTTGCCGTTTTTTGTCACTATAACGTTTTTCTTTCTTCCTGTAATATGCACAAAGCCGGCGTTGTCGATGAACCCGAGGTCGCCTGTGTAGAACCAGCCATCCTTTATGACCTTGTCGGTATTTTCAGTGTCCTGATAATAGCCAATCATTACGCTTGGTCCTTTGACTACGATCTCGCCAACTCCGTCGGAGCCCGGCTGGTCTATTTTGACTTCCAGGCCGGGGAGGGGGAGACCTGCCGCGTTGTCCTTGTAATCAATATCTCTGTTGAGAGCAACTATCGGGCTGCATTCTGTCAGTCCGTAACCCTGGACGAAAAGGATGCCCAATTCTCTGAAGCCTTTTGCTACCTCCGGATCTATACCTGCAGCTCCGCTGATAAATACTCTGATTTTTCCGCCAAAGTTGTTGTGGATCGGGGCAAACAGTTTTTTCGTTATATCTATTCCGAATTTTTTAGCGATATTGCTCAGCTTCAGTCCAAGTTTCAGCTTTTTGAGCATTTTGGGGTTTTTTGCTGCCTGATCCCAGATCCTTCTGTAAATGGCTTCGAAGATAAGCGGAACTCCCAGCATGACAGTGGCTTTTGATTCCTGAAGGTTCTTTGGTATATGCCTCAGACCTTCGCAGTATGCGACTGCGGCTCCGCGGTAATGAGGGCAGAGGAAACCGCAGGTGTTTTCATATGTATGATGCAACGGCAGCACTGACAGGAATATGTCATCGGGAACGATGTTCAGCATCGAACTCATCGCCATCAGGTTTTCCGCAATATTTCTGTGGTTGAGCATAACGGCTTTTGATTTGTCAGTCGTAGCTGACGTGAACAGAAGTATGCCCATTGCCTCAGTGTCAATCTGTGCTTCAATAAAGGATTTATTGCCCTCAGAAACTAATTGTAGTCCCTTTTGAATAAGGCTTTTTATACTGATAAAGCTGGTGGTATCCTGATCACCATTACCGTAAGAATTAGCGGCTGCCTCATCATCCATGATTATGTAATGTTTAACGAAGTCCAGGCGTTTGGATATATTAACAACATGCTCTTTCAGATTGCCCGAGAATAATATTGCATCGACTTTTGCTCTGATCAGCAGGTTTTCGATCTCATTTTCAGGGAGCTCCTTGTCCAGAGGCACCACGATTCCCGTACCATTGACTACTGCCATATATGAAACCGCCCACTCATACCTGTTTTCACTGATGATTGCTATTCTGCCATCCTTCAGTCCCATATCGATAAGCGCGGTACCAAGGGCGTCCACATCCGATTTGAACTGCCGGAAGGTAACAGACTCATATTTGTCACTGCCCTTGGGCTTGTAGAGGAATGCGGTTCTGACACTGTAGAGTGCTGCGCTGGTATCCATTAATTCCTTGATGGATTTGATCATTCTGACTTCGTACAATGGTATGTTCTTCATTAAACCACCTCGTATATATATTCGGACAAATGTTGTTCAGATTTGACCAAGCTATATTCTATTATATATCATTTATAGCAACTATAAAAGGCAGAGTGAAAATAAATGCGTTTCCACGTGGAAAGGTGTTGAATAAAGACTGGCTGTAATGAACGAAAACAAAGAAAGAGAGCCTTTCGACTCTCTTTCCTGATTTGCGTTTTCAGTGTTGAGGACTGCTGATGCTTACCATCTGCCGCCTGCGCTGTAGTTGTTCCTTGACCCGTTGTTGTATCCACCGCTGTTGTTTCTTCTCTGAGCTTTCTTAGCTCTTCTGCAGTCTGGGCATCTCTGCGGTTCATTCTCGAATCCCTTTTCCTTGTAGAAAGCCTGTTCGCCTTCTGAAAATACGAACTCCTGGTTGCAGTCCTTGCAGATCAATGATTTGTCTGACATTTTTAACTTACCTCCTGATCGATTTGGATTTAACTGATCTAGACTTATTTCTCCACCGGATCCAAAAAGATAAGGAGGATTAGGTCTACAAACAAATTAAATCTTGCATTTTTTATATCATTTTTATGATACACTGGTATTATACCACGTTTTGAAAAAACTTACAAGCGTATATTGGAAATACTCGTTTTTGCTTACATATACAGCATAAATATGATGAATATTTCCTAATAGCCTAGTATATTACTCTTCTGACAACGATATCAGCCCTGATGGCAGGCCATAAGCCAGGGTCCTCCATTCCAAGCCTCCATAATGCTACGCCGCTGATTCCCTGCTGCCAGGCCAGGCGCATTTTTGCAATTATGCTCTCGCTGTTTTCGAACCACACCTCATGGGGGTCACCCTGTTCATCTGTATATGAGAACATTGGGGTCAGCGTATCCTGATCAAAAATTATTTCTGCATTGTATTTCTCAGCAAGCCCGGCTGCTATTTCATATGTAGCATATGTGTTTCTTCCTGTAGCTAGGTTGAAATCAAACCCAAATACTGATATAGCTGCGACTATTTTGCTTGCCGGCATTTTTGTCAGCGTGTAGCTGATCACCTTGTTCATCCAACCGCTTGACACTACGGGGCCCGGACCACTACCTGGCCAACCATGCTCGTTGTAAAGCATGACAACAAATTCATCTACAGCGGCACCGATAGCTGAATAGTCAAACGGGTCGGAGAATGGGTTAAAGGGAGGGAAGTCCCTGATACGAGACGGCACCGAGGCAGACAGGTAATAGCCTCGTGCATGCAAGGCGTCGCCAAGTTCTGTGTAGAACTGGGACAGCCTGGCGCTGTCCTCCTGGAACACATCCTCTATATCAATGTTGACTCCGTCAAAGCCAAACCTGTCGATCAATGCAATTATATTGTTGATTGCCCTGCTTCTGGACTGCTGGGTTGCCACCATTGTCTGTACGACTGTCCTGCTGGCCTCCTGGCCACCTGACTCATACAGCAGGTTATGTACCACGGGAATTATCATTAGATTATATCTGTGGGCAATGGAGACCAGCGTTTCAATTTCATTGTCGGTGAACTCCCCGAATTTTTCTATCGAGCTTGGGTCGTCCCGGTCAAATCTGTACAGGAACAGCGGCAAAGAGGTCAGACTCGATGTATTGTCGACAAAGGACTGAAAGGAGCCGGGGAGAGCGGGACCTTCTGTTAATGTGTAAAAGCCCAGGATGTCGATTATCGGCTTTGATCCGTCATAAGTCCTGTAGGTCGCCAGGCCCCGGGATATCCAGCCAGTATTTCCGTTGTGAAGCGAAACCCTCAGCCAGTCCCCGGAGGTTTCGATAATTGGCAGCTTTGCTCCTGATGTGACCGACTGGACCGTGCTGTAGTTTGTACCGGGTCCGCTGCGTATGTTAGCTCTGTTAACGTTAACAATGGCTTCGGTATACTGGGGTATGACCAGGCGCTGTCCGACATCCAGCGCTGTTCCCTGAAGCCTGTTAAGCCGTGTGATGCTTTCTACCAGTGTATCGTACTGCCTGGCTATACTGTAAAGGGAATCGCCGGGCTGCACTGTGTATGTTATGACCTTGGAGACCTGTATCGGTATAAATAGCATCTGGCCGGGAGTTATCTCATCTCCTTCGATCTGATTCTGGACAGCAAGCTGCCGGGCCGATACGCCAAACCTTTGTGCAATTGAGTATATTGAATCACCGGATTGTACGGTATACCACATTAAACTCACCTTTATTCGTTATTGATACACCTATTATATTCAACACCAATGGGGACGGTTCTCACATATATGCAAATGGGGACGGTTCTCACATATATGCAAGCGGGGACAATTCTCACATATATGCAAATGGGGATGTTTCTCACATATATGCAAATGGGGACGTTTCTCACATATATGCAAGCGGGGACGTTTCTCACAATATATATGTGAGAACTGTCCCCAGCAGCATACTCATGTTATAAAAGTGAGAAGCGTCCCCACTTTCACCTCTTTCACTTTCATTTTATTATTCTGATGTCACCGGAGGAGGAAGATATTGTCACGCTGCCACTGCCGTCCCCAACCGTGCCGTTAAGCTCATGCTCATTATCACTGCCGGTTTTAGTTACGGTAACAGGAAAGTCGGAATTGATTTCTCCCGAACTGGACTTGCATGCTAGCTTAAATCCGGCTGAATCAGGCAGTTTGAGTTTAGTTTCTCCAGAACCTGTCGTTATTTGTATTATCTGCGGTTTCTCCGAGGATGATAGTGATATGTCGCCGCTGGTTGTTTTAGCACCTATGTTTGTTAAATGGCCCGATACTTTTATTGCACCTGAGCCGGATTCGAACTTCGTGGTTTCAGTTTTAACGGTGTCAGAGATAATATCACCTGAAGTGGACTTTACATCAAGCTCGGTAAAACTGCCGTTGAAATAGACTCTTCCGGAATTTGCTTCAAATTGGGCTTTATCTGCGCTTACTGTCTCGGCCTTTATGTCGCCGCTGGTTGTTTTAACGGCCATGTTTGCAAAATTGCCGGATATTTTTATTGCGCCTGAGTTGGATTCGAACTTCGAGGTTTCAGCTTCGACAGTTTCAGAAATAATATCACCTGAGGTGGATTTAGCACTAAGCTCGGTAAAACTGCCCTTGAAATTCATCTTTCCTGAATTTGTATCAAACAGTGCTTTATCAGCATTCATAGCATCGGTGTTTATGTCGCCGGATGACGTTTCTATTGATAGCATTTTGACTGAAAACTCATCCGTGGTAACTTGACCCGATGCCGTTTTTATCGCGAAAGATTCGGAATACTGTGATGGAATATATACATCAAGCTTTAAATTGCTTCTGAAAGATAATACCATTCCATTAACATTATCTTCGATTTTGATAAGCAGCGTATCTCCGTCCTTGGTCATGACTAATTCAGGGTTAAATGACTTGCTGCTTGAGGAATAGCCTCCGTAAAAATGTGCGTTTACCTCATTGGAATCAGTACTGATCAGCGTTACGTCCGTGCTTGCAGTTTCAACTCGCATCGTGTTGATTCCTTGCAGAACGGCTTGTTTTTCTACATCGACATTATTTTCGTAAGATTCTAAAACATCAGGATTGAAGCCTGATATTCCATACTGCATAAAAAACACCACACCGGAGATCAGTCCTGAAACAATAAAGACTATGCCCAGTATAGTAACGAGCTTTTTTGTACTAATATTACCCAACATATTCATCATTCTCCTTTTTATTATTTCCAATAATATTTATGTTTGCTTTGATATACCCGGCAGTTGCCTTGAGGCACCACCTGGTCAGTTGTATGGTTCCAATTCCAAAAAGCAGCCCAAATGCTGTTATGCTGATAGATCCAAAGATAAGGATCATCGGGTTTATGTCAGACAAGCCGATCCATGTTGGGAGCAGAGGCTTTAGTATTGTTGCCGCAAGTACAGTTATTCCTGATAATGAAAATGAAATTGCTATGGCAAAAAGCGAGACTATTACTGATAAAACTACAGCGAAAATCGGGAGCATAAAAATAAGATTAAAAAATCCAAGACTGATTGCGGCGAAAATCGCCCTGAACACATTTACTCCGGAACTTTTATTATGAGCCTGTTGTACTATGTATTCTGCTCTATACTGTTTTGCATTTGATTTAGGGTCTCCCAGCGACTCGGCGATCTCTTCTTCTGTCTTACCTTGCTCGAGACCGACATCAAAATGCTCTGTGAAGTCATATATAATCTCATCCTTTGTATCATTAGGAATATTGCCCAAAGCGCTTTTCAGCTTTGTCATATATTCGTTCCTATTCATGCGATCATCTCCTTTCCGATGATATTGTTGACGCCCTCGACAAGCATGAGCCATTCCTTCACCAGCTCATTTTTCGTAGTGATCCCAAGGTTTGTCAGCTTGTAATACTTTCTTGACGGACCTTCCTGGGACTCCTCAAGGTAAGTGGTCAGATAGCCTTCGTCCTTGAGCCTTTTGAGAAGGGGATATATTGTACCTTCAGCAATCATTATGTTTTTTGAAATCTCATTGACAAGCTCGTAGCCGTAACAATCCTTATTTGTCAGCATGCTGAGTACGCATAGCTCAAGAACGCCTTTTTTAAGTTGGATGTTCATAATGCCTCGTCCTTTCCCTGAAAGTGTAAATTTATTACCAAGTACATAATATCACACACTACTAAACAATGCAAGGTACTAAATAAAATTTCTTAGTCTTCACTTGTACGATAATGATCATGAAATTGTGGAATAATTTGTAAAGGCTGTTCGAAAGGACAAATTCATCAGTAGTTTCAGCAAATTGGCAGCTTTCGTTCGAGAACTGGTTCTATAAATAACGCATCATTCAAAGAAAAATTTACGATAAGGCGATAATTTGCTACGCAAATTACGCTTAGTAGAAAATTTTTCTTACCTCTGCGCGTTTCAACAAGGCTGGTCGCAAGCAGGGCTTACTGTTCGCCTATGCATCCAAGGCGGGAGATATGCTCGCATCGTTTCCTTTCGATTAATCGAAAGAAAATATCTGAAAGTCCGAATGGTACCCGCCACCAAGCGTTTTACAGCCAGAAGGGCTGAAAATACGCATAGAGGTGGGGCGGTGGCCCATCTGTTGCATTGTTATAGAGTAAAATCTATAGTATTTGCTAAATGAATAGACAATTCTTTACTGTATACGTACTATTCAATATAAAATGAAAAAATGAGGTTGAGTATATGAAAAGAATAATTAGTGCGTTTGCAATTCTAGCTGTAATGACGACACTTTTTACCGGTTGCCGATATAGCTTTGATACCGATTTTGATTTTGGAGGATCAACCGGAAACAGCAGCCAGACAGGTGAGTCTACCATGGATGCATCTGACCTGGAGGAACTCAAGGTGGATGTTGGTGTAGGTCATGTCAAAATTTCAAAAAGCTCGGATCAAAATGCCGAAATAAAGTACAAAAAGATCATTAGGGGAAACAGCGAACATGTCAAGGAAGTTGCCGACAGTATCATTATCGTGACCGAAGCTGTTGGTGATAAACTCACTGTGGATGTTCGGACTAAAGATGGAGATTCGGAAGATTTTTGGCAATGGCTGTCAAAAAAATATAGCAACATAAATGTCTCAGTGGATATTGATATAAAAATACCGGATAACATAGATGCCATTGACGTAAATGTTGGCGTAGGAGATATAGATATTAGTGACCTGAAGGGTAAATACAACATAGCCAGCGGCGTCGGCGTCGTGAAAATGAATAATGTTTCTATGGATGATGAATGCACGATCACTACCGGAACCGGTGACATTGATATGGACTGCAACATTGAAGATGCCGACAGACTGAGTGTACAGTCCGGCGTAGGCAGCATTACTGTTCGAATGCCGAAGGATTCGCATTTTGATCTGGATGCCGTGGCAGGTGTAGGCAGAATCAAGGGCAGTCTTATCACACCGAACAAGGATGCCTTTGTAGGGGACACACTGAAGCAGAAGGTCAATGGAGGCGGAATCGATCTGGAAGTGACCGCCGGGACAGGTGATATCATAATAAATAAGTAATCGTTTGGGGACGGTTCTCACCTTTTTATCATTTCCTTGTCAGCAATATGATGAAAAGGTGAGAACCGTCCCCAAATAAATTTTAAATATGAATTGAATAAAGGCCCCTAAAAGTATAAAATATAACAAACGATAATATGGTTTATATTTCCAGTAAAAAGGGGATTTGAATATGGGGTTTTTTAAGAACAAATATAATGAGCTTTGGGCAGGATGGAAAATTGTAATAGTTTTAGTTGCGTTTTTACTATCAACACTTTTGCTTAGTATCATTATTTCAATTGTTTATGGAATACTCGCGGTACTTACGTCAGGGATGACTGATCCTGTCGCACTTACTCAAAGACTGATGAATGACAGTGTTTTTACTGCCTTATCGGGAATAATGCAAAATGTTGCAGTAATGATTTCAGTAATAGTATTCTGGAAGGTCTTTGATAAGAAGCCTTTAAAGGATATGGGGCTGTCATCTTTCAAGCATGGATCCAGAGATTTAATTTGCGGCTTGGGACTAGGGGCGGTTACTATTTCTGTTGTATTTGTTGTGTTTCTGCTCTCCGGTCAGATTAGTGTTGCAAATGATTTCCTCAAACCCAATTTTTCATGGATACTGCTCCTTGATTTGGTCTTGATGATATTTGTCGGTTTTGGAGAGGAAATGTTTTCAAGGGGATATTGTATGTCTGTCCTTAGGAAATCAAATGTTATTTTGATTTTTGTTGTGCCAAACCTAATATTCGCCTTGCTCCATATATCTAACAATGATTTTAGCTTTATTCCTCTAATTAATATCTTTTTGGTTGGTGTACTTTTTTCACTAATGTTTCTCAGGCGCGGGAACATATGGATGCCTATCGGCTACCACATCACCTGGAATTATTTTCAGGGAAGCGTATTCGGTTTGCCGGTTAGCGGTAATGATATCAGAGGGCTATATACATCAAAGCTGTTAAGCGAAAACATGTTCAATGGGGGCGGCTTCGGTCCCGAAGGTGGTTTGCTTGTCACTTTGCTTATGGTCGTTAGTATAGTATTATTTTATCTATTATCAAGGAAAAAAGCGGAGAGCACAACTAAAAACCTGACGATCTAGTTAGATTTAATTGGGGACGCTTCTCACTTTTTTGATTGGGGACGTTTCTCACATTATCATCATTTTATTGGCAGCTTCAATTCTTTGAAGTATATTCGCAAGACTGCGTTATTTGTCATGAGTAAATATAAAAATTTGAAGCACAAATTATGTAAATAACATCATATCATATAAAAGTAGATCATTTTAAGAGATGAAAAACATGTCAAATATACAACTGAATATGAAACGGCCTGACTTAATTCAACCCAATAAAATGGAACCAAATAAAATGCAACCCAATAAAATGCATTCTGGTGTAATGCAGCCTAATCCATTAGTGTGTCCGATAAAAGTGGTGACTGCTGTTAATTGTAACAACTGTATAATGAAAGTTGGCGGAAAGGGAACTGTTAAGGCAGAACCTGATGGAGCTTCGGCAGTGCTGGGCGTTGTTACAGAAAACGTACAACTTGAGAATGCACAGAATGAAAATACTCAAAAAATGTCGAATGTAATTGACTCACTAATAAAGAATGGTGTTCCAAGAGAGGATATCAGAACGCAAACTTATCAAATTCAGCCACAATATGATTTTGTCAATGGTGAACAGGTGTTTAGGGGCTACCGTGTTGTTCATGAGATCAAGGTAGAAATAAACAATCTAAATATGGCTGGAACAGTTATTGATGAAGCTGTCAGAGCAGGTGCCAATACTGTAAGTGACATTAACTTCTTTGTATCAAATCCGCAGATATACTATGAAATGGCCTTAAATCAAGCATTAAGCGATGCGGTATCAAAAGCGGTATCTGTTGGGACCAGGATGAATGTTTATGTTAATCCAGTTCCGTTAAGAATAACAGAAATCACTGCCCCTATAACTGCTCCTATACCATTTATGTCACTGCAGGCAGCCGGTGCTGCTACGCCAATTCAGCCCGGAATGACCGAAATAACAGCAGTATTGGAGGTCGAATTCGTGTATACATGCAGCAGAGTATATTGATTTTATCTTAATACTGCAGGCAGATCTCAGCCGTTTGCTAGGAACAAACAGACGTTAATATAACGAGGCGATAGATGGCACCCCGCCCCACCTCTTTACGTATTTTCAGCCCTTGGGCTGAAAACGCTTGGTGGCGGGTACCGATTTGCCTTTCAGATATTTTCTTTCGATTAATCGAAAGAAGACAGTGTGAGAATATCTCTAGCCTAGGATGCATATGCGAGCAGCAAGCCCTGCTTGCGACGAGCCTCGTTGAAACGCTCAGAGGAAAGAAAAATTTCCTACTAAGCGTAATTTGCGTAGCAAATTATCGCCTAATCGGAAATTTTTCTTTGAACGATGCGTTATTAAAGGTGAGAAGCGTCCCCACAACGCACAGCATGCAAAAAAGTGAGAAGCGTCCCCTTTACTCGCTACTCTCTGGTCAGTAGTTTGGTAGTGAGCTCGTTTTGCATAATTTCTTCTATAGAGTTTACACCCAACTGCTTAATGATCTTCATAACGTTTAAATTGTCAAATGGAGTCATGATAAGGGAGTCTTCAGCATACTCATTAACAATTTTTGTGGCCAGGTCTGTTTCAATATTAGTTCTGGGGCCTCCGACACATCCACCGTTGCAGCCCATACCCTCAATAAAGTTTGCATTAATTTCCTTGCCGGCCGAAAGGTCTTGAAGCAATTCCTTGCAGTTCTTAACACCATCGACTTTTTTTGACTTCAGCTTTATTAATCTTCTCGGTTCAAGCCTGTTTACTACTGTTTTTACAGAAAAACTGACGCCACCCGTTCTGGCATACATGCGCCCCCCCAATGATGCCTGATCTTTTTCTTCTCCCTGCAACTGCTCGGGATGAATGTCCAATGCACTGAAAATTTCCGCCAGTTCTCTGAAATTAATTACAAAATCAATTGCCCCTTTTACATCCGGTTCGTTGATCTCTGATTTCTTTGCTATACAGGGAGCGAAGAACACTACTTTTGCATCTTTGTACAATTCCTTCAAAAACCTTCCTGATGCGATCATTGGCGAAACAGATGGCGACATATGCTTGAACATATCAGGAAAGCCTTTTCTGGTGAGGTTATACCAAACAGGACAGCAGCAGCTTGTCAGAAAGAAATCCTTTTCAGATTTGACCAGATGGCTGAATTCGAAAGACTCTCTTATCGTTAATATATCAGCGAACATAGCAACTTCAATCATGTCTGCAAAGCCCATCAGCTTGAAGGCTGTGCGAAGTTGACCCAACGTAACATTATCCCCGAACTGTCCGGCTATGGCAGGTGCAACAGCTGCAAATACAGTCGTATTTTCATTCTTTAGTAAATCTATCAGTGGAATAAATTCTATTTTGTCGGCTAATGCACCAAAATCGCAGCTGGTGACACATTCACCACAGCTCAGGCATTTGTTGTTGACTATGACAGGTCCTTCACTGCGCTTGTATATATGGGTCTCGTGCTTACATGTTTTATCACAATTTTCATTATCGCAATACTCGCAAATACCGCTGATTTTTGCTATTATTGGCTCGCTAACTGCGTTTGATTTGCGAACTAAATCCAACTCGTCAGCAAAATCCTGATTTCCTTTTGGATCTAGTCCCATAGCTATTCTTATATGATCCTTTATGAACGGCTTATCTTTTTCAATAAAGCTAAACTTATCCATTATATGATCGGCCAGCTTGTTCAAATCATTGATACTGTTTAACTGGCCATTCCAATACATTTTTACAACTTCACCGAATATTTTCATTCTTTTTTCCTGGAAACTTGAAAATCTGTCTTCCATAAGAGTTCCTCCGCGTATTTGTAATTTAATAAAATGTCACTAATAATAAATTTACATTCATTATCAGTTATCCTAAATGCTGATAGAATGCTTATTGCATATTCTTGTACTAATTGTAACATTATATCTTCCCCATCAATTCATTGCAATATTTAAGAAGTTCAACACGGGAACTGACATTCATTTTTGTATATATCCTTCTATTGTGCGTCTTAAGTGTGTTGATGCTGATAAATAGCATATTGCATATTTCCTTTGCGTCATGTCCTTCAATATACAGATCAAAAATTCTTCTTTCCGCATTTGACAGTGTTTGAAGCTGGTCCTCGAATTGCTTGTATTGCTCAGGTGAAAGGTTTGCTGATGAGGACAGTTCTGTATCTGTAAACGGGGACAGTTCTGTATTATTTGCATTTAAGTAGGACTGAAGTGGTGCAGGCTGCATTATAATGGAATGATTGCTTGAGTTTGCGGGCTCTGAACGCATATTCAGAAATTCTATAAGGTCATCAATCTCTGTGATATTTGTTTTTCTTTGTGGTTCATTGGTCTTTATCATCTTTATTGCATCAAGTAATGGGCTGATACAGTATTTACTGGTGAAAAAAGTTATTACAATGCTGACAGCCAGCAATAGCAGCATAATAAATAATATTTGGTATAATCGGGCAGTTTTTGCGGCAACGTCACTTCTTGGCATAAGAAGTGCAAGAGTCCATTTCGTATCATTAAATACTGACTTTTTTGGATAAATTCTGACGTTTATGTCATACCCCAGGATTTGATCTGCTGATGACTTTGTAAAATAGTAATCATTTAAGCTGTCGCTTTTTGGGTGAGGCGAAATATAAAGAAATTTGGAATCATCGTTTATCAACCATGAGGAATTCATTCCATATACCAGGGCGTTGTCCATATTGATACCCGTGCCGATCTGTGTTGAAAACAAGAGCACCTCGCGCTCAAATTCATATGAGGATTTTTGGTGTAAAATGCTCTCGAAAGCTGTTTTTGATATTTCAAGACCACAAATGCCATAAGGATTTCCATCATTGTCCAAGAGCGGTACGGAATATGATATAACCTTATCTGTGTTGTCTGCAGGGATAAACAGTGGATTCCAGTAACCCAGGTAATAAGTGTCCAGCTCGGTATTAGATAATGCAGCGTCATATGGCATGCGAAAAAGATCCCGGTGGCGTTTGGCCGCATCTGGCGAGATATCGAATTCCAATTCCCACTGTGTGTGAAGGTGTATGTTGTTTTCTCTTGCCAGATTAACCGGTCCATACAGCATAAAGAGCTGTTGACTTTCGTATGGGACAGGGTTGTGATTCATATTTACTATATAAAAACCTGCTTTGCTGTCGTTAGCACGGTCCAGGCCAGGGTTTACAGTAGCATCCAGGAACACAAACACTCCTGTTACCCCGGCCTTCTCCATAGCAAAACATGATTTTTCGACCTCATTTGATAATAAATTTTCAAGCAGTTCGGGATGCTGTTTAAGTTCGGAGTGCTTAATGCCTTTAAGCTGCAATTGTTTACCAATGCTTTTATTTAGCCTTTCGGATAGTTCTATAGTAGTGTTAGAGATAGTCAGGCATTTATTCGAGATCTCTGACTCAATGTATTGCAAATCGTAAATGACATTATAATAAGGGTTTTCAGCTAAATCTGATATAACTCCTGAAAATCCGGCAATTATTGAAATGCCTGCAAGAATTACCAGTACGACTACTAGTTGAAAGAGCCAAAAACGATTAATAAGTGATAGATTTGCCTTAGCATGAGTTTTACTTTGCTTTGAGGATTTCATGTCTCACCTCGGTAAGGAACTGGTCATACTTCTGATCTGTTATATACTTTTCGGTACACGCAGAAAAGTCTTTTGACTCTTCCAGGCTTTTTATGAATTCATTTCTGGACAAAGAAGTAAAATCTATTAACTTATCCTCGAATGAATACCTCATGTCATCGCTGGCTTCAAAGGGTTTATATGTATAAAACTCATGAGTCTGCATCATTTTCAGCGTTGTTTCGATTACTTTTACAACATTTTCATTAAGCTCGCTAAAGTTATTCTCTGAAAGTTTATTTTTCAGCATTTCTCGAGCATTAACAGTAACCGGAAAATAACCGGTTTTTAGAACAAAATCAATATTGCGTTCAGGCTCAGTCAGCCATTTGAGAAATACAACAGATGCATACTCTTTCTCCGGTGTCGACTTTGCAATTATAACACCGGCGCCTTGCTGTACTGTTATTTTTTCTCCATCACTGAATGATGGATAGGGGATAGTTTTTAACTCGACATCATGTTTTGTATTATCGGAATATGTAACAGTATTCGGGAAAAAACTTGCACCAGCAGTTGATCCTGTATACATTAGCAAATCACCCGTCTGTACATCCTCGGAACGGTAAAAACTATAGGCGCCATAATATCCCTTAACCATGGGAGTATAGTATGAGTCCCAGAATGTCTTCATCACAGGGTTATTTAAATCAATATCGCCCGAGTTATCGCTATTGGTAATGAAAAAATCCGCCCCCAGCTGCTTAAAAGCAATAATTGCAAAATTGCTGGCGGCATCACAGCCGTAAAGTGCTTTGCCATCATTAGGAATGCTCGGTGTTTTTGAGTCTGTCCAACCATAATATGCAGCAGATGTTTCCTGGATCCCGTCATATGTATTAAGCATATCTTCGGTAAGCTTTTTTGACGGATTGCTGCTGTTGTACTCGTCCAAGAACCGCTTGTAAAACGTATAATTTATATACATAACCTCTGTGGATTTGGCAATGGGGAATATCATAGTGCCACTGTCTGAAGTAAGCCTACCTTCTTCAAGAAAACTGGGTATATACTGATCAAGCTCTGTTTTTGACATATATTTTTCTAATGATATCAGTTTTTCCATCTTGTGCAATGTGTAAGCTGTGCTGGGATATGCTGTCGCCATTTGCGGGAAATCTGCACTTCCTGGCTCCATATTTGCTGCAGACAATAGCTTGGTGTGAATATCTCCGGTGTTATCCATATTATATGCCTTGACAGTAATACCCGACCCAGCACCGACGGTGCTGTTAAACTCTTCAACAAGATTATCAAAGCTGACTTTCTGTTCTCCTAGATAATGGTGCCAGATAGCTATGTTTACAGGTTTGTTTTTACTGAGTCTTGGAACTTCTGCAGTACAGCAAGTAAGGGAAAACAACATTGTCACTAATAGAAAAAGTGAAAGAAGGAAACTCTTAAGCTTCTTCGAATAAGCTATAGTATATGCAATTTTGCTCATATGTGATTGTTCTGAATAGGTTTGTGTTAGATTATTTCTATATTTACACGTATTTACATGGTAACGCATATATTTCTCCCTTATGTAATTATTTGCAGGTTATACGTACAATTTATCATAAATAAGACATTATGTATATGAGTAACTTGTTTATGATGAATAATAGCATTCCTAATTCAGGCAGTGGATTAATAAAATAAAGTAAAATTATGTATAAATCACCCCTTATTCACTTAAAATCATCCTTTATTAATAAGGGTTCACCCTTAAAGTGCGATATTAATACAATAAAAATTGGCATATAATTTATCTGTAACAGAAAAATTTAAAATCAACTATTTGCTGAAATAACAAGTTAGTTGGAAAAAAGATAACAGAGTGGGGGGTACAATATGAAAAAATTGGTTTCGGGAGTTCTTTTATTAGTCATTCTGGTTACGCTTGCTGGTTGTGGAGGGATAAGCATTCCAACCGAAGACGGCGGCAAAATGCGTATTTCTAAAGACGGACTCACAGTTGAAGGGGCTGACGGAAGTAAAGGAGAAATTACTACAGATGATGAAGGAGGTATGGTTTTTGAATCAGATGATGGGAGCGAGTTGAAGTTTGGTGAGGATTTGGATCTTCCCGATGAATATCCTGAAGATATTCTTCCGCTCTACAAAAAAGATTCAATATTAGCTACTTCCTCATCTGATGGAAGCTATTACGTGATGTTTATATCAAAGTCATCCGTTAAGGACAGCACGAAATACTATAAAGATTTTGTTGAGGATTTGGAAGGGAAGACAGTTACAACCAGTGATACCGGCACAATGATAATTGCCAACATTAATGGCAGGGAATGTGCGATAATGATTAATGAAGACAATGAAGATGAGAAAAAGTCCAATATTAGCCTGACAATAGGCCCTAAGCAGGAGTAGGAGTAGTGGGGACGCTTCTCACCTATTTGACAGCTATACTAATATTCTAGTGAAATACAGGTAGATTGCAGTGTTTATTCTAATTAATGGCTATGGAATGTGTATAATACGTAATACATAATGTTATTAGACAAAGCTGCATATTGAACTTTCTTTATAACATAAAAAGGGGCTGTGGCAATAGCTATATAAAAATAGCTTGCACAGCTCCTTTTTTGTGCGTGGCGGATTATACTTTCAGTTTTCCCTGTGGATAGAACTTTGGCGTATAATTACAACATTAATTAGGACACTATATTATTTTAGTGTTTTTTAGAATTTTATAGAAAATTATCATAAAGGTTAAGTAGATCATTCCGATAATTCCAAACGCTTTTAAACCTATAAAAATAGCAACTAATGTAGTTACAGGATGTATATCAAGCGATGTCGACACAATTTTTGGTTCTATAATTTGTCTTACGATGCTTATCAACACAAAAAGTATCAATATACCAAAACCAGCAAAATAGTTCCCGGAAATGATATATATTGCAGATAATGGCAGGTAAACCAAACCTATCCCCAAAACTGGCAATATATCGGCAAATGCACATATAATACTTAGCAGCACGGAGTATTTAACTCCTAATATAGAAAAACCTGCTAATGTTTGAACAAATGTAAGAAAGTATATAAAGAAATATGCTTTAACATATTTAGTGAGCATTTTTAGACCTTGGCTCCAGATTTTCTCTATTTTGTCTCTCCCGCTATCGGAAAATACTGAAATAAATCGCTTTTTTATGCTTGACATATCTCTTGTGAAAAAATAAGTAGAAAGTATAACAACAAAAACTATCGTGATCCACATTGGGATTGATAATGCTATAGACAAAAAAGCATTTAAACTTTTTCCAACAATATTTATGCTGTTTTTTAGTATTTGTGTCAACTGGCTGCTATTATCTTCAATAAATGATGGATCGATGTTTTGAAAATATTGACTGACATCATGGAGTATATTTTGAATCGGTATTACTATCTTATCAAGGTTTGCAGCAGATAAGTTTTTCACTAATTGCATTGCTTCTGAAATTATACTATAGAAAAGGAATGCCAGCAGTGCAGAAATAAGTACATAAACAATTGATGATGCCAACAGAGCAGGCGCATTACGTTTGAATTTGAGCTTAACTCTAAAAAACTTTGATATGGGCTGAATAAGAAATGCTATGCAGAAAGCTACTATAAACGGGAAGGTATAAGAACTTGTGAAATATACCAGCGCAAACAAACAAGTATATATAACAATAAACAAAATCGTTTTTTTCAGGGTTTTCACAAATTCGTTAGTAAACATAGATCACCTCGATAATACATCATTATATATTAGTTATGTTTGTATTTATGACGTTACTATAAAAAAAACTAAAAGTCAAGATATGGTAAGCCCAGACCAGTTTGTATAACTGACAGCAATATCTTTATCATTATTTATTCATAATACATTTGTGACTAATTCGTTAAATACCTGCAAATGAAAATTATCTTTGCAAACAAGGTCATATCCCTTGCTGCATAATCTGGAACAGCTTGTTACCGTTATGTTTAGTATATACCTGCATATATTTTTATAGCTGAGATTACATAAAACTCTTAGTGCATATGCAATAAAAGCTCTGAATTTAGTTGATTTTTGTCGCGACTTCAGGCTGAGGGTGGTTTGATGAATAATCTCGAGCCTTTTTGATACATAAGCGATGATATCGGCTGCAGCGCCTTCTCTGATTATTACCGTTCTTCCGCTGACATATTCACATTCTTTTGCTTCCGGTATTATGTCGGTCATATCAATCATTTCAGTTACATCAAGGATATCCGAAGTATCAGAAATATCAGAAATATCAGAAATATTAGAAATATCATTACGAAGCTTGACAAATTCATGATATCGCTTAATAAAGCTATCGTGATTAACAGTATTGAAAAAGCCTTTTATAAAACTTGTGTCAACAATCCCATAGCAATCCGGCATGGTGCCTAGATATATGCCATATGATGAGTAAATGTAGTCTTCCTCGTGTCCGGAGTAATCCGGAATGTCTTTCGGGTTGTTGTGAATATAAGCTGATACGGCCAGATTATAAGCATCACTGTTCAGGATTTTGCTTCCGAAACGATCCTGAAAAAGGTGCCCGTGGCGATTATACTTTTTATTAAAATACCGGACATAAGCAGTATTCAAACTGTGCATAAAAATTGAAATATCGAAGCCTCTTGTGTCCAGCTGTAAATGAATGTGATTGCTCATCAGGCAATATGCATATAAACTGCACCGGTATCTTTCCAAGTACTTTTTTAGCAATTTGAGATAGTACTCTTTATCTGCATTCTCAGTAAAAAGCATTATTTCAGAGATGCTGCGACAAGTAACGTGGTAGATTGCATATATGCTTTTTACACGGGCCCTTCTCGGCATGGATACCTCTCCCTTCGCTCATACAAATTGTACCAAATAGAACATATGTTTGTAAAGCTGTGAGGGAAATATTACCTGAGTAAAATCAATCGTTCTGGGACTAATTTGGTTTGTTTCATGCTATGTAGGGAATATATAAAAATAAAACGCAACACTATTATTGTATTTTACAAAAATGTGAGAAGCGTCCCCGAGAAAGGTGTGAGTTTTCTGCAGTCGACTGAATTGATGAATATTGCGCTAAAGGCTGGAGAGATAATGCTGACAAGCGGTGCGGAGATTTATCGCGTCGAAGAGACGATAGTGAGAATTTGCAATAGTTATAATTTAAAGTGTGAAAGTTTTGTGCTGCCCACAGGTATATTCATTTCAATAGAAAATGAGGATGGTAGCATGAATACTGCATTTAGACGTATACGCATAAGAAAAGTCGATCTTAACCGTATTGACAGTGTTAATAATCTTTCACGCAGCCTCCAGACAGTTCAGCCTGATTGTAAAACAGTACTTGAGAAACTGAACGAAATAAATGTGGTTAGGCAATACAGTTTTCCCGCAAGAATAGCTGCAGCTGCTCTTGGATCATTTTCCTTTACTTTAATTTTCCAAGGAAGTCTGTACGACGGTGTTGCTGCTTTGAGTATCAGTGCAGTTTCATATTTGCTGAGGGAAATACTGACAAGGAAGGGATTCTATCAGTTCCTCGAAAACTTTCTGGCCGGTATTCTTGTAGGATTGCTGAGTATTGCCGCATGTAGATTATATCCTTTTTTAAATGAGTACAAAATAATTATTGGCTCAATTATGTTGTACCTGCCGGGGGTATCCATAACTAACGGCATTAAGGATGCGCTATATGGCGATCTGGTGGCCAGTCTGACCAGATTAGGGGAGGCTGTGCTTCTGGTTGCCGTACTTGCGGCTGGTGTTGGTATTGCATTGTCAATCGGCACACGATAGGA
The DNA here is from genome assembly GCA_023412665.1 of Bacillota bacterium. Taxonomy (GTDB): domain Bacteria; phylum Bacillota; class Clostridia; order Acetivibrionales; family DTU013; genus DTU013. Next base: position 97,369 of record JAEZCA010000002.1, read on the forward strand.
GGATTATGATACTAACTGCTTTTCTAGCATTCATAGGGAGCTTAACTTCCGGTCTAGCCTTCAATATTAAAGGTCGAAAGTTAGTATTTGCTGGTTTCTCCGGTATGTTTGGTTATGTCGCTTTTTCAGTATTGTTCCAACTAACAGGATATTTAGTTCTTTCTATTTTTTTAGGTGCTGTCGTAGTCGGTCTATATAGTGAAACTACTGCCAGATTATTAAAATCACCGTCGACTGTTTTTTCAATACCAGGAATCCTGCCGTTGGTACCAGGTATCGCTGCATATGAAATGATGCAGCACTTAATGAATAATCAACTGATCTTTGCTCTTGGGAAGATGATTGATGTTGCAAGCGGTGCAGGGGCAATAGCATTTGGCATCTTGCTTGTCACAGCTGTGTTCAGATTCATATCAAAAGTTAAAAAAGAAAGGACTGAACATACCGGAGTTGGTAAAGCAAGGACTAAACGGTCCAGAGTGAAAAAAAGCATAAATTAAGCATTCCGGAGTTAAGAAATCAGAGACTAAACTTTCCAGGAAATAACCAATGCGAATGCTATTACTGGAGAATAACAAAACAGACTGTATCGATATTTTCTATACAATCTGTTTCAATATACTCATTCAGATTTTGTACTGCGCTAAATAGATCACAGTGTACAAAGCATTTACAGAGGCTTCATGAACTGCTGTGTCCAGTAGCAAACACCATTTTTGTTCTTTGCCAGACCAACCCCTATTTCTGTAAAGGAGGGGCTCATAATGTTATTCCTGTGACCTGGAGAATTCATCCAATCTCTCATGACCTCAGCCGGAGTTCTTTGACCATAAGCAATATTTTCACCGGCGGCTGAAAAACGCAGACCAAAATTCTCCATCATCTGGAATGGCGTGCCATATGTTGGCGAATTATGAGCAAAATATCCTTTGTCTGCCATGTCTGCTGATTTGTATCTAGCAACTCTGCTGAGCTGCCAGTTAAGTTTTAATGCAGGCAGACCGGATTTTGCCCGTTCAACATTGACAAGTCTGGCTACTTCGCTTTCCTGTGAGCTTGTAGTAACCGCAGGTATTGTCAATTTTTGGCCGGGATAAATGAGATTGGGGTTTTTTATCTGTGGATTAGCTGCGATGATTTCGCTCATGCCGACCTGATGCTTGGCTGCAATTTTCCAGATAGAATCTCCTCTTTGAACAGTATATGTTGACTGTGCAAAAACTGAGGCAGAAAACAGCATAACAAATATTAAAATCAAAAAAGCTTTCTTTTTCATTTTATCACCTCAGACATATGATTTGATATATGCAAACTAAAAATGCTGGCAATATCAATCTCGCCTTCCAATTGATTCATGCAACTGATTCATCCAGTTGATTTATGTTCAGAAAAATATGTAAAATCATGGGGTGTAAAAATACTTTGTATAGTCATATGATGATATGAAAGCCAATTTTATGCCGTCATAAAAAGTAATACTGAATTGCTGGTCTTGCCTTGATATCAATAAGTGAGAAGCGTCCCCAGGTGCTTGACTTTAAAATATCTTTATTGAATAATAATTACAGGTGCAAATGATCAAAATGATCTGGAGGATGGTCACAAATGACAAAGGGAAAGAAACCTGAGGTCTACGGAAATGAAAGCATTTCATCGCTGAAAGGAGCGGATAGAGTTCGCTTGAGGCCAGGCGTCATATTCGGCTCCGATGGTATAGAAGGCTGTCAGCACTCCTTTTTTGAAATTCTCTCTAATTCTATTGACGAGGCTCGTGAGGGCTATGGTGACAGAATTGAGATTATTCGTCACAGCGACCGTTCCATCACCGTAAAGGATTATGGCAGAGGCATTCCTGTTGATTTCAACCCAAAGGAAGACCGCTATAATTGGGAGTTGGTTTTTTGTGAGCTGTATGCAGGGGGGAAATATAAAAATAATTCCGGCGAGAATTATGAATTCAGCCTTGGACTAAACGGCCTCGGAAGCTGTGCAACACAGTACAGCTCTGAATATATGGATGTTACTGTGTTCAGGGATGGTTTTAGGTATGATCTGCATTTTGAAAAAGGTGAAAACATCGGAGGCCTCATAAAGGAAAAATGCAAGTATGAGAGCACAGGGACGATCCAGAGATGGAAGCCTGACCTTGAAGTGTTTACTGATACTGATATTCCGCTTGATTATTTTATAAATACTCTCAAGAAGCAGGCGGTCGTCAATGCCGGACTGCAGTTTATCCTGAAAGACGAAGGTTCAGGCGATATATATGAGTTCTTTTATAAAAACGGCATAGTTGATTACATCAGTGAAATCAGCGGCGAGAAAGGCTTCACAGGCATACAGTTTTATGAATCCACAGCAAGAGGGCGGGATCGTGAAGATAAACCGGAATATAGAGTCAAGATGCAGGTGGCTTTTTGCTTCAACAATGAAGTGAATCTTTTGGAATACTACCATAATTCCAGCTTTTTGGAGCATGGCGGTTCACCTGACCGTGCGGTTAAGGCTGCGTTTATCAATGAACTCGACAGATGCATCAGGAATAGAGGAAAATACAATAAAGACGAGGCAAAGATTATTTTTTCCGACATTCAAGACAGCCTTATTCTTGTTACAAACTCATTTTCGACAGTTACAAGCTATGAAAATCAGACAAAGAAATCTATAACCAACAAGTTTATACAAGAAGCAATGACCGACTTTATACGACAGCAGTTGGAAATATATTTCATTGAGAATAAAACTGAGAGCGACAAAATTATAGAACAAATACTTGTTAACAAGCGAAGCCGCGAAACCGCAGAGAAGACCAGGATAAATATCAAGAAAAAACTTGGCGGTGCTATCGACATTTCTAATAGAGTGAAGAAGTTTGTCGATTGTAGGACAAAGGATATTAACAAAAGAGAGCTGTATATTGTCGAAGGCGATTCCGCGCTGGGTTCTTGTAAAATGGGAAGAGATGCTGAATTCCAGGCAATTATGCCGGTCAGGGGTAAGATTCTTAATTGTCTTAAGGCCGAATACGACAGTATTTTTAAAAACGAAATCATTGTCGATCTGCTTAAGGTGCTCGGGTGTGGTGTCGAAATTAAATCAAAGCACAACAAGGATCTCAATACCTTCGATATGAATAATTTCAAATGGGCTAAAATAATCATATGTACTGATGCCGATGTTGACGGATTCCAAATAAGGACACTGATCCTGGCAATGCTCTACCGGCTGGTCCCGACGCTTATACAGGAGGGAAAGGTATTTATTGCTGAGTCGCCATTGTTTGAAATTACTTGTAAAGGAAAAACATATTTTGCATATACGGAAAAGGAAAAAGTTCAAATACTGTCAAAGCTTGGTGAAAATAAGTACGCGATACAGCGTTCTAAAGGTCTTGGCGAAAATGAACCTGAAATGATGTGGGAGACCACGATGAACCCTGAATCGCGAAGGCTTATTAAGATAATACCCGATGATATGGAAAAAACAGAGATGATGTTCGATTTGCTGCTGGGCGACAACCTCAAGGGGAGAAAAAGCTTTATTGAGGAAAACGGCATGCGTTATATGGACATGATTGACGTAAGCTGATTGTGATGGGGACAGTTCTCACATATTTGATGCTTATAAACAACTGCAGTTGAAATTTTGTTGCTAAATTGACTGAATTGTTAAGTAATTGTCATGTAGTTTAGGTATTATGTAGATTAGGTATAGACTTAATTTTATCTATTAGTTTTTGAGTTGTACGGAATCTATAAAGCAGGTGTAATGAATCATTAAGAAATGTAATGAAACGAAAGAATAAAAGTGAGAAGCGTCCCCGAATAATTAATATGTGAGAAACGTCCCCGAATATTAAATGCGTGAGAAGCGTCCCCAATAAGGAGGTACTATGTCAGATAAAAATTTGGTGCTGCAAAAAATACCAGATACAATTGAGCAAAATTTTATGCCTTATGCGATGAGTGTCATAGTTTCGCGTGCGATACCGGAAATCGACGGTTTTAAACCATCTCACAGGAAGCTGCTTTACACAATGTACAAAATGGGGCTTCTGACAGGAAGCAGGACGAAATCGGCAAATGTCGTAGGCCAGACCATGAAGCTGAACCCCCATGGCGATCAGGCCATTTATGAGACTATGGTCAGACTTACCAGAGGAAATGGGGCGTTGCTCCATGCATATATCGATTCAAAGGGCAATATGGGACGTCAGTACTCCAGAGATATGAAGTTTGCGGCTCCTCGTTATACTGAAGTCAAGCTGGAGAAAATATGTGAGGAAATTTTTCGCGACCTGGACAAGAATACTGTGGATTTTATCGATAATTATGACGGTACTATGAAGGAACCGACACTGTTGCCTGCCACTTTCCCGAGCGTTCTAGTCAATGCAAACCAGGGAATTGCAGTCAGTATGGCAAGTAATCTCTGCAGCTTCAATCTTAAAGAGATATGTGAAGCGACAATAGCTTACATTAACGATGAAAATGTCGATTTGCTTCAATATATAAAGGCTCCTGATTTTTCAACCGGTGGCAGCCTTATATACAGTGAACAGGAAATGCGGGAAATATTTGAAACCGGCCGGGGAGGCTTCAAGGTTAGGGCAAAATACAAATACGACAAGCAAAATAGCTGCATAGAAATATATGAAATACCATACACAACGACTTCTGAGGCAATTATTGATGACATAATAGAGCTAGTAAAAAACGGGAAAATAAAAGATATTGTCGATGTGCGTGATGAAACCGACCTGGATGGACTAAAAATAACAATAGATATTAAAAAAAGTGCTGATCCTGAATCTATAATGAACAGACTTTATAAACTGACAACATTACAGGATACCTTCAGCTGTAATTTCAACATATTGATTGCCAGCACTCCGAAGGTTCTGGGAATCCGATCAATATTGAAAGAGTGGGTCGACTTCCGAATAGGCTGTATCAAGCGGCAAACCACGTTTGACATAGACAAAAAGGAAGAAAAACTGCACTTGTTGTTCGGCTTACGCAAGATTTTACTGGATATAGATAAGGCAATTGCAATAATAAGGAATACCGAGAATGATGCCAAGGTCGTGCCTAATCTCATGGAAGGCTTTGAAATTGATCGTGTACAGGCTGATTTTATTGCTGAGATCAAGCTTAGGAACCTGAACCGGGAGTACATTCTCGACAAGGTAGGAGAGGTCGATTCTTTGCAGAATGAAATCGCTGACCTGAAGGATGTACTGGCCAGTGAAAAGAGGATTAAGAAAATAATTGTCAGACAGCTGGGGGAGGTAGCAAAAAAACACGGACAACCCAGAAAAACCGAGATTATTCTCGAAACTCATGTTGAGGAAATAACTCAGGAGCATATGATAGAGGATTACAATCTGAAACTGTTCCTTACAGAGCAGAATTACCTCAAAAAAATTCCGCTGGTTTCGTTGAGGGCTAATCCGGAACATAAGCTTAAGGATGATGATGTTATAACACTTGAAGTTGAAACCCACAATAAAGCAGAATTGCTGCTGTTCTCTGACAAGCAGACGGTTTATAAGCTAAGGGTATATGATATTCCTGATTGTAAGGCAAGTTCTCTCGGAGAATACCTTACAAATCTACTCCAATTGGAAAACGGCGAAAAAATAATATATATGACAGCAACGGACAATTACTCCGGATATATGCTATTTTCCTTTGAAAACGGAAAATGTGCGAAGATTGATCTGGAGAGCTATGCTACAAAAACAAACCGAAAAAAGCTTGCTAATGCTTATTCGGACTTATCACCGCTTGTTGATATAAGATTTATTAATGAAGATGTCGAATTGGTCGCTTTCAGCAGTATAAACAAGGTTCTGGTCTTCAATACCGGCAGTATCAACTCGAAAACGACCCGCAATTCACAAGGCATACAAGTGATGAAAGAAAAAAAAGGGAGCAGGATGTGCTATATCAAGACGGTCCAGGAGTCAGGCATAAATAATCCCGAATATTATAGAACACGCAGCATACCGGCAGTAGGCTGTTATTTCCGGGAAGAGGATGCGGAAGACAAACAGATATCACTGGATATCGACAAATAGAACCAGCAAAGATAATAAAACTTGATATGGGGACAAGTTCCGGGACAACGATGGCAGAAACAACTGTGCCTGGAACTAAGATATTACGGTAGAGGTAAGCACTTGGAAAAAAGTAAAAAACAAAAACTCATCATATATATTTTTCTGATAGCAGTGTTTTTGTGCGCTCTGATTTATTTGGGGATTAGATTTGGTCCCCGGATCACAGAACTTGCCAGTAAACCTGAGGAACTGAAGGATATGCTCAGCTCCTTTGGCTGGAAAGGGATACTTGTTTTTATTGGTTTCCAGGTGCTGCAGGTTGTTGTTGCTGCAATACCGGGAGAATTTGTCCAAATTGCAGGCGGATATGTATACGGCACAATAGCGGGGACATTATACTCACTTGCAGGAATTGTGACAGGATCTGTATTGGTTTTTACTATAGCTCGGCTTATAGGGTACCCTGTGGTAAAGCTCTTTGTTACTCCAAAACAGCTTGAGAAATTCAGCTTTATGATGAACAGCAATAAATCTGAGGCTGCTATGTTCATACTATTTCTGATACCGGGCATTCCCAAGGATATTTTGACATACATTGCAGGGTTAACACCTGTGAGGCCGCTCAAGTTTTTTGTGATAATAACAATCGGAAGGCTTCCGGCCTTGTTGGGGTCGTCTTTTATTGGGCATAACACACAGAAAGGCAATTATGGAATGGTAATAGCAGTTTCAGCTGTTGCAGTTGCTTTATTTGCGGCTGGTTTGATTTTTAGAGACAGAATAATTGACTGGACACATAAGCTGATAAAAAATAAAGAGAAAACTGGGGATATAAAAAAAGGTCAATAATATCTCATATATAAAAAACAGGCGAGGATCATTGTAATCCTTCACCTGCTTTGTACAGCGTTACATAAATGCATTCACTTATTTGAAAAATTCATCATACAATGCTTTAATTGCCCTGTCACGTTCATGGTCCTTGATTCCAAAAATCATACTGACTTCCGAGGGACCCTGGCTGATCATATCCAGATTAATATTCTCTTTTGACAACGCCCCAGACGCTCTTGCAGTTATTCCTACCGTATTGCGCATCCCCTCACCGACTATCATGACAAGAGCAAGGTTTTTCAGAACGGAAATATCATCTACTGCGAGTTCTGTCCTGATACGTTCAACTATCCTTTTCTCCTTTTGCTCGTCCAGATGGACTTGTTTTAGTATTATAGTAATGTTGTCTATACCTGACGGCATATGCTCAAAGGGTATATGCTCCTCCTCCAGTATTTGCAGCAGCTTGCGCCCAAAACCTATCTCACGGTTCATAAGATATTTACTAAGGTATATAAAGCAAAATCCAACATCTCCCGCTATACCGACAACGGGCTCTGTTATATTATGACGTTCCTTGACAATTGTAGTACCGGGTGCTGAAGGGTTGTTGGTGTTTTTAATCCTTACAGGAATACCTCTCTGAAATACAGGAACCAATGCCTCTTCGTGGAACACGCTGAAGCCTGCGTATGAAAGCTCCCGCATCTCTCTGTAGGTGGCTTCATAAATAGGCTTTGGAGACTCGATCAGGTTTGGATTAGCAGAGTATACATTGTCAACATCTGTGAAATTTTCATAAAGATCAGCTTTAACAGCAGCAGCCAGTATGGAACCTGTAATATCCGAACCTCCTCTTGGTAGCGTGACAACCTCACCATTTGTCGAATATCCAAAAAAGCCGGGGAATATTGTGATACCTGTATAATTTGACAGCGACATCAAATTCTCGTAGGATTGCGGCAAAACCTGCGCATTTCCATATTCATCGCTTAAAAAGAGCCCGGCATCCTTGGGGTTCACATAACGTGCATCACTGCCAATGCTGCATAAGTAAGCAGCGACAAGCTTTGCGCTGTTGTCTTCTCCGGCTGCCTTCAGGTTGTCCAGATATCTTTCCTTATTTGTTTTATCGCTGTTTACTCGTGCTTTAAGATCTTCAGCAATGACGCTGACTATATCATCAGATAACCCAAGCTCAGCTGCGATTTCTGCATATCTCGTTACGATAGCCTGCAGTTCTGATTCTGCATTTCCTTTTTCAAGACCAGCCTTTGCACAGGAAATCAGCATATCAGTAACCTTAACATCATCCTTGTTCCGTTTGCCGGGCGCTGAAACTACAACAATCCTGCGTTCAGGATCTGATGTTACGATTGAACATACTTTTTTTATCTGACTGGCAGATGCAAGAGAAGTTCCACCAAATTTTGCAACTTTCATTTGACAAGCCCCCAAAAATCTTTTATTTCATCCTATTATCACACCTTGCAAAAGGTTATGTCAATAAAAAAATAGCATAGGTCCGGCATATAATATATTTTGCGAACATTTGTTTGAAGTACTATGCATTTGTGCTATAATGTTTGGGGACGGTTCTGCCGTATTTGCTATTTTTCAATATGGCAAATTGCGAGAGTAAACTAGCCTACTTGCATTAAGTCCTCTGACTTGCCTCTATAGACATCGGAAGCGCGGCACTAAAACTATTGTATACACACCAGAATGGAAATGCAGGCAAGGAAAAATAGTTGATGTTATATGGTTTGAAGCGCTGGGAATATAATTTTTAAGCTGAGATCGAACTAAAGATTATGGCATGCTTATTAAATAGTATTATGCGAAAGGTGAGAAGCGTCCCCAAAGCATTATTATGCGAAAGGTGAGAAGCGTCCCCAAAGCAGAAAGGTGAGAAGCGTCCCCAAAGCACAAAGCAGAAAGGTGAGAAGCGTCCCCGAAAGGAGAATGGAAATGGCGGAGTTTAAGATTGTATCTGACTATAAGATGTGCGGTGACCAGCCGGAGGCGGTGGATCAGCTGGTGCAGGGCCTGAACAGGGGCTACAGGCACCAGACGCTGCTTGGTGTCACCGGGTCGGGCAAGACATTTACTATGGCAAATGTAATAGAGCGGGTCCAACGGCCGACTTTGGTCATCGCTCATAATAAGACGCTGGCTGCGCAGCTTTGCAGCGAGTTTAAGGAATTTTTCCCGAATAATGCAGTGGAGTACTTTGTGAGTTATTATGATTACTATCAGCCTGAGGCATATATCGCCTCAACGGATACTTATATAGAAAAGGATTCATCGATAAACGACGAGATCGATCAGCTAAGGCACTCAGCCACGGCCGCGCTTTTTGAGAGGCGTGATGTAATCATTGTCGCAAGCGTGTCGTGCATCTACGGCTTGGGTGACCCGGAGGACTATACGGAACTGATGATATCACTAAGGCCTGGAATGAAAAAAGACAGGGATGAAGTTATCAGAAGGCTCGTTGATATACAATATGAAAGAAATGAAATAGACTTCAAGAGAGGAAAGTTCAGAGCAAGGGGTGACGTGCTGGAGGTGTTCCCCCCCGATTCAAAGGAACAGGTCCTGAGGATCGAGTTTTTTGGAGATGAGATCGAAAAAATATCCGTGGTGAACTATCTCACAGGTGAAATACTTGGTGTAAAGCCGCATGTGGCGATATTCCCTGCAAACCATTATGCAACAACAAGACCTAAAATGCTCAGATCCATCGCAACGATTGAACAGGAGCTCGAAGAAAGGCTAAAGGAACTGAGAGATCAGGATAAGCTGCTGGAGGCGCAGAGACTGGAGCAGAGGACAAGATATGATCTTGAAATGCTGCAGGAAATAGGCTTCTGCCAGGGTATAGAAAATTATTCGAGACACATCAGCGGCAGGGAACCCGGAAGTCCCCCCTATACACTGATAGATTATTTCCCTGAGGACCTTCTGGTAATCATAGATGAGTCACATGTTTCTGTACCGCAGATCAGCAGTATGTACAACGGTGATCGTTCGAGGAAGGAATCTCTTGTGGAATATGGATTCAGGCTGCCCTCAGCATATGACAACAGACCGCTGAGGTTCGAGGAGTTTGAAAAAAAGGTCAAACAGGCCATATATGTAAGTGCTACACCCGGCAAGTACGAAAACAGACACTCGCAGCAAACCGCCGAGCAGATAATAAGGCCAACCGGTCTGATCGATCCGGAGGTTATTGTAAGGCCTGTAAAAGGCCAGATCGACGACTTGATCGGTGAGATCTCAAAGCGTGTCGACAAGCATCAGAGAGTTCTCGTAACAACATTGACAAAGAAAATGGCAGAGGATCTGACCACCTATTTAAAGGATCTGGATTTCAAGGTCGAGTACCTGCATTCCGATGTTGAAACACTGGACAGGATCGAGCTTATCAGGAACCTGAGGCTTGGGGTGTTTGACGTACTGGTGGGAATAAACCTTCTGAGGGAGGGACTTGATCTTCCCGAGGTTACTCTTGTTGCTATCCTTGACGCTGACAAGGAGGGATTCCTGCGATCGGAGACATCGCTGATCCAGACCATTGGCAGGGCTGCGAGAAATGTTGAGGGCACTGTAATCATGTATGCAGATACGATTACAGACTCCATGCAAAAGGCAATAAGTGAAACAAACAGAAGAAGGAAGATCCAGATGGATTACAACCTTGAGCACGGTATTACTCCGACAACTATTCAAAAGGACGTCAGAGACACGTTCGAGACTATAAGAATGGCAGAATCCGACACGAAATATTCATATTCACAGGATGTTGAGCATATGGACGAGGATGATCTGCAGAAGCTTATGAACAAGATTGAAAAGGAAATGAAGGAAGCGGCCAGAGAGCTTCAGTTTGAAAGGGCAGCTGCATTGAGGGACAGGTTGAAGGAGTTACAGGATAGAGTAAAGGGGTAAAGAGAAAGCAAAGGGGTAGGCAGGCATAAATTAAGAACACAGGGCCAGCCAGGGGTCAAGAACACAGGGCCAGCCAGGGGTCAAGAGCACAGGGCGGCCAGGAGTCAAGAGCGCAGGACAGGCATAAATCAAGAGCACAGGGCGGCTGGATAGTGTAAAACAGCTTATAAAAAACAACCCAAAGCACTGACGAGTTACTCAAAAAATCTAGTTCAAAGATCGCTTGGCATACGACTTGCGTAAAATTAGATATATAGACAAACCTGTCTAGACAAACAATGCTTCAGTATAGAAGAAATCTTACTTCATAGTAGGGTTTCTTTTTTGTTAATACATCGGCAAAATAATGAATCGATTCTTCCTAATTATTGTGCTGAGAAATTGGATGGTATCAATTTATTTAAATTGGATGTTTGAATTGCGAAAATTGGGCGTATAATGGTAATATAACTAAAATTGGATGGTACCATTTTGGGAAAAGTGTGGGTTGCTTATGGATATCAAAATTAACAGAGAAAGCGTAATACCGATTTATACACAGATATACAACGAGATCAGGGTAATGATCCTTTCGGGTGCCATGCCGGCCGGATATAAGCTGCTGCCCGAGAGAAAACTGGCAGAGAAGCTTGGAGTGAACAGAAGTACTGTCCTAAATGCGTATAGAGAGCTCAAAGCTATTGGCTTGATAGAATCTCATATTGGACAGGGAACAACAGTAGTTGATTTTAGGTCCGGAGAGACGCTGGGGTATGATGGCGGCTATATGACCGGCGTGAGAAAGCCAGGCTATGATGACAAAAGCAGAGGAATTGCCGACATAGGTAGTTCACACGGCGAAAGCGTAAGCGGCAGGGCAACAGTTGCCGGCGGAAGGCCGCCAATGGCTGATGCTATATATGACACAATGACCGGCGACAGGGAACCAGTGGCCGATAGAAGGCCGTCAATGGCTGATGCTGCGTATGACACAATGGCCGGCGGCAGGGCACCAGTGGCTGAAGGCATGTATGGCAGAATATCTGGCGGGAGAGTGACAATAGCCGACTTTAGTGAGGGTATTTCAGGGGGTATGGGGCATGGCAACTCTCCTATGCCGCCAATGCCCTGGGATCAGTTATTCAGTGAAAGCTCTTTGCGCATGCAGGATACAACAGTCAGGGACCTCCTTAAGCTGTCTGGAAGGAAGGACATGATACTACTTGCTGCCGGAGTAACTGTACCGGGTATAGACTCGCTGGAAGCACTTAAGCGCATACAGACGGATGTGGTCAAAAGTCATGGGCACACTGTTGTGCAGCATATGCCGGCAGATGGCTTTTATCCACTCAGGGAGAGTATCACCAAATTAATGAGCGAAAGAGGCATAAATGCAACCGCTACTGAAACAATGGTGCTGTCTGGATCTCAGCAGGGTCTTGACCTGGCGGCCAGAGCATTCATCGATCCCGGAGATGTTGTATTTGTCGAAGAACCGACATTTTTCAGTGCTGTACATATATTCAGAGCAGCAGGCGCAAGAGTTGTCGGAGTTCCGACAGATAGCGACGGAATGCGTATAGATGTACTTTCAATGCTGCTGAAAAGGTTTAAACCTAAGCTGATATATACCATACCTGATTTTCAGAATCCATCAGGTGCAGTAATGAGCCTTGAAAGGCGAAATGAGCTTCTGTCGCTGGCTTATAGAAATCAGATCATAATTCTGGAGGATGATCCATACGGAATGCTGAGATATGAGGGAAATGCCTTGCCTGCTCTCAAGGCAATGGATGTGCATGATAATGTTTTATATCTCAGCACGTTTTCAAAGCTATTGTTCCCGGGGTTCAGAGTGGGCTGGATATCGGGACCGCCGCAGGTATTGCACCGCCTGACCCTTCTAAAGCAAATGGCGGATTTGCATACCAGCAGCCTGCCTCAGCTGATATTCGACCGTTTTTTACGAGAAGGTCTGATGAAAGGACATTTGGAGAAGGCAAATAAGGAAAATTGCAGAAGAAGGGATGTCATGCATGAGGAGCTTGTGGCAGCAAGGCTTGAGGGCCTGAACTGGAACAGGCCTGAGGGCGGTTTGTATCTTTGGTGCAGGATCCCCGACTCGATGCCTCAGTCCAGACTACTTTCCCGTTCTGTGGACAATGGTGTGTCGTTTGTTCCGGGAAATACTTTTTATCCCGGCAATGCTGATGGAAACTATATCAGACTGAATTTTACCTATCCGACGCCGGAACAGATCAAAGAAGGAGTCGGACGGCTGGCAAGAGCATATAACGATGTTTTAAGAGAATATGAAAATAATGTTGCAGAATTGGATACTGCGCTTGGGCCGATTTTGTGAACTTATGCCCGTTGTAGATGGACCAGGTGGGTTCATTAGGATATGGAACGAGTTTATTTTCATAACATAAAAAGAAAAATTTCTAATATAAGGGGTGTTGAGAATGATGAAATATGCAAACCGTATGGATAATGTTAAAGCTTCCGATATAAGAGAACTTTTGAAAATAACGGACAGACCGGGCATGATATCATTTGCCGGAGGACTGCCGGCGCCGGAACTGTTTCCTGTGGAACGGCTGAAGGATGTGACGCTGAAGGTTCTCGAATCATCCGGCGCAGAGGCACTTCAATATGCCGCTACCGAAGGTTACACGCCCTTGAGGGTAAAAATCGCTGAGCGAATGAATACAAGGTACGGCACACAGCTTACAGAAAAGAATATTCTCATAACCTGCGGTTCACAGCAGGGACTTGACTTTACCGGCAAGATATTTATCAACGAAGGTGATGTCGTGCTGTGTGAGAGCCCGACCTACCTTGGAGCCATAAATGCCTTTAATGCATATAAGCCCAGAATGCTGGAAGTGCCGACTGATAATGACGGAATGCTCCTTGATAAGCTGGAATATATCCTGGACACAGTCAAAAATATCAAGCTTGTTTATACGATACCGGATTTTCAAAATCCCAGTGGCAGGTCCTGGTCAATGGAACGAAGGCGCGGTTTTATGGAACTTTTGGAGGGAAGGGATATTCCGGTACTCGAAGATTCGCCGTACAGTGAACTGCGTTTCGAGGGTGAAATGCTGCCGTCGCTGAAGTCCTTCGATAATGATGGGAATGTTATTTACCTCGGCACCTTTTCAAAGGTGTTCTGCCCCGGCATGAGGCTTGGATGGGTGGCTGCAGATGAAAGGATACTGGAAAAGTATGTACTCATCAAGCAGGGCGCTGATCTTCACTCGGCAGGGATCACCCAGCGGAATTTGTCGATGTATATGGACACATATGATCTGGACGAGGATATTAAAAAAATTCGGACAGTTTACAAGAACAGAAGAGATGCCATGCACAATGCTATTTCTGTAGAATTTCCGGCGGGAACAAGGTTTACGCATCCGGAGGGAGGGCTTTTTACATGGGTCGAATTGGATGGCAGGATCGATACAAGGGAACTGCTTGCTGAGTGTCTGGAACACAATGTGGCATTTGTGCCGGGTGATTCCTTCTTCCCCAATGGAGGCGGCAGGAACACAATGAGACTGAATTACTCAAATATGGCTGAGGACAAGATAACAGAAGGCATTAAGCTGATAGCCGGGATAATCAGAAAAAAACTCAACTGATTTATCGAACAAATGTTTGCAATTTGTAATCATATTGGATATAATAATTGAGGAGTTAATGAGGTGATTTTCACATCAATATTTCCATTGATATGGGATAACTCATTTGGTATCATATTAGGCTGAGGTACAGCAAGGTACGGAGGAACCGGCACGGTGCGGCAGGAAATATACCGAAAAAGTGCGGCAGTAAATTTACCGAAAAAGTGCGGAAGAATTATAAAGCCGTATTAAAGAAACAGTGCAGGCGCTGAAATTATTGGAAAAAGGTGCAGTCATGGATAAAAACAGCATTTATATCAAGGGTGCTAAAGAACACAATCTGAAGAACATAGACATTACGATTCCAAGGGAAAAGTTTGTTGTTATAACAGGTCTGAGTGGTTCTGGGAAATCCTCGCTGGCATTCGACACAATATATGCCGAAGGACAAAGAAGATACGTTGAATCACTTTCGGCATATGCCAGACAATTCCTGGGGCAGATGGAAAAGCCGGACGTGGACTATATAGATGGATTATCTCCGGCGATATCGATAGATCAGAAAACGACAAGCAAAAATCCGAGATCCACCGTAGGAACGGTCACCGAGATATACGATTACCTGAGGCTTCTTTATGCAACGATAGGGGTACCGCATTGCCATATCTGCGGGAAGGAGATTTCCCAGCAGACGGTTGACCAAATGGTGGACGCTGTTGCAACTCTCCCGGAAGGCACCAGGATCCAGCTTCTGGCGCCTGTTGTCAGAGGCAGGAAGGGTGAGTACCACAAGCTTATAGATGATGCACGCAAAAATGGATATGTGAGGATCCGAATAGATGGAGAAGTGCGTGATATAAATGAAGAAATCACGTTGGATAAAAATAAGAAACACACCATTGAGATAGTTGTCGACAGGCTTGTAGTCAGACCGGACATGGAAAAAAGGCTCACCGATTCTGTTGAAACAGTGCTGCACCTGAGCGGCGGCTTGCTGGTGGTGGATGTGATAGGCGGGCAGGAACTTCTTTTCAGCCAGAATTTTGCTTGCAGCGACTGCGGTGTTAGTATTGAGGAACTGGCGCCCAGGATGTTCTCCTTCAACAATCCGTTCGGGGCATGCCAGACATGCAGCGGTCTTGGGACGCTGATGAAAATGGACCCCGATCTGGTAATACCGGATCGGAGTAAATCACTTTTAGAGGGAGCTATCAAGGTCGGAGGCTGGAATTTCGAAAACGGCGACAGCTACTCCAGGATGTATCTTAATGCTCTCGCTAAGCATTATGGATTCAAAACATCTACTCCTGTCAAAAAGCTGCCTGAGCATATAATCAATATCATCCTTTACGGCACGAAGGGTGAGAAGATTAAAATCGAGTATGAAAAAGACTATGGAAGCGGTTCCTTCACTGCCGCATTTGAAGGCGTCATCAATAGCATGGAGCGGCGCTACAAGGAGACACAGTCCGATGGAATGAAGCAGTATTATGAAGAATTCATGAGCAACAATCCTTGCCCCGATTGCCACGGAGCCAGGCTTAAAAAGGAAAGCCTTGCGGTCACTGTCGGCGGGATGAATATATACAATCTGACTAGTATGCCTGTTGAAGATATCAATAATTTTTTCAGCAGACTTGACTTGTCAGAAAGAGACAGATTGATATCGCATCAGATATTGAAGGAGATAAAGGCCAGGATAGGTTTCCTTGTGGATGTGGGATTGGATTATCTTACACTCTCCAGATCGGCGTTCACTCTGTCGGGCGGAGAAGCACAGAGGATCAGGCTTGCCACACAGATCGGCTCAGGCCTGATGGGAGTATTGTATATTCTTGATGAGCCCAGTATAGGACTTCATCAGCGCGATAACGAAAGGCTTATAAAAACCTTGAGGAAGCTGAGGGATCTTGGCAATACACTGATCGTTGTAGAGCATGATGAGGATACGATGTATGCCGCCGACCATATCATCGACATGGGACCAGGCCCCGGCATCCACGGCGGTTATGTAGTGGCTGAAGGGACCATCGAAGATATAAAAAAATGCGATGAGTCGCAGACGGGACTTTATCTCAGCGGGAAAAAGAGGATCGAGATCCCGGAAAAAAGAAGAAAACCAAATGGTAAATGGATAAAAGTAAAAGGAGCTCGGGAGAACAACCTCAAAGATGTAGAAGCAGGTATACCGCTAGGCGTTTTTACTGCAGTCACCGGTGTTTCCGGCTCTGGAAAGAGCTCGTTGATAAATGAGATACTGTACAAAAAGCTGGCTGCGGAACTGAACAACGCAAGGACAAAGGCGGGCGACCATGACCAGATATTAGGCATCGAGCATCTTGACAAGGTCATCGACATAGATCAGTCACCCATCGGAAGAACACCCAGGTCAAACCCGGCGACATACACAGGTGTTTTCGACTTGATCAGGGAAGTGTTTGCCGGGACCTCAGAAGCGAAAATGAGAGGCTACAAGTCAGGAAGATTCAGCTTCAATGTAAAGGGCGGGCGATGTGAAGCATGTTCAGGGGACGGGATCATAAAGATCGAGATGCATTTTCTGCCCGATGTTTATGTACCTTGCGAGGTCTGCAAGGGAAAACGCTACAACAGAGAGACTCTGGAGGTCAAATTCAAGGGAAAGAGCATCGCTGATGTACTGGATATGACAGTTGAGGATGCATTGGAGTACTTCAAAAATATACCGAGGATACAAAAGAAAATTGAAACACTGTATGATGTAGGTCTTGGTTATATCAAACTTGGACAACCCTCTACCACGCTTTCGGGAGGTGAGGCTCAGAGGGTCAAGCTTGCCACCGAATTGTCAAGAAAGGCCACGGGCAGGACGCTCTATATTCTCGATGAGCCTACTACAGGACTTCATGTGGCAGACGTACACCGGCTGGTCGATATATTGCACCGTCTTGTGGATGCCGGGAATTCCGTGGTTGTCATCGAACACAATCTGGATGTGATAAAAACGGCCGACTATATAATCGATCTGGGGCCGGAGGGAGGAAATAAAGGCGGTATGGTTGTTGCCAGCGGCACACCGGAGGAAGTAGCGGAAAATGAGAACTCATACACGGGAAATTTCTTAAAAACAATACTGACGCATTCCAAAGATTGACAATTGACGGTACTGAAGTATTGAGAATTGAATAAAATTTGAATAAAAGCTCGATAGCTCGAGCTTTTATTCGTGATATATAGCATGGAGACTCTTTTTTCTTTACCAACACGTCCCGTATGTTTCTCCAGCTTACTTGGGGTCTGCAAATCCGAAGCCGCGCGGGCTTACGAACAAAAACAGGAAAACAAGAATAAAGAATAAAATGGCGCAATCATCTCTAAAGAAATCGCCGAGAATACCTCCTCTGTCTGCCATTAAAATAACACCTCCTCATGTTATTGCGCAATCATGATAAGCTTTTACCTATTGCTACTATAAATATATTCTTAAGACGGTAAATAGGTTACAAAATGAACGTGAAAAGACAATACTCTCAACTAGACCATGAATGTAGAATTGTGTTATACTATTTTAGCGGAAGCCCCTTTGAGGTGGTGACTGCCGGAGGCTCGGGCAGATATTAGCAAAAGACATATTGGCAATTTGATGCGTACTATATTTAAATTATACTACGCCAAGGCTTGATATGAAACATAAAAAACAGGGTAGAAAATAAGTGGCATG
Source organism: Bacillota bacterium (assembly GCA_023412665.1). GTDB lineage: Bacteria > Bacillota > Clostridia > Acetivibrionales > DTU013 > DTU013. The sequence continues at coordinate 115,532 of JAEZCA010000002.1, forward strand.
AGATTGAAAGCGCCATTTACGGACATGGATATGAGTTGAAGACAGATTATGTAATGAATGGAATGTAGAGCATGATATACAGAGCATTATACGACATTGAAGGGAGTTGATCGACTGTGACCATGTGCTCGATTTGCAAGGAAAACTATGCGGTAGTTTTCATAACAAAAATAGTGGACGGCAGGCAGACTCAGGAAGGGCTTTGTTTATCCTGCGCAAAAAAGCAGGGTATTCAGCCTGTCAACCAATTGATCGAACAGACAGGGATGACCGAAGAGGACATAGACAATCTGAACAAGCAGATGAGCAGTCTTTTTGAAAATATGGATCCTGATCTTGGAAGCAGTACGGCAATGCCTATTGAGCCGACGGGCGGCAATAAGCAGAATCCGTTCTTCAACTTTTTAAACCGTGCATTTCCCAGAAATGAGGATGCCGCTGATAACAGCGAGCCCAAGGATCCGCCGGATGAGAAGGAAAACAAGAGCGGCACACGTACCAAGACACAAGAAAAGAAAAGCCTGAAGAAAAAGAAATTTCTTGACCAGTATGGCACGAATCTGACGGATATGGCAAAGGACGACAGGATAGACAGGGTGATAGGCAGAAACAGAGAAATTGATAGAGTCGTTCAGATATTGAACAGGAGGACAAAAAACAATCCCGTTCTGATCGGGGAGCCCGGTGTCGGCAAAACAGCAATCGCAGAAGGGCTGGCAGTCAGAATAGCAAAACGCCAGGTCCCGGCAAAGCTAAATAATGCCGAGATTTATCTGCTGGATATGACCGGCATCGTTGCGGGCACCCAGTTCAGAGGCCAGTTTGAAAGCCGTATGAAGGGTATTATTGAAGAGGCCAAGGCGTTGGGAAATGTTATCCTTATTATTGATGAGCTGCACAACATCATGGGAGCCGGTGAGGCAGAGGGGGCAATGAATGCCGCCAACATACTCAAACCCGCGCTTTCCAGAGGTGAGATCCAGATAATAGGTGCCACTACCCTCAATGAATACCGCAAGCATATTGAAAAGGATTCTGCGCTGGAGAGAAGGTTCCAGCCTGTTTTGGTAGATGAGCCCTCTGTGGAGGATACTATAGAAATACTGAAAGGTATCAGAGATTATTATGAAAAATATCACAGGGTGAAAATAACCGACGAGGTTATCGAGGCAGCAGTACGCCTGTCTGAGAGGTATATAACCGACAGATTCATGCCGGATAAGGCTATTGATGTCATTGACGAGGCCGGATCCAGGGCAAACCTAAAAAATACGGGACTTGTGGAACTGGAAGCATTAAAGGATGAACTCAAAAAGGTACAGGAGGAAAAGGAAAACGCAGTTTCGGCCGACTCCATCGAGGATTATCAGAAGGCGGCGGACCTGAAGGTGCGGGAATGCAAGCTGCTGCAGGATATCAAGGACTTTGAGGACAAGAATAAGGAAGATATACTTACAGTTGAAGATGTAGCATATGTCATAGAATCCTGGACTAAAATACCTGTGCAGAAGCTGACCGAGATAGAGGCCGAAAAGCTGATGAACCTTGAGGAAAGGCTACACAAGAGGGTTATCGGCCAGCATGCTGCAGTTGTGAGTGTTTCAAAAGCCATCAGAAGAAACCGGGCCGGTTTTAGGAAAAAGAAAAAGCCTGCGTCATTTGTATTCGTAGGACCTACCGGCGTAGGAAAGACGGAGCTTGTAAGAGCTCTTGCCGTAGAACTTTTCGAGACAGAAGAAGCGCTCATAAGGCTGGATATGTCGGAATATATGGAAAAGCATACGGTTTCCAAGCTGATCGGCTCGCCTCCGGGATATGTCGGCTATGACGACGGAGGACAGCTGACAGAAAAAATCAGGAGAAAGCCTTTTTCGGTCATACTGCTCGATGAGATAGAAAAAGCGCACCCCGATGTTTTCAACATGCTGCTTCAGATACTCGAGGACGGGCGGCTGACGGACAGCCACGGCAAAGTCGTCAGTTTTGAAAATACCATTATCATTATGACGTCAAATGCCGGTACGACACTGAAGGCTAATGGACTCGGATTCGCCAGCGATGGGTACAAGGCTCTTGAAAACAGGGTTAAGGATGTGCTGAAGGAGACCTTCAGACCTGAGTTTCTCAACAGGCTTGACGAAATCATAGTATTCACCGAGTTGAGCAAGGACGAACTCAAGCAGATAATAAGCCTGATGTTTGACGAAGTGAAGTCAGAAGCTCTGCAAAAGGGCATTGACATGAGCTTCTCGGATGCAGCCTGCGAGTTCATTCTGGAAAAGGGTTATGATCCGAAATATGGAGCAAGACCTTTGAGAAGGACGATACAGAAGTATATTGAAGATGAGTTGACCGAACAGTTTTTTGTCGGCAAGATCAAGCCAGGAACAGTTGTTACGGTAGATGCAGCGGATGGGTCCATTGTTTTCAGGAATAGCTAACCAGTGCGGTATGAGAATAGAAGAACTGAAGTGTACAATTTGGGTGTCTGTCATCAGGCACCCATTACTGTTTTAAGTAAAAAACCGACACATCCGCATGGTCCAAAATTCAACTAGGGTGCACAGTTAGCTTGTTTTGTGTCTACATAAAAGTCTATATGGTATCTTATGTCCCGATGTTATTGAAATAAATCAATAAAAAGCATAAAAAATTGCACCCTGTCAACAATATTGTACATAATCGCACAGAGAGTGCTTATGTCAATTGAATCACTACAAAATGTTTATAGCTTTATTAATACATTTTTTTAATGTAATGTTGCTAAACGGCATAAGTCAATGGTATATTAATATCGGAGTTGATTTGCCAGATGCTCCAGTTCTTGGGCATAATCGGCAAAAAGCAATATTTGACAGCATGGCAATGGACGGCATACATAATAGATAATATAATGGAGGGACATGATGAAATACGGTTATTTTGATGATGCGAACAGGGAATATGTAATCACCACGCCTGAAACGCCAAGCCCATGGATCAACTATTCAGGCAATCAGGAGTTTTTCTCGCTCATTTCCAATACGGCAGGCGGATATTGCTTCTATAAGGATGCAAGGCTGAGACGTCTCACCAGATACAGGTACAACAACGTACCGGTGGACAACGGAGGAAGGTATTTCTATATCCGTGAAGAGAACGGCGATTTCTGGGCTCCCGGATGGGCACCGGTCAGAAAGTCCCTGGATAAATATGAATGCAGGCATGGACTGGGCTACACCAGGATATATGGCGAGCACAACGGAATCGGTGCGGAAGTACTGATTTTCGTTCCCCAGAATTTCAATGGTGAGGTACATAAGGTCAGCATAGTCAATAACAGCGGCGAGACAAAGAACATCAAGCTTTTTTCATTCATCGAATGGTGCCTCTGGAACGCTTACGACGACATGACAAATTTCCAGAGAAATTTCAACACCGGTGAGGTGGAATTCGAGGATAACACGATTTATCATAAAACCGAGTACAGGGAAAGGCGCAATCACTACGCATTCTATTCGTCAAATACCGACGTGACAGGCTTTGATACTGACAGGTATGAGTTTGTCGGAAGATACAATGGCTTTGAAGCGCCGAAGGCTGTTATTGAAGGCAAGTCCATGAATACACTGACTGACGGCTGGTCACCCATTGCCTCCCATGGTTTTGATATTTCGCTCAAAGCGGGAGAGAAGAAGGAAATCGTATTCGTTCTCGGATACGTGGAGAACGATGTCAGTGAAAAATGGGCAGCTCCCGGCATAATCAACAAGAAAAATGCAAAAGCAATGATAGAAAAATTTGCATCAGTGCAGCAGGTCGAGGAAGCATTGGCGGAATTGAAGGAATACTGGGATGGTTTGCTGTCCAAGTACTCGGTCAGCAGCGGAGATGAAAAGCTCAACCGTATGGTCAACATATGGAACCAGTATCAGTGCATGGTCACATTCAACATGTCCAGAAGTGCATCCTATTTTGAATCCGGAATAGGCCGCGGTATGGGCTTCAGAGACTCCAACCAGGATATTATGGGCTTTGTGCACCAGATACCCAACAGAGCAAAGGAAAGATTGCTGGATTTGGCTGCAACACAGCTTGAGGACGGCGGTGCATATCACCAGTACCAGCCGCTAACGAAGAAGGGCAACAATGAAATAGGCGGCAACTTCAATGATGACCCGCTGTGGCTGATAGCTGCAACAGCGGCATATATCAAGGAGACTGGCGATTTCAGTATCCTCGACGAAATGGTGCCGTATGACAATGATCCGTCAAAGGCTGCAAGCATGTTCGATCACCTGCGCAGGTCCTTCTATCATGTGGTCAACAACCTTGGACCTCACGGGCTTCCCCTTATCGGCCGTGCCGATTGGAATGACTGCCTGAACCTGAATTGCTTCTCCACTGAGCCGGATGAGTCTTATCAGACTACTACCAGCAAAGACGGCAAGGTTGCAGAATCGGTTCTGATTGCAGGAATGTTCGTATTCATAGGTAAGGATTTTGTCAATATATGTGAAAATATAGGCTTGAACGAAGAATCAAAGACCGCTGCCGAGCATATTGAAAAAATGAAGGAAACTGTCATGAAATACGGATTCGATGGCGAATGGTTCCTGCGTGCTTATGATGATTTCGGAAACAAGGTCGGCAGCAAGGAAAATGAAGAAGGCAAAATATTCATTGAAACCCAGGGCTTCTGTTCCATGGCCGGTATCGGTTTGGAAAGTGGAGCCGTTGAAAAAGCGCTGGATTCGGCCTGGAAATATCTTGGCACCAAGCATGGCCTCGTTCTGGTGAATCCTGCCTATACAAAATATCATGTCGAGCTTGGAGAGATATCGTCATATCCGCCGGGATACAAGGAAAATGCAGGTATTTTCTGTCACAACAACCCGTGGATCATGTGCGCCGAGACCGTTCTGGGCAGGGGAGATAAGGCGTTTGAATGCTATTCTACGATAGCTCCCGCATACAGGGAAGAAATCAGCGACCTCCACAGAATGGAGCCTTATGTTTATTCACAGATGATCGCAGGCAAGGATGCAAAGAGGCATGGAGAAGCCAAGAACTCATGGCTGACAGGAACGGCAGCATGGAATTTTGTCGCTATATCTCAGTTTATACTTGGAATTAAACCTGATTACAACGGACTTGCAATCGATCCGTGCATACCGAAGTCATGGGATGGCTTTAGCGTAACCAGAAGCTTCAGGGGTGCTGTATACGAAATCTGTATTACCAATCCGCAGCACGTAAGCAAAGGAATCAAAAAGCTCACTGTTGACGGAAAGGAATGCAGCGGAAACATACTGCCGATATTCGGCGACGGTAAGGTTCACAAAGTCGAAGCAGTTATGGGATAAAGAGATAAGCTTTGGCAAGGGCGGTGGTCTGAAAAAGATCACCGCTTTTTTATTGGAACTGTGTGAGTGTGGGGACGCTTCTCACTTTTAGTTTGGGGACGCTTCTCACTTTTTTTACATGGAAACAGAGGAAGTATCCCTGAGTACCAAGCAGAAAGGTGAGAAGCGTCCCCGACAGAAAGGTGAGAAGCGTCCCCGTCAGAAAGGTGAGAAGCGTCCCCATTGAGGAGCGTTATAATGTACGAGAAAAAGTACATAAGATTGTGAAATATGTGTTTTTTCAGGTTGAAATATTTGGCAACAGATGTTACAATGTATCTATATTGGTACAGTTAAAATAATTAACAAAATAGTCACATCAGGAAAACGATACCATCACATCGGGCATACACACATATGATCCGCTCCCGGATCGGCATTTCCGGCGACAGTTGACCGACAGCGGCTAATGGCGCAAAGGATTGTTAAAAAATACTCAAAGATGACATTTGAACAATGTAAGAGTCCCCCTCCTCTATACGTATTTTCAGCCCTTCAGGCTGAAAAACGCTTGGTGAGGGTTACCGATTGAAAAATCTGTCAGTGGCGAGTACAATCTACCACTGACGTTGTTCAAACGCCACGTTAAGGCGTGGCGCACGGAGTGTAGCGCAGGGCGAATTCATTTCGCCCGCAGCGAGGGGGTATGGGGGCTTGCCCCCATTGGAAATTGAATAAAAAAATCAACTAGCCTGTACACATTTATCAAAGTGCGTAAAGGAGGTCTTTATGAGCGTTCAGTCAAAAACTTGTACGTGCAGGAATGAAACCGAGCAGGAAAAGTACGACAGGATCGCAGAGGTGATCGAGGAGTACAGGGACAGGGAGGGAAGCCTTATCCAGATCCTCCACATGGCCCAGGGGATATACGGATGTCTTCCGCTCCAGCTTCAGCAGTTTATTGCGGAGAAGCTGGGGAAGACGCTATCCGAGGTCAGCGGGGTCGTTTCGTTCTATTCCTTTTTCACAACTGTTCCAAGAGGTGAAAATACGATAAGGGTCTGCCTTGGAACAGCATGCTATGTGCGCGGAGGAAAGAAAATTATCGAGAAGCTGAGGGAGATACTGAATATCGATGTAGGGGGAACGACCGCCGACGGCAAGTTCACTCTTGAGGTCATGAGATGTATCGGCGCATGCGGACTTGCACCTGCCATAACCATAAATGACAAGGTCTACAAGCAGGTAAACCCCGACAAGCTGCGCAGCATTGTGGATCGGTATTGAAAAGGAGGGAGAGCATGCGGGATCAGAAAATAATCATTAAAAACAGCAGTGATCTTCTTACAGTCAGAGAAGATTACCTTAAAAAGCAGGAAGGCATGAAATACAGGATTCAGGTCTGCTCGGGAGCCGGATGCATATCCTCCAACTGCCATGCTGTCAGGGATGCTCTGGCAGCCTGCATGGATGAAAAAGGGCTGAGCGGCAGCGTTGAAATGATTGAGACCGGATGTATCGGAACCTGTGATCTGGGGCCGGTAATGGTCATAACCGGAATCGGGGACGCTTCTCACGTTATTGGCAGCAGCGGCAGTCCGGACGGGGACGCATCTCACATTTCGAGCAATAGTAACACCTCAAACGACAGGAGCAACTCAGACATCATGAGCATCCAAAACAACAGAAACAGTGTGTTCTATATCAAGCTTACGCCGCAGGATATACCGGCGATAGTCGAGTCACATCTGGTACAGGGAAGGATATTGTACGATAAAACGTATTTCGACAGCAAAAAGAATAAAAACACACCATTTATTGATGATATTGAATACTTTAAAAATCAGACAAAGATTGCATTAAGAAACTGTGGCACCATCGATTACGGATCGTTGGAGGACTACATCGCCCATGACGGGTATATGGCCATTGCCAGGGTGCTGGAGGGGTACACGCCCCAAATGGCTGCGGACGAAATCAAAAAATCCGGGCTCAGAGGAAGGGGCGGCGCTGGTTTTCCTACGGGCATCAAGCTTGAATCGGGCATGAAAGCCCGGGACAATGTGAAGTATCTGGTCTGCAACGCAGACGAGGGAGATCCGGGAGCTTTCATGGACAGAAGCATCCTGGAGGGCGATCCTCACAGCGTCATAGAAGGAATGATGATCGGCGGCTATATTATAGGAGCCCGAAAGGGTTATGTGTATGTAAGGGCTGAATATCCGCTGGCCGTCGAAAGACTGGATATGGCGATCAAGATCGCAAGGGAGGCCGGTCTGCTTGGCCGGAACATACTTGAAAAAGGCTTTGATTTCGATCTGGAGATCAGGATCGGAGCGGGAGCATTTGTCTGCGGAGAGGAAACAGCGTTGATGGCCTCGATAGAGGGGCAGAGGGGCGAGCCCAGGCAAAAGCCGCCTTTCCCGTTCCAGAAGGGACTTTTCGGGAAACCGACCATTATCAGCAATGTTGAGACATATGCAAATATTGCTCCCATCATATTAAAGGGCAGCGAATGGTTCTCAGGTATCGGAACGGAGAAAAGCAAGGGCACGAAGGTATTTGCTCTTGCCGGCGCGATAAATAATACCGGTATTGTGGAAGTGCCGATGGGTACTGCTCTGGGAGATATCATTTTCAATATTGGCGGAGGTGTCAGAAAGAACAGGGAATTCAAGGCGGCCCAGACCGGCGGACCGTCCGGGGGCTGCATCAAAAGCGAAAATCTCAACACTCCGATGGATTATGAATCACTGACAAGGCTCGGCGCCATCATGGGCTCCGGAGGCCTTATCACAATGGATGAGGATACCTGCATGGTGGATATGGCAAGATATTTCATGGAGTTCATCCAGGAGGAATCCTGCGGCAAATGTGTCCCCTGCAGGCTTGGCACCAAGCGGATGCTGGAGATACTTGAAAGGATCACCAGGGGTCATGGCGAGCAAGGCGATATTGAAGAGTTGGAGGAGCTCGGAGCAATGATAAAGGAGGCTGCCGTATGCGGCCTTGGTCAGACTGCACCCAACCCGGTCCTCAGCATGATAAACAATTTCAGGGAGGAGTATGAGGAGCATATCAGGTACAAGTACTGCAGGGCGGGAGTGTGCGCCGATATGTTCATTTCACCCTGCCAGAATGCCTGCCCCGCCGGAGTGAATGTGCCGGGATATGTTTCACTGGTAGCGGCGGGAAGGCTCAGGGACGCATATAACCTGATAAGGAAGGAGAATCCGTTCCCGGCTGTCTGCGGAAGGGTATGCACCCACGAATGCGAAAGCAAATGCCGCAGAGGTCAGCTGGATGAGCCTGTTGCCATTGCAGATCTCAAGAGATATGTGGCCGATTATGTTTTGAAAAACGAAGAGCCTTATATGGACCTCGTTTTCCCTAAGAAGGGCAAAAGCGTGGGAATCATCGGGGCCGGTCCGTCAGGGCTCACCTGTGGTTATTACCTTGCAAGGCTGGGCTATGATGTGGACGTATACGAGTCCCAGCCGGTAGCGGGAGGCATCCTTGCCTTTGGAATACCGGAGTACAGGCTGCCGTCGGATGTTTTGCAGCATGAGATAAAACAGATAGAGCAGGTAGGTGTCAACATCCACCTGGACATGGAGGTCGGCTCCGACATCACGTTCTACCAGCTGAAAAACAAGCATGACGCACTGTACATAGCAACCGGCACGCAATTTTCAAACAAGATAAATATTCCGGGAGAGGACCTGAAGGGTGTATACCATGGCCTGGATTTCCTGAGGGATGTGAACCTTGGGAAGGATGTTAAAATCAGCGGAAGGGTCGCGGTCATAGGCGGCGGCAACACTGCCATCGATGCGGCACGGACCGCAGTCAGGCTTGGTGCCCAGGAGGTCACGGTACTTTACAGACGCCTTGTGGATGATATGCCAGCAGATGCCAGAGAGATAAGAGATGCTGTTGAAGAAGGCATCAGTATTATTCCTTTGGTGGCGCCGGTCAAATTCAACGGCAGGGAAAAGGTGAGGGAGATAGAATGTATCCGTATGGAGCCTGGAGGCTTTGATTCAAGCGGGAGAAGGAAGCCAAGGCCTGTTTCGGGCACTGAATTTACCATAAAGGTCGATTATGTCATTCCCGCAGTCAGTCAATATTCCGACCTGCCGTTTATCAACAGGGACGAGGTCGAGGTCACTCAGTGGGGTACATTTGTCACTGACCGCGACACCTTGATGACAAAAATGAAGGGCGTATTCGCCGGCGGAGATGTGGCACGCGGCTCGGACACTGTTATCAGGGCTATCGCCGATGGCAAGACTGCTGCAAAATCGATAGATAAATATCTTGGTGGTAGGGGAGAACTCAATACCGGAGAGGATATTGAGATACCAAAGGCGGCGGATGAAAAGGAAATCGTGGAGCATGAGAGGTTCCCGATGAAATACCTGCCTCCCAGGGAGCGCAGCCAAAATTTCGAAGAGGTTGCAGTTGGCTTCCACAAGCTGAATGCGATAGCTGAAGCGATGAGATGCCTGAGATGCGACAGGAGGTGCTGATATGATCAATCTTACGATCAATGATAAAAAAGTGACTGCAATGGAGGGCGACACAATAATCGAAGCCGCCAGGAGAAATAATATCACCATACCGAGTCTGTGTTATCTGAAGGATGTACACCATGTCGGATCCTGCAGGATATGTGTCGTCGAGGTCGAGGGCGCCAAAACACTCCAGGCCTCCTGTATCGTACCGGCTCAGGAGGGGATGGTGGTGCGCACCAATACATCAAAGGTGAGGAAGACCAGAAAACTGCTTTATGAGCTCATGCTTTCCGACCATCCAAAGGAATGCCTCAGCTGTGCCAGAAACCAGAATTGTGAATTTCAAAGGCTGGGTAGGATGATAGGCGTTGATGCTCCAAGATTCGAAGGCGAGCGGTCAAAAGGTTGTGTCGATGACGGATCGCCGTCAATTATAAGGGATCTGTCAAAATGCATCCTCTGCAGACGTTGCGTTACCGTATGCAATGAGATACAGGGAGTAGGCGTGCTGAATGTGCAGAACAGGGGTTTCAAAACAGTGATTGGGCCGGCTGCCGGACTTGCTCTGAATACAGTCAATTGTACGAACTGCGGACAGTGCACGACAGTGTGCCCGGTAGGCGCACTGCAGGAGAAGGACTCAACCAAGGCTGTATGGGATGCGCTGTCTGACAGCAAAAAGAGGGTCGTTGTCCAGACTGCCCCGGCAGTTCGCGCTGCTCTCGGAGAAGAGTTCGGATATGAACCCGGCACGCTGGTGACCGGTAAAATGGCAGCTGCATTGAAGGAACTGGGGTTTGATGACATATTCGACACTAATTTCACAGCAGATCTGACAATAATCGAAGAGGGCAGTGAATTGCTTGAACGGCTCGCAGCCGTATTGGGTGGCAGAGAGGAAGGCAAGACAGCGGGGTCAGGAGGTACCGGCAAGACAGCGGGGTCAGGAGGTACCGCAAGGAATGCAGCAACGGCAGCAGGAGGGGCAGTGCTGCCTATGATCACCAGCTGCAGCCCGGGCTGGATAAAATATGTGGAGCATACCTGGCCGAAGGAACTGGATCACCTCTCCAGCTGTAAATCGCCCCATATGATGCTCGGCGCGCTGGTAAAGTCATACTATGCCCAGAAGATAGGCGTAAATCCGAAGGACATATTCGTTGTTTCGGTTATGCCTTGTACAGCAAAGAAATATGAGATCACAAGGCCGGAAATGGTAAACGGCGGCCTTCCCAACGTCGATGCGGTGATTACGACAAGAGAGCTGGCACGCATGATAAAGGAATCCGGCATCGATATTGACAGCCTGGAGGATCGTGCATTCGACAGTCCCCTTGGATTGTCGTCCGGCGCGGCAGATATATTCGGCACGACAGGCGGTGTAATGGAAGCCGCGCTGAGAACGGTATATGAACTGGTTACAGGTCATGAGCTACCGTTTGAAGAACTCCATGTCACACCGATCATGGGCCTTGAGAGGATAAAAACAGCCGAAATAACCATACAGAATGCTCTGCCCAAATACAGGCATCTGGAGGGTGTAACAGTAAAGGTAGCTGTCACAAGCGGACTTAGCGGCGCCGCTAAACTGATGGAGGAGATCGCCGAAGGTACCTCGCCGTATCATTTCATTGAGGTCATGGGATGCCCGGGTGGCTGTATAAGCGGAGGCGGACAGCCAAGGCCAGTGGATGACGGCATCAGAAAAAAGCGGCTTGACGCGATTTACAGGGAGGATGAGGGCAAGGAATTGAGAAAGTCCCATGAAAACAAGGACATAAACAGGCTGTATGAAGAGTTCCTTGGCATGCCTCTTGGACATAAATCCCATGAATTGCTCCATACGCATTATACGAGGAGAGGCATATTCAATCAATTTGTGGAATAGCATCAAATACAGAACATGGCTGTCCTGAATTTTTCGGGACAGCTTTATTTTGCGGCATTATGCATGTATAATAAGAAGATAGTGCGACATAAGCTGATAGTTGAGGATAATAGTAATTGACTAAAATTTACAATTATGGTACTATAGTACATGTATTTTACGTAAAAGGAGATTTACGATGAAGAAGTTTTTTATGTTGATGGCTGCTGTCATTATTCTGCTGACTGCAATGACAGGGACTGCGTTTGGCGCTGATGCAGCCTCCATTAAAGAGGCTCCGGATATCAAGATCGTAATGGAAGGCTCTCTTACTACATATAAAAATGTTCCTGTGTCTGTCAACGGAAACAATCTGCTCCCGCTCAGAGAGATGCTTGTGAACCTCGGTGTGCCGAATGACGACGAGCATATAATATTCAATTCCAAAGAACAAAGTGTGACCATCATATCGGAGCAGACAACGATTCTGTTAAATATAGGAGAGACTACGGCCTATGTCAATAACAGCCCGGTGACACTCAATGCAGCGCCTGTGCTGTACAATAATTCAACATATATACCTGTCAGATTCGTAGCTGAAGCCCTTGACAAAAAAGTGGTGTGGGACGGCTCGACACGCACAGTATTTATCAGCGATCGGGCCAGATTTGAGAGTATAGAGCAGCTGCTCAAAAAGTCAAATGAAGCGGCCGCCAAAGCTGACAAATACAAAATGAAAATGGATATCAATGCGGTCTCGGGCACCGGCGCTTTGAAATTCACGATAGGAGTAAAGGCCGATGCAGCTGTTGACAAACCCGGTAAAAAAATGTACATGGAAATGCTGGTCGATATGCTTGGCGCTGAAGTAAATTCTGATACATATTTTGCTGACAATAAATCATATGCAGTCAATCCCATTACCGGGGAATGGGAAAAGAAAACGTATACGGATAAGGAATATGAGCAATTGTTCCAGGCGCAGACAAATGTCAATTCAATAAAGGCTGAAGAAGCCATGTGCGCCGGACTGGTCCAAAAGGAAAGCGCAAACGCGGATGAAATAGTACTCAGAGGCGATGTGTATCTGGCAGATTTGTTTAAAAACGCGCTTGCACAGCAAAACAGTGTAATGGGGACCGACACTGCGGAAAATCCGCCCAGATTTGATACATGCAATCTCCAGATGGTGCTCGACAAGAACACCTTCCTGCTCAAGAGCCTCGATATGAAGGTGTCGGCTGAAGAAAACAACAACGGTCAGAAGGTGACAACCGACATAACAGTTATAACGAATTTCAGTGACTACAACGGTGACTTTAATATCAGTGTTCCTGATGACATTCTGCAAGGGGCTGTGGAGACCAAGCCCGATGCCGGCGACGGAGGCTCAGGCAAATTCTGATCAAGGTCATGATCATTTTTTAAATAATGTAATAAAAGGACACATTGTTATGTTGGAGACAATGTGTCCTTTTTTTTACACGTCTTAATTGACATAATGTAGTTCATTCACTAATGAAATATGTTATAATGTACAGGAATGCACATTAATAGTCTCTGTTTGCAAAGCAGCGGGCAAAAGTAGTTATAACGAAAGGGCAATTGTATGAAGTTAAGTGAAATAACAAAAATTCTTGGAGCTGAAATACTGGCAGGCGGCCAAACGGATATGGAAATAGAATCAGCCTGCGGATCGGATCTGATGAGCGATGTCATGGCTTATGTAAAGGAAAATGTTTTACTGCTGACCGGGCTTGTGACGCCGCAGGTTATAAGGACCGCAGAAATGATGGACATTAAGGCAATCGTATTTGTAAGGGGCAAGAACCCCGGACAAAACGTTCTGGAACTGGCGGATGAGAAGGGTATATCTGTTCTCAGGACCTGTGATCCTATGTTTATCGCCTGTGGTAAACTATACAGCGCAGGAATTACCGGAAAGGGTGTTTGGTAAATTGGGAGACGGCCTGATGAAACTTCATTATGAAATCCCGGCAGATGACCTTACCTATGCGGGAGAAGCCTCCAGCAATGTTAAAAAGGTGCTTGTACAATTGGGCATCGATCCGGTCCAGATCAAAAAAGCTGCTGTCTCGATGTATGAGGCTGAAATAAATGCCGTGATCCACGGGCATGGTGGAGCCGCTGATATAGAGATCGGGAACGGCAGGATCCTTATATGTATAGAAGATAAAGGCCCCGGGATACCCGATTTGGAACTGGCAATGCAGGAGGGCTGGTCAACGGCCTCTGATGAAGTCAGGGAAATGGGTTTTGGCGCCGGTATGGGGCTTCCAAATATAAAACGGTATGCCGATAAGCTCGATATTGAAACACAGTCGGGCAAGGGCACAAAGGTCATGATAACAGTCATGTATTCCAGCACCTGAGAGTATGCCAATGCAAACATGACCGGAATGGAAATACCTCCGGGTATTGCAGCAGAGCTTTTGTGGCCGGATATTGAGATTTACTATGAAGACTGAAGAGGTGGGATAATGGAAAAATATTTTCATTCTGTTACACTCGACGAAGATAAATGCATGGGGTGTACCAACTGTATAAAGAGATGCCCTACCGAAGCCATCAGAGTACGCACCGGCAAGGCGCGTATCATAAATGAAAGATGCATCGACTGCGGAGAATGCATCAGGATATGTCCGTATCATGCAAAAAAGGCAATTACCGATGATTTTTCATGTATTGAAAAATTCAAATACAAAATTGCGATACCCGCGCCCACGATCTATGGGCAATTCAAGCCTGAAATCAGCCGGAACAGAATACTGAACACTCTTAAGGCTATAGGCTTTGATGATGTTTACGAGGTTGCAAGGGCTGCCGAATATGTTACCGATGCCACGAGAAAGCTGGTTATGGATAATCCTTCCCGAAAACCGCTGATATCATCCGCATGTCCGGCTGTTGTAAGACTTATACAGGTAAGGTTCCCAAACCTGATCGAAAACCTGATAAAGCTCGAATCTCCTATGGAGGTCGCAGCTAAGATAGTCAAAAAGAAAACGGCAGAGAGAATGGGTATTGACCCGTCCGACATAGGTGCTTTTTTCATAACGCCATGCGCAGCTAAAGCCACCAGCGTCAAAGCACCCTACGAAAGCAAAAAATCTTCAGTTGACGGGGTCATATCTATTAAAGACATTTATCTTAAGCTGATTGCCGCCCTGGAAAGGTCAGATGAGTCAGAACTGCTTGTAAAGGCAGGATTTGAAGGAATACGGTGGGCCAATTCCGGAGGCGAAGGCCTGGCTGTCGGCACCGACAGATTTCTTGCGGTGGACGGTATACACAATGTTATTTCCATTCTGGAAGAAATTGAAAATGACAAAATTGAAAATGTAGATTTCATTGAAGCTCTGGCATGCACGGGCGGCTGTCTCGGCGGTCCGTTGGCTGTTGAAAATCTATATGTGGCAAAGACAAGGATAAAAAAGCATGTCGATGATGCCAAGGCTGCAAAGGTTGACAGGCTGCCTCTGGAGACCTATGGTGAGAACATGGTCTGGACTGAGGATATTGTATATAAGCCTGTCCTGAAGCTCGACAATGATATCGGAGAGGCAATGAGGAAGCTGGAGGCTCTGCAGATAATAAACAGGGGCCTGCCCGGCCTGGACTGCGGTGCATGCGGGGCTCCAAGCTGCCGTGCGCTTGCGGAGGACATCGTCAGAGGCATGGCAGTAGAAACGGACTGTATATTCAAGCTCAGGGAGAAGGTCAGGGATCTGGCATCGCAGATGAAGGAGCTTGAAGACAGGCGGCCGCCAATTATGGGCAGAGATAAGGTATAGGCAAAGGCGACATGAATGGAGGACAAAGGAAATGAACGTAACAGAGCTATCAGAAAAACTGGGAGGTAAGATCCTTACCGGAGAAAACAGCAGTGAGAAGCAGGTGAACGGGGTCTATTGCTGCGATCTGCTAAGCTGGGTCATGTCTCATGCAGCCAGGGGTTCTGCATGGATAACTGTGCATAACCATCTGAATATAGTTGCAGTAGCAGCACTTTCCGAGCTGTCCTGCGTCATTATACCGGAAGGGATAGAAGCAGAGGAAGCAACATTGAAAAAAGCGGCTGCGGAAGGTGTAACCATAATAAGTACCAGCCTCAGCGCCTATGATATATGCTGTATAGCTCATGACAACGGCATCTGACAAAATATACGGTACAGGCGAAGCATAATTATTTGACGGAGCGGCATTGGTTTATGAAATATGCAGTGGATCTTCACATACATTC
The DNA here is from genome assembly GCA_023412665.1 of Bacillota bacterium. GTDB lineage: Bacteria > Bacillota > Clostridia > Acetivibrionales > DTU013 > DTU013. The sequence goes on from JAEZCA010000002.1 coordinate 131,504, forward strand.
GGCGCTCTCACCTTGCGCAGATAAGGACATGACGCCAAATAACATTGTAAATATGGCTCTGATCAAGGGACTTGACGCTATCGCTGTAACGGATCACAATACGGGTGCGAATCTCAGGGCATTGGATATCTGTGCTAGAAAGGCAGGATTGGTATTTATACCGGGCATCGAAGTGGAATCCTCGGAAGAGGTCCATATGATATGTCTTCTGCCCGAGCTTGAAAGGGCTCAGGAGCTTCACCTCATAGTACAGCACGCTCTGCCTGATATCATGAACCGGCCTGACATTTTTGGAAGTCAGCTAATAATGGACGAAAATGATATGACCATGGGTGAGGAACAGAGAATGCTGCTTACAGCCACGAGTCTGTCCATAGATGATATATGCGCTGCGGTCCGTAGACTTGGCGGCGCTGTTATACCCGCCCATGTTGACAGAACCTCTTACAGCATTGTTTCAAATCTTGGCTTCATACCGGAAGAGCTTGGCTTCAGATATCTTGAGATATCAAAGCGCTGTGACAGGTATGAATACAGATCATCACGTCCGGAGCTGGACAGGTACCGGCTTATTATGTCTTCGGATGCACATTACCTCGGCGACATTCTGGAGAGGTGCAATATGCTGGAAACAGAAGGGTTGAGTGCAGATGCAATTGTGCGTTCTCTTGCATAATGTATACAAAATATTTGTTAAATTTATTAATAATGAGGTTGAATTACATTATTATTTTTGCTATAATGAAAGGGATTTTGTTAAATACTTAACAACCTAACAATAAATATTACAGATGACTGGGGGGCTTGAAAAATGAGCAGTAATAACTGCTGCTGCGGCTGCGTTGATGAAAAGGCACGCAAGTTGCAGGAAATCATTGAAAAACACAAGGGTCAAAAAGGAGCATTGATACCTGTTCTGCATGAAGCTCAGGATGTTTATGGTTATCTTCCTATGAGCGTACAGAAGACGATATCTGAGGGTCTGGGGGTTCCACTGTCCGAGGTTTACGGTGTAGTGACATTCTATACTCAGTTTACACTCAAGCCCAAAGGCAAGTTCAAGATCAGTACCTGTATGGGAACAGCCTGCTATGTTAAGGGCTCAAACCTCATACTTGAAAAGCTTCAGGAAAAGCTTGGGATACATGTAGGCGACTGTACTGAAGACGGCAAGTTCTCGCTGGATGCATGCCGTTGTATCGGAGCATGCGGTCTTGCTCCTGTTATCATGATCAACGATGATGTGTATGGAAGACTCACCGCTGATGATATAGAGAAGGTCCTGGAGAAATACAAGGATCTGTAAAATATCGGGAGCTTCGTACGGAGAGCGGACTTCGGAGGCAGCAATATTTCGAAGGCAGCGGTTTATCAGATAGAGCGGTATTTCATACGGAGCGGAGGGGTCCTGGTTGAGAGAAATTGCGCTGCACATTCTTGATATAATGCAAAACTCAACAGCAGCACAAGCAAATATGATCAGGGTGTCGCTGACAGCAGATCCGAAAGAGGACACGCTTACGGTGATCATCGAGGATAACGGGTGCGGAATGGACAGCGAATTTCTTGCTTCAGTAACAGATCCGTTCTCGACAACCAGAAAAACCAGAAGAGTCGGTTTGGGCATACCGTTGTTGAAAGCATCCTGCGAAAGATCCGGCGGCAGCTTTGATATAACCTCTCAAAAAGGTACCGGTACAACAGTGACTGCTGTATATGAAATACAAAACATCGACAGGCCGGTGCTGGGGGATATTGCCGGTGTAATTACAGACATGGCAGCCTCGTGGCCGGGTGCGGATATCCGTCTACAGCTTATATGCGGAGAAAGGCATTTTGAATTCAGTTCCAATGAGGCTGCGCGGATGCTGGGAGGCGTTCCTCTATCAGAGTTTTCAGTAGTTAAATGGTTGAAGGAATATATCAATGAAGGGATAATTGAAATTTTTGGAGGTGTTTTAGGTGAAATCATTGGCTGAACTTGAAGCGATAAGAAATAATACGCTGGATCAGATAAAAATGAGAAAGAACAAAGACGGTATACGTATAGTTGTCGGTATGGCGACCTGTGGTATAGCAGCAGGCGCAAGGCCGGTCATGAATGCATTTGTTGAAGAGCTTGGAAAGAGGAGGCTCGGCGATGTGTCGGTCACTATGACAGGATGTATCGGTGTTTGCAGGCTGGAGCCAATTGTTGAAGTATTCAACGCTGACGGCTCAAAGGTCACATATGTGAAAATGGACTCGGAAAAGGCAGCAAGAGTTGTTGCCGAGCATATAGTCAACGGCAGGGTATGTCAGGATCTTACTATAGGTGCTGCAGAGGCGGCAGATAAATAAACATTTATTTCACAGCAGAATTGCAGGGAGGGAGCAAAATGGAATTTTACAGGGCTCATGTGCTGGTTTGCGGGGGTACAGGATGTACTTCTTCAAATTCTGAAAAAATCAGGCAGGAGTTTACGGCTCAATTAAATAAAAACAACCTGGACAAGGAAGTAAAGATGGTTATAACAGGCTGCTTCGGCCTTTGTGCCGAAGGACCTATAGTTGTTGTCTACCCGGAGGGCGCTATGTACACCATGGTAAGGGTAGAGGATGTTCAGGAGATCGTTGAAGAGCATCTGATAAAGGGAAGACTTGTCAAAAGGCTCATGGCTGGCGACAAGCATGCCGAGGATTCTTCAAAATCATTGGAAAACGTCGACTTTTTCAAGCGTCAGGTCAGGATAGCGCTGAGAAACTGCGGTGTCATCAATCCCGAAAATATTGATGAATATATAGCATACGACGGTTACAAGGCTCTGGCAAAGGCACTGACCGAGATGAAGCCTGAGGAAGTTATCGCCGAGATCAAAAAGTCAGGCTTAAGAGGCAGAGGAGGCGCAGGCTTCCCGACAGGCCTCAAATGGGAACTGACAGCAAAGTCAAAGAACGAGCAGAAATATGTCGCCTGCAACGCTGATGAAGGCGATCCGGGAGCATTCATGGACAGAAGTATCCTGGAAGGCGACCCGCATAGCATCATCGAAGCCATGATAATAGCAGGTTATGCTATTGGAGCAAATCAGGGTTATATATATGTAAGGGCTGAATATCCTATCGCTGTCAAGAGGCTTGAGATCGCGATCAAGCAGGCCAAGGAATACGGACTGCTCGGAAACAACATTTTTGGAACCGATTTCAGCTTTGAGCTTGAATTGAGACTAGGTGCCGGCGCATTCGTATGCGGTGAGGAAACAGCTCTGATAACCTCTATCGAGGGCCATAGGGGCGAACCCAAGCCGAAGCCGCCGTTCCCTGCTGTCAGTGGTATCTGGCAGAAACCGACCCTTCTCAACAACGTTGAAACCTATGCCAATATTCCGATAATCATGACCAAAGGCGCTGATTGGTTCGCGTCCATCGGTACGGAGAAGAGCAAGGGCACAAAGGTGTTTGCAGTAGGCGGAAAGATAAACAATACCGGCCTTGTTGAAATACCGATAGGTACAAGCCTCAGAGAAATTATATATGATATAGGCGGCGGTATCCCCAACGGAAAGAAGTTCAAGGCAGCCCAGACGGGCGGACCTTCCGGCGGATGTATACCTGCAAGCCATATAGACACTCCGATAGACTACGAGACACTGAAAGAACTCGGTTCAATGATGGGTTCAGGCGGTCTCATCGTTATGGATGAAGATAACTGTATGGTCGACATAGCGAAATTCTTCCTCGAGTTCACAGTTGACGAATCCTGTGGAAAGTGTCCTCCATGCCGTATCGGCACCAAGAGGATGCTGGAGATCCTTGAGAGGATAACAGGTGGCAAGGGTGAAATGGAAGATATCGACAAACTCGAGATCCTGGCGAAGAATATCATTGCTTCCGCGCTCTGTGGTCTCGGACAGTCGGCACCGCAGCCGGTACTCAGTACGCTGAGATATTTCAGGGATGAATATATAGCCCATGTTAAGGACAAGAAATGTCCGGCAGGTGTATGTAAGTCAATGATGAGCTATGTTATCGCGGCAGACCACTGTAAGAGCTGCGGCATATGCGCAAGGAACTGCCCTGTCGGCGCGATCAGCGGTGAAAAGAAGGTTCCGTACGTGATAGATCAGGAAAAATGTATCAAGTGCGGCGTCTGTATGACAAAATGTCCGTTCAAGGCTATATTCAAGAATGTATGATGAGGAAAGGAGAGTGTTAAAGAAATGGAAATGGTAAATATTACGATAGATACGCGAAAAATTCAGGTACCTAAGGATTATACCGTCCTGGAGGCTGCCAGATATGCAAATATCGATATCCCGACGCTTTGCTTTCTGAAGGATATCAATGAGATCGGTGCATGCAGGATGTGCGTCGTCGAGATCAAGGGAGCAAGAAGCCTGCAGGCTGCATGCGTGTATCCTGTATCCGAGGGCCTTGAAATATTCACACAGACACCCAAGGTAAGAGAATCCAGAAAGGTGACGCTGGAGCTGATTCTTTCAAACCACGACAAGAAGTGTCTCACATGCGTGAGAAGCAGAAACTGCGAATTGCAGAAGCTCGCTGAAGAGCTCAATATAAAGGACATCAGATTTGAAGGCGAGATGTCCCAGCATCCAATCGATGACCTTTCACCTTCAATAGTCAGGGATCCGAACAAATGCGTGCTCTGCAGACGTTGCGTCAATATGTGCAAAAACGTGCAGAAGGTTGCTGTCATCGATACCAATGAAAGAGGCTTTAAGACCATAGTAGGCTCTGCTTTTGAAAAGCCGCTGGCTGAAGTGCCCTGTATCAATTGCGGACAGTGTATAAATGTATGCCCTGTCGGCGCGCTGAGAGAAAAGGATGACACGGATCTGGTCTGGGAAGCATTGGCTAACCCGGATCTGCATGTAGTCGTTCAGACAGCTCCTGCAGTCAGGGTAGCTCTTGGCGAAGAATTTGGTATGCCGATAGGCACCAGATGTACCAGCAACATGATCGCATCGCTCAGGCGCCTTGGCTTCAAGAAGGTATTCGATACCAATACTGCGGCAGACCTCACCATAATGGAAGAGGTAACAGAGCTGGTCAACAGGATCAAGAACGGCGGTAAACTGCCTGTTATCACATCCTGCAGCCCTGGATGGATCAAATTCTGCGAACACAATTATCCTGAGTTCCTGGATAACCTCTCAAGCTGCAAATCACCTCACGAAATGTTCGGTGCGGTGCTGAAATCATATTATGCTGAAAAAGAGGGTATTGATCCGGTAAAGGTATTCGTCGTATCGATAATGCCGTGTACAGCTAAGAAATTCGAGGCAAAACGTCCCGAGCTTTCAGCCACAGGTTATCCCGATGTAGATGTGGTCCTGACCACAAGGGAACTGGCAAGGATGATAAGGGAAGCAGGCATCGATTTCGACGAACTGCCCGAAAGGCACTTTGACGATCCGATGGGCGAAGCATCAGGCGCAGCAGTCATATTCGGCGCAACAGGCGGCGTTATGGAAGCAGCACTGAGATACCTCGTAGAGCTGCTTGAAGGTAAGCCGCTGGAAAAAGTCGAGTTTGAAGCTGTCAGGGGTGTTGACGGTGTCAAGGAAGCTACTCTTGAGATTGCCGGCATGACAGTAAGAGCTGCAGTAGCCCATGGTACCGGAAATGCCAGAAAACTCCTTGATAAAATGAAGAACGGCGAAGCACAGTACCACTTCGTAGAAGTCATGGCTTGCCCGGGCGGCTGCGTTACCGGCGGCGGACAGCCCATCCAACCTTCACAGGTCAGGAGCTGGATCGATCTGCGTACTGAAAGGGCCAAGGCAATTTATGAAGAGGACGAAAGCCTGCCGATGAGAAAGTCACAGGACAATCCTTTCATAAAGAAGCTGTATGAGGAGTACTTCGAGCATCCCGGAAGCCATAAGGCTCACGAACTGCTCCATACACACTATACAGCAAAAGAAAATTACCCCGAAGACAAATAATATTATTCAAAGCTTTGCTAAGTTGAGAGGCGGCGGCAGATAACTCTGCTGGCGCCTCTTTCCAGTAGTTGGGCGGCGAAGCTCCGCATGACAATTGTGTATCTTGTATCGATGTTGAGTGTAACCTATTTTTAATATGTAAATATTTGAAAATACTTTAAAACGACATTATAATATAAGTGGTATACGAAGAAAATAGATAAATAATGCAATATACATAAGAAAAAATGAACGCTCTTGGACAGCGATATTGATCTATGGGGGATTGCTGATGGGCAGTAACAGGACTATACTTATATGGATCGGAATATTGGCACTGATAGGAATTGTACTGCTTATGGTTGCATGTGAGACAGGAGTACTACTGCCTGATGAGCAACTGGATACTGTGCCGCAGGACACTAATGTAAATGATGATCCTGCAACAAATATGCCGGACAATGTGCCAGATACTGCTTCAAACCAGACAGGAGCCCAGGGTTCGGTCATCGAAGGACCAAAAACATTGACAGTTGGCAAGCCATATTCCGGTAAGCTGGTTGAGGAAGGCTCAAAGAATATTCTCATTATCGGTGAAGACAAGGTGAACAATTTGTACGATACTATCGGAATCGCCAGTATTGATACAAGAAATAAAAAGGTTAAACTGATAATGATACCCAGGGACACATATATCGAATACAATAGCGATATTAAAGCGATTTTAGATGAGGCGAACCTGCTCCACTCACCAGGCATTCTAAAGATCAACTATACCCATCATGTTGGCACCAAGGTCAAGTATGAAGGCAGATTTGATTCAGGTTCAATCAGTTTTCTTGCCGACGTCGTCGAGGAAAAATTTGGTGTTGAAATTCAGGATTATGTAAAAATAAACACAAAAGGCTTCATCGAGCTTGTTGACTGTCTTGGCGGGGTCGATATCAATGTGCCGTATCTTATGGATTACAAGGATCCGACACAGGACCTCTACATATACATACCTGCAGGTACACAGCATCTTGATGGTTATAATGCAGAAGGCTTTGTCAGGTTCAGGCAGGGATACAAGGAGGACGGTTCGTTTTTTGAGATCGGAGATTCAGGCAGAAAAAAGAATCAGCTGAATTTTCTTCGTCAGATGATCAAACAAAAGGGAACTGTTAAAAATGTCGGAAAAATCCCGGAGATAATGAAGGTCCTTGGCAGAAACGTCAAGCACAGCGTTGGTCTGGGTGACGTTCTGCAGACCTATATGGGAATGGCAACAGATATAATAAAGGATGAGTATGAGATAACCACTGAGAACCTGAACAGTGAAAATATGATCAGAATAGACGGCTCGTCGTATTTGGTGCTGGAATAATTCTATTTCTTATTCAATCATGAGCATGTGAATATAGGCATGTGCAAAAATCGAATCATCTGGGCACTATTTTTCTGTAATGATAGACATAATCTATTTAAATCTGAGTTATGTTCCCTTGTTGTAAGCAGAAATCCTGTAATCTCTTGAGAAAACTGCCCAGAAGAAGCCAATATTGCACAGTGCGCTTGAATAACTTTTTAGAAAAATTACATAATGGATGCCATAAATGGGTTTTAACGTTTCAGCTGCATGTGCAGAAAAACTTTATGAGAAAAGAACCGTATACTGTAAGGAAATACTCTATTATGATAATATAGTATGTAGCAGGCAAGGATTTCTAAATAGGCCGCGACGCGTTTATTACTGCAGGAGGAAGCATCATGATCGATATACGCAACATATCTAAAAGCTATAACAAGGGCTCCGTCAAAGCTGTTGACAGCTTGAACCTGAAGGTCAGCAAAGGCGAGATATTCGGCTTTCTTGGACCCAACGGAGCCGGCAAGACAACTACGATAAAGATGATCATCGGTTTATTGAACCCGGACAGCGGCAATATACTGATCGATGGTACGGATATTGCCAAAGACCCTCTCATCGCAAAGAAAAAGCTGGGATATGTGCCTGACAACCCGAATCTGTATGACCGCCTCAGCGGCATGGAATACCTCAACTTTATGGCAGATGTATACCAGGTACCGGCAGATAAGCGAAAGGAACGAATAGAGCATTATCTGGAAATGTTTGACCTCAAGGATGCCGCCGTCGATCTGATAAAAAGCTAACCCCATGGCATGAAACAAAAAACCGCGCTGACCGGCGCGCTCATACACGACCCCAAGCTGTGGATACTCGATGAGCCGATGGTCGGACTCGACCCGAAATCGGCCCATCTGTTGAAAAGCCAGATGAGGGAGCATTGTGACAGGGGCAATACGGTATTTTTCTCGACCCATGTACTGGAGGTGGCTGAGAAGCTGTGCGACAGGGTCGGAATCATCCACAAGGGCAAATTGATAGCGATCGGGACTATTGATGAGCTGAAGCATGGTGACAACAAGGATTCTCTCGAGAATATTTTCCTGGAGCTGACTGAACAATGAAACCATTCCTTTCATTTTTAAAACTTCAGCTGAATGTCAATTATGGTCTCTCGGCGCTGAAATACAGATTCACAAGAGAGAAAAAGAAGCTGTGGGAGCCTGTGCTGATCGGCGCTGTTATCCTGCTTTCTTTTCTTCCGCTGATAGCGCTGTACATCGGGCTTATGATAACGATGTTTGCTGCCGGGACTGTCATCGGCCAGCCTGAAATGATACTTGCAGTGTCCTTTGTGTTCGCACAGATCATGATACTGGTATTCGGTCTATTTTATATAATGGGCACCTTCTATTTTTCAAAGGATCTTGAGACGTTCGTCCCGATGCCGCTGAAGCCTTATGAGGTCGTCGGGGGAAAATTTGCCGTTATCATGGTGAACGAATATCTCACATCACTGCCAATCCTGCTGCCGCCTATCATTATTTATGGAGTTGGGACGGCACAGGGAATACTTTATTGGCTCAAAGGCCTGGTACTGATGGCAGTGGCTCCTGTGATACCTCTTTCTATAGCGGCGTTGGTCATCATACTCCTGATGAGGGTCACAAATCTCAGACGATACAAGGATTTGCTGGCTATTGTTGGTGGATTTATTGGCTTAGCTATAGCCATAGGTTCCAGCATGTTTTTTCAAAACGTACCTGAAAACACCGAGGATATACAGAACTTCTTTGCCAGTCAGACCGGACTTGTCGATATGATCGGCAGCAGGTTCCCACCGAGCATATGGGCTACCCGTGGACTGGCGGACAACGGTATTGCGGGGTGGGGGAATTTCCTGCTGTATCTGGCGGTCTGTGTCGCTCTGATACTGCTTCTGCTGTGGATCTCGAATCTGGTCTTTTATAAGGCGCTTCTTGCCGGGCAGGAAGTAAGCAGGAAGAGAAAGAGTATTACAAAAAGCCAGATCGGCAAGCAGCTTGACAGGATGAACAGCCCAGTGGCAGCGATAGCAAAGCGTGAGTGGAAGCTGCTGATGAGAACCCCTCTTTACGTGCTCAACGGCCTTGTAGGCTCGATAGCGGGCCCGATTATTATGGTGATGATGCTTATGTTTAAAAATGAACCTGAGCTGGCGGAGTTGGTGGGCAGTGTAAGCGAACCTGGAATAGTTCCGTATGCCGCGCTGGTATGCCTTGGACTTATGCTTTTTACGTCAGGCATGAATCTGGTGGCTTCAACATCACTGTCAAGGGAAGGTCAGACTATCTGGATAGCCAAAATACTGCCTGTATCAGCAAAGCAGCAGGTGGCAGGCAAGCTTGCAGTCAGTTATATCATTTCAGCTATAGGTGTTCTGACGACTAGCCTGATAATGTTCATATTCCTTAAGATTCCAATATTATGGACAGTTGGTGCCACACTCGTTGGATTGGTCGGCTCAGTACCGATGGCTTCGCTGAACCTTTTGCTTGATGTTTTTCATCCAAAGCTAGTGTGGAACAGTGAACAGGAGGCTATGAAGCAGAATATGAACGGCGGGATCGGGATGCTGATTTCGCTGCTTGTATTGTTAATACTTGGAGCAGCAGCACTTCCGATGGTGCTGGCAGGTATACCTGTACAGTATGTGTTCATAGCAATCGGCGTAGTAGCGGCCATCCTTGGAGTGCTATCAATGCTTGCGCTGTTTGCGGTCGCCGAAAAAAAGTACCGCGACATCGAAGCCTGAGTGGAGCAGGGGTATGTGAGATGTAGGTATGGCTCTATTGCGTCAGAATATGACCGGATGGCCGGTGAAGGATCTAAACTGGAATCAGAAATGCATCGATTGAATATTATATGAAATAATTATTGATGTGTAAGGTAATGCGTAAATAAAAGAGGCAAATGCGGAGGTGTGAGTAATGGCAAAACAAGTATGGAAACCATCAACGATGCTCAATCCTGTACCAATTGTGATGGTAACATGCGCGGATGCTGAGGGAAAACCAAATATAATCACCGTTGGCTGGGCAGGGACAGTGAATTCTGAACCCCCAATGCTGTCTGTTTCAGTGAGAAAGGAAAGATACTCATATAATCTTATCAAGGATAAGGGACAGTTCGCCGTCAATCTTGCGACTCAAAAGCTGGCGTACGCCACAGACCTGTGCGGAGTCAAGTCAGGAAGGGACGTCAACAAATTTGAGCTAACCGGACTGACACCGGAAAAAGCATCGGTGATCGATGTGCCGATAATAAAGGAATGCCCGGTTTCGCTGGAATGTGTTGTGAAAAATGTGCTGGAGCTTGGAAGCCATGATATGTTCGTGGCGGAGATAGTGGCAGTACAGGCGGATGAATCGCTGCTGGATGAAAAAGGGAAGCTTGTGTTGGAAAAGGCGGATCTCATATGCTATTCCCATGGCAAGTACTGGACTTTGGGCAAGGAACTGGGCTTCTTCGGATATTCCGTAGCAAAGAAAAAGGATATAGTACGATAACCAAAAGGATAGGGTGAGGTGCATCATACGGCTGAGTGGAAGGTACGTGCGATGACCTCCTCCTGCTGTTTGCGGCTCAGGCGGATAAAGTTGACGGCATAGCCGGAAACTCTTATTGTGAGCTGCGGATAGTTGTATGGGTCATTCATCGCCTGTTCCAACACGATGCGTTCGAGTACATTTATATTTATATGATGCCCGCCCTGGGCAAAGTACCCGTCCAACAGCGCCGCAAGGTTTGTGAGACGCGACTGCGTATCTCTGCCAAGCGATCTCGGGACAAGCGTCATTGTCAGGGATATACCATCCTTGCAGTATTCATAGGGAATCTTGGCTACGGAATTCAATGCGGCCAGCGCGCCCATCTTGTCCCTGCCATGCATGGGATTGGCACCCGGGGCGAAGGGCTCGCCCAGCTTGCGTCCGTCCGGCGTGGACCCTGTCTTTTTGCCGTATACCACATTAGATGTTATTGTGAGTATGGAAAGAGTATGGATTGCATTTCTGTATGTCTTGTGTTTTCTCAGATCCGATATGAAGCTTTTAACTATCTCCACGGCAATACTGTCAACTCTGTCATCGCCATTACCGAACTGGGGGTACGAGCCCTTTATTTCAAAATCGGTGATAAGCCCTCTTTCATCCCTGATAGCTCTTACATAGGTATACTTGATCGCGCTGAGCGAGTCGGCCAGTACGGACAGGCCTGCGATCCCAAATGCCATAAACCGCCTGGGGTCGGTGTCATGCAGCGCCATCATGAGGCGCTCATATGCGTACTTATCATGCATGTAATGAATTGCATTCATTGTATTTACATAAAGCCCGGCAAGCCATTTCTGATACTGCTTGAGCCTTTCGGTAACCTTTTTATAGTCAAGATATTCATCCCTGTAAGGCTCGCTTTCCGGAGCGACCTGGTCGCCGGAGATCTCATCCCTGCCGCCGTTGAGTGCCAGCAGAAGAAGCTTGGGCAGATTGCAGCGGGCTCCGAAAAACTGCATGTCCTTCCCGGTCTGCATTGCGGAAACGCAGCAGGAAATACTATAATCGTCAAGGAACTCAGGCCGCATCAGGTCATCATTTTCATACTGTATTGCGCTTGTTACCATCGAAACCTTGGCACAGTAGCGCTTGAAGGCTGCCGGAAGTTTTTGAGACCATAGGACTGTCAGGTTCGGTTCAGGTGCGGGACCAAGGTTAAAAAGCGTATGGAGTATGCGGTAGGACGTCTTTGTGACCATATGCCTGCCGTCGCTGCAAACTCCGCCGATTGATTCAGTTATCCACACGGGATCTCCGGCAAACAGCTCGTCATAATCAGGAGTCCGAAGGTGCCTGATCAGCCTTAGCTTGATTACAAACTGGTCAATCAGCTCTTGCGCTCCGGCCTCGTCCAGCAGGCCTGCGGCCAGGTCTCTTTCGATGTAGATATCGAAGAAGGTAGATACCCTTCCCAACGAATTAGCAGCGCCATTTGTCTCTTTCATCGAGGCCAGAAAGGCAAGGTATGTCCACTGGACTGCTTCAAGCGCATTCTGAGCCGGTCTTGACAGGTCACACCCATACTGGGAGGCCATCGACGTCAGCTCCTTGAGTGCTTCGATCTGTTCGTGCACTTCCTCACCGAGCCTGATCGTTTCTTCGTTCATTCCGTTTTTATGCAATTCATTCTGATCAAGGGTCTTATGCTTTATCAAATATTCAGTACCGTATAGCGCAACTCTTCTGTAATCACCTATAATTCGGCCTCTGCCATATGCATCGGGCAGTCCTGTTATTACCCCGGATTTACGCGCCTTCCTCATTTCAGCGGTGTAGACGCTGAAAACTCCGTCATTATGTGTTTTACGGTATTTATGAAATATTTCATCGAATCTTGCCGGCAGCTTGTAGCCATATGCCTCACAGGACTGCCTGGCCATACGAATACCGCCGTAGGGCATGACAGCCCGCTTTAAGGGCTTGTCGGTCTGTAGACCTTTTATGAGCTCAAGCTGCTCGTCGATAAAGCCGGGCGCATAGCTATTGATTCCGGATACCGTTTTAGTGTCCACATTCAGGACACCACCCTTAGTGAGCTCGTCACGAAGCAGCTTTTTGCATTTGCTCCATAGCTTTTTTGTTTTGATCGTGGCTTCTTTAAGAAACGTCTCGTCGCCGTCGTACGGAATGTAATTATTGGCGATAAAGTCCCTGACATTGATATTGTCAGTCCATACCCCCGGTATAAAGCTGTTCCATGCATTTTCAACAAACATAATCCAACACCTCTGTTATGCACAGTACTTATACCCAGGCGGTCGGCTGACAATCCATGAACCGTGCTCCCATGTGGTTAATTCCACTTCCGCCAGTAACACGGCTTTTATTTTTGACCTATATTTTAAGTATAGCTTTGCTTCGAAATTATGTCAATAAGAACAGATAGCCATAAACTGACAAAGCCTGAATGAAAAACCTCACTGAATTTTTTATATCCAGTGAGGTTACTCGCTAATGTATTATTCCAATTTATGCGCTATACAAATGTGTCGACTCACAGGTTTTCCGGCCCGGCTCTATTTGGTGGCAAGAACCTTCTTGAGCTTTGCAAATCTGGGAAGGCCATTTTCCAGCGGAGGAGTGGAGACTCCCTGGATCAGCGGCAGAGCATAGTCGATGAACTCCTGCTTCAAGCCGTTGCCTGCCTCATTTATCCATTCACGCGGGATCTTTTTCTCAGTATTGGCAACATCGGTGAGGTTGATCAGCTTAATGCCGCACTTGTATTCAGGGCCTGCTGCTCTTTCAAATGCTACCATGTAGTCGGTCTTTCCTTCAACTGCATACCTGACAGCCATCTGGCCGGCCATATACGCTTCGTTGACATCGTTCAGAGAACCGACATGTGCCGCACACCTCTGAAGCAGGCTGAATTCGATGCCGCGTACCTTTGCGCCGGTCTTTTCCTGCAGAATGTTGGCAAGTGTGGATGCGAGACCGCCCAGCTGAGCATGTCCGAAAGCATCCTTTGATTTTGCCAGGTCTGAGCCGTATTCTGAAATGTATGTTCCGTCCTTATCCCTAATACCCTCGGAAACAGCGATAATGACATTGTTCTGTCTCTTATATACTTCCATTGTCTCAGCAATGAATTTATCCATATCAAAGGGGATCTCAGGCAGATAGATAAGGTCAGGTCCGAAGCCTGCATGTGCGGCCAGAGCAGCCGATGCGGTAAGCCATCCGGCGTTCCTTCCCATGATCTCCAGTACAGTGATCATTCCTTTGTCATAAACTCTTGCATCGTGGTAAACTTCCATAGTGGAAGTTGCGATATATTTGGCTGCGCTGCCGTAGCCCGGGCAGTGGTCTGTTCCCCACAGATCGTTGTCGATGGTCTTTGGCACGCCCATTACTCTGCATTCATAGCCAGACTTCTGCATGAATTTGCTTATCTTGTTGCAGGTGTCCATTGAATCGTTTCCGCCGTTGTAGAAGAAATACCTTATATTGTACTTTTTGAAGACTTCCAGCAGCCTTTTGTAATCTGTATCGTCATCATCAGCGTTTTTCAGCTTGTAACGGACAGATCCCAAAGCGGAGGAAGGAGTTGTCTTTAAAAGATCCAATTCATACTGGTCTTCCTTGCTCATATCGTAAAATTTTTCTTCAAGGATACCTTTAATACCGTGTGCCGCTCCATATACGGCAGTGATGGCCCCCTGCTTCAATGCTTCCTGAAATACGCCTGCAGCGCTGGCGTTTATAACCGAGGTCGGTCCGCCTGACTGGCCGAATATTGCTGCTCCCTTAAGTTCGCTCATAATCACACCTCCTGATAGAAATCAAAATAAAATATAACACAAGATGTACCAAAATGCAAATAAAGATGGATATTTTTTTAACATATAAATTGGTAAAGTAGCTTGGATGAATTATCAATTCATTATCCGGAGAGTTATTCGCTATTTGGGTAAAA
>JAEZCA010000044.1 GCA_023412665.1 Bacillota bacterium
ATATTCCAGTGTATTAGCGTAGTTCGTTATAGCCTGCTGTATCTCATCAAGTACCTGTAAAGCGCGTTCTTTTGTGATATATTCGCCCAAAATATCGTATCCGTCAGCGTATGGATTGATTATTTTCACACCCTTAACCGAGTTCATTGTTGACAGAGTTTTTAACAACATAAGACTTTCTCTGTCCTGTGACCTTATCCAAACACCGTCCATCTTTCGCCCTCCAGTCTCATTGTTTCTGCAACATACGCGATAAACTCGCTGTTGCACGGACTTATGCTGAAGTGGTCAATTATTCTGTCTATGTTCCTTGCAGATTCAATGGCGTGCCTTATTGCTCTCTCAACTCTGCTTGGTGTATCGTTGTGATTCTGCGCTATTGTCGGGTATAACACCCTTGTGATAGAGTGAATTACCCTCTCGTCCTTGACTACCATCGTGATTGCCTCACGCAGATAATTGAAGCCTTTCAGATTGCACCGTATACCGTAAGCGTTCAGCTCGTTTGTTACCGCTTGCTCCAGAGTTTTTTCCGGTGGGTCCAACTGCTCCGGCTCGTCCGACAAAAACTTTTTGACATATTCCTCTTTTGTCATTTCAATTGCTACCTTGCCGTTTTTCAAATGCTCTACTTTCACGTTAACTATCTCCTTTCATCAATGTGTTTAGGCGGTATGTACTTTGTCACCGGCCTCTTCTTTTGTTCTTCCAGCTTCCATGCCCTCCACCATCTTGCAACTTTCCTTGCTCCTTTAATGAGGATGATAAGACACAGAGCGATAATGATTAGAAGAAAATACTTCATCCCTTTACCACCTTGCCTTTTGCGACCTTACAATCACCGTGCAAGTGATCGATTTCGTGACAGAATATCCTTGCTTCCAAACCGACCGCAGTTAGCTGAACATTGCCACCCTGTACCGTCTGTCCTTTTACAGTAACCGAATTGGGCCTTCTGATCTTTGCTGCCATTCCGGGATAACTCAGGCAGCCTTCTGTAGCCAGGTTGGTGTAGATGCTCTGTTTTACAATCTCTGGATTAACAACGATGTATGTACCTTTCTGAGACTGTTTCTTGACCACTATCACTGCGATTGGTTCACCTATCTGCGGAGCTGCCAGACCGATACCATTACCATGCAACATCGTGTCGCGCATATCCATTGTTAGTAGTCTTAGCTTCTCGTCAAAAATGGTTACTGGCTGGCACTTTTGCTTTAGTATTGGGTCTTTGAATTTCTTTATCTCTCGTACTGCCATATCAAACTGTCACCCTCCCTGTTCTTCGCGCCATCTTGCGGCGTTTGCTTTGGCTGCTACGGGCAGCATACCGAACAGCAATATTACAGTTGAGATTTAAACCCTTGCGGCGCGGTGTTTTTGCATATTCACGTGACTTACCTGGAAGTGACTTGGATGGTTTGCGGCTGAAAAGCCGTTTAAAGAATTGAAAGATTGAATTGAAGAAGCCTATTGCCATAATGACCCTCCCATACTTTAGTTTTGGTGGGGACAGTCGCGACCTGTCCCACCGCTCTCATTTGTACATGCTGTGTCCGGACTACGAAAACCCGTTATGCTATATCTGCTTTTTGGGTTTGGGCCGGATGCGCTCCGGCGGGCGGTTAGATTCTCTCGCGAACCAATCCGAGCGTACTGCCGATTTCGTCTGTAAGACTTCTGATGCAAAGCAGTTTGTCAAACAAGCTTACAGGTGCAGGCTGAGACAGTGCCTTGCAATTAGGAACGTCACCCTTATACAACCTTTCATCAATGCCATTGCTCAGGCCATTGATACTGTCGAGCCTGTCGATGATGCCCTGCGCTATTTCATTGAGGGATTCTTCCTTCGCGCATTTTACCTCGTTCATACATTTACCTCCTTAGTTTATTTGCCTTTCGGCTTGGTGGGGAAGGTGAGATTGGCTACTCACTCGCAGGCACCGTGTACTTTAGTACCGCTGCTTCCCCATGTAAGGCGGTTGACCGCCATGTCTTGCTAGTGCGAACTATCACCAATAATTAGCGGTTACAAATATTTTGTAGGTACAATGGAATTTATCACACATTTCCTTTGCCCACTCTTCAAGTTCACGTTTCTGCTTTTCGAGTTTACTCCACTCTATTAAATCACCATATCCATAAGTAACCATATCTAAGAGAACAATATCACCCTCTTTGGCGGATATTTGCATGCCCTCGTCATAATCTGATTTCATGCACATTTGGTGATAGTCACTATCTCCAATTTTAATGTCGCCTTCTTCGTCAATAACACCATCATTTTCCCATTCAAAAACCTTAGCTTCTTGCAGAATATTTCTCCAAGTTTTTCTCGGAAGGTCGTCTGGTGTCAATGTTAAAAGCAAAACTGCATTTGGATGAGTGCCCATGCTTTATCTCCTTTCATTCGCCCTTTTTTTAAAATGCCGCTCTTGTGCTCCCCTGGACCACTCAGGCTGATGTCAACGATATTCACTTTTCAATGTGCGGCGTGGATGAATAAGGCCAATAACTCAGATGTATGTATTCTGTTTATGGCCTGACCTGTTTTGTGTTGTACTGGAATGGAATAAGACTGTTCATATGGCTTCCTCCTATGTACAACTGCAAAGCTTAAGCTGATATGGTCTCATTTGAGAGCACTTCGTCAAAAAAAATCCTGTCGATGGTAATAGCCTCGTTGATTTCTTTGACAGCCTTTTCCTTTGCAAAGTCCTTTGCGTTAGGGTTATTATGTTCCCAATCGCACAATGCTCTTTCGCGGAAATAGGTAACGATCTTTGCAGCTTCACATAAATCAAAGACATAAGGTTTACCTGTTTTGGGTGATAGCTCTCTGTGGAGAATTCTTGATGTTTGGCGTAGAGTTTTGCTAATTATTGACGCGATATCCGATTTGTCCAGTGCGTAATCTGCCATGAGTTTTCTGAGTTCTCTGTAATAGATTCTTTTCATAGTGACCTCCTTCTTTCGTAAATTGCTCTCATTTGAGACCATTATATCAGTGCCTCGTATCTAAGTCAACATATTTTTGCAATAAATTTCCCTTTAATTTTACTGCATTTCCCGAAACTCCTTGACATTTTGCTCTCATTTGAGTATTATGTTCTCAAAAGAGTACATTATAAGAAATATATTTCGTAATAAGGAGGGAAAAATAAATTAATGGGCTGTAACGAAATGTTTGCAAAAAGAATCAAAGAACTACGTGAGAGCAGAGGATTAACTACTAGACAACTAGGAGCAGAACTTAGTATAGGCAATAATACAATATCACAATATGAAACCTGCAAGAGAACACCGGACATTAACATGGTCAAGTTATTTGCTGACTATTTTAATGTAAGCTGTGATTATCTAGCCGGTATGACTGATAATCCAGAAAGGATGCGGTGATGTATGGGCAAGATGAAAAAGGCCAGAAATCCTAAAGGAATGGGAAGTTACAGGATACTTCCCAACGGTACACACCAATGGAGGGTTCGGAGGGATGGAGAAGAGAAAACTGTGACAGCTGATACTCCCTCTGAGCTTCAGCAGAAAGTAAATGAGATCCGGGACCTCAAAATATCAAAATCAAAACTGAAGGTAGATGAATGGTTTACTCAATGGCTCAAATATATAAAAGCCCTTAGAAAGCCCGCTACTTATAATCAATATTATTTCATTTATAATACGCATATAAAGCCTGAGATCGGCAACAGAAAACTTATCAGTATAAAATCAATCGACATACAGAACATCATCCTTGAAATGAATAAAAAGGGCTTATCAACCTGGACCATGAAACATGCCCGTAAAGTAATGAATGGAGCCTTCGGTAAAGCTGCAAAGGATAAGATCATATCACAAAATCCTGTTGAAGATATTGAGATTCCCAAGAAGCAAGCGAAGCAGAGAAAAACTTTAAACACCGCTGAGCTTGCAGCACTATTTAGGCAACTAGAAAAATCCCGCTGGATATGGTCAGCTAAATTCATGCTTGTAACTGGAGTGCGCCGGGGTGAATTGTTGGCCCTCCGGTGGAGTGATATTGATGATATAAATAAGAGAATAAAAATAGATGAATCAGACAGCTCCACGGGGCTTGATGATACAAAAAGCAGCAAGGTCCATTACGTGCCCCTGTCAGATAAGGCTAAACACTACCTTGCTATGCAAAAGGATATGCTATACAAAGAAGATAACCCTATATTGGTAAGCGATAAATTAAAAGCAACTGATCTCATATTTCCAAACAAATACGGAGAAATGCTAAACCCAAATTCATACTTCACTTTATTTTACCGAGCTGCAGAGAAGGCCGGCATAAAAGCAAGCCCCCACTGCTTAAGACATACCTTTGTATATCTGAACAGAAAAACATTATCTCTCAAAGAGATCCAGGAGATATTGGGGCACGATGAAAGCACAACTACACTTGATATTTACGGAGATATGATAAACGATTCTATAGATAAAACAGCAAAGCAAATTGATGATGTGTTCACCAGCCTGGATAAAGAGATAGAAAAAATAAAGGAGAATACCGGCAAGGTTGTTGAGTTTAAAAAGAGGGCAAAATAGCACTTAAAAAAATAGGGGTAAAATAGGGGTAAAAAAATAAAAAAACAGCGGGAGTTCAAAATCTGAAACCCGCTGTTTTTGCTGGTCGGAGTGACACGACTTGAACGTGCGACCTCTTGCACCCCAAGCAAGCACTCTAGCCAAACTGAGCTACACCCCGGCAACGCAGTTTGAATTATAGCACAGTCAGGACACTATTGTAAAGCATATTTTTCTCTTTCTAAAACGTATTGAAGACTCGTATGGTCCGCATACTCTGTTTTTCAGGTTAATCCGGGACACTTTAGTCTTTTTCGCCTGCACTCACTAAAAATTAGGCTTTTTCCCGGTAACCAGTACGTAAATGACATAAGCAATAAAAGCAAGTATTGCTATAGGCAGCACCACCCTAAGAGCAAATCCAAGCAGCTTTAACGCAATGATCGCCAGGACGGCAATAACTACAACAGAAATAACTGTTTTGACTATGTTATTCACAAATATCACTCCTTACTTCATTCTACATTTTACTTGTCATATTTATTCCAATAGTTTGAAACAATGTTTCTGATAATAGATACGTAATAAATGAAGTAATGTCTAATGATAATCAATTATTCTTCAGAAAAACATTTTTGCACTGCGGGCTATTCTGTCCACTGCATCAATAGTTCTTATGATCTCGTTTTCAGTATTGAAGCAGCCTGTACTGAATCTTACTATACCGCAGCGGCCGGTACCGAGCACTTCATGCGCCGCAGGCGCACAATGCAGGCCTGCCCTGGTGCATATACCGAAATCCCTGTCAAGCAAATAACTCAGCTCTGTCGAATCCAGATTGCCCAGGTTCATCGAAACTATACCGGAATTTTTATTTTTATCGGCGACGCTGTAAAGGATAACGCCAGGTATTTGTGATAATCCATCAGACAAAAGACTGACAAGATAGCTCTTATGATCATGGATACGGCTGATCCCGGTTTGGACCATAAACTCCGCACCGGCTACAAGCCCTGCTATGCCCGGAGTATTCAAGGTTCCGCTTTCAAACATATCAGGCATTATTTCCGGCTGATAAGCATATTCTGAGTTGCTTCCCGTGCCTCCCTCCATAAGAGTCTTCAGCTTTATGTCCTTCCTTACATAAAGCCCTCCCGTCCCCTGAGGGCCAAGCAGCCCTTTGTGTCCGGGAAATGCAAGCATATCGATCATATCTGCCTCAACATCCAAAGCGATAGATCCGGCTCCCTGTGATGCATCTACAAGGAACAATACACCCGCTTCGCGGCAAATTCGTCCGATATCTGCGACAGGCATAATAATACCGTTAACATTTGATGACAAAGTGGAGATTATCATAGCTGTATTGCTTTTAATACATCTTTTCACATCCGCCGGGTCTGTTTCTCCGATAGAGTTTCCCGGCACTATTGAAATTTCGATCCCCATGTCCCGCTCCAGCGTTCTCAGCGGTCGCATGACAGCATTGTGCTCCATGCATGTGGTAATGAAATGACAGCCTTCGTATGCTGTACCCTTTATCGCTATATTCAATGCTTCTGTTGCATTTTTGGTGAAAATAAGCTGCATCGGATCTGTGATATTGAATATTCCAGATAATTTTTCCCTTGCATGGTTCACAGCCATTCCTGCCTTTATTGATAGAACATGCCCTCCCCTTCCCGGGTTTGCGCAATATTCCCGCATACATCTGTCCATTTCGGCACAGACGATTTCAGGCTTGGGAAAAGAAGTTGCGGCATTATCAAGATAAATCATTTTAAGCCCCTTGTCATTCATAATCTATAATATTCTATGTTCTGCAGGCGGGGCTGTTAACAATAAAAAAGTCACATACGCTTCCTTACACGTTTGTGACTTTTAAGCGAATATGTGCCTGAAGTTAATCACTCAATGTCCAGACTCTTGCCGGCCAGTTTGAGTATCACCAGGGCGATAGCACCTCCGGCCAGAGCAGTGAAGAGCTGCGGCCAGCTGAAAAGGCCGGTCAGTGTTGCGGCAGCTTGAGGCTTCATATCTACCAAAGAGGTAAATACTGAGATTGCGGCATATAGAAAGCCAAACTTTAATACGGAGCCTGCTGCAACCCCAAGAATCCCATTCTTTTTCCTCAGGAAATGGAAGGAAAGCACTATTATTATGTTCCCAATTATAATAAACGGCGAGAAGCCTAAAACCAGCGGAGCAATCGGTGCTTTATTCGTAAAAGCCGATACCAGCGGCGCTATAACTGATATAGATACACCGCTCCACACCCCTGCAGCCGCGGTTGCAACAAGAAGCACTGCATTGACGACCGGACCTACGATAAAGTTGTTATATGGTATTAACTTTCCGAATAGCTGGAAAGCGATTGCTACTGCAAGCAATAGTGCAGTTCTGGCCAAAAAGCGTGTTTTGTTCCTCATTATAATACCCCCGTTTTTGATTTAAGATCTTCAAATTACTGTCAAAGTGATTATACCACCATGGGACGAAAAAATCACAGTATATAAAAAAAAAGAAGCCCTTGACGGCTTCCTTCTTTCAAAAAGCAATTATAACACTTCGGTTCAAAGAAGATTTTTCGTTTGAAAAAAAATTTCTTTCCTCAGCAGTGTTTCAACGAGGCGGGAGATATACTCGCATCGTTTTCTTTCGATTAATCGAAATAAAATATCTGAAAGGCAAATCGGTACCCGCCACCAAGTGTTTTTCAGCCTATAGGCTGAAAATATGTATAGAGGTGGGGCGGGGGGCCCATCTTTCGCCTCGTTATACTAAAACCGGCTGGAGCTGTTTTCCGTTCAGTGCAGACTCTATAGCAGGTACGATCATATCAAACCTGGCCATAAGTGAGTTGTTTTTTTTCGTTGGATCATCCTGCCCATACGGTACAAAAAACACATTTTTGCAGTTTTGCAGAAAACTGATATTCCTTGCATTTATGCCAAAGCCGTCATTTGTGGACAGAGCCAGCAACAGCGGCCTGCCGTTGCGCAAGTGCGCCTTACAGGCCATGGTGACTGGAGTATCCGTGATACCGTTTGCGAGCTTTCCAAGCGTATTTCCCGTACATGGCGCTACAACAAGTATATCTAACAGTCCTTTCGGACCAATAGGTTCAGCGTCAGTTATAGTCCTGATCACATTCTTGCCCGTCACGGTCTCTATCCTTGTCTTCCACTCAGCTGCCGTTCCGAATTTTGTATTAAAGCTGTCTACTGAAAAAGAAATAACCGGTGTAATGTCCGCTCCTTCAGATGCCACTTTCTCAAGTTCAGTCAAGACATTTGCAAAAGTACAGAATGAGCCGGTGAAAGCAAACCCCACCTTCACGCCCTTCAAATTCATTTTTTCACACCCCCAGCTCTTCTATGATATTATATATCGTTTGTTTCATGTAATTTGCTGCAGTCACCGGAGCTACCTTTCCAGGAAGGGACAGCGCCCAGATAACCTTTATCCCCAGCGCTTTTGCCCTATCAAAATCAACACCTCCGGGTTTTGATGCGAGATCAATTACCAGACAGTCCCTGCCAATCTTTTCCAGCCTATCGCTGTCGAGTAGCCTGCTTGGTACAGTATTAAAGATGATATCCATATTGCACAAATAATTATTTAAGTCATTTATGTAAACAGAATTGATACCATTTGCTTTCAGCCATGCCAGATCAGAGTATTTTCTGGCTTCCACATAAACCTCCGCACCGATGCCCGAAAGCATCCTGGCCAGTACCTTACCGACACGCCCATAGCCGAGTATAAGTGTTTTGCTGCCGTTAAGCGTAATCGGCAATTCCTCCATCGCTATTTGAATAGCGCCTTCTGCAGTTGGTATACTGTTTAAAACTGACATTTCCTCCCGCTCAAGAATATCTATAGTATATACATTATAAGCCTTTGCCATCTGGGTGATTTTCTCACTGATCCTGCCTGCTATGAACAACTGGTTTTTCTTCATTTTTTTAAAAACTTCGTTTATACATATTTTATCCTTATGAAACGGGGTATTTAGAGTTTCATTGTCATTTGTACATGGCAAAGGTCCTATAACTATTTGTGAATCGTCAATAGCTGCATCCAGATCCTCTATTTCATCGATTTTGGATTCAAAACCGGCATTTTTAAAGCCGTATAGATTGACCTGGTTCCCATCGGAAGCAATAGCCTCGGCAAGCTTTACATTTCTGAGATCTCCGCCGATAACAGTATATTTCATATGGTTCATTCATTTTCCTCCCTGTACTCCTGAGCAAATAAAAAGCCAACACTACTTCATATTATGTATATTGACGCAAACAAGTGCTTGTATAGAAAAATGCTCCGGTGCCTTATAGGTCGGCTCCGGAGCATTACTGCAATTATCTTTTGCACTGATTCGGGATACGGTTACAGCGAACCCGTAATCAGATTATTATGAATATTTCCAACTATTGAAATACCCTTTCTGTCAAGGTCAAATATTTTGGCTATCATGGCATCAACACCGTCCATGGTTATTGACTCAATTTTTTTCAGGATTTCTTCCGGCGTATTTATATAGCCAAGCAGCAATTCCGATTTGCCTATACTGTTCATCCTGCTGCTTGTGCTCTCAAGTCCCAATATATAATTGCCCTTCATCTGCTCTCTGGTTTTATCAAGGTCTGATACCGTGATGCCTTTCCTTTTCATTATGCGTATCTCATCATAAATCAGATGGATGACTTCATCAAGATTGTCTGGCTTCATTCCCGCATATACAGTAAACAAACCGGTATCCTTGTATGTGGTGGGATAAGAGTATATGGAATATACAAGACCCTTCTTCTCCCTTATTCTCTGAAACAGCCTGGAGCTCATTCCGCCTCCTAATATATTGTTGACTGCCAAAAGAGGATACAGGTCATCATCACCGTTCCTTACACCTTCAAAGCCTATGCATATATGTACCTGCTCGGTATCCTTTTCACGGGTCCTTACATCGGGCTTGAATACTACATCACCCTGCTTTTCATCATGGACCGCACTGGAGCTCCAGTTTCCAAAATACCTTTCGAGCAGTTCCTGCAGCGAGCTGTCATCATAATTGCCTGCAACTGAGATCACAGTGTTGTCAGGGGTATACCTTGCCTGCATGTATTCAATTATTTTTTCACGGTTAATATTCCGAAGAGACTTTTTTGTGCCCAATATCGGGTATCCCACAGAACTGCCGCCCCAAACCGTCTCCGAAAGCACATCATGCACCAGATCCTCTGGAGAGTCCTCATACATGCCTATTTCCTCGATTATAACACGTTTTTCAAGCGATATGTCCTTATTTGCAAATACTGAATTGAAAAACATATCGCTCAGAACATCCAATGCAGTATCTATATGCTCATCCAGCGTTTTTGCATAAAAGCATGTACATTCCTTGCCTGTAAACGCATTCAGCTGTCCGCCGATATTATCGATGGCTTCAGCTATCTGTGCCGCACTTCTAGTCTGGGTACCTTTGAAAAGCATATGTTCTATGAAATGGGATATACCGTTGATCCTGACTTCTTCATCCCGGGATCCTGTTTTGACCCATATGCCCACCGAAACCGACCTGACATATTGAAGCTTCTCACAAACCACCCTGACTCCGTTTTTTAACGTATACTTTTTTAGCATACTGCCTCCTGAACATAATTATATAAAGTCATAAAAGGAAAAGGACGGTATCAACAGGTGACTATTCTGCTGCAAACCGTCCTTACTCGTACCAGTCTACTACTCGTTGCTGTTTTCAGGCAGCGCATCCTTCCTTGAAAGGTTGATGCGTCCCTGCTTGTCTACTTCAATGACCTTGACCAGCATTTCATCCCCCACCTTGCAAACATCTTCCACTTTAGCAACCCTCTTGTTGTCAAGCTTGGAGATGTGCACCAGGCCTTCCTTTCCGGGAGCGAATTCTACAAATACTCCGAATGTCATAAGCCTTGTGACCTTGCCCATGAATACCTGTCCGGGCTGGGCGTCCTTTGTTATAGCCTCGATTATTGACATTGCCCTTTTTCCCGCTGCTTCATCCGCTGTTGATACGAATACTCTGCCGTCGTCCTCTATGTCTATCTTTACCCCTGTTTCATCAATTATCTTGTTGATCACCTTTCCGCCGGGTCCGATAACATCTCTGATTTTGTCCGGGTCGATGTTCATTTTGTACATTTTCGGAGCATAGGGTGAAAGAGACTGCCTTGGCTCTGCAATCACAGGCGCGATGACCTCGTCGAGTATCTGGAAGCGTCCTTTTTTGGTAAGGTCAAAAGCTTGCCTGATTATCTCGTATGAAAGGCCGTCCACCTTTATATCCATCTGTATGGCAGTTATACCCTTCTTTGTACCTGCCACCTTGAAGTCCATATCTCCGAAGAAGTCTTCAATTCCTTGTATATCCATGAATGTGATGAATCTTTCAGGATTCTCGTCATCTATTACAAGGCCTGCAGAGATGCCAGCAACGGGAGCCTTTATCGGAACGCCTGCATCCATGAGGGCCAATGTGCTTCCGCATACGCTTCCCTGTGAAGTGGAGCCGTTTGACATCATCACTTCGGAAACCAGTCTGATAGCGTACGGGAATTCATCTTCGCTGGGTATCACAGGCTCCAAAGCTCTTTCTGCCAGCGCGCCATGCCCAATCTCTCTTCTGCCGGGTCCTCTTGATGTCTTTGCTTCACCCACGCTGTAACCCGGGAAATTATAGTGATGCATGTACCTCTTTTCATCCTCAAGGTCAACACCGTCAAGCATCTGTGCTTCACTTATCCCTCCAAGGGTAACTATGGTCAATACCTGAGTCTGTCCCCTCTGGAAGAGACCTGAGCCATGAGTCCTCGGGAGCAGCGATACGTCTGCCGACATCGGCCTTATTTCATCGAGCCTTCTTCCGTCAACTCTCTTGCCTTCTTCAAGAATATATTTTCTTACTACCTTTTTCTCGAGCTTGTAAATAGCTTCCACTATCACGCCGGTGCTGTCCGGAAAGTTTTCTGCCAGCTTTTGCTGTACATCTTCAGTAAGCGCCGCTACCTGTACGTCCCTGACGGTTTTGTCATCTGTCAATACAGCCTTGCGCATTTCTTCATATGCCAGATCATATACAGCCTGGAATATTTCCTGCGGAACCTCTGCCGACTTGTATTCGAATTTCGGTTTGCCAACCTCTGCAACAATGTCTTTAATAAAAGCTGTGATTTTTTTTATTTCCTCATGCCCTTTTTTAACCGCATCGAACATGACATCTTCAGATACTTCCTTTGCTCCGGCCTCTATCATAGTGATCTTTTCACTGGTGCCTGCCAGAGTTACATACATGTCGCTCTTTTCCCTTTGAGCTGCGTTAGGGTTGATTATTACTTCTCCGTCTACAAGTCCGAGTACAACACCGCCAATTGGTCCGTTAAACGGAATGTCGGAAATGCTGATTGCTATGGAAGCTCCGATCATTGCAGCTATTTCGGGAGAGTTGTCCTGATCGACTGAAAGAACAGTGTTCACAACAGCTACGTCATTTCTGAGATCCTTTGGAAACAATGGACGTATCGGTCTGTCGATGACTCTCGAGGTCAGTACCGCCTTTTCGGAAGGCTTTCCCTCTCTCTTGATAAAGCCGCCTGGAATTTTTCCTACAGCGTACAGTTTCTCTTCATAGTCCACACTTAATGGAAAGAAGTCGATACCCTCTCTGGGTGATGAAGATGCCGTTGCGGTCGACATAATAACCGTGTCACCATATCTTACCAGCGCAGCGCCGTTTGCAAGCTGCGCGAGTTTGCCGGTCTCAACTGTAAGATCTCTCCCGGCCAGTTTCATACTGAATGTTTTTGACATAAAAATGCCTCCTTTTGTTATTCGCATGACGAAAGCAGAGGCAGTTATTACAGAAAACGGACACCAGCGCCCGTAAAACCCATCCGAGACGATCATTTTGCGGGCACTGGTCTCTGTTCTCTGTTCACTGCGAAGCCATTTCGTCAGCAGTAGTTTATTTTAAGGTTTCCCTTAATGTTATTATTACACCATATGTAAAAATAATGAGCGGGAAACCCCGCTCAATATTATTTTCTAAGATTGAGTTTTTCGATTATGGCACGATACCTTTCGATATCCTTATCCATAAGATAGTTCAGCAATCCCCTTCTCTGTCCGACCATCTTCAGAAGGCCCCTTCTTGAATGGTGATCCTTCTTGTGATCCTTTAGATGCTCGTTCAGATGGTTTATCCTCTCTGTGAGAATAGCGATCTGTACTTCCGGCGAGCCTGTGTCGCCTTCATGAAGCTTGTATGCTTCAATGATTTCTGTTTTCTTTTCCTTTAGCATTTTACTGCCTCCTTGTTTTTTAGCGCCATAAGCCAGGTATTTGGTCGGAGTGTCCAATAACCGAGCAGATGGTTGAATACTCATACCGAAGTATTCTATCATATTATTTCCATAATGTAAATGTTTTATTTAATATGGTATCACATCATCGACTTCTTTTTTATTACTATTGAAAATAGATTATTTGAACCTAATTGAACACTTTTATGTAAACAAGAATACTATATACAAAAAGTGTATAGGAGGTAGCCTGATGTTAGGTAATAATGTAATGCCTTCAGAATATGAGAAACTTCCGGCGGCAAACGCTGCCAAAGCGGCTGAGGCAGCTGAAGTCCAGACAATATCCTGTGACGATTTCAATATGTGCAAATTGCAGTATTATAATCCCCAGCCTATAGTCGGAGCAAGACTGGCACATGCATATGTACCCTTTCAGTGTCTTTGCTGTCTTTATCCGCCGATGCTGGGCCTTAAGCAGGGAACTATATTTCCTGAGCTCGACAGACCTTACGGTGCCGACCCCGCTTATTCGTATGACGGATAACTCATGCCCGGTTATTTGATGATTTGATTGGAGGTGTTTGTATGTACGACGCGCGCGATAAAATGCTGAAGGAAATAATGGCGCTGGATTTTATGGCCATTGAGCTGAATCTTTATCTTAATACCCACCCGTATGACCAGAAAGCCCTGGTAATTTTTGTGAACACTGCACAGCAGGCCAGGCTGCTGAGGGATAATTATGAAAGCATGTACGGCCCGATCACGGCCGGCGCCAGCAATTCCTTCCCGTGGCCCTGGATAGAGAGCCCGTGGCCCTGGGAAGCTTGACATGTCCCAAAGTTTATTTCTGATAAAGGAGGTTGTGTAAATGTGGGTCTATGAAAAAAAACTGGAATATCCCGTTAAAATAAAAAATTGTAATCCAAAGCTCGCAAAATATGTTATAACTCAATACGGCGGACCTGACGG
Source organism: Bacillota bacterium (assembly GCA_023412665.1). Lineage (GTDB taxonomy): Bacteria > Bacillota > Clostridia > Acetivibrionales > DTU013 > DTU013. The sequence goes on from JAEZCA010000044.1 coordinate 13,860, forward strand.
TGAGATGGCTGCATCTATAAGATATCTGAGCCAACGGTTCAGCATGCCGACAGATGTGGCCAAGGCTACACTTAATGATATTGGTACGGAGGAACTGGCCCATCTTGAAATAGTGGGCTCCATCGTGCATCAGCTGACAAAGGGGGTTCCTGCGAAGATCCTGGAAAAAGAAGGCCTTGGCGGTTATTTCGCAGACCATGACAGGGCGGTTTATCCTGTAAATGCATCCGGTGTTCCTTTCACGGCGGCATATATTGCTTCTAAGGGTGACCCCATCGCTGATCTGGTGGAGGACCTGGCTGCAGAACAAAAAGCCCGGGCAACATATGAGAACCTGATAAATATGACTGATGATCCTGACGTCATCGATCCTCTGCGTTTCCTGAGAGAACGTGAAGTTGTTCACTTCCAGCGCTTTGGCGAGGCTCTGCGTATAGTACAGGAAAAACTCAACGAAAGGCCTTTCTATATGAAAAAGCCTGAATATGCCGAGGTCAGCCCGGCTGCGAATGTGAGCCCTGCCGCTAATATCAGCCCGGCCGAAAATGTAAGCCCTTACGCAAATGTCGGCCCCATGTCCAATGTGAGTCCGGCTGCGAACGTAAGCCCTGTATATCAAAAAAAGTAAACCGTAAAATAAAACAAAAACTCGCCATTATCATATACGGCGAGTTTTTTATTTTGCGTGCGGAAGGTCACTTATTGTACCCGGCCGCCTACCTGTCAATTATCGCAACGATATAGACCTGTGTTTTTCCGCTTTCCAGGTCATCATACTCCTCAGGGGTTATTTCTGTATGATAGAGCTTTCTGTCCTTCTGGCAGACTACCATGCAGCGTCCGGTGGGAAACTTGAAGGCTGTGCATGAGGAATAATATACGCCGCCTATCTTCTGCCTTGAATCGGCGCCTCCGCAAAGGACGGCACAGTATCTGGTCCCTTCCGAGAAAATTTCATCGACCCCCGGTACATCTGCAAAGACACTCTTCATATCCAGCGCCTCACCGCTCTTTTTGTATATGTATCTGCCTTTTTTTACGGTAATGGTGCCGCTGCCGAACTTCTCGTCCATATCTAATGCATAAGTCTTAATAAAATTATAATAACGCTCATACGGCAGTTCCTTGCGGAGCTGTTCCACCGCTTCCCTTGTTATGCCCGGATAAAAGCGCGACATTATATCCTCACTGTGCTCGGCTGCTGCAAAGTATTCTTCTACCACCTTCCCAGGAGCGGCTGCCAGCATCCTGATCTTGAGCTTCTGGTACTCTTCAGGATCGTTCTGGAATTTCTTCGCATACTCCTTGAGCTGTTCGCTTTCGTAGCCTTCATCCATCCAGTTAGACTTGTAGCTTTCCACCAGCTTGCCCATCTCATCTTCAC
>JAEZCA010000009.1 GCA_023412665.1 Bacillota bacterium
TATGAGAGACTGGGTCAAAATGAAATACATGGCTGGCTCAATTTGGAATACATAGGTGGGTCAATTTCAAATACATCCCTGGGTCAATTTGAAGTACATCCCCGGGTCAAATTGATGAAATTACGCAGGCTTTATCCACATTATTTACTTTACCATGCGGATTAACTGTTATGGGGGTTAAACTTATCCAATAGATTAAACTTGCTCATAGTTCTCCAAGGTATACGGACTCAAATGTTTTAAATTATACTTTGATAGTAATCGAACTGTACGAGGAGATATAAATGAGCAAGCCCAATCTTCTCTATTTATTGAAACATTCACATTTAGTTCGGAGAGTGTAAGTGTATCTGGAATATAGCTATATATACAATACGCAGGGATTAATCTATGCTGTCGCGCATATAAAAGCAACCGCTTTCTTTGATCACCATCATTATAATCAAGTCTTTGACAATTACCTGTTTTGGGATTTATGATCTTAGCTTGTATTAAAAGAGGAATCCAACTTCCCGATTCACCAATTACCCATAGCCAATCGGCACCACTTTGAGAGCCTTCCTATCTACGAGTAAATTTCTTTGTTAATATGTATTCTGGATGTGCTTCAGCAATAGCGAGCAAATTAACATCTGTAATAGTTTCTTCCATAATCCCTAGTTGGTAAATGTTACCTTTTTTGATTATATCGTTTGTCCAATGTGCCCGTTTTCGTAGTGTATTTGAAAACTCACTTAGTTTCATTAGCGTTATCTATAGTCGGCTTATTAAGCTAGATATGCTATATCCTATATATACCGTTTTCAGTATTTACTACTGCTCTAATAAAAGTTAGGGCTACATTAACGTATTCTACGGAACACTCGTGACTAATATCCCAAATAGCATTAATATCAGTATCAGTGCCGTGATCTGCCGCGTTCCTAACATGGCCCAAGTATCTACTTATATTTAGCATCTTTTTGTTTAATTTACCTGCTGAGTTTAATCTATCAGCTTTGCTATTTATACCTGTTGCTGCATTTATATTTACGATGTGTTTTTGTGCAATCTGTACTAGAAATGATTCTACAGCATTTGCAGCATGTACGACAGGAGATCTTTTATCAATACCTAATTGTTGAACTGCCATAGCCAATTCATCTAGCACGTCAGTCGTTTTGGAAAAGTCAGTAGCAGCAGGGCCTAACTTTTTATAAACAAAATGTTTTGCAGTCTCTAAATCCGAAATAGAAGCTGATAATTCAGATATGTTAAGTTCACTGCTGGAAACTTTATATAATCCCGATCCTTCATAAATTAGAGAACCACTATATTGCCCAAGATTTGTGAAGGTACTTACTATTTCATCTCTATGGGCAGTTAACCCATGAACTATTTTTGTTTGTTCTCCTGCCTTAGGTGCTAACCCAGTTATATTTAATCTACTTTTGAATGTCTGAAAAGGTACATACTGTTCCAGTACCATTCGAAATATTACAGCACGTTGTTTTTCATTAGAAGTTATTAGTAGAGCGGAAAAAGGTCCAGATTTGATATACTTGCCATTGTGTGGTATACATAAATTTAGTTGTTGGGCCATTATAAGAGCATTTTGAGCTTGACCAAGTTGGATGTCAAGAAAATTCGAGACAAACTGATCATCTGCTCCGTCGGGATACTGATCGCAAGCATCTATTGCACCAATTATGTTTTCAGCAGTTGATGGAACAATGATATACATTCTTATTCTGCCTCACTAGTATTATCAGGAACTCCGTTTAGCTGAGATATAAGTTTTGTGATTTTTTCGGTAAGTGTATCTAATTCGTTAACGGAGGCCTGTACTTGTACTTGAATATTTATTGTTACATTGGGGTTATTCACATGTGTAATAGCAACAGGAGTTGCTTTAACTGTTATTTTTGTTGAGTCTTCAAACGCATCTTTATCAACAATATCCTCATTACCAACTATTTGATAGCTCTTTTTTACTGGTATGATTCTATCTCCATCTTGTGCAACTAAACCAGATGCTTTAAAAATATCTATCACTGCTCGCGCACCAGTTGCTACAGAGTTTGTTTTAGCTTCGCCTGCGGAGTAAGCAATATGTGATTCAAAGCTAGCTACTTCCATCCCGTTTCGAATTGATATTGCTGTTACCATTTTTGAGAGGAAATCATTTTGCGATATTACTTTTTGCCAAGATCTCTCGATTTCTTCTTGTATTCCATGCTCAAGAGATCTACCAAGTTCGCTTCCTAAGTCGGTTGCTTTTTTAGATTGTGCACCTTCGATAACACTTGAGTTTGAAAGGAATGATACATTTGCACTAATCTTTGTTTCATTAAGGCCTGTTATTTTTGTAATTTCACTTAAGGATGCTGGTTTAGTTTGGCGTGAATATGCTTTTATGATTTTAACTAGTTCTTCATAAGATGACCTAGGTAATTTTATTTTTTCCGACATCATTTACACCTCTTTTGATTATTTTGTATCCTATTTTTCTATATTCTACATTATATACCAATTTGGATTAATATGAAAATAGATTATTCAATTTTTTTGGTATCATTTCTATACTCTGTTACTCTACTATAAATCGTATTTCGCTTCATCCCTAGAATTTCCATTGCTCCTAGAAATGTCATGTATACTATTTTGTGGAGTCATTTGCAAGATTCTTGTTTTTTACAATACTTGATGAACTCGCAGAAGGATTCTTTTGTTCGATTGCTTGTTGCATTTTGATTAGTATTTAACGCACCAACCTTTGATCATTTTGTATGGATTAATATGTGTGAAGCCCTTAATGATAGACGCACGATTCCTGTATTTAACTCAAAAAATCGTGCGATAGGATTTGCCTGATAAACAAAAAATCAAGCATTCCAAAAGTCTTGAAATGCTTGATTTCCTAGTGGCGGAGAGAGAGAGATTCGAACTCTCGGAACGGTATTAGCGTTCACACGATTTCCAGTCGTGCGCCTTAGACCAGCTCAGCCATCTCTCCATGACCGTATGCTCTAAAATGCAGGGCACTTTCTGCGTCGCTTAACTATAATACAATAGTTTGGCCTTGATGTCAATCAGATTTGCGGTTGTGGTATAATGTGGATAATACGTGTGAAAGTCGGGAGGGTTGCATATGAGCATATCCGGTATAAATCCAATAAGAGCAGCTATAGTTGGCTGCGGGGAGCACTCGCATGTTCATGGGGAAGCGGCATCTAAACTCGCGGCATCAAAGTTTAAGGAGATCAAGATCACTGCCTGTTGCGATATTGCAGAGGACCGGGCACGAAGCTGGGCGGAGAAGTATGGCTGTGAGAGCTATTATACTGACATTGCTGTGATGCTTGCCAAAGAGGAATTGGATGCAGTGATTTTATGTACCTGGCCGGGACAGCATCTGGAGCAGATCAAGAGCTGCCTTGATGCAGGTGTCAAAAACATTCTGTGTGAAAAATCCCTGACTGTATCCGGAGATGAGGCACATACCATACTGAAGCTGGTGGGTGAGCAGAAAGCATTCATAATGGAAGCCTGCAAAAATAGACACCATCCTGCCATGCGAAAGATGGAGCAGCTTGCATTAAAGGGAGAAAACGGTCCGATCGACAGCATCCGGGCGATTTTTAACAACTATGAGCCGGAGGATGAAAACTTGCCTCACGGCCAGCGCAATTGGCGTGAACGCAAGGAGTGCGGCGGCGGAGTCGCCTATGATTGGGTCAGCTACCTTGTGAATGCCTGCAACCATTTTAGCGGCGGCAAGCCTGTGCGTGTTTTTGCATCCGGTGATACCGGCGAGATCTCTGGTGTGATAAACCGTATTCACGGAATGATCGAGTATGACAACGGCGTTGTCGGATATGTGGAGAGCAGCAAGAAATCAAGCTTCAGCCAGGAGCTGCAGATCACCTGTGCCAGGGGCACATTAAGGCTCCCGGTAGCCTGGGGGATATTCGGCGATGTGAAGATCACCAGGACTCATCGCAAAGAACCCTGGGATTATATATTAACTGATACCTATGAGGTGGAGCACATAGATGCATTTTACCTGCAGCTTAAGAATTTCGCTGAGGTCATTCATGGGAAGGCTGAGCCTGTCATGCCTTTGGAGCAGTCGGTCATGAACATCCAAACAATCGATGCACTTGTAAAAAGTCTTGAGCAGAAGCAGATCGTGTATGATATAATAAAGTAAAAAATAGCCGAAAGAACAATTATTTTGTATTATCTGTGGCGGTGAACCTGATTCACAGAGAATATAACATAAGGTATTTTATATGAAGGAACCGATTTATTCATATGGACCATGGAGGCAGCGTCTGCTGAAGGTTTGCATTATCATTTCTGTTATTGTTTTTTTGACAGAGTTTCTTATTTTGTTCCTTGATAAATGGGCAGGGCTTCTATTCCTGCCATTGCCGCTATATATATTCCGATTTTTGTTATTGCCAAGCTTTATTAACTTTTCCTCTGTATTTATCTGCTCTAAGCTGCTGCAGTCCGGCAAGCTGCAGGAAAGAACCAAGAATTTTGTCTCAGCCATCCTGCTTTTTGTGCTGTGTGCGTGTTCGGAACTGGCTCACTATGTATTCGCCCCTATTTTCTGCGCACCCTGCATTGCCATCTTCGTTTCGGCTATTTTTGAGGATAAAAAAATTACTCGTACAATTTTCAGCTTGAGCCTTGTTTCCTTATCAATGGCATCGATTATTGCCGCGCTGGAGCTGAGAAGGGGAGATAGGCAATTATTGCTCGATTGGTTGGTTGCGCTTGTAATTACTATCTGCATATATCTTGTTACCAAGTTTCTGGCAGATTTTGAGTGTGAACGGACGCGGAGCATCGCCAGCAGCTATAAAAAACAGTTTGAGCTGACGGAACAGCTGAAACACGATCATCTTACCGGCCTTTTAAATAGAAAGGCATTTTTTGAACTATTGGACCATTACATTAATAAACAGCCTGAAAAAGGGCTTTATCTGGCTGTGATAGATGTGGATGATTATAAAAACGTAAATGATACATATGGTCACATACAGGGCGATGCTGTACTGAAATATCTGGCTGAGATCCTTGAAAAATATGTTCTGCAGCATGGCTTTATTGCAAGGTATGGGGGAGATGAGTTCGCTGTTGTTTTCATGGACATACCGGCGTCACAGGCATGTGAGATCATAGAAAAGGTTCGAAATGAATTCAATTCGCACAGATTTGACTTTCAAAAGGATCTGTCTGTTACTTTTACTTGCGGGCTCGCATCCCACCGTGGACAGAGGTCGCAGGAGTTCTTTGAAACCGCTGACAGGGCTCTGTATCAGGCAAAAGCCCAGGGGAAAAACTGCACCGTTTGCATTACAGATGCCGTCGGGGATTTGATGTAAGCAGATACGCCGTCGAGATAAGTTTAATATTATCAATATAACATCCTGAATTCTGTAATTTGTTTATTGCAGAATTTCATTTATAATAGTATCAATGGTGAAATGGCGGGACAAGAAGTAAGCATAAATATTAGCATACATATAAAGGAGGCTTTCTGAGTGGACAACATCAAGTCGCTGTGCAAGGAATATGCCGAGTATTTTCCCATAGGCGCTGCGGTCAACCCCAGAGTAATAAAAAGCCATGAGGAGTTGATCGTAAAGCATTTCAACAGTATCACTGCAGAAAATGAAATGAAGCCTATATCTGTCCGCGTTTCTGAAACTGAATACAACTTTAAAGAGGCAGATATTCTTGTTGAGTTTGCTCAAACAAATAACATGAAGCTCAGGGGACATACTCTTGTATGGCACAACCAGACGCCCGAATGGTTTTTCACCAATAAGGACGGGGGACCTGCAACAAGGGAGCTCGCTCTGCATAGGATGAAGGAACACATTGATACTGTGACGACACATTTCAAGGGCAAAGCTTATTGCTGGGATGTGGTAAATGAAGCAATAGACGATAATGCTTCCGGATATCTCAGAAAGTCGAAGTGGTTGGATACCGTGGGCGAGGACTTCATTGACAGGGCCTTTGAATATGCTCATGCTTCAGATCCTGACGCTTTGCTTTTCTATAATGATTATAATGAAATCGTTCCTGACAAATGTGAACGGATTTATCGCCTTGTGAAATCACTGAAAGACAGAGATGTGCCAATACACGGCATAGGCATGCAGGGCCACTGGTCGATTTTCAGCCCGACATTGGATGAGATCAAAAGAGCTGTTGACAAATATGCTTCTCTCGGACTCAAGCTGCAGGTCACTGAGCTGGACGTATCGCTGTTTGTGCCGGATTACAAGGGGACTAAGCTCAAGGCTCCTTTTGCTGATCTGCTGAAAATGCAGGGAGAGTACTATGCAAAGATATTCGAGCTGTTCCGTGAATATAAGGAAGTCATTAATGGGATCACTTTCTGGGGAGCAGCCGATGATGTTACCTGGCTCAATGACTTCCCGGTGAGAGGAAGGAAGAACTGGCCTCTGCCGTTTGATGATGATCAGAAACCAAAAGCTGCATTTTACAGTATAATTGGTAAATAGACCTCTACCCTTCTGAGAGAGTCCTGTTGGTGATACGACAGGGCTCTTTTCCTTTCTATCCGAATCGCCGCATAAAAACTGAATCACACTTGCATGCGCAGGTGTGATTCAGAGTAAAAGAATTATCAGCTTTATTCTTTATGCTTCCAGTGCCTGTCTGATATCCTCGATGATATCATCTACATTTTCTATTCCCACTGAGAACCTGATCATATCCGGTTCGATGCCGCAGGCAAAAAGCTGTTCATCGGTCAGTTGTCGGTGAGTCATACTGGCGGGATGCAGTACTGCCGTACGGGCGTCCGCCACATGTACCACGATGGCTGCCAGCTTCAGGTTGTTCATGAACCTTGCGGCTGCCTCCCTGCCGCCTTTGATGCGGAAGGATATGACGCCGGAGCAGCCCTTGGGCAGGTACTTCTGAGCAAGCTCATAATATTTGTCGCTCTTTAATGTAGGATAGCTGACTGAGATTATTTTATCATTCTGCGACAGGTATTCTGCAACCTTCTGTGCGTTTTCGCAATGCCTTTCCATTCTAAGGTGCAGCGTCTCCATGCCCAGGTTGGTGAGGAATGCATTCATCGGGCTCATGTTGTTGCCCAGATCGCGCATGTACTGGTAGCGTGCTTTGACTATATATGCGGCATTGCCGAAGGTTTCGGTGTAGGAAATGCCGTGATAGGACGGGTCGGGATCTGTCAGGCAGGCAAACTTTCCGCTGGTCCAGTCGAATTTGCCGGAATCTACGACAACTCCGCCGACGCTGACCGCATGGCCGTCCATATACTTAGTAGTTGAATGGACCACGACATCGGCGCCGTACTCAAAGGGCCTTAAAAGGATCGGGGTCGCAAAGGTGTTGTCGACAAACAGCGGTACTCCGTTCTTATGGGCTATCCGTGCAAATTTCTCAACGTCCAGTATGCTGATCTTCGGATTTGCGATGGATTCTCCGAAAAGTATCTTCGTATTGGGCCTGAATGCCTTCTGTATTTCTTCCTCGGGATCATCCTGATTTATGAATGTCACGTCTATGCCCATTTTTTTGAACGTTACGTTGAGGAGATTGAAGGTTCCGCCGTATAGGGTGCTGGAGGCTACTATATGGTCACCGTTCTGGCAGATATTCATTATGGAAACAAAGGTTGCCGACTGGCCTGACGCTGTCAACATTGCGCCGATACCGCCCTCCAAAGCAGCTATCTTTTTTTCCAGCGCATCATTGGTGGGATTGCTGATTCTTGAATAGATATGGCCCTTGTCGGGACGGTCGAACAGCATGGCTACTTCTTCGGAAGAATCATATTTATATGTCGTGCTCTGGCAGATGGGTACTACTCTGGTCTCGCCGTTTGCAGGCCTGTAACCCTCCTGAAGGCACTTGGTTTCTAACTTCCATGAACTCATATAAGACACCTCGCAATTCAATAAACTATTATTAGAAATACTACACCATTGTCAGGTGTTTAGCAAGATTTTAGTTTTATCAAACCTTGAGTAAGGCTGCAGCATAGTCTGGCCGTCTCTGCCGATGCGGTCCTGCCAGTTTATGGGTGAGTAGGACACATTGTGTCCGGGTGACCGCAGTTGACGCACATGGCTATTAATGGTAATATTTTGTTAGAGATAGCTGTTTTACGTGTGGGAGGAAGCCGCCATGAGCTATGTAACTAGCTTGAATATAAGTTATATCAAAAGGAAAACTCCTATCAGGAAAATAGTTATTATTTCTGTCATAGTTCTTGTAATTCTAATCATTGCAGGACTAGCTGCGATACCTCCTATCATAATGAAGGATATGATTAATCTTCACGTGGATCATGAGATGTATTCACCTTCCCAATACGGGATAGAGGCTGCTGAGATAGGACTTACCACTGAGGATGGGTTCCGCCTTGCCTCATGGGAAGTAAAGGCCGATGATCCCCGGGGGATCGTTATATTTTTATCCGGTATACATAATCCATCAGTGACGGCCTTTTTCGGTCATGCCAAAATGCTGGCCGACAATGGATATTCGTCGCTGCTGATAGAGATGCGCTCCCATGGAAAGAGTGAGGGAGACAAAATATATGTGGGAACCAGAGAGTACCTTGATACAAAGGCGGGAGTCCAATATATACAGAGCAAGAAGGAATATGATAACGTTCCGGTGATGGTATTAGGTGTGTCTATGGGCGGTGCCACGGCTATCAACTCCATTGGGGAGATACCGGAAATAGACGGGCTGATTAGCATTTCGGCATTTTCGTCGTGGCCTGATGCTTTTTGTGACAATATGGTGAACATGGGTATGCCATCATTCCTTGCAGCAATAGAAAAGCCCTTTGTTAAACTGTACATGGGCTTTGAATACGGTTTTGGCAGCCTGAAGATAAATCCTCTGAACGAGATCAAAAAGCTAAACGGCAGGCCGGCGCTTTTGATGCACTCGACAGGTGATACCCAGGTGCCTTACAGGAGCTTTGAGAGGCTGAAAAAGGCGGCGCCGGGGCAATTCGATATATTCGTACGCGAGGGGGACTACCATTTTATCTGCAAGGACGAAAGCTTTGAAGAGCCCTGGACGGATGAGGAATATTCAGGTGCAATCTTATCCTTCTTGAAAGAGAATTTTTGATCTTTTCCTTGATATATCAGATTATTGGAAAATGGTATCTGATGATTCATCTGCTGCTCCCAAGATCTGCCGTAATACCTGAAAGTATATCTATGATCCAGTCAGGCAGTTTGGGGAATGCGGATCTTACTAGAGCGGATACCTTCTCGCTTGTTTCCGGACCAAGGTGATTTGTGCTTAGCACATAATCTCCTGACACCCTATCACCGATAGCAACGATTCCATTAGCGTACCCGCCAACTGCTATATTACCGATGGCAACTCCACCTATTGCTGCGAGTCCGACAGCGACTCCTCCTATAGCAGCCGCTCCTACTGCAATGCCGCCTATTGCCAGCAGCAGTCCGATAGATATGCCGCCTAAAGCAATAATGCCAACAGGAAGACCACCAAGGCATATTACGCCCAGAGGAATGGTACCTATTGAGATGAATCCGACCGAAACTGTCCCGATAGCTATGATACCCTTTGCTACAGTAGGTTTGCCATATCTGTTGAACTTTATATGCACCAGTGGTATGCCGAAGAGGGATGCCCTGGATTTGAATTCATAGACTCTCTTCATAAATACAGCTTTATCAGGATGTTTCGAAATTATCTCGTCAAAGAGCTCACCCTTATCTTCATACATGGAGTCCATAAATTCACGGGCTACTTCTTTGGGTTCCCCCATCCGATGTATTACTTCGTCAATATCCTCTGCAGCCGCCGATTCATTTAGCTGGGAGGTCAGATCATCCCTTATCCGTGCCTTCATATTATTGTCTGCTATAATGTAGGACAACACTTCGTTTACATAGCCGTCTATCTTATTCATCAGAAAATCCTTCTTTCATTAATAATTCATTAAACATATCTGCCGGTCAGTCATCAGCTGATGGAGCCGGCGAAGGTTATGTGTGATTATACTTGGTGAAACCAGCACTAATGGAGTATGGATTTAATAGCGTAAAACAGCGTATCAAGCTCCTGCTTCATATTAGACAGCGCATACAGGCCGTCCTCCGTGATCCTGTAATACTTTCTGGGAACGCTTCGCCTGTCGTTGTCCTGCTCCCAATAGCTCTCAATAAATTTGCTGTCCTCAAGCCTGTACAGAACGGGGTACAGAGTGCCTTCCTTCATTTTGAACACTCCGCTGCTTCTGCCATCCAGCTCCTGTATCAGCTGGTAGCCGTACATTTTCTCATCACTTAGGAGGCTAAGGATGAGTATTTCTATGACACCTTTTTTTAATTGTTTTCCTACTTCAATCACATGTTTGCTCTCCGATCCTAAATACTTTGTATTACAAAGTATATGATAATGGAAAATATATGACGTGTCAATACTTATTTGTGTTAGAATATTTATATGAGCCTCTACAGCATGCAGCAGGTTTGCAGATAGGCAATTACGCTGCGGGCACTAACTGATAAACAAGCTTGTATCAGGAGATTTGAAAATGAACAGTATCTACTTTTATGAAACGAGTATCGGACGAATAGGAATCGCAGATAATGGTGAGGCTGTAACCGGACTGATGTTTTCTGGCGGGATGGATGGTTTTACTGTTGCCGAGACATCGCTTATAAAAGAAGCGGCAAGGCAGCTGTACGAGTATCTTGCCGGGAAGCGCAAGGTCTTTGATATTCCGTTGGCGCTTGAAGGCACACCGTTCCAGAAGGCAGTATGGAAAGCTTTGCAGGATATTCCCTATGGGGAGACCAGAAGCTACAGAGATATTGCCGAAAGCATCGGACGGCCAAAGGCATGCAGGGCAGTAGGTATGGCGAACAATAAAAACCCGATTGCGATATTCGTGCCTTGCCACAGGGTCATCGGTTCGAACGGAAAGCTGGTGGGTTACGCAGGAGGCATGGACGTAAAAGAAAAACTGCTTGCATTAGAGAAACGTACTATTGGAGGAACAAAACAAAATGTCTGAGAGTATTACCGGTACAAGTAATCATGATCGACTTCACATAGGCTGTCACTTATCGTCCTCGGGAGGATATCTGAAGATGGGGGCTGCTGCACTGTCGATAGGGGCCGACACCTTTCAGTTTTTTACCCGTAACCCGAGGGGAGGAAAAGCTAAGGATATGGATGTAGATGATGTCACAGCCTTTCTCAAACTGGCTGCGGACAACAGGTTTGTACCCATAATGGCACATGCGCCGTATACTTTAAATACGTGTGCAGCTGACCAAAGGGTCAAGGAATTCGCCCTGGAGGTCATGGCTGATGACCTTATAAGGATGGAGTATACGCCCGGCAACTACTACAATTTTCACCCCGGCAGCCATGTAGGGCAGGGGGTGGAGGCCGGCATAGCGCTCACAGCCGGTCTGTTGAACAAGATACTGAAGCCTGATCAGACAACGCTGGTGCTGCTGGAAACGATGTCCGGAAAGGGCAGTGAGATTGGGAGCAGCTTCGAGGAGCTAAGGCAGATCATCGACAGGGTCGAATTAAATGAAAAAGTCGGCGTGTGTCTGGATACTTGCCATGTCTATGATGCCGGCTATGATATAGTGAATGATCTGGATGGAGTTTTGTCCGACTTTGACCGTGTGATAGGATTGGACAGGCTCCGGGCGATCCATCTCAACGACAGCAAAAATCCTTTTGCCAGCCATAAGGACAGGCACGAGAAAATTGGGAAGGGGAGCCTCGGCATTGATACATTCATAAGAATGATCAATCATCCCAGTCTGCGGAGGCTGCCATTCTACCTGGAGACACCCAATGAGCTGGACGGTCACGGTGAGGAAATAAAACTGCTGAAGGCAGCATATGTGGCTTTTGAGCCGTCGTGATCCACCGGGTTTGGCCAAGCAATTACAGGGGGTAGATATGAAAAACGAGATCAAAGAGAGACTAAAGAATCTGGCCGATGAGAAATATCGCAGCTTTTGCTCCGGGCTTGTGCCTGGTTCCGTTAATATGCTGGGTGTGCGGTTGCCGCTGCTCAGAGGGCTGGCAAGGGAGATAGCCGCGGCGGACTGGCGGAGATATTTGGAGGAATCGGATGATGAATTCTTTGAAGAGATAATGCTGCGAGGCTTTATCATTGGCCTGGTGAAAATCGATACGGCAGAAAGATTGCGGCTTGTTGCAGAATTTGTCCCTAAAATAAGCAATTGGTCGCTGTGCGACAGCTTCAGCGCCGGCTTAAAATTCGTAAATAAAAACAAGATGCTCGTTTGGGAGTTCCTGCAGCCCTATTTTAAATCAGCCAAGGAATTCGAAATACGTTTTGCTGTTGTCATGGGCATGGATTACTTCATAGATGATGAGCATATAGATGACTTCATTAGGCTTATGGATGGGATAAGGAATGACGGCTATTATGTCAAGATGGCTGTGGCATGGGCTTTATCGGTATGCTATGTGAAATTTCCCGGGAGGATGATGGCTTATCTGACGGATAACAAGCTTGATGATTTTACATATAACAAGGCTCTTCAGAAAATAATCGAATCCAACAGGGTAAGCAATGAAACCAAGGACCTGATGAGGAGTATGAAGAGGAAAAACCAGCCTGTCCTTTGATGTCTGCTGTGAGTTTAGAGTGAAGAAAGTATTGAAACATATATTGACTGAATTCATTCATTTAACATATAATAAGAGTATAAATAATAATCAAGGGAAATTACAAAGATAACAGCCATGCAAAAGTAAGGCCGATAAAGAAAGGCGGCGATGACTTGTCCCGTATTACGAAGGATCCGGAGGAAAGAAAGGAAGAGATCATAGCAGCAGCGCAAAAGCTCTTTGAGGAAAAGGGCTACGAGAGTACGATGATGTCCGATGTGGCGCAATCCATAGGGATATCACAGGGTTTGCCCTACAGATACTTCAAGTCGAAGCTGGAGCTGCTGGATGCGGTGGCGTCAAAGATGGGCATGGAGTTTATCAGAACTGTGGTCGGATTTAAATTCAAACCCGGTATGAATGCCAAAGAGAAGCTTGATGTCTATTTTAAATTGTTTGAAGATATCGGATCAACAAAGCTTGTTACAACACTGCATAGTAATGATAATAAGGAAATACACAGAAGACTGTCGGAGAGTACATTCAAAGCGGTGCTGCCACATTTGACGGATTTGATCAGGGAGGGTAAACTGCAAAAGGTATTCGACTGTCCTCCTGCTGATGAAACTGCTGCGTTCTTGATATATGGCTCTATGTCAGTCCATGATATGGTCAATGATCACAACATGTATGAAGTAATGGAAATCGTAAAGGAGCTGTTTTACCGCGTCCTCGGTGTCAGATAGCCCTGATTTGGTCTGTACTTGCTGTATTAACTATTGATGCTCTTTCAAAGAGCATTTTTTCAACAGAGCGAGTGAATGAATTCATTCACATGTAGAATCTGTAGAATAAATAAAAACTTTATGAGATCTGGGAGAGGTTTAAGTATGAGCTATATTACCTTTAAAAAAGTAACAAAGGAGTACCGAAGCGGTGAAAATACAGTTTTGGCTGCAGACGATGTCAGCTTCAAAATCGAGAAAGGCGAGCTTTGTGTGGTACTTGGGCCAAGCGGGGCAGGAAAGACGACAGTCCTGAACCTTCTTGGCGGTATGGACAGAGCCACCTCTGGGTCGATAACGGTTGGAGGCAGGGAGGTAACAGGCCTCAATGAAGATGAGCTGACAGGCTACCGCAGGGAGGATGTGGGCTTTGTATTCCAGTTCTACAATCTGATGCCCAATCTGACTGCATTGGAAAATGTTGAACTGGCCGAACAGGTATGCAAAAATCCTTTGAGGCCTGCTGAGGTACTGGAGCAGGTAGGGCTCAGGGACAGGATGCACAACTTCCCCGCACAGCTGTCGGGTGGGGAGCAGCAGCGTGTCTCTATCGCAAGGGCTTTATGTAAAAATCCTGCATTGCTTCTTTGTGACGAGCCTACCGGCGCACTTGATTCAAGAACCGGCATGCAGGTGCTGAGGCAGCTGGCTGAGGTTTCATCAAAGTTTCATACAACCGTAGTCATTATAACGCATAATGCACTGATAGCACCTATTGCCGGAAGAGTGATCCGTATGAAGAATGGCAGGATAGAGGAAGTGGAAGTCAATGCTGATCCTGTGTGTGTGGAGGAGATCACATGGTAAGGAACGGACTGCTCAAAAAATTCCTTCGTGATGTAATGCTGGCGAAGGGGCAGATACTCTCCATCATTATACTGAGCGCGCTGGGTGTTATGGTATTCAGCGGTCTTGACGGGGCATGGCGCAATCTGGATGTTTCAGTGGAGCAGTATTTTGATGAACAGAAGCTTGCGGACTTCTGGATCATAACGGCCGCTTCTGATAAGAACACAGAGAGAAGGATAGCCCGCATCAAGGGTGTAAAAGATGTGCAGAGCAGATTCAGCTTTGAAATAAAGACCACTCTTCCGGGAAATCCAAAGCTGATGCTGCATGCGGTGAGGGATGAGATGCGTATCAATATCCCTCGTATCGTCAGCGGGAGTATGCTATGGGACAATGATTACAAGGGCTGTCTATTGGATGTGAGGTTTGCCGAGGCTAACGGCTTGTCCCCCGGAGATGACATCACGCTGAAAAT
Organism: Bacillota bacterium; assembly: GCA_023412665.1. Lineage (GTDB taxonomy): Bacteria > Bacillota > Clostridia > Acetivibrionales > DTU013 > DTU013. The sequence goes on from JAEZCA010000009.1 coordinate 14,722, forward strand.
CGGTGACCGAAGGTCGGTCTTTATTGTCCGGGGACTTGTAATAAGCCCTGAGTATGTATTTTCATCAAAGGATATTATGCCCGATCCCAAATCCTTCGGTTTCATTTATACGAATATAAGAGAATTCTCAGCCATGCCCAGAAATGAGATATGCGTTCTTGTGGATGATGATGCGGATGCTGCAGCGGTCAAGGCAGCAATCGAGGATGAGCTGCCAAGGGCATTTGTCCGTGACAGGAAATCTCACAACAGTACGCAGATGATAAGGAACGAGGTAGAGCAGTTCAGCTCGCTGTCGGTTGTATTTCCGATCATGTTTTTTATGGTATCGGCTCTGATAGTACTGACGACAATGACCAGGATCGTTGAAAACCAGAGGACCCAAATGGGTTTGCTTAAAGCGTTGGGTTACAGGCACGGCAGTATAATGCGGCATTACCTGTCTTTTGGACTTTTCCCCTCGATGCTTGGCTCGGTTGGAGGGCTTATCGCAGGAAGATATACGCTGCCGCAGTTCCTCTGGAGTGTCATGGAGGATATGTATATGCTTCCGGAGGCGAAAACCGCACCGATATCATATGCGGCCATATCTGTATCCCTCTTGTCTATTGTCATGACATGTTTCATCTGCTATAAGGCTTGCCAACGCAACATATCCGAAACCGCTGCTTTACTGCTGAGGCCGAAGGCGCCAAAGGCTGGAAGCCGCATTCTGATCGAGAGGATAGCGGTGCTTTGGTCAGCACTTGGTTTTAGTACAAAGATGATCATGAGGAATCTATTCAGGAGCAGGATTCGGGCACTTATGGCGCTGGCGGGGGTGCTGAGCTGTACTGCATTGATAATCACCGCATTCGGCCTGTCGGATACCATGGACCATTTAATCGATTCTTATTACGGAGTGACCTTGCGTTATGATTACAGGGCTGATCTGGATGAGTCCGGAGGCGGTATTGAAAAGTACCGCAGGAGGATGGATGCAGAGAGGGTCGAAGGTATCATGGAAAAAGCGGTCAGCGTGAGAAAGGCTGCCGGCAGCAGAGTGACAGGGGAAAATGGCGTAGATATATATGAAGAGAGCAGGACAGTTCTGCTGACTGTTTTTGAAGACGACCAGGGATTGATTTTCCTTGGGATACCGGACAGCAATGAAAAGCATGTTGGAAACGGAGTAATTGTATCGCAAAAGCTTGCGGAAGTGATGATGCTTGGTATAGGAGATGCCCTAAAGCTCAAGCTGCCGGGCGTTGAAAAGGAGGAAGAGGTGATGATCACCGGACTGGCCCAAATACAAATAGGACAGGGTCTGTATATGACAGAGACTGCCTGGGAGGATCTCGAAAAGGGAGCATTCAGGCCTACGGCACTGCTGGTCAAGAATCCTGGAAGGGATTGTATCGAATACCTGGAAGGGCTGGACGAGGTCACAGGCATCAAGTCTGTTTCATCTCTGAAGGAGAAGACAAAGGCCGGTGTTGAACCCTTCAACAGTATAGCGTTCCTTATGGCTGTTTTTGCTTTATTGCTTGCATTCGTTGTGCTGTACAACATGGGGATACTTAATTTCATCGAGAGGATAAGGGAATTTGCCACGCTGAAGGTGCTTGGCTTTTACCGGCGTGAAATACGCTCGCTGATAGTCAGGGAAAATGTGATAGTGACTCTGGCGGGCATACTGGCGGGTATTTATCCGGGAATACTGCTGGCCGCAATGGTGATGGCAGCCAGTGAACCGGATGACATGGTATTTGTTACGGTAGTGGATCCGACCAGCATAATAGCGACCTGTGTGATCACATTTGCATTTTCTCTGCTGATCCAGCGGCTTTTGACCGGCAAAGTCAGGTCGATTGTTATGGTCGAAGCTCTGAAGAGCGTGGAATAGCTTCAGGTGCAGGAACGGCAGTCCGGGGATGTTTGCTGAGCTCTGCTGCAAAAAGCTGCCGCTGGTACAAGGAAATGATACTTGCTTCGGAAAATCCTGGAGCCGGTGTCCCTATGGATTTCTATCCGGCAATAATGTGCCTGAAGGACAAGGGCATACTCCAGGGAAACAACGGAGAGAGCAAGTGGAATGATCCGATCTCCAGAGCTGAGGCGCTTGCGCTGTTTGAGCGTCTGGCAAAGGTATGGGGTGAAGAAAGCAAATAGGAAACTTAAATCTCATCAGTCGGCTTGGACTGCATCAGTGGTCATCATTGGTGTGTAACAGTAGACAGCAGTACTGCTTTTCTGTATATTGATAATATATATTTGAACAATGTCACAGTCTTCATCCTCTATACGTATTTTCAGCCCTTCAGGCTGAAAAACGATTGGTGGGGGTTACCGATTGAAAAAGCTGTCAGTGGCGAGTACAATCTCCCACTGACGTTGTTCAAACGCCACGTTTAGGCGTGGCGCACGGAGTGTAGCGTAGGGCGAATTCATTTCGCCCGCAGCGAGGGGGTATGGGGGCTTGCCCCCATTGGAAATTGAAATGCAGGGTACAGAGGGTTTGAGTGAGGTGTCGGTTTTGTGCATTGTGTGCATGGATATAGGCTGTCGTCATTCCTGCCAGTTTTCTCAAATATCACGGATCCAGTTTTTCACACTGTCATTTAGATTCTCACCGGGCTCGATTCTATTTGCGCCAAGATATCCGGCGAACCGCCTGAAACACTTTACCAGTGCATGCTGCATTGGTTTTGTCTGCCTGACTCCATTTTCCCACCACCAGTTTTTTATAGTCAAAGTCTTTGCCTTTTTGTCATAAGATGGTTCAAACCTGCCGATGAACCTATCTCCAAAAATCACCGGCAGAACGTAGTAGCCATATTTTCTTTCTGACTCCGGCTTGTATACCTCCCAGCGGTAATCGAAATCAAACAGCTCACTTATCATCCTGCGATCCCACAGCATATTGTCAAGAGGCGCCAGTATCCGGGCTTCAGGTTTTCTGGAGCGTGCCGGTACATTTGAGCCGGATGGTGAAAAAGTGCCGCCGGGTATATTAGATAGTACATTTTCCATAATATTTTGATCAGTGCTTCTGATATAAAACGGTACATTAATGCCATCTATGGCAATCTCTGTGAATTTGCCCGCAGAAAGCAGCCTTTGTATGCTTTCAAGCCTTTCAGGTGTTTTTGTTTCAGGAATCTCGAGCCAGGCATCTCCTGGCTTTGCCCATAGCAATCCGACACCTCCTATCCTGCGGCATATGCGCCAGTCCCTGTATTGATCAAAGGTCTCGTTGGGATCTGGCGTGCTCAGCAGTTCATGCGGTAGGTGCCGGACGGCAAAATCATAATATTTTCTTGTATTGACCTTATGGTGGATAATGACCTCGCCCCAGAACCACATACTTTCCAAAGCGGCACGGGACACTCTTGTCGGACCCCAGGGCCAATTGACGGATTCATCATATTGGAGGTCGATGGAGGACAAGGGTCCGTGTATATTGATTTCCTCCCTTATCAGCGGAAGATAGGGGACGATGGGCCTGTCTTCCGAACAAAGCCTTTCAAGGTTCGAAGCTCTGTATCTGCTGAAATACGGCCAGTCGGAAGTATTGTAAATGGACATCACCTTATCCCATCCATCAACAAGCTTTCTGTCCTTATACAGCAGCTCATCAAGCATACAGGGCTTGAATCCGTCGATCCTTGACTGCAGAACAAGCTCCTGGTTATGACCGACAATATTCAGCGGGTCGAATTGTATACAGCCCACACGATTAAAATACTCCACTATGCCGTCCTTGCCCTTTGACAAACCGGGGCCGGACAATCCGTGATAGGACAGCAGGAATCTCCTTGCCTGTTCTTTAGAAATAGAAATGGTTCTCATTAATACCTCACAATAATGTTATCTATATAACAGTATACACGAACAGATGTTCTGACACAAGGGGATAATACTCATATATTTGATACCCGCTTTCCGCTGGGAAAGCTGAGTATTATTTATTAACAAATTATGTCGATTTATGTTATATTAGATGAGTAAAGCATTTAAGAAAGATGTGCCGTCGGATAAGCGAGGACATTTTCAGTCAAGGAGCGGTGAACTTATATGAGCAAACCAACAGAAGGAAAAAGAAAAGAACGTGTAAAAACCAAAAAATCAGCCGGAAGAATAATCGGAACAATAATACTGATTATTTTGATTTTGCCTGTCGTTTTATCTGGATTGCTGTACCTTTATGTCAGCGTTGCGGATTTCAAATACGATGACCCGGAGCAGGTGATCTCAAATAGCACACCCATGGACTTCTCACAGAGAAACTCATTTGATGCCGATAGAATGACTCAAACGATGGTTTTTGACAATTCGGATTTATATTATCTTACGCGAAACGTTATACCGGATCTTCACCTGACGGAATCCATATACATAAATGCATACAGGTTTGCACTTGAAGATTCGGCAGTATATATCCAGGGGAAAGCATACGGTATCAATATACCTGTTAAGCTTGATGTGGATTTGCGATGGGAAAACAGCAGTCCGATTATCAGCATAAAGGGTGTATACCTCGGAAGCCTGCAGATTCCATTGCCTGTAAAAATGCTTGCAGACAAATATGATATATCTCTGGAATACCCATTTTCATTAAACGAGATCCTATTGCTGCAGAAGGCAGGCAACCTACGGATTGAGGATGGACTGATGAAGGCCGAGTTCCCCATAGACAAGTATGTCCTTTCAGAGGGAATGGACGCATGGATGTACCTTAAGCCTGCACTAATATATATGGACAGTGAAGATGAGATGGGCAAGCTGGTGGAAAGCTACAAGTCTAACTGGATGGATGAAGGCTACGAAAGCGAACAGCTCAAGGAGTATGCGAAGAAATTCCAGAACGATCCTGAAGAGTACCAGAAGCT
>JAEZCA010000018.1 GCA_023412665.1 Bacillota bacterium
TATGAGAATTTACAATCAAGGGCCTTTTTTATAGTTTCAAGGGCTTTCTCCCTGTCTCCGAGCTTATCGAGCACCAGTGCGTAATTGTAATACGGCTCGGGGAAGGTCGGCGCTTTGGCCAGCAGCGGTTCGTATATCTCCGTTGCCTTGTCATACATACCAAGCAGCAAATAGTTCTGACCCAGATTGTCATTTATTATATTGTCTGAAGAATTGTATTCGTAAGCCTCCAGATTGAATTTCAGAGCTTTCTCAAGATCTCCCTGCAAAATGAGCATATATCCCAGGCTGCCGTAGACGGAGGTGGTTCTATAAGTCCGTATCACCTCTTCCTGCATGCTCGTGGCCTCGTCCAAATTGCCTTTCTTCCATAAAACCAGGGCCATGATTGACTTTATATAAGGCAGCTGCGGACTGCTCTGATTGTTCTTAATGAGCTTCTGTAAAATTTCCTCTGATTTTTGCAGGTCCTTGTTTTTAAGAAGTATATATGCATATGAAACAGTTGTCCTGATACTTGCACGCCCGGTCGCATATGCCCGTCCAAATAGCAGCATCGCCTGTTCGATATTGCCCTGGGTATATTTTTTGGAGCCTATGAGCGTATAGATAGCAGACCTTAATACATAAATCAGCACAGCTATATACACCAGCAGCGCAGCAACGCCGAGCCATTTGTTCACTATCAACGCGACGATGATTATAACAGCAGGCAGTAAGAAGTAAATCAGACCCTTCGTCGTTTTATTCATATGAGACCTCCGCTTTGTCAAAATCCATAAAATGCATTATTCAACCTCTGTTCAGCTAAAAACCAGCAGAGCTGCGCAATCACCCCAATTTGTTGTGAGGCTTTATGCAACCAGCAAGCATCTCCTTAGCAGTCAACACAATTATAAACCAAGATTCGTCGGTTATGCAAACTGGAAAACTGCTATATCAGCAAAAAAAAATGGATGCCGGCGAGGTGACAACCGAAAACAAAAAATTGCATCTTGTATATTATACCACTGTTGTAGTATAATATATTGCAATATTATGTTTAAAGCTATGAAAGAGGAAAGTAACCGGAACGGACTTTAAAGAGAGGGGCTGCCTGCGGCTGAAAGCAGCTTCAATGGACACACCGGTGAAGTTCCCTCCGGAGCTGCATCCTGAAAGATAAGTAGGAGATGCCGGAGCCTGACCGTTATCAGACAGGACTGCAGTTGACCCGGACCACGCTGTGAATACCTGCTGGTAATGGAAGCTGCATATGAGAGTCCGTTATATATTGACGGAAATTTGGGTGGTACCGCGGAGTTTTAGCCTTCGTCCCTGGCATGGGGATGGAGGCTTTATTTATGCCCTGTGGCAGAGCTATAACGAGGCAAATAACGAGCACAAAAGGCAGGGCATGAACAGTCCTGAGTCTCATTCTATAAAAGGAGGATTTGAAATGAGAGAGCAGTTGAACAACATAAAGCTGGAAGCTGAAAAGAAGCTCAATGAAGCCGGATCGCTGGCGGAACTGGAAAGCCTGCGGCTTGCGTATCTTGGCAAGAAAGGCGAACTGACCGCCGTACTCAGAGGGATGGGAGGGCTTTCCGCAGAGGAAAGACCTATAATAGGCCAGCTGGCCAATGACGTCAGAAGCTTTATCGAAAGCAAGCTTGAGGAGACGACGGAAAGCCTTCAGAACAAGGAGCGTCTGCTCAGACTGGAGAAGGAAGCAATCGATGTGACTATTCCGGGGAAGAGGCACTTTATTGGCAAAAAGCATCCGCTGAGCATCGTCCTCGACGAGATAAAAGATGTTTTCATATCTCTTGGCTATGAGATAGCTGAGGGACCTGAGATCGAGCTTGACTATTACAATTTCGAAGCGCTGAATATTCCCGCAGGACACCCTGCGAGGGACTCACAGGACACCTTCTATATAAACGACGATTTCCTGCTCAGGAGCCAGACCTCACCGGTCCAGATCAGGGTAATGGAGAAGAAAAAGCCGCCGATAAAGATAATCTGTCCCGGCAGGGTCTACAGGTCTGATACGGTGGATGCGACCCACTCCCCGATATTCATCCAGGTGGAGGGCCTTGTGGTTGACCGCGGAGTGACAATGGGCGATCTGGTCGGTACGCTGCAGCTGTTTGCAAGGAACCTGTTCGGCGAAGAAACCAAGATCAGGCTCAGGCCGCATCACTTCCAGTTCACCGAACCCAGCGCAGAGGTCGACGTGTCATGCTGGGGCTGCGGAGGAAAGGGCTGCAGGATATGCAAGAACGAGGGCTGGATAGAGATACTCGGAGCCGGTATGGTACACCCGAAGGTGCTGCAGAACTGCGGCATAGACCCTAAGGAGTACAGCGGCTTTGCATTCGGACTCGGTGTAGAAAGGACTGCAATGGGCAGGTTCAATATAGATGACCTAAGGCTGCTCTACGAGAACGACATGCGTTTCCTCAAACAGTTCTGATTCAGTTCTGATTCAAAACAAGGTCAATATTTGCTTGAAGGGAGATCGGTAAAATGAAACTGCCGTTAAATTGGTTAAAGGATTATACGAATATAAATGCAAGTCCGAAGGAATTCGCAGACGCTCTTACGCTGTCGGGTTCAAAGGTGGAAGGCTATGAGGTGCTCGGCAACGAGATAGACAGGGTCGTAGTCGGAAGAATACTTACCATAGAAAAGCACCCTGATGCCGACCGGCTGCAGGTAGCGCAGGTCGACTCAGGAAACGGAACGATACAGATCGTTACCGGCGCTAATAATATAAAGGTTAACGACCTGATCCCGGTAGCGCTGGATGGCTCAAGCCTGCCAGGGGGCAAGAAAATTAAGAAGGGAAAGCTCCGCGGTGTGGAGTCCGAGGGCATGATGTGCTCGATTTCCGAGCTGAACGTGACCAGGGAAGAATTCCCGAATGCCGTGGAAGACGGTATATTCATACTTGAGGGAGAACCTGCGCCCGGTACCGATATAAAGGATTATCTGGGACTGAATGATACTGTCGTCGAGTTTGAGATCACCTCCAACAGGCCTGACTGCTTCAGCATAATCGGACTGGCCAGGGAATCGGCTGCCACATTCAAGACGCCGTTCAGCATACCTGCCGTCACCGTCAAGGAGCAGGGCGGGTCCATTGAAGGGAAGGCATCCGTGGAAATAAAAGCGCCGGATCTCTGCTCCAGATACGCTGCAAGGATAGTGGAAAATGTAAAGATAGAGCCTTCGCCTCGCTGGATGCAGGAAAGGCTCAAGGCTGCCGGGGTAAGGCCTATAAACAACATAGTTGACATAACCAACTATGTCATGCTGGAATACGGCCAGCCGATGCACGCATTCGATCTGGAAAACCTGAAGGGCCACAGCATAATTGTCAGGAACGCAGAGCCGGGTGAAAAAATGCGTACGCTGGACGGACAGGACAGGGAGCTGGAGGCTTCCATGCTGGTCATAGCCGATGCTGAAAGGCCGGTGGCTGTGGCAGGCGTTATGGGAGGAGAAAACAGTGAAATAACACCGGATACAAAAACGTTGCTGTTTGAATCTGCGACCTTCAATGGCATTTCTGTCCGCCTGACTGCAAAGAAGCTGGGCATGCGGACGGAAGCGTCCGGCCGCTTTGAGAAGGGCCTGGATCCCGAAAATGTTATAAACGCCATAAACAGAGCTGTACAGCTTGTTGAAGAGCTTGGCGCCGGCACTGTCTGCAAGGGTATCATAGACTGTTATCCTGTAAAGGCGGAGAAACGGAAAATTGCTTTTGATCCGGTCCGTATAAACGAATTGCTTGGAACAAATATTGGCATCGACACCATGAAGGAGATATTCAAACGACTGGAAATCGATGTGGATGATGCGACAGCCACAGTGACGGCTCCTACCTTCAGGCCCGACCTGGAGTGTGAAGCTGACCTTGCCGAAGAGGTTGCCAGATTCTATGACTACAATAATATAAAGGCTACATTGCTCGAGGGCAAGGCTGCAACCGTCGGGGGAAAGACACCTGCTCAGAAGGTCGTAGACCTCATCGGACGCACCATGCAGTCCTGCGGTCTGTCGGAAATATACACCTATTCCTTCACAAGCCCTAAGGTGTTCGACATGATAAACGCTCCCAAGGACAGTGAGCTCAGACGCGCTGTTGTGATATCGAACCCTCTGGGAGAGGATTACAGCATCATGAGGACGACAACACTGCCTGATATGCTGAAGGTGCTTGCTGTCAATTACAACAGAAGGGTAGAGGAGGCCAGGCTGTTTGAGATATCCTACGTATACCTGCCAAAGAGCATGCCGCTTACCGAGCTGCCCGAGGAAAAGCCTGTCCTCACCCTTGGCATGTACGGGAATGTGGACTTTTATGATCTTTCCGGAGCTATTGAGGAGCTTATGATTTCTCTTGGCATAAAACAATACAGCCTTGAGCCGGTGAAGGATGATCCGGCATTCCATCCCGGAAGAGCCGCAAGACTGATGATCAACAACAGGAGCTGCGGTATTCTGGGAGAGATACACCCGTCAGTTGCGGAAAAATTTGATGCGGCTCAGAGAAACTATGTTGCTGTAATCGATATAGAGCCGCTGGTGAGAAATACCTCGCTGAAGCCCGAATACAAGCCGTTGCCCAAGTTCCCGGCAGTGTCCAGGGATATTGCAGTGCTTGTAGATGATGAAATCCTCGTCAAGCAAATAGAAAAGCTCATTACCTCCAAGGCAGGAAAAATCCTTGAGGAAATCAAGCTGTTTGACGTCTATAAGGGTAAGCAGGTACCGGATGGCAAAAAGAGTGTTGCTTACAATATTACCTTCAGAGCATCCGACAGAACGCTGACAGATGAAGAGGTCGGAAAAGCCATGAATGATATCATCAAGGCGCTTTCTGACAAGCTGGGAGCTCAGTTGAGAGTGTAACGAGACTTTATTATGGAAGGCGATAAAAAACGATGGCGGCGTATTGCCGTCATCGTTTTTTAAAATGTGTTATCCTGAAGCATTTGGTTAAGCTGTCAGCGGTCACCTTTGCCTTTAGCTGCTATTTCATCTGCTGTTCAGCAAGTGCGATCATCTTCTTGACCATCTGACCTCCAATGGGGCCTCCTTCGTGACCGTTCTGAGCCGCGGTCAGGTCGCCCTTGTAATGGTCGTTGTTTTCCTTGATGAACTGTTCATGGCCTATTTCCTTTGCGCATTCGATCTTGAACCTGGTCAGCGCCTCCCTCTTTTCGGGAACAAGCGGAGTTTTCGGTCTTGACATTGAAATCACCTCGTTTCTGATATTGTGATAGTAGTTATGTTGCCCATATTTATTTTTTACGATTTTATTTATATTACGCTGTAAGATTATACAAACATATATCGCTAAAAACATGTACAGGTGGGAATATGTAATAATGCGAGCACGCTATAATGGGTAGATTGCCGTTTAGTTCATTATTGCTCAAAAATTAACAATCTGGTATAATGTGTGAGAAATACAAGTACAGGAGGCATTTTACATGAAAAAGTTGAATCTGGATTACTCAAATGCGTTATCCTTTATAAAGGAAAGTGAAATCAACTGTTTATCAGAATTCATAAAAGCTGCGCATGAAATGCTACACAATAAAACCGGAGCCGGCAATGATTTTACAGGCTGGGTCGACCTGCCGAAGGCCTATGACAAGGCTGAGTTTGCAAGGATCAAGGCGGCGGCCGAAAAGATCAAGTCCGATTCGGATGCGCTGGTGGTAATCGGCATCGGTGGCTCATACCTGGGTGCAAGAGCTGCTATAGAAGCTCTTTCACATTCGTTCTACAATCTGCTTCCGAGGTCTGAACGCAACACTCCGGAGATATATTTCGTCGGAAACAGCATAAGCTCAACATACATTACAGAGCTGTTCGAGCTGCTCAAGGGCAAGGAAATATCGGTCAACGTCATATCTAAATCCGGTACCACTACTGAACCTGCACTTGCATTTCGAGTATTCAAGGAATACATGGAAAACAAATACGGCAAAGACGGAGCGGCAAAGAGGATCTATGCTACGACCGACATAGCCAGGGGCGCACTTAAGAAGCTTGCTGATGAGGAGAAATACGAGAGCTTTGTCATTCCGGACGATGTGGGCGGAAGATATTCGGTGCTGACGCCAGTAGGCCTGCTGCCGATAGCTGTTGCAGGAATCGATATAGATGAGATGATGAAGGGTGCGGCTGATGCATCGGAGCTTTACAGCAATGCCGATGTGGCATCAAATGAGTGCTATCAGTATGCGGCTGTTCGAAATGCGTTGTACAGAAAGGGCAAAACTACCGAGATAATGGTCAACTATGAGCCATCGATGCACTTCTTCACAGAGTGGTGGAAGCAGTTGTACGGAGAAAGCGAAGGAAAGGACAATAAGGGCATTTTCCCCGCAGGAGTTGATTTCACTACTGACCTGCATTCTATGGGACAGTATGTGCAGGATGGTCTCCGCAACATATTTGAAACAGTGCTCAATATCGAGACTCCGAAGAAAAATATGACTATCAAAGCGGACAAGGATAACATCGACGGCTTGAACTTCCTTGCAGGCAGGGATGTGGATTTTGTCAACAAAAAGGCTATGCAGGGCACTGTATTGGCGCATACCGACGGAGGAGTGCCCAACCTGATAATTAATATACCGGAGATGAACAGCTACTGGTTCGGAAACATTGTCTACTTCTTTGAGAAAGCCTGCGGCATCAGCGGCTATCTGCTTGGTGTAAACCCGTTTGACCAGCCTGGTGTTGAAGCTTACAAGAAGAACATGTTCGCACTGCTTGGAAAGCCCGGTTATGAAGATGAGAAGGCAAAGCTTGAGAAGAGACTTTCGAAGTAGGTCTTTTGAGCATGGGTTTTGAAGTAAGGACCTTGTAACAGAGCTTCCAGCAAGACTTACACAACATAGAATACCAGAATGGAAATGAAAAGAGGGTTCGGGAGTTTTCCCGCACCCTCTTTATGGTATCGTGCAGATCAGTATTTCCGGTCGTGACATGAACCGCAGCGGAACCACTCCGTTGCCGAGGCCTCTGTTGAGATATACCTTTATGTCATTCACACGCTTCAAGCCCCTCTTAAGGCCCATCCTGCACAGCTGATCATCGCGCAGCAGGATGAATTCAAGGTTGTATGGCATCCATATCTGGCCGCCGTGGAAGTGCCCGGCAAACATGTAATCGACCGTTTTGCTGCGCATGCTCAGCACTATGTCTGGATTGTGGGTTATGGATATCCTTGGGGCGCCCCTGACACATCCCTTTAGTGCTTTATCAATATCAGGGCTGCCGCGCCGCAGATCATCTATGCCCACTATATTATATTTTTTTCCGTTCTTCTCTACGATGACTGTTTTGTTTATCAGTACTTCCGCCTGCTGTGCCTCTATATCGTGTATAAAGCGTTCAAGACCTGCTTTATCAGATCCGAAGGAGCGGTAGTCGTGGTTCCCCAGGCAAATTATCGTCCTGTAGCCGTTGCAGGCTGTATGGAGATATCTTAGAAAAGCCGGTGCATGTGAGGCCTTGTTTATGTAGTCGCCGGTGATAAGGATGACATCAGGGTTCTCAGCCTTGACTTCCTTTCTTATACGTTCGGCGGATATCCTTGTCATATAAACATGCAGATCTGTCAGGTGCATGATTTTCAGGCCTGTCCCGTCTTTTGAAAAATCGAGCCTCTCGACCTTTAGCCATGTTGTTTCAAAAACCATATATACGTACATCAATGTAATAAACAGTAATATATATACTAAAACCATAGTCCGTTCCCCCGGTGTATCAGTTCTTTATTGCATTACAGCGAGGCGAATGATTGGCCCCCGCCCCGACTCTATACGTATTTTCAGCCCATCAGGCTGAAAAACACTTGGTGGCGGAAAACAATATGAGCATATCTCCCGCCTACTTATATATGGTTCCATATATAAGTAAATAATATCAATTGCCGACAGTCGGGGCAACTGGTATTTTAATTATGTATATTTGACTAAAACAGGTTTTAAAAATATAATTAAATTATTGGCTTAGTTAATTAATTTATACAAGATAACTGAGGATATGTTATGAAGGATGAGTGCTGTGACAGCTGCGAAGAACTGAAAACAAACCCCGAACGAATATGCAAGGTAAAATCCTGCCTGATCAGTGATGATAATGCTGCAATGCTTGCAGAGGTTTTCAAGGTGCTGGGCGACCCGACCAGAATAAAGATCATATTTGCCTTGTCCTGCTTTGAATTGTGCGTCTGCGATATCGCTGAGACGGTCGGGATGACGCAGTCTGCCGTATCGCACCAACTGAGGCTGATGAGGAACATGAAGCTGGTCAAATACAGGAAGGAAGGCAAGTCTGTATATTACTCGCTGGACGACGACCATATACTGCAGCTTTTCAACCAGGGCATGGAGCATGTGAAGCATGGGTAACTGTGTATCTGAGCCATTCATGGCCGGCGCTATGCTGCCTGAATTATTAATGGATAACATGATCTCAGCTGTCAGGAAATATAAATATGAGACCCATCTTCATACAAAAGAGGCCAGCGCCTGCGCAGGGAGTACCGGAGCTGAAATGGTGCGGGCGCATTACCGGGCCGGCTATTCAGGCATGATCGTCACCGACCATTTTTTTAACGGGAATTCCAGCATACCTTCTCATCTGCCGTGGGCGGAGAGGGTAGAGCTGTTTTGCCGGGGATATGAAAACGCACTGGAGGAAGCAAAAAAACTGGATTTCCAGGTGTTCTTCGGATGGGAATACGCAGACTGCGGAGCTGAGTTTCTGACCTATGGCCTGGACAAGGACTTTCTATTGGCATATCCTGATATGCTGTCCTGGCCTATAGAAAAATACCTCAGAGCAGTACGGGAGCACGGGGGCTTTGTCTCGCAGGCGCATCCATACAGAAAGGCGTGGTACATAAAATCGATCCGCATCTTTCCCGAACATATCGATGCTGTCGAAGTACGGAATGCAAGCCATATGGATCCGCTTTTTGATGAACTGGCACTTGAAATGGCAAATAAGTATTCGCTGTTCCAGACCGGAGGGTCCGATACACACTTTGCAGAAATCCTCCAGGGAGGCGGCATGGAGTTCGATCATGAGCTCTCATCAATAGGCGATTTTATCCGATCGGTGAAGGACGGCACCGGAAGTATTATCTAGGAACACATATATGTCGATATATTAAGATAAGCATATTGTAGAAGGGGAGGGCATTATGATAGGCATACCCCTGATTTTCTCAATAGTATTCAGCTTTATTTGTATTATAAGCAGCTTTTTGGGGCTCTACACTCTTTACTCCAACCCGAAATCGGCAACAAACTGTACTTTTTTTGCATTAACAATATCTCTTTTTGTATGGTCCTTTGGATTTGCAATGGCCATATCTGCGCCTGATATTTCCAACTGTTTGTTCTGGAGAAGATTTGCTGCCATCGGATGGGGAGTGTTTTTCTGTATCCTTCTGCATTTCCTTATTTCTCTGACAGGAAGGGCCTCTCTGCTGAATAAATGGTGGAAATATGTATTGCTGTACCTACCGTCGCTTATATGTCTCTTGGTATTTACATATATCCCGGGCATCAATCCGAATCAATTTAACCTGGTGCAAACTGAATTTGGTTGGGTAAATATTTCAATAAAGAACATCTGGGACTGGTATTTCATTTTATACTACGTAAGTTATCCTCTGGCTGGATTGGTTCTTGTATGGAAATGGAGAAAATCGGAAAGCAGCATAAATGCAAAAAAACAATCTAAAATCATTCTTATTTCATTTATCATTACTCTTGTTCTGGGAGGGTTTTTAGAAACCTTTTTCAATAATGTGTTTGCAATCAAAATTCCTCAGGTGGCCCCGATCATCATGATACTCCCTGTCATCACAATAAGCTATGCCATGCAAAAGTACGGCCTGTTTGATATGAAAAGGAATGCGAGCGATGCGGTGCTGTTTGACGAACAGATCCGGATGAAAATAATTCATTACCTTGCAAACTCACTTTTCTCTGCCAGCATATTGAATATTATAACTATGTATTTCATGTTCGACGATAAAAATATTGTATCTACCCTCCTGTTCAGCGGTTTTCTGGTATTGCTCGGCCTGGCATTCGAGACTATCCAGAAAATGAATAAAAGCACGAAATTCAAGGACTTTCTTTATGCGGGGGCCTTTTTTGTACTGATACCCGTTCTGACGCTGAATTTCATCGAATTTGCGAGTGTAACTGTCTGGGCTCTGGCTTTCCTATTTCTTATCATTTCAATAGCGATGGTCAGCAAAATTATCCAAATTGCTGTTGCAGTATCGATCATACTGACCCAGCTGGTGGTTTTTATACTGCAGCCGGTTGTGATACTGCCCCAGATCGATGCTGTCGACCATGTCGGCAGATTAGGCATCAGTGTGATGGCGGTATGGATAGCGCTGTTCGTTATGAATGTATTCAAGTCAAAATTAAGTGAAAACGCATACCAGATCAGCTTTCAGAAGCTGGTAGCCGATATATCCCAGTATTATGTCAGTGCAGGCGGAAACAGCTTTGACGATGTAACAACTGATACGCTGAGCAGGATAGGTGAGTTTTTAAAACCCGGCGGTATCTGTGTATGTCTGCTCAACAATGAGAAAGACGCAATAGTATGCTCGTATGCGTGGATCGATCAGGGAATCACGGCAGCTGAAAAATACTGTGAAATCAGGCTGAGCGAGTACCCGTATGTCATCAATTCTCTCATGGAAGGAAGCATTCTGGAGATCTATGATATAAACGACCTGTCTCCCAATGAGCACAGGGAGATAGAACAGCTTACCGGCGGGGATATTAAGTCGCTGCTTATATTGCCCATCGAAAATGATAATAATGACTATGGATATCTGATGCTGAAGTCATTTACAGAAAATAAAATCTGGAGCGCTATTGATAAAAACAATCTAAAAATAATAGCAAATATTATCGGAGAAACAATTGAGAGGATCCGCCAGGAGAAGCAGATTAACTACATGGCATATTATGATGCGCTGACCGGTCTGCCTAACCGTACGCTGTTTAAAGATCGTCTGACTCAGGCCGTTTTGCTTGCAAAACGGAATAATGGAATGTTTGCTGTGATATTTATTGATTTGGACTCCTTTAAATACGTTAATGACACAATAGGACACGAAGGCGGAGATGACTTGATTCTAAAGGTGTCTCAGAAACTGTCCGAATCGCTGCGGAAATCGGATTCCGTTTCGCGTTTCGGGGGCGATGAGTTTTTGCTTATGTTCAACAACGTTTCAAGTACTGACAATGTCTGCAAAATAGCAGAAAAAATAATCAATATCTTCAAAGCTTCTTTCACCGTGAGGGATCAGGAGATCTATATATCGGTGAGCGCGGGTGTTGCCGTATATCCATATGACGGCGAGGACGCTGATACGTTGATAAGGAATGCCGATATTGCCATGTACCAGGCGAAGGCAAAAGGGAAGGGTCAGTACTGTCTGTGCACAGAGGAGATGAAGGAGGAAGTCAAGCTAAAGCATGAGCTTTCAAACAAGTTATACCGCGCGATAGAAAACAATGAACTGGTATTGCATTACCAGCCCCTGGTTTCTGCTAAGACCGGCGAAATACTGTGTGTTGAGGCATTGGTGCGCTGGAATCAGCCGGAGCACGGGACTATTTATCCGGGAGTGTTTATTCCGCTGGCCGAGCAGAACGGTTTGATAGGAACCATCGGCGAATGGGTCCTGAAAACAGCGTGTGGCCAGGCAAAGCAATGGCTCGATATGGGATTCGGGAAGATACGTATTGCTGTAAATGTTTCCGTACTGCAGCTGCGAAACTCCAAATTTGTTAATACTGTAAAGAACATTCTTGAGGAGACCGGATTGGATCCCTGGCGCCTTGACATCGAGATCACAGAGAGCACTACAGTAAAGGAATCCGAAAGCATAATCAAGGTGCTTGCTGAGCTGAAGGGATTTGGCATTGGAATATCTATAGATGACTTTGGAACCGAGTATTCCTCATTGAGCAGGCTTAATCACATGCCTGCCAACAGGATCAAAATTGATATGAGCTTTATAAAGAACCTGTATAAAAGTGACAAGGATCAGGCGATAGTAAATGGCATGATCCACCTTTCCCATACTCTCGGGATGAAGGCTGTGGCGGAAGGTGTCGAAAACGAATCACAGATGGAATTCCTCAGGCATAACGGCTGTGATGAGATACAGGGCTACTTTGTCTACCGTCCAGCTCCTGCCGATGATATACCCGGACTGCTGGAGGAGAATGCTGACGTTATGGATCACGCAAAATAGCGGCAGATTCATAAATCAAACAACCATCAATGAGTTGATCTTGCAGGGGGGTGCTAACATCCTCCTTTCACATTTTGTCCAGGATTTTGTCCGCACACCCAGGTGTGCAAAAAATCAACTCTTGTAAGGTTATTTCACCCTTAAGACTTTGATTGACCCACTATTGTGTTACATAATATAGGATTCCATTGCGTTATTCCAACTAACATATGAAAAAATAGACAATTTAACCAACGACAGTTGATATTTTGTACACCTCGGTACCTATTGCCCTGGGAAATAAATGCTCTACCCTATTATATCATTAACTCTTTCTTCGTAACTGACTTCAATTTTTTTACTGTATATAAATGAGCAATCTGAGATATCCTAAAAGCTGAACGGAAAAATTTGGTTTCCAACAATTTTATGGAGGTTTATATTATGGAGAAAATCAAGGTTGTACAGTACGGTTGCGGCAAGATGGCCAAGTACATTCTTCGCTACCTGTATGAACACGGCGCACAGATCGTTGGCGCGATCGACGTGAACCCTGCTGTGGTTGGTATGGACGTAGGCGACTTTGCTGAGCTGGGCGTGAAGACCGGCATCACAATCAGCAACGATGCCGATAAAGTATTGGATGAGTGCGATGCCGATGTGGCAATTGTGACCCTGTTCAGCTTCATCAGCGACATCTATAGCCATATGGAGAAGTGTGTGGCACGAGGAATTAACGTGATCACCACCTGCGAAGAAGCCATTTATCCTTGGACAACAGCTGCTGCCCAGATTAACAAACTAGACGCTTTGGCGAAAGAGACTGAATGCACAATAACCGGTTCCGGTATGCAGGATATCTTCTGGATTAATATCGTAGGCTTGGTGGCCGGCGGTGTAAATAAGTTGACCAAGATCAAGGGCGCCTACAGCTACAATGTTGACGAATACGGATTGGCTCTTGCTAAGGCTCACGGTTGTGACCTGACAGCTGAGGAGTTCGAAGCTCAGATTGCGCACCCCGCCGAATTTGAACCCTCATATGCATGGAATGCTGCTGAAGCTATCTGCAACAAGCTTGGTCTGACCATCAAGTCCATCAAGCAGAAGCATGTGCCTTATATTATCGACCGTGACATCTATTCTTCCACCTTGGGGAAAACCATCCAAGCAGGCAAGTGCATTGGCATGAGTGCTGTGGTGACAATCGAAACCATGCAAAACATCACAGTGGAAGAGGAGACCATCGGTAAGGTGTACGGTTCCGAAGACGGCGATATGTGCGATTGGCAGCTGACGGGTGAGCCCGACACCGAGTTTCATGTTGTGAAACCCGCTACCGTGGAGCATACCTGCGCTACCATCGTCAACCGTATTCCCACGCTTCTGAACGCTCCCGCAGGTTATGTCACCGCCGATCAGCTTGAACCTGTTTCTTATCTGACCTATCCCATGGAGTACTATCTGTAATCAGAAAACTTAAGGAGCTGTAACAACGGAGACTATTTCAATTTACAATGGGGGCAAGCCCCCATACCCCTCGCTACGGGCGAAATGAATTCGCCCTGCGCTACACTCCGTGTGCCACACCTAAACGTGGCGTGTGCATAGAAGCACTAAAAGTACAGAAAAGCCCGTGTTCATAGGCTTTTTCAACATAAAATAAGAACGCTAATGTTGACACTCATCGTATCAATATTAGCGTTCTTACATGGTGCGGATGACAGGACTTGAACCTGCACGGTCGCCCACTGGAACCTAAATCCAGCGCGTCTGCCAATTCCGCCACATCCGCACGGCGTTTTCATGCCTTATTCTAAGTCATTTTGAGCTTGATGTCAATGCCGGTTTCTTCATGCGACCAACGGTTTTCATGCAACTCATGCAACGACAATGCCAACTGGTTTCTTCATGCGACCCCACCTACCTGCTATACTTCAATTTGCTGTAGGATATACTCTGCCGTGCACCGGATGGCAATGGGAGCATTATAGTATCTATATGAGGATTTACATTATTTCTATGTATCGTTGATATACTGTGCACTCTTTTGTATGATAATAACATGATTATCAAATGTATGGATTTATTTACAGGGAAAGGTGGGGTTCAATGTCTAAAAAATTTTTGATTACAGTGATCGTGTTATCGATATTTCTATCATTAACAGCTTGTATGCCCCAGGGTAAGGAAGCGAATAATGGTATAAGCAATATCAATCCGGATCAAACAATCACGGAGCATGAAGAATCAGCAGATCCGGCAGTGCCAGCCGGGAATACAGGCAAAGAGATTGCTCCGGATAACAATCAGGAAGCAATTCAGAAAAATAACAGTATAGTTGAGTTGAATGGAAATTACACCCGTTTTGATGAAATCAAAGGGTATGGCGGTGATTATGAGTATCTTTCCATGATAGGCGAGGCTGACGGGAATATTATCATGGAGTATTTGCCACCTTCTTACAAAGAAGAGGATAAGCCTTCGCTTATGCTTGTTGATCTTAATACTCTTGAAGTAATGAAAACAGTCGTGATGGAGAGTCCGGACCCGGATTCGCAGGAAAGTCCGATCTCTCATATCAAAATGGCCGGCGATAAAATCATGGTGTGTTTCGATGAGTATATATCAGTGATTGACAAAGCATTGAAGCCAATAGAGGAGATACCGTTACCGGAAGCTATCATAGAAAGATCCAAACGGGAAGAGGTATTTGACGAAGACGACAACGTGATAACATATTATGGCAGATATGATATATCCAATGACATGACGAAAATCGTATATACTGATGAAGCCGGAATCAAGCTGTATGACATGAAGAGCAATAAGGAAGTATTGCTGACAAAAAACATATATATAGAGGACCTCTTAGAAAGGTATATCTATAATTCGCCCAGGTTTATAGCAAACGATACAAAGGTCATCGTAAACAAGGGGGGCTATGAGTATTCTTTAGGGTACACCATATACGGCATTGCCGATGGTTCTCTGAAATCATTGGACCTGTTTACAGAATTCGGCCCGAATGAAATCTACTATGACACAGGGCTGCTGGAGCCTGGAATAGCAGTTTACAATGCGCAAACGGATGAATATGAAGGTAAAAGAATATATCTGGATTTTGAGTCCGGAGATGTAACCGAGCTTCAGGTAGAGAAGTATCCATATGAACATTACTTCTTTCAGGATAACGTGTATGTCGGAGAAAACTATGCCGCCTATGCAACCTGTGTGTGGTATGAAGACGGTGATGAAAATGAAACCAAAAACGACATGTATTATATAAACCGCCTGAACCTGAAGACGCTGGAGTCAGAAAATGATATCCTGGCTGTCAAAGGCGGTGGTCCGCATATCCTCGGTGTCCTTGCAGATGGAAGAGTTCTGTTCCGGTATAGCTATAAAGAAAGTGAAAGTGGTGTATGTATAACTAAATAGGACAAACATGGAACAATTTTCTCGCTTTGTCTGTCTATTGAGCTGGGGTGAAAATAGATGAAGAAGAGTATGGCTTTATTAATTGCTATTTTTGTGTGTATTGTCTTTTTAGGTGCATGTGACAGGACTTATAAAAAGGCTGACAAGCTGGAGCCTACACAGATTGAGTCTGTCAATGGTTTTGAAGGCATTGCCATGACCATAAAAAAGGGGACGGTTTCTTCTACAGGGCTGGCAGTCATACTTGAAAACTATTCTGACAGGGAGTTTGTCTATGTACCTATTATCAATCTGGAGGTAAAGATCGATGATATGTGGTATCAGGTACCTGTTCTAAACTATATAGATTATAATATGGCGCTGTCATGTTTAGAGCCGGGTGACGATAAAGAACTGGATTTTAACTGGGAGTACGAGTATGGGAAGTTAGGCAAGGGGAAATACCGGGTAATTTTGTGTGAACAATTGCATACAGAATCCGATCAGCTTTATCTTGCAGCAGAGTTTGAAATTGAATAATGTAATAGTCCCCCTCCTCTATACGTATTTTCAGCCCTTCAGGCTGAAAAACGCTTGGTGGGGGTTACCGATTGAAAAAGCTGTCAGCGGCGAGTAAAATCTCCCACTGACGTTGTTCAAACGCCACGTTTAGGCGTGGCGCACGGAGTGTAGCGTAGGGCGAATTCATTTCGCCCGCAGCGAGGGGGTATGGGGGCTTGCCCCCATTGGAAATTGA